>CAZZEL010000104.1:0-12909 GCA_964652625.1 uncultured Gemmatimonadaceae bacterium
GGGCGACTCAGCTGTGAATGCCGGGGCGACTCAGCTGTGAACGCCAGGACGTTTCAGCTGAAACGTCTTTGCTGGCGCCTCGGACTATACCTTCATTCCCGGAGGCCCGTGAAGCCCCGGAACGTCTGCATGTAGGGCTCGAACCCGACTCGCTTCCAGAAGCTCGTGGCCAGGGGGTTCTTCGCCAGCACCCCGGCCTCCACCGCCGTGACGCCCTTCCGCTGGAACCAGGCCATGGCCGCCTGGAGCAATGCGGTCCCGATCCCTCGCCGCTGCCAGGGAGGGGCCACGGCCAGATCCTGGATGACCCCGTGGATCCTCTGGGCGAAGCATGGCGGGTAGCTCCCCATCTCTCCGTTCAGATACCCCACGACCCCTTCCTCCACCTCGCCCACCAGGAGGAGGCAGTCCTCGTCCTTCAGGCGGCGCTCCAGGTGCTGGGCGAACTCCCGCTCCGATCCGGTCTTTCGCACGAAGCGGGGATCGAGGCGGGCGTGGAAGTCCAGGAAGCCGACCCAGATCTCCACGACCCGCTCCAGGTCCCGGGCCGTGGCTTCCCGGATCAGAGTCTGCTCAAACATCTCTCTCGATCCAGCGGCTCCGCTCCTCCACCACGAAGCGCTCCTGGCCGGAGGCCGTGAGGACCACAACGGCCCCTCCCAGGCCCGCGCCGAAGAGAGTCCCGGCCAGGGCGCCGGCCAGGAGAGCTGCTCCGGCGGTCTCCGTCACCAGGAAGAAGAACAATCCCATGACCAGGCCGAAGGGCACGCCGGCGGCCAGGGACCAGAGAACGAACCTCTTCACGAGGACCTCCGAGCTCTCACAAGAGCCAGGCCGGAGAATCCCGACCGTCAGTCGGTTTCCTCTTCGTCCGGGTTCTCACCACTGGATCTCCATTCGGTCGATGTAGTGCACGTTAAGGCTGTCCTGACGGACCATCCAGACCGTGTCCCCGGCGAAGAACGGAGCCTGGGTCCCGGGATGCCACTGGTAGGTGATTCCTTTGGGAAGCTGGACGGGGCCCAGGAAGCGGCCTTCCGGATCGAAGACGTCGAAGGTCCCCGTCCTGGGATCGACCCATACGTCGGAGAAGGGCGGCATGGGGTTGGGGACCGGTTGGCGCAGGTGGCCGGGCCACACCCAGAGCCGTCCGTGCCGACCCACGATCAGGCGATGGTAGTAGGGCTTCCGTTCCGGGGGCTCCGGCCCCCGCCAGGACCAGTCGTTGCCGCCCCGGGAGTTGAAGATCTCGTATACCTCCACGAAGGAACTCCGGACCTCCGGCGGTTCCACCATGGGATCCCGCTGATGGACGATCCGTAGGAGACTGCCGTCGGACTGCAGGCGGTCCACGACGTACTCCGAGGGGCATCCGTACACGATCTCTCCCGTGCGTCCCGCCGTCCATTTCAGCTTCGGGAACATGGGCTCCCGGAAGTCCCGCCAGAGCCCCCCCTGGAAATGCGGGTCATCGGGCGTGCAGCCCCTCCGGAACCGAGCCGGAGCGAAGAGGGTGTCCTGGATCGCTCCGGCGCTGTCCAGCCGGAGGAAGATGGGTCGGGGGAAGCCGCTCCCCCCCGGTTGCACGGGCGGGTGCATTCCTACCAGGGTCTCATGTCCCGGGACGGGGACCACCGCCTGCCGGCCATAGAGAAGGCGATCGTGAGGGAGGGGCCAGTGACCCAGGAAGGCACCGCTGGTGTCGAAGGCGGCCACCCGCTGGTTCTCCAGGTCCAGGGCCAGGAGTCGGCCGAGCCCATCCACCTCCATGCCCGTGACATTCTCCACCTCTCCCGACCCCTGGCCGGAAGAAGCGATCCGCCGGACATCCGAGCCATCCGAGGAGAACACCCGGATTCCCTCGCCGGCCACGTAGACCTCCCCACGCCATCCGACGGTGAACGCCGGCACGCCCATGAGGAGGAAGTCCCCCGGGGCATCCCCGCGTCCGATGCGGGCCGTGCGGGTCATGCGGGCGGTGTCCAGGGTCGCCGGCCGCCGGGTGGTGACCACGGTGGTGTCCCCGACAGTCTGGACCGACACCGCCTCGGCTTCCCTGTCCGTCTCCACGTCTTCGCATGCGAACAGAAAAAATCCCAGGGCACCCAGCCCCAGGAGGCTGGCCAGGAAGCGTCCAACGCTCATCGTGCCTCCTTCCGGCTTTTCGGCGATTCCCACGCTTGCTTTCTCCTGGTGAAGTATCCCCTCGGGTTCCGAGTCATTCGTCAAACCAGCTCCTGCGCGCTTATGCGCTCTCTCTCTACGGCGACGACCAGGCGTCATGTCCGGTGCCTGGGTATCTTGCTGCAACCGGTGCCTGGAGGAAAGGGAGGAAAGGGAGGAGGTCACTTACTCCAACGGGACACGGAGCCGGTAGGGACGTCCCACCTCAGCGCCCACGGGTCTGCCGGCACCCGGCTCCCCTAGGCTCAGAGCCGGATGGGTCTCCACCTCGGTGAAGTTCGGCAAGTCTTGAGGGCGCCCCTACCAGATCCGGAATCCCACGCCTCCCCCGATCCGCAGGGACGGATCGCCGTAGACGTCGTTCTTCGAGGGTTTGAGGAGATCCAGGCGCAGGAGGAGACCGCCGGGGAAGTGGTAGGCCAGCCCGCCCCCCCAGATGAAGCTGAACTCTCCACCGTTCTGAAAGCTCGGCCCTCCCTCGGCGAAGCACTCCGGGGGAAGGCAGTCCGAGGAATCCGGCCACCCGGCGATGTCCACGTACGCAGCCCCGGCGGCGACGAAGAGATCGACGCCCCGGGCGGGGGCCTTCAGGAAGCTGAACGTGAGCCATCCACCGGGAATGAGGATGCGGGGGGACCTGGCGTAGGGATCGTCGTCCTTTGGCGTGAAGGCCAGGAAGAGCTCCCCGCCGAGAGGAAAGGAGGAGCGGATGCCCAGGGAGCCGGTCACGCCCCACGTGGAATAGCCTCCCACCGTTGCGTCTCCCTCGTACAGCGGAACCCAGTCCACGGAAACCGAGGCGTCCAGGTGAAAAGGCGCCGTCTCGGCGGACTGGGCGGGCAGGCCGGGGGCGAAGAGGAGGAGAGGCAGGAGCGTCATACCGGGCACCGAGATGCTCCGCAAGACTCGTCTGCGCGTCTGTCGGTGGCTCTTCTGATGATGGGGAGGCATGACGAAGCTCTCCGTGGTTATCGGCTTCGAAGCCGGTCAGTCTGCGGGAACGCTCCCTGCATCCGTTGTCATGGCGGCGTGTGTCCGGCGTGTGCCCAAGGACGAGCAATCCCTGCTCCACCTGGACCGGAATCTGGGTCCCGGGCTCCGGATCGCCTCACGCCCACGGTCGTGGGCTCCCCCTGAGCTCCTGGAAGCTCGGGAGGGACGAAGAACCCTGCGGCGGCGCCCCACAACCGGAGGGCAACCGTGGAAGAAGGCCTTCGGTCCCTCGTGGCGCTCTTCATCATCATCAACAGAAGAGGCCGACAAGCCTCAAGAGCCCGAATATGGCCCGGTCCCCTTTCCAGGCTCCGGCCAGTGCGCCGGCGATGATGGGAATCCAGACCATCCAGTGCCCGATGCCGTAGAACAGGAGTGAGACCGTAAGGACGCCGCCCAGCAAGGCCCCGAACGCCCCGCCGAGGACGATTTCCAGCTTCGAGCGCCTCACCGTTGTCACCTCCCTCCGGCCGTTTACTCCTCGGGGTCGTGGAAGCCAGCCCCACGATCCAGCCATATCCCGGTAACCAGGAGGATAGACCCGGCCAGGATCAGAATCCAGCGGATGTCCGACGGGGACGCCCATTTCCCTGCATCAGCATAGGAGACTCCCAGGAGGAGTCCCGGAACGATCACCAACAGCAGCGCCAAGCCGAAGAGAACCTGGGTCTTCATCTGCCTTCCTCCCTGGTCAATGGAGGACCGCGCTCTTCCGCATTCGCCCTCTCTCCCGATTCTCGAAGCTGGCCAGCCCATCCCGCTCAGCGGTGGTCGGTGGGACGAAGTGGCCGCTGAACACCTCGCACTTGGCTTCCTCGGTAAGGTGAGCCGCACGATCCCGTGCCTGCAAATCCCGGGATCTGCGCCGGTTTCGCAGCAACGAACGCCTTCCGCCCCGTCTGTTGCTGCAAACACGGCACCGCGCCCCTGGAGTTGAACCACCCAGTGCGCCAAGGCAAAGGTGAAGGGCGCCAAGGGCCTCTGCTATCCCTCCATCTCCATCACCGTCCTGTGACCTTCAGACTCCAGATCTGGACGCGAAGATCCCCGAAACTCTCCTCGACCATGCTGTAGGCTCGCCCTGCATCGAAAGGCACCACGAGGTAATCGAACGTGGAACGAGCGATGAGGCTGCCCGTGACCGGGTCGATCACCTCGACAATCGTATCGAACATCGTCCCCGGGGATGGCCTTCTTTGAGGAGAAGGCGGAGCCCAGTTGGCGTCGGGCACCGCCGCGAAGACCCACAGCAATCCGGTCTCGTCAGCCTCCAGCCCGGCGACCTGGCCCGGGGGTGGCTGGTCTCTCTCCAGGCGCATGGGGATGCTCTCGGAGATCCAATCCCGGTGTGCTTCGAGGACCCTGATCAAATGACCGTCTTCCCCCCATTGCTTCAGGCGGTAGTCGGCCATCCCGATGCTCCAGCGTCGGCCCGCAGGGTCTATCGTGATGTTCCTTCCCATGGCTGCCGGACCTCTCGCCTCGGGATCCATGGGATCGAAGGCCGTGAGCGAGGTGCCGTCGGGAGAGATCCGCTGGAGCGCATACGAGCCCGTGTCGGTCATGGCGGGGGCCGCGACAAAGAGAGTCCCGGAATCCTCGATCCTCATGGCCATGGTTCGGGTCTGCATCTGGACTGTGCGGACGAAGGAGAAATCCGGTCCGAAGACGCTGTGCCGCGGCCCACTCGCCTCCACGGCGTGAAGCGAGTCCTGGGCGTCAAAATCCAGGAGCTGCAGCCTTCGGAACTCCCCGGGTCCTTCCCCTCGACGTCCGACAGTGTGGAGCAACTCCCCATTCCCTCCGTACACGAAGAGCTCCCCGTCGAAGGTCCCGGACGAGACCACATACTCGCCGTCGGAATTCCTGGCAATCTGGATGACGGGAGCGAATCCGGCAGGATCGTCCAGACTTCCCAATTGGACCACGGGGACAAGTTCGGCCTGACACGTGTCGCAGGTCGGGTCCTCCCCAATGGGAATGACCTCCTGGGCTGCCAGGGTGCTCGGTGCGATCCCGAGAAGGGCCAGAAGGATCGTGAGTCTCGTGCCGGTGATCATGCGGGTCCTCTCTTTTTCTTGATGCCTTTGCCCCCAGCCCCTGAGCCAGGTCTCGCTGACCTCGGAGGGCATTCCGCGTGACACCCTGAGCTTCCAGTCGCGGCTCCAGGGGCCACCCGTCCTGCTGGGGACAGGGGGAGACGAGGTGGAACCCTCGTTTCCATGTAGACGCCGCCCCCCGCCGAACCGTGTAACCGAAGAGGCGGCAAGCGGAGCCCGGGCGGCCGTCGGTGTGCCACGTGAGACCTGAATCCGTGTGGGAGGTTGTGGTGGAGGAGAGGTGCATCCCCTCCCGGCCTGGTGTCTCCGCTCCTCAGGCGCTTCGGGACGAGCCTGGCTTCGGCCCTTCGGTGAGGGCGCCCTGCACCGCTTGCGACAGGTGGTCACAGGCATGAGGCTTTTCCAGAACGCTCATGACCAGGCGGTGTCTGGGCCGCGTGAGGACCTTCTCCATCATTCCGGTGGGAACCACGAGAATCACACGAATCCGCGGAACCCTGGGATCGGCGGCGATGGAGTCCAGCAAAGCCGTACCACTGTCCGGCAGGCCCTCCAGGTCCAGGATAGCCACTTCGGGGCGGAAGTCCTGGATGATGGCCGATGCCTCGTATCCGTTCCGTGCCAGGCGGATCGCCAGGGAGTTCTTCCCGGCCCCCCAGTCGATCCGGTCCTGAAGCTCATCGTCGGACGAGATGAGAAGAACGTGGGTGCTTCGTCCCTGCAGGCGCCTGAAGTAGACGCAGTCCTCGCAGGAGCCCTCGCAGAACTCTCGGGCGTGGCCCACGTCCGAATCCAGGCCAGCCAGGAGAAAGCAGCGGGTCGCCCGGACCCGGTACACCACACATTGTTTGCAGGCCCGGCGGACCTCTCCCTCCTCGGAGAGGAACTCCCAGCAGGGAACGTCTTCCTGGCCCTCGCCCGCTCTGCCCTGAGGCGATATGCCACGCTCGCCCCTGGGTCGGGGGTCACTTCGTCCCCTTCCGCCGCCCTCCTGACCGGAGTCGGCCATGGAGGGCTCCAGGTCCGGCAGGGCGATCCTGTAATGCCCTCCGGGAGTGCGAGTGGCCGGTAGCTTCCCCTTCTTGATCCATTTCAGAACCGTGTCCGGCGTTACGCCCACGAGCTTCGCGGCCTGGCCGGTCGTGAGCAGGTCCTTCGTGTCCGATGCCATATCAACAGGGGTCCCTTGGATGTCTGTCGTGTCCTCACGTCCGGGCTCGGCATCACCGGGCGGAGGTTTCCAATCCCATCCTGCCATCTCCGTGCCAGAATAATGCGATTTAGGAGCTCCGCGAAAGGCACGGCCGGGACAACAACCCGGTTTCATCGAGATCTTGCTCTCTCGAGTCCATTGTGGCTGCCCATCAAGAGGCCCTCCGTCGCAATCCCATAAATCCGAGATCAAAGAGAAGGGCCCCTATTTGTTTTAGGGGTTTTATGGTTGCCCTGGTCACGGCCGCCACCTAACATGGGGGAGCAATGCAACGTCGATTCCTCGACCCGGAGATCCCTATGGAATCAGCCCTCATTTCTGATCTGCAGATCAACCTCAGCGACAGCGTCGTCCGGCTTGTTCGTGGAGACATCACCGAGCTCGAGGTCGACGCTTTCGTCTTCTATGCCCGGGAGGACCTTGTCCTGGGATCCGGGTTCGGAGGGATGATCGCCGTGCGAGGGGGGCCCTCCGTCCAGAAGGAGTTGGATGAGCTGGCTCCGGTGCCCCCCCTCCAAGCCGTCGTTTCGGGAGCTGGGAAGCTGCCGGCAAGACACATCATCCATGCGGTGGGGCCGCGGTTCAGGGAGGACGACATCGAGAAGAAGCTCATGGAGACCATGGAGAACACCCTCTCCAGGGCCGAGGAGAACGAGGTGACGAGCCTCGCCTTCCCGGCCATGGGCGCCGGCTACTACGGGATCCCCAACGACGTATCCGCCCGGGTGATGCTGGACGCTCTCCGGCGCCACCTGCAGGGGAGCACCGGACTGAAAGAAGTGATCATCTGCGTTCTGGATACGCCGCAATTCAATGCCTTCGAGTCCGCCCTGGTGGGGCTGAGCTGACGGAGGGGTCCGACCATGCACGAACACAGCGATCTTCTGGTTTTCGCACATACCATCCACTGGTGGGCTCTGGGCTTCATGGCCCTGGTCTACATCATCCGTCTCACCTGGTTTGTCCGCCGCTTCAAGGCCGGTGGAGAGAGGCAGGCGCCCACGGGCATTCCCGGGCACACGACCCCGGCCAGGGGCACGGTCTACTCCCTGGGGAACGTGGCCATGCCCTGGGCCATGGAGAGCACCCGCAAGAACCCGCTCTTCTATGTCCAATTCGTGGCCTTCCACCTGGGGGTCACCGCGGCCATCGCTCTCCTGTTCATCATTCCCTGGGCGCCGGGGTGGCTGGAGAACTCCGTCTTCGTTCTGGCTCTGCGAATCCCCATCGGGGTCGCCTTCCTGGTGGGGTTGTACCGCATGTACCGGCGCTTCACGAATCCTTATGTGCGGGCCATCAGCACCCCCGACGACTTCTTCTCGGTGACCCTTCTGACCGTCTGGTTCTTCTTCGCCTTCCTGGCGGCGGCCAACTCCACGGCCAACGGAGAATGGCACATGCTGGGGTACTTCTTCCTCGCCACCTTCTTCCTGATCTACGTCCCCTTCAGCAAGATCTCCCACTACCTCTACTACCCCTTCACCCGGTACTACCTGGGAAAGAGCCTGGGACACCGAGGCGTGTTCCCCCTCGTTCGTCGACCGGTCAATGGCTGAGCCAGCGGAAGGGAGAGAGGATTTCATGGATACGATGACGAACAATTCCCGGAAGGCGGAGCTGGTCATCGAGCGCCTGGGTGAGAAGCTGAACCGGCAGATCGCCGGCTCCCTTCTGGCCTGCGTGCACTGCGGAATGTGCACCGAGTCCTGTCACTACGTCCTGGCCAACCCCGGCGACGTGACCTACGCCCCGGCCTACAAGGCCGACCGCATCCGGAAGATCTTCAAGCGGCACTACGACTGGACCGGAAGGGTCCTTCCCCGGTGGGTCGGGGCCGCCACGGTCGACTCCGAAGAGGACCTTGAAGAGCTCAAGGATATCGTCTTCGGGAAGTGCACGAACTGTCGGCGCTGCACCCTCAACTGCCCCATGGGAGTGGATCTGGCCACGTTCAATCGCATGGCCAGAGGTCTCCTCGTGTCTGTGGGGGTCATGCCCGAGGGCGTGGCGGTGGTGAGCAAGGACCAGTGGGAGACGGGGAACCAGATGGGGGTCCTCAAGGAGGACTACCTGGACACGCTGGAGTGGATGGAGGAGGAGCTCCAGGACGAGCTGGAGGATCCCACGGTGAAGATCCCCGTGGATGTGGAGGACTGCGATCTGGTCTACTCCATCAACCCCCGGGAGGTGAAGTACGATCCCCGTAGCATCGCCGACGCCGCCAAGATCTTCCACGTGGCTGGCGAGAGCTGGACCATGCCCAGTGAGGGCTGGGACATGACCAACTTCGGGCTCTTCAGCGGGGACGACGCCCTGGGCGGGTCCGTGGCAGGGAGGCTGTTCGAGAGTGTCGAGACCCTCAGGGGAAAGAAGCTGGTCATCTCGGAGTGTGGGCACGGATACCGGTCCACTCGGTGTGAGGGCCCAAATTGGGCCAAGATGGACACCCCCTTCGAGATGGAGAGCTCCGTCGTCACCATGCTCCGCTACATCAAGGAAGGCCGGATCAAGGTGGACAAGACTCGGAATCCCGAGCCCGTCACCTTCCACGACTCCTGCAACAACGCCAGGAGCTGCGGCCTCTTCGAAGAGCCCCGGGAGCTGCTGGAGCTGGTCTGCATGGACTTCCGGGAGATGTACCCCAATCGCTCCGAGAACTACTGCTGCACCGGTGGTGGTGGTGCCATGTCCATGTCCGAGTACACCCCCAGGCGCCTCAAGTCCGGGTCGGTAAAGGCCAAGCAGCTGGAGGAGACCGGAGCGGACTTCGTCGTCACCTCCTGTCACAACTGCGTGGACGGGCTCACCGACGTCATCCGGCACTACGAGCTGGACATGAAGGTCACCCAACTCGTGAACCTGGTGGCCAACGCCATCGTCATGGAGGAGAAGGTCGTGGTTCCGGTGGAGGCTCCCTTGGAGCCCGAGCTCGTTCCGGAAGGCGTTCCCGCTGCGGTGGAGGAGGTTCCCGTTGGCGTGGGTGCCGAAGACGAACGGCTGCCGCTGGCGGGACGGCGGATCCTGGTGGCCGACGACGAGCCGGACCAGCTGGAGTTCCTCGCTGCGGTCCTGGAGGACAACGGCGCCGAGATCTTCCGGGCCAGCACCGGGGACCAGGTCCTGGAGATCGCTCGCAGAGAGAAGCCCGACGTTCTCACCCTGGACCTCCAGATGCCGGGACGAGAGGTGGGGGAGGTCTTCGAGCTCCTCAGGGAGGACCCGGAGTTGGAGAGCCTGAAGGTCTGCATCATCACCGGTAAGCCGGAGCTGCGGAAGCTCATCTACGATCGCTCCGTCCGGCCGCCTGAGGGATACGTGGACAAGCCGGTGGACGAGAAGCGCCTCCTCCGGAATGTGAGGAAGGTGTTGGAGGTGACGCACGAGGAGGCCTGACACCATGGAGTTGAATTTCCGGGAGATCTTCGAGGACCTGCCCTGCTTCCTCTCGGTCCAGGACCGGGACTTCAGGATCATCGAAACCAACCAGCGCTTCGAGCGGCACTTCGGTGCGGCTCGAGGCCGGTACTGCTACCAGGTCTACAAGCAGCGCTCGGAGCGGTGTGAGGTCTGTCCCGTGGCCCGGACCTTCCGGGACGGCGAGCGGCACGAGAGCGAGGAGGAGGTTCGCACGCTGTCCGGGGAGACCCTGGCAGTGCTCGTCTGCTCCAAGCCCATCCGCGACGAATCGGGCCGGATCGTCGCCGCTATCGAGATGTCCACGGACATCACCCACATCAAGAACCTCCAGAAGCTCCTCCGACAGAGCCAGAAGCGCTACCACACACTCTTCGACGAGGTGCCCTGTTACATCTCCATCCAGGATCCGGAGTTGAACATCATCGAGGCCAACAAGGCTTTCCTGGGGGATTTCGGCAGAGCCCTGGGTGAGAAGTGCTACCAGGCCTACAAGCACCGGACCACACCCTGCGAGCCCTGCCCCGTGCAGCAGACTCTGGCCGACGGCGTCTCCCATACCCGGGAAGAGGTGGTGACGTCCCGTCACGGGACACGGAAGAACGTTCTCGTCACCACCGCACCCATCCGGGAGGGCAAGGACATCACCGCCGTCATGGAGATGAGCGCCGACATCACGGCGGTCCGGGAGCTGGAAGACCGACTCACCCAGCTCGGCCTCCTCATCGGATCGGTGTCACATAGCCTCAAAGGTCTCCTGAACGGGCTGGGTGGGGGGACCTACCTGGTGAACTCCGGCTTCGCGAAGAACGACGAGGCCCGGGTGCAGAAGGGGTGGGCCACGGTCCAGCGAAATGCGGCCCGGATCAAAGCCATGGTCTCGGACATCCTCTACTACGCCAAGGACCGGGTTCCGAACTGGGAGTCACTGTCGGCGTCGGAAGTGGCGGAGGATGTGGTAACGATGATGGAAGAGCGGTCCAGGGAGCTGGAGGTGGCCGTGAGTCTGGAGGTGGAGCCGGCCGCCGGGGATTTCGAGGGCGACGCCCAGGCCGTGAGGGCCCTGCTGGCCAACCTGGTGGAGAACTCCCTGGATGCGTGCCGGATGGACGAGTGCTGCTTCGGACACCAGGTCAAGCTCCGGGTGGAAGGCTCCGGGAGCGAGGTGCGTTTCCAGGTGGTCGACGACGGGATCGGGATGGATCAGGAGACCCAGGAGAAGGCTTTCTCCCTGTTCTTCTCATCCAAGGGGACGGGCACGGGCCTGGGCCTCTTCATCTCCGAAAAGATCGCCCGAGCCCATGGAGGCCATATCGACCTGTCTTCCAAACCGGGCGAAGGAACATGTTTCACCGTACATTTGCCGAGAAAGAAGCCTAGCGAAGCGGAGTTGCCGGAGACTCCCATCACAGAGGGGAAGACGATCCATGCCTGACGGCCAGAAGACCATCCTGGTGGTGGACGACGATCCCGACGCCCGGGACTTCTTCATCACCGTGCTGGAGGACCACGGGTACGCCACGGTGTCGGCCAGGGACGGAAACGCGGCCCTTCAGCAACTCGAGAAGGCCCTCCCCGACCTGGTGACCCTGGATATCACCATGCCCGAGAAGTCGGGGGTGGGGGTGTACCGGAAGCTCAAGGAAACGGATGAGTACAAGGGGATTCCCGTGGTGATCATCACCGGAGTCTCCGACGACTTCAGGCAGTTCATCTCGAGCCGGCGCCAGGTGCCCCCCCCCGAAGGCTACCTCTCCAAGCCCGTAGAGCCCCAGGATCTGGTGGCCAAGGTGGAGGCTTTGTTGGGCTGAGAAGGGAGGGATGGTGAGTTCCCGGCAGGGTCAAGGAATCTTCCGACCTCTGGATATGGACGGGGTGGGGCCGGACCCGGCTGGAGTGAATCTGCCATCTCTGGATCTTCCGCATCGCGCCACGTGGGCTTCTGAACCCGTGGAGATTCAGGTGTTCATCTCGGCCATTCCAACCTGATTGGGGTGCCACCACGACCGCGATTGGGTCTTCTTCCCGGCCCTCGTGCGCGTCGTTCCATGGGCCGAGGAAACCCCGCACCGCCTGGTGATCTCGGTCACGGCTCCGCCCTGGGAGCGTAGTCCGCATCTGTCAGGCTCAACAGGACCGTGGCTCCCAAGATCATTCGAGTCACCTGGAGCTTGACTCAAATCGTCCGGTATTGTACAGTAATCCTGTACATGTCATTCCGGATCTGTGGAGGAGAGCATGGCAACTCGAGCCACCTATAGCCGCGCCCGCGCGAATTTCGCCAAGATCTGGAACGAGGTGGAGAACAGCCGCGAACCGGCCATCCTGGAACGCCGCGGCCATGAATCCATGGCTCTCCTCCCAGCCGACGAACTCTCCAGCCTTCAGGAGACTGCGCACCTTCTCCGGTCTCCTGCGAATGCCGCCCGACTCCTCGCAGCTCTCGCTCGTTCCCAGGGCAGGGAGGTGCCCGCTGTCAACCTCGACACCCTCATGGAGGAACTGGGTCTCTCGGACTGAGGGGTTTTCGCGATGCCACCGAGGGGCAAGGAGACGGGGCGGAAGAGAAAGAAACATCGGGTCACCATCATCCAGGACGAATGCATGGAGGACCTGGAGCACTGGGTAGCCACCGATAGGAAGACTGCCCTTCGAGTCTTCAAGCTGATGAAGGGCACAAGGGGAGACCCGTTTCGAGGAATTGGAAAGCCTGAACCGTTGAAGCACCTTGGACCCGACATCTGGTCTCGCAGAATCACAGCCCGGGACCGACTGGTCTATCGCGTTGGGGATGACTTCGTCGACTTCCTCCAGGCACGCTACCACTACTAAGTCCCTCCTGGTCCGTTCCGGGAATACCTCTCCTGCCCGAGCAACCGAGAACCCTTTCGGATTACGCTTAACGTCCCGGAGGTTGCTGAACCGGCCCCCAATCACCCGGTTCCCAAGCTCACCTAAGATCCCGACTGAAATCGAGGTGCCAGGCTTCGGATGGCCAGGGCCGGTTGGGACGGAGGCCACCGCAGGCGGCCGCAGCCAGCAACC
>CAZZEL010000105.1:0-12746 GCA_964652625.1 uncultured Gemmatimonadaceae bacterium
ATACGGCCAAGGGGACGAACCTACCGAGTGTTCACCCGCCGCGCCCTACCCGATTGGGAGTGCCCGTGGCCCGGGGGCGTGTATTTGGCCCGGAGGCGTGTCCTTCAGGGTGTGTCCCCCGGACCCGGACCACGGGAAGGTCGGGGCCGAGGAGGAGACCGAGAATGGTGACAGCAGGAGGAGCCCGAGTGCATGGGGTAGGCCATTGGTTCGACGAGGTTCTTCGCCGGGCCTCCGGGGTGGGTGACGGGACGGGGTGATGGTGGGGGCTGACCTGGAGCCTGCGGTTCTCCTGGCCTCGGCGAGCTGGGACCGCCTCGTCCTGTGGGGGTTCGAGATCCACGTCTCGGTCCTCATCGGGACCGTGTACCTGGCCGCCGCCTACCTGTTTGCCGTGGGCCCGGCCCGGGAGCGCTACGGCTGGCACCCGGATCCGGTGCCGGCGTGGCGGAAGGTCTCCTACCTGGGAGCCGTGGCCCTCATCTTCTTCTCCCTGAACGGGCCCCTGCACACCTACAGCGACGAGTACCTCTTCAGCGCCCACATGGTGCAGCATATGCTCCTCATGCTCATCATGCCGCCGTTCCTCATCCTGGGTCTGCCTCCGTGGCTCATCCGGAAGGCCATGGAGAAGCCTTCGGTGGACCGGACCGCCCGGTTTCTGACTCATCCGGTGGTGGCGTACCTGGCCTACAACATCACCTTCATCGGGTGGCACGTGCCCCAGATGTACAATTGGGCCCTGGTGAGCCACAACCTCCACATCCTCCAGCACCTCATGTTCATGGCCGTGGCCGTGATGATGTGGTGGTCGGTGGTCAATCCCGTGCCGGAGCTGGAGCGGATTCCAACGGGCCCGTTGCTGATGATGTACGTCTTCGCCTTCGGCATCCCTTCCACCATCGTCTCGGCGTTGATTGCCCTGTCCGATTCCGTCTTCTATCCCTGGTACGAGATGGCCCCCCGGGTGACGGCCCTGACGCCCCTGGAGGATCAGCGTCTCGGAGGACTCATCATGTGGATCCCCGGCATGCTCATCTTCTGGGTGGCCATCAGCGTGGTCTTCTTCCGCTGGACCCGGGAGGAGTACCAGTCCTGGGGTCGGCGTGGTCCCGACGAGACGCCATCCGCCCCGAGCCCGGCGGAGCGCGAGCCCGCCTCCCTGTCCCGAACTCCCACGACACAGAAGCCATGACCCAGCGCACGTCTCACGCCTCCGGACTCTCATCCTCCCTTCCCTTCATTCTCTGTGGTTTCCTTCTTGCGACGGGAACCGCACCCCTGACCGGACAGGAGGCCGAATCCCCGCCCCCCGTGGAGTGGTCCTTCGAGAGCGAGGTGGGGGCCAGCGTCTTCTTCGGGGCCTCGGACCAGACCACCGTGGCAACGAAGCTGGCCTCGGCCCGAAGGGGACCCCGGTACGAGACGGAGGCGGACTTCTCCTTCCTCTACGGAGAAGCCCAGGGAGAAGGGGGGGACAGTTTCGTGAACAAGCGGTCCTGGGAAGTGGGTTCCACCCTGAACTACCGGGGGTTCTCGTGGCTCAACCCCTACGCCTTCGGCCGGGTCCTCTCCAGCCTTGAGAAGAGGATCGACGTGCGGTACAACGGCGGGGCCGGGGCCAAGGCCACGGTCCTGGACTCGGAGGCCACCAGGCTGGATTTCGCCCTGGCCGTGCTGGCGGAGAAGACGGTGGAGGACGCACCGGGCAACGGGGAGGATGAGCTCCTGGCCCGGTGGACCGGGAGCTTCCGCTTCCGTCGGAGCTTCTCCCAGGAGCGGGTGTTGTTCGAAACCCAGACCGAATACAACCCCGTCTTCGATGAGTTCGACAACTTCACCGTGAAATCCGAGAGCAGCCTGGCCTTCCGCCTCTCGGAGGTCATCAGCCTGAAGCTCTCCCTCCTGGACAACTACGACAGCCGAGCCGAGGACCGGGGAGCCCGGAGCAACAACGACGGCCGGGTGTTGTTCAGCGTTCTGGCCAGTTTCTAGGAGTCCGACCGTAACACGGCTTGGCCCCTTTTTCTTGACGAGCCGCTGAAAAGGCTGTTGAACAAGGTGAGCGAGCCTCGCGGCACCGGGGGCAGGCCTCCCGGGGCCAGGCCTGCCGTCTCTATCGGGATTTCTACCTCCCTCTTCCATCCCGATCCGTACTTCCCCTGCCCCTCTCCTTTCAGGTTCATGAAGAGCACGAAGGATGGCCCTCTCCCGGTTCGGCCTTCCAGACCCAGCTCTGAGGGGGTCCTTCTCGAATCACGGGCCTGTCCAATAGCCCGTTGGAGGAGATGCGACAGTGGACAGATTTCGAGATCGGTCTCATGCCGGCACCGACCTGGCCCGCCGCCTGGAGAGGTATGAGAACGACGGCGAGGTGAAGGCCTGCCTGGCCCGGGCCCGTGACCGGGCGTGAGGTGAGTTCCGGCACGAGAAACCGCAGGATCCATCGGAGGGGAAGGAACCATCATGTCCATGGAGGACAGGACGCTGGATACGTCGGAAGGAACCCTTCAGGCCCATTACCGGGAGCCCACCGGGACGAACGCCCTGGTGGTCTTCGTCCACGGGACCGGAAGCAGTCGGGACAGCCGCCGAAACCGGGCCGTGGCCAAGGATCTGTGGGAGGGAGGGATCGGGACCCTCCTGGTGGATCTCCTCACACCGGAGGAGCAGGAGGAGCACCCTGAAGGTCACTTCCACCTGGATTCCCACAGCCGTAAGGTGCTGGCCGTGGCGGAGACGATGCAGGAGGAGGCCGTGGACTCCCTGAGGGTGGGGCTGTTCGGCTCCAGCACCGGGGCTGCGGTTGCCCTCCATGTAGCCGTCCAGGAGCCCGAGGCCGTCCATGCCCTGGTGTCCCGGGGAGGCCGGCCGGACCTGGTGAAGGAGCGGTTGTCCCGGCTCCGGGTCCCCACCCTATTCCTGGTGGGAGAGAAGGACCGGGAGGTGCTTCGGATGAGCCGGGAGGCGGTGCAGGATACCCAGGAAGAGGCGGTGGCAAAGCTGGAAGTCATTCCGGAAGCGGGTCACCTCTTCGAAGAGCCGGGAGCCCTCCAGATGGTGGCCCGGCGATCCCTGGCCTGGTTCGAGGAGCAGCTGGTCCGGGGCGTTCCCTTCAGTCCCACCGAGGCCCCCGGGGACCGGGGCACGGAGCCGGAGCCATGAGAACCGGAAAGGGGTGCTGAAGATGGGGGGCGGCCGCACCCCCCTTTCCGACCAGCCTCCCAGTGCCCCTCAAAGGGGCCGACGAGACGGGAGGGGGCCCGGCTACTCTCCCGGGACCTGCAACTCGCCCCGGGCCACCGTGACGGCCTGGCCCGAGACGTGGACCCGGTCTCCAACCATGCTCACTCGCAGATCACCGCCTCGCTCCGAGACCTGGCGGGCCTGGAGCTCGCTCTTGTCCAGCTTCTCCAGCCAGTACGGGGTGAGGATGGTGTGAGCCATCCCCGTTACGGGATCCTCGTCCACCCCCACCCAGGGACCGAAGAACCGGCTGACGAAGTCGATCTCGTCATCCCCCGGGGCCGTCACCGACACTCCCAGAGGGCCCTCCCCCAGGTCCACCCGGCCCAGGGCCGAGATGTCCGGCTCCAGCTCCCGGACTTCCCCTTCCGTCCCCAGGCGCACCACCCACAGCTTCGCCGACCTGAGCGTGGAGGCTCCCGAAGGGCAATTCAGGGCCTCCAGCAGGCCCGGTGGCGCCGAGGCCTCACGAGGGGGATCGGC
Organism: uncultured Gemmatimonadaceae bacterium; assembly: GCA_964652625.1. Taxonomy (GTDB): domain Bacteria; phylum Gemmatimonadota; class Gemmatimonadetes; order Longimicrobiales; family Gaopeijiaceae; genus CAZZEL01. Next base: position 3,730 of record CAZZEL010000105.1, read on the forward strand.
GGGGAAGTCCATCCTCAACCAGTCCTGGTGGGAGCGGGTGATGGTCAGCACACCGCTGAGGGTGTCGTAGCGCAGGGGACTCTCGGCGTCCAGCTCGTCCAGGAGCACGTGGGACGTAGCCAGAGTGGCGTGGCCGCACAGGGGCACCTCGGTGGTGGGTGTGAACCACTGGAGTCGGCGGAGACCCTCCGGGTTTCGGGGCTGGACGAAGGCCGTCTCGGAGAGGTTCATTTCCGCGGCGATGGTCTGCATGGCCGGAGGGGAGAGGGGTTGTTCCAGCACGCAGACCGCGGCCGGGTTACCCCGAAAAGGCTGGTTTGTGAAAGCGTCCACCTGGTAGAATGGAATTCGGGAGCCGTCAGGCATGGCTTCAGCCTTTGTTCGCGGTTGTGGAATGCCGGCGTCGGGTCCCTTCCGACGGAGAGGGGGCCTCGTGCCTGGGAGAGATCCCCGAGTGCTTGACCCCGGGGCGTGGACCTCGAAGAAGGTAAGATAACCCTAATCCGTAGCCCCGTGACCGTGGAGGCCTGAGGGTGGAGCGTCCAAGGCGTAAGTACACCCAGGGGCCCAGGAAAGGACGAAGCCGGGACGTGGATGCCGCCGGACGGGCCCGGAGTGCCCAGGCCCTGGGTTGGGCCCTCTTTGCCGGCCTTCCCATGGGCGGACTCGTAGGCCTCGTCCTTGGCCATCCGTTCCTGGGTTTGATTCTGGGTCCCGGGCTGATCTGGCTCGTGGCCGTGGGATTGGCGGAGATCATGGGCCGAGGAGCATCCGGCCTCTACGCCCCCAGCGGTTCCAGCACACCTCGCCGGACGGACTACTCCTACGCCGAATCCCTCGCCGTCCGGGGAGAGCTGGAGGAGGCCGTGACGGTCTACCAGGCGGCGATCCTCGAGGCTCCGGAAGACCCGGAGCCCTATCTTCGCATCGCCAGGCTGCAGCGGGACGGCCGAAAGGACCTGGACGAGGCCGTGGCCTGGTTCAAGCGAGCCCTCCGGGAAGCCATGGTCTCGGAGGGACAGGAGGTTCGGGCCCGGAGAGAGCTGGCGGAGATCTACCTGTATCAGCGGGACGAGCCCCGACGGGCGGCTCCGGAGCTGGCTCGCCTGGCCGACAGGTTCCCGGAGCTCCCGGACGGCGCCTGGGCGGCCAGGGAGCTCCAGAAGATCAAGAAGGAGATGGCTCGAGACGACGAGCCCTGAGCCCGAATCAGGCCTCCTCCATCTCCTCCAGGGCCTCCTCGGCGGCTTCCACCACCTCGGAGTCCGGGTCGTTCAACAGGGACCTCAGGACCGCGGCGGCGTCCGGGTGGCCGATACGGCCCAGGAGGTCGGCCGTGTCGGCTCTCCTGGAGGCGTCCACGGCCTGGCCCTGTGCGTCTTCGGCCCCTTCCAGACGGGTGATGAGATCCGGGACCAGGGGGTCCAGACAACGGGGATCCACCGTGAGGGCTTCCTCGATGACCAGGAAGAGGGGAACCCGGCTCTCCTGGGTGCTCTTCTCCCAGAGCTCGGCGAAGGCCTCCAGCCCCTCCTCCTCCTCGCTGTCCCAGATCCGGGCCGCGGCGTCGCTGAAGCGGCCGGCCTGGACCAGAGACCCGAAGAGGAGCTTGTCTCCCCGGGGGCTCTTTCGGGCCAGGATCCTCAGGGCAAGCTCCGAGGGGGGAATGACCCCCACCATGATGAGCTCGTCGTCCACCACGGTGGTGGGAACGGAGCGGACCTGGTACTGGGCCGCCAGCTCCGGCTCGTGGACGGTGTTCACCACCTCCACGCCCACCTTCTCACTGGCCATGGCCAGGGTGGCCACGGAGCGGATCTGGTGGGGACAGGCGGTGCAGCCCGGGGCTACGAAGAGGAGAAGGTCCGTGTCCCCCTCCAGTTGTTGCAGGGGCTCCTGGAGAGCCTCCACCTCCGCGGGGTTCGTCATGGCTTTCAGGTCCTCGAAATCGAAGACGGGATCGGTCATGGTGTCGTCGTGCCTTTCGGAAGGGGAGATGGCACCAGCCGTGTCTCCGATCCACCCGCTACCTCCGGAGGCATGGATCAGAGGCGCCGGCGTTTCCCCTTCAGGAAATCCATCATGATGTACTGGCCCAGCGTCATGGTGCTGGTGAAGTAGGCCTTTCCCCGGGCGATCTCGCTCACCTTCTGGACAAAATGCACCAGGTAGGGGTCCCGGGCCAGCATGAAGGTGTTGATGAGGATGCCCGCCTTCCGACAGGCCGCCGCCTCCTTGAACGTCCGGTTCAGGATGTGCTGGTCCAATCCTCCCGGGTTCATGTACACCTCCCCGTTGGGAAGGGTGATGGCGCTGGGTTTGCCGTCGGTGATCATGATGATCTGTTGCATGTCCTTCTTCTGGGCCCGGAGGATGTTCCGGGCGATCTCGAACCCCTCCGCCGTGTTCGTGTGGAAGGGGCCCACCTGGGCCTTGGCGAGCTGGGAGAGGGGAGTCTCCTGGGCTCGGTCTCCGAAAGTCACCACCTTCAGGGTGTCCCCGGGATACTGGGTCCGGATGAGATGCGAGAGGGCCAGGGCCACCCGCTTCGCCGGGGTGAAGCGGTCCTCCCCGTAGAGGACCATGGAGTGGGACACGTCCAACATGAGGACGGTGGCGCAGGACGACCGGTACTCGGTCTGGTGCACCATGAGGTCCGAGTAGTCCAGCTGGAGGGGCACGTCCAGCCCCTCCCGGGCGATGGCTCGCTTCAGGGTGGCGGGGATGTCCAGGTTCAGGGTATCTCCGAACTCGTAGAGGCGGCTGGCGGCGTCGGAGGCCACACCGGTGGAGAGCTCCGCCGTGTCGTGAGCCCCGAAATCCGCCTTTCCCAGGGCGCCCAGCAGGGACTTCAGGGTGCTGTAGCCCAGGAAGTCCATCCCCTTCTGGGTCAGGTCGAAGTGGACGGACTGGGCTGCCTCCTGGGCCTCGTCCACGGTGCCCTGCCCCGTGACGTCCTGGGTGGGTCCGGGAATGGAGGGATCGCCTCCCTCCAGGCTCAGGTACCCTTCCTCCACCAGCTTCTCGATGAGCTCGTCCAGGAGCTGAGCCACGGTCTCCTGCACTTCGGGGTCACCTTCCCCCTCCCCCCGTAGCTCCTCCAGCATCTCCGGCGTGAGCTCCCCGCTTTCCATGAGGGCCCGGATGAGGGCCTCCTTCAGGGAATCCACCGACTTGGGATCGTCCTCCCCGGACATGCCCCAGAAGGGATGGTGGTGGGGCCCCCCGGCGAAGCCTCCGTCCATGAGGAAGTCCGCCAGGTGCTCCAGGAGGTTCTCCAGGTTCAGGGCGTCGAGCCAACTGCCCTTGTACTTGGTGTAGGTGTGGAAGCGCATGACAGGATGCTACCTTCCGCTCATGGGTCACGACGAGAAGCGACACCGGGCCGATCCGGACCGATTGAACCTCATCCGGAATCGGCTCCTGGCAGCCTATGACGAGGAAAGACGGGACCTGCCCTGGCGAGGGGAGTCGGATCCCTACCGCATCTGGGTGGCGGAGGTCATGCTCCAGCAGACCCGGGTGGAGACCGTCATCCCCTACTACATGAAGTGGATGGACCGGTTCCCCCGGGTGGAGATCCTGGCCGCCGCTCCGGAGGACGAGGTCCTGAAGCTCTGGCAGGGGCTGGGCTACTACTCCCGGGCTCGCCGGCTCCACGGCGCGGCAAAGCTCGTCCGGGACCGGTATCATGGCAGCTTGCCGTCATCATCGTCGGAGCTCCGGGAGCTTCCCGGGGTCGGGGAGTACACCGCCGGAGCCGTGGCGTCCATCGCCTTCGGGGAGAGGGTACCCGCGGTGGACGGCAACGTGAAGCGGGTGTTGAGCCGGCTCTTCGACCTCCCGGCTCCCGGGCCTGGAGAGCTCCGGGAGCTGGCTGGCCGGCTGGTGGACCCTCGCCGCCCCGGGGACTTCAACCAGGCCTTCATGGAGCTGGGCTCACAGGTTTGCACCCCCCGCTCCCCTTCCTGTGAATCCTGCCCTGTGGCCCCGGCTTGCCTTGCCCTGGAACGAGGCACGGTGGAGCTGCGCCCGGCCCGGGAGAAACGGAAGCCGGTGCCGGAGGCGGAAGTGGCCTCCCTGGTGGCCGTGGGGACCGGTGAACCCCGCTTCCTGGTGCGGAAACGGCCGGACTCGGGGCTTCTGGCAGGGATGTGGGAGTTTCCCGGGGTCGAGGCCGTCCGACGAGCCGGCTCCTCGGTCACTTCTGCGAGTCCTTCGCCCGATGTCGCGTCGCCCTCCGGGTCGTCAGCGGAGGATCAGGCCCGAAGGCTGGTCATGGAGCTGGCCCGGGAGCTGGGCCTGGCCGGAGGTGGGGAGCCGGCCCCCCTCCCCCCGGTGCCCCACGCCTTCTCCCATCTCCGGGTCCTCTATCGGCCCTTCCTGGTCCGGGTCCCAGGGATGCCCCGGGTGTCGGCAGGTCGATGGGTCCTGGAAGAGGAGCTGGAAGCCTTGCCCCTTCCCGTGGCCCAGGGGAAGATGGCCCGGACGGCCAGGGCCCGGGTGCGGAAAGAACGGACAGAAGACAATTCTGGCGAGGAGGAAGAGTCTCCGGCAGAGGAGCACAACAGTGAGTTCTAGGCCCGACCCGTGGAAACCCAGGAAGAACCCGGAGTTGAGGGATATCGAGAAGGTGATCCGCAACAACTCGGAGAGGTTCCTGGGGGAATCGGACCACACCCGGAAGACAGGGTATGCCAGGGTCCTCCGGGCTGCGGTGGACCATTGGCTGGCTGAGCCGGGAGAGCTGGTGGACCTGGTGGAGGGTGCCGTGGAGCCTCGGTGGCGAGAAAGGACGGTGTGGGATGAGTGGGAACGTCGCATGGAGCCGGAGACGGCCGAGTCCCCCTTCGACACTCCGGGCCACGCGGAGGACGTCCTGTTCTACCTCAGCTCCAGCATGGTACCCACACCCGTCTTTCCGGCCGGGGAGACCAACCGCTTCGATTCCCGGGAGCTGGGGGGATACGTGGTTTATCTCCTGGAGAAGCGTTTCCTTACCGAGGCTCCCAGCCGGAACCACTTCGCCTCCGAGGCCGCCTTCAACCGGCAGTTCGGACCTCCCCCGAGGCCCTTCCTGGCCGGGGAGTATCTCGTGCTCTGCGATCCCCGGGGGTACTGGGACGGGCGCACGGCACAGACTGCCGGGACGTACAAGCACCACCGGCGAGCCGTGAAGAGGGCCGAGAGCCTGGCCGGGATCTTCGGGATCCGGTTCGCCGTGGCCCGGGTGGTGGGAAGCGCGGACAACCACTGATGACCATCCTCCCGTGTCCCTACTGTGGCGAGGAGGCTCGGCTCCTGACGGCTCCCTTCTTTCCGGAAGATGGCCTCCTGGAGGATGACCACTGGAGACTGGTGTGTTCCCATTGTACCGGGGGAAGATCCGGAAGGCTGACGTTCTGGGAGACCGGCCTGGCCCTGGCCGGGCTGCTTCTTCCCGTGGTTCTGCTGTGGGGTGGGTTCCTCCTCTACGCAGAGGTTCTGCCCTCGCCCTGGCTCAGGCTCGTCGTCTTCCTCCTCCACCTGGCTCCCGGCGTCTACCTGGGTGACCGGGTGAGCTGCCTGGTGACCCGGTGGCGAGCGAGGAAGAAGCTGCGGGGCGTCACACGCCCCGGTGTTGGCGGAAAAGCCCGGTAGCTCCCGAGGATTCCAGGCGCCAGCCGAAAGGCACATCCAGCATCGATACGCCCCTGAGGGCTCCGGAGGGGGCACAGGGTGGGCAAAAGGGGTTTCGCTTCCGGTGTTTTCTTTGCAGTCTACCCTGTGTGGCCGTGAGCCACCGGCAACGACGAAACGGCAGGTCAGCAGATAGATCATCGCCTTCCGAGAGGCCCTGGAGTGAAGGGGCAAGTCCAGGGGCTCCAGAAGGAAACCCAGAGAATCCGGAGGAAGTCCAGATTCACCATCCGCTCCCGAAGAGCAGTTCCCTGGAGGAGGATGATGCGTTATCGGATCGTTGCCGCCGAACCTCGCCCGGGATACCGCCTCTGGCTCCAGTTCGAGGATGGAACCGAGGGTGAGGTGCCCATCGTTCACCTGGTGGGCAAGGGCGTCTATGCTGCATGGAGGGATGAAGGAGAGTTCGGAAGGCTGGATGTCGATTCCGAGAAGGAAACGGTCGTCTGGCCCACGGGCGCCTACCTCTCTGCCGATACCCTCCACCGGGAGCTGGAGCGCACCTCACCCACCTCCTCGATCATGGGGTGAACCCCTGGCTTCCAGCCGGCCCCTTCCAGAAACGCCCGCCGGCCGTGAACCCCATCGCCCGCCTCGCCTCTGGCCTTCCGGACGGGGCTCTTGCCTCGGCGCAGCCCCTTCCATTTCGGACCTTCTTCGCTGAGGCGTTTCAGCTGAAACGCCTTCCCCGCCGTGACGTGGACCCGGGATGCCCTCTCTGGTTTTGCACGCTTTGGGTGTCTGAGGCGTCTATGTAGAGAAGGGAGGACGATCCGGAGAGGATCCGTCCGGGAGGTGGTGGAAGGAGAGAAGACTTCCCCGAGACAACGAGGCTTCCCCATGGGCAGGTTCTCATCGCTCCCGCGATTTCTCCCCCTCCTTCCGTTTCTCCTTGGGTTCCCGGGCTGCGAGAGCCCATCGACGGAGAGTGCCGCCCCTCCTCTGTTGGAGGTTTCCGAGTTCACCGTCCTGGTGTCGGATTCTGTGGTCTCCGACGTCCGGGATGCCATCCCGGGTCCGGACAGAGGGATCTGGGTTCTGTCGAGCTTCGAGCCTCATGTGGCATGGATCGACTCGCCTGGGAGTCGCCCCGTACGTTTCGGGCGAAGCGGATCGGGGCCGGAAGAGCTCCGGAACCCATGGTACCTGGCGGTTCATCCGGAGGGGATCGGGGTCTACGACGCCGGGGCCCGTCGTCTGAAGGTGTACTCCGAAGCCGGGGACTTCGTCGGGGAGATGAGGACCCCCGATCCAGGAGGTTTCGTCCTGAACGAGTTCCGGGAGTCCAATCACGGGGAACCCCTGCGGGTCCACCGGGTGGGGGGAGGCTGGGTCTTCGAAACCTACTCCGGCCAGGTCGCCCATTCCGGTGCTCTCTGGAGCGGCCGCCTCCTCTTCCTCTCCGACGGGGCCTCCACATCCGACGGCGTCTCCACGCCGGACACCCTGATCCAATACGATACCCTTCGCTCCTCTCCTGTCCCGGAGGGCCCCCAGGTTTTCGCTGCGGCACCCCTCTGGACGGTCTGCGAAGGAGAGGCGGTGGCGGTCCTGAATCCCCTGGACAGTGTGGTCACCCGCATCCATCCCCGGGGAGAGAACCGGAAGACCCGGCTGCCCTTGCCACGGAACCCCCTGGCGGACGAGATCATCGAGTCCTGGGTGGACCGCCGTCTGGATCTGGCCATGGGTCAGGAGAACGTCACCATGAGTCCGTCCGACCGGGAAGCTGCCCGGCAGAGAGCCCTGGCCGAGATGAGGCAGATGGTGCCGGAACACGAGCCTCCCACCAAGATCCTCTGCGACGAGGCCGGTCGGTACTGGGTGCAGGGGTTCTCCGTGGAAACGGATCTCCAGGGATACGGACGGGAGTGGACGGTCTTCCAGGATGAGGCAGAGGTGGCGTCTATCCGGTTCCCCCCCAGGGTCTTCCCCCTCTTCGTCCGTGGGCCTTCCGTCGTGGCCGTGTGGAGGGATGAGCTGGACGTAGAGCGGCTGGTGCGGCTGGACAACCCCCTGTTTGAGGGACCCTGACGGCGGAATTCCGGAGAAACACGGGAGGTAGGCAGCCGTGGAATACAGATGGACCATGCTCCTGCTGTCTGTGGTCGTATCTCTTCCCACGGGCACGACGGGGCAGGATCTCCCGGAACGACAGCCCGCGGAAGTCTTCCGAATCGGAGGAATCGACGCACCCGACTACGCCGCGTGGAGCAGGAGGCCGGATATCGTGGCCTCCCCCGGGGACACCGTCTTCGTCCGGTCCCTTTCGCCGCCGGCCATCGCCGTGTTTGGTCCTGAAGGGGGGCACGTTCGGACCATAGGCCGGCAGGGGGACGGGCCGGGGGAATTCCGTCTTCCCATCCGCCACGGCCTGTTGGGTGACACCCTCTGGGTGCTGGACCTGGCCCTCTTCCGCTTATCCACCTTCCTGCCAGATGGAACGCATTTGCGGACCCGGCGGGTGGAACCCATCGACCTCGGCACGCCCCTCAGCGCTCCCCACACCATGACCGCGCTTCTCCAGGGACCCTATGCATTGGCGGTTCCCCTGGCCCACCCCCGGAATGAAGGCAGAGGCCGGCTCCCGGTGCTGGTGGGGGATCGGGAGTTCCGGGATTCCCGTTCGGTCCTGGAGGTCGTACGGCCTTCGAGCATGTACATCCCGAAGGTCGGGTCCTTCTCCATGGCGCCGTTCCGCATCCCACCCTTTGTGGGTGTGGCGGGGAATGGGAAAGGCTTCGTGGCGGCGAACTGGCGAGAGGAGGAGAGGGGAGTGCTGAGGGTGACCCGGTTCGCACCCTCCGGTGAGGTGAAGTGGGTCCGGCGCGTCCGACGTCCGGTGACACCGGTGCCCCATGAGATTCGGGACAGCCTGGTCACGGAAGGCTTGAGACTGGCCAGGCCCTATCTCCAGCGGGCCCGGGCCCGGGGTACCCTCGGTGGAAACTCCTTCCGGGACCTGGTGACAGAGGGCCTGGGGATTCCCACTCACTTCCCGCCCGCCTCGAGCATCGTGCTCGGGCGGGACGGGAGCGTGTGGATCCCCTCGGGTGAGCTCACGGACCCTGTGCAATGGCTGGTCCTGGACGTCCGGGGCGAGCCCAGCTTCACCGTTCGATTCCCCCAGGCATTCTCCGTCCGGGAGGCGCGCCTCGGGTGTGTGTGGGGAACTACCGTTGACAGCCTGGACGTTCCCTACGTCGTTCGCTTCGACCTCCGCTGAGGGGTGCCGGCCCCCGGGATCGGCGCCGGTGTGTTTCCGCCTCGTCGAAGGCGTTTCAGCTGAAACGCCTGGGCGATGTTCGCCCGACGCCGATCCTCGAGCCGTGCCGTCG
>CAZZEL010000106.1:0-6112 GCA_964652625.1 uncultured Gemmatimonadaceae bacterium
CCCAGTGGGGATGCTGCGGAATGTCATCGGCGGCGTGTGCAGCGCCCGGAACCGTGGCCTGGCCGAGGCCCGTGGCGACTTCGTGGCCTTCTGTGACGCCGACGATCAGTGGCTTCCGGAGAAGCTCGAGACTCAACTGCAGGTCCTCCGGGAGTCACCCGGAGCCAGTGCAGCCTTCACCGGTGCCCTGCGGGTGGACCAGGGCGGGAGTCTCATGGAGGAGATTCCAGGCCCCCACCTCTCTCGGGTTTCCCTGACGGACCTGGTGGAGCACCGGGAGGGACGGATTCCCGCCGTGGTGGCCTCCTCGCTGCTGGTCTCCCAGTCCCAGGTGGAGGACGTGGGGGGCTTCGACGAGACGCTGAGCGACGCGGCGGACTGGGACTACGCCGTTCGGCTCCGGCTGCGCGGGCCCTTCTGCGGGCCGACCGCACCCTTGGTCCGATACCGAGTGCACACCGGGGCCATGAGTCGAGATTTCGACCTCCGAGCGGCTGATATGCGTCGGCTCTTCGACAAGCTCGAGGCCGACGAGAGGATCAGGAGCGAGATCGGTTCTCGACTCCCCGGGGCCCGGGCGAGGAACGCCGTGGTCATGGCCGCGGGCTTCGCCTCCACGGGGTCGTGGCTGAAGGCCCTTCGCTGGCTGCTCCGGGAAGGGGTAAAGCACCCATTCGCCCTCGCCGCAGCCCTCGCCTCCCGGATGAAGGCGTCGCCATGAGGGACCATCTCCACATCGCCTACGTCATGTACTGGGGTGCCCTGGAGCCCGTGGGGCTGGCTACGGCCGTCCCCACGGTGCTGCGCATGGCCCGAAAGGCACGGGTCACCCTCCTCTCCTTCGAGAAGGAAGAGGACGAGAAGGACTCAGAGCGATCTCGAGAAGTCCGGGACCGGCTCCGAGAGGCAGGGGTTCGCTGGATCCCGCGCCCCTACACCCCGGGCTACCGGGCAACACCCCTGGATGCGTGGAGAGGGCTGCAGGCCCTGCGGAGGGCTCACCGTGACGATCCGGTCCATGTGGTGGAGGGTCGAACTTTCGTGGGAGGTGGGATCGGAGCTGCTTTCTCCCGCCTGCACCATGTTCCTTTCCTCTACCACACGGAAGGGTGCTGGCTGGATGAACAGGTGGACGTGGGACGCCTGGGGGAGACCTCTCCCCTGCTGCGTATCCTCCGAGGCATGGAGGCAGGCATAGTGCGTCAGGCCGGAGGTCTGGTGGTCCTGACGGAGGCCGGGGAGGAGCGTTTTCGACGGCTGTATCTCCGGAAACGCCCCCGAACCCCGGTGCTCATCGTCCCCACCACGAGTGTGCTGGTAGAAGAGGCTCCCCCACTGGGGCCGTCTCCCGTCCTTCCTCCGGATCGGCCGGTGAGGTGTGTGTACATGGGAAGTGTCAGCGGCCGTTACCTTCTGGACGAGATGCTCCTGTTCTTCCGGGAGCTCGCCAGCCGGCGACCGGGCTCCACCCTGGAGATCCTGGCGCACAGGGAGCGGGACCGGGTGAAGAAGGCCCTGCAACGACAGGGGTTGGGCCAGGAGCTCGTCTCCGTATCCTTTGTGCCGCATTCTGAGATCCCGATTCGCTTGGCGGACAAGGAGCTGGGTTTCTTCTTCCTGAAGGGGGAGCTCTCCGGGAGGTGCTGCAGCCCCACCAAGATCCCGGAGTACCTGGCCCATGGTGTATCGGTGGTCTCGACCCGGGCCTCGGGAGACGGGGCTCGGGTCCTGGAGAGAGGAAGAGTGGGTGTCGTTGTGGAGAATCCCGGGAGTGCCGAGGACCGACGACGGGCGCTGTGGGAGCTGGACGAGTTGCTCCAGGATCCGGAGCGGTCCCTCCGGGGACAGGCCGTGGCACGGGAGCACTACTCCCTGGAGGATGCCGTGGAGTCACAGATGGAGGTCCTGCGGAGATTGGCGAAGGACGGGCCCCGTTGAGACTCGTCGTCCTCTGCCCCTACCCCCGGGACCGGGCTCCCAGTCAGCGGTTGAAGTACGAGCAGTACTTCGGCTTCTGGGAGGAGGCGGGCTTCACGGTGGATGTCCGGCCCTTCTGGGACGAGGCCGCCTGGGAGGTCCTCTACCGGCAGGGAGGATTGGCCCGGAAGGGCGCGGCTTTTCTCCGGGGCCTTTCCCGTCGCCCCGGGGATCTGAATGCCGCCCTGAAGGCGGACCTGGTCTACCTCCACCTGGAGGCCGTACCCCTGGGCCCTCCGGTCCTGGAGCGACGGATCCATCGGGCCGGGGTGCCCATGGTCTACGACATGGATGACCTGATCCACCTGCCCCACAGTTCCCCGGCCAACCCTTTCATGCGCTTTCTCCGGGCCCCCGGCAAGGCACCGGAGCTCATGGCCATGGCCCGGCATACCATCGTGTGCACCGAATACCTGGCGGACTTCGCCCGGCCTCACGCGAAGCGGGTCACGAACATCTCTTCCACCATCGACACGGACGTCTACCGCCCCCGCCCGCATCGAGACAGGACGGAGGGCGTGGTGGTGGGGTGGAGCGGGAGCCACAGCACGGCTCCCTACCTCCATCTCCTGGCTCACGTTCTCAGGGAGCTCCAGGCAACGGACGGGATCCGGATAAAGGTCATCGGAGACGCGAGCGCCTCCCTTCCCGGTGTGGACGTGGAAGCCCAGGCGTGGAGGCGGGATAGCGAGGTGGCCGACCTGTCGGAGCTGGATATCGGGCTCTACCCCCTTCCTCAAGAGGAGTGGGTCCGGGGCAAGAGCGGTCTGAAAGCCCTCCAGTACATGGCCCTGGAGATCCCCACCGTCGCCCAGAACATCGGGACGAACCCTGAGATCATCCGCCACGGGGTGAACGGATTCCTGGCCTCCGAGGAGGAGGAGTGGCTGACCATTCTCCGACGCCTCATTCGGGATCCGGATCTCCGGAGGAGCGTCGGAGCGGAGGGCCGGCGAACGGTGGAGGCACGGTACTCCGTCAGGGCCAACGCGCCGCTCTACCTGGACGTCCTCCACTCGGCGCTGGAGGGCTGAAGACCATGTGCGGCGTCGCGGGTCTGGTGCCGAAGGTCGGAGGAGAGGACCGGGGTCCGCCGGCGGAGGGCTTGGCGGACGCCGTCCGCTCCATGGCCGCCACCCTCACCCACCGGGGACCCGACGGCTCCGGGAGCTGGATCTCACCTTCCGGTCGCTGTGCCCTGGGCCACACCCGTCTCAGCGTCATCGACCTGGAGACCGGGGCCCAGCCCATGGACAACGAGGACGGCTCCGTACAGGTGGTCTTCAACGGGGAGATCTACAACTTCCGGGAGCTTCGGGAGGAGCTGGAGGGGGCGGGCCACCGCTTCCGCTCCCGGAGCGATACGGAGGTCCTGGTCCACGGTTGGGAGGAGTGGGGCGAGGCCCTACCGGAGCGCCTGGACGGGATGTTCGCCTTCGGGGTGTGGGACGAAGGACAGGGCATGGTGTTCCTGGCCCGGGACCGGGCGGGAAAGAAGCCTCTCTTCGTCTACGAGGATGAGGACCGGCTGGCCTTCGCCTCGGAGATCAAGGCCCTCCTGGCCCTCCCGGGCATGGACGATACCCTGGATCCCCGGGCCATTCCCCTCTACCTGACGTACGGCTACGTCCCCACCCCCGGCACCTTCTACCGGCGCATCCGCAAGCTTCCCCCGGCCAGCTTCCTGCGCCTGCGACCCGGGGAAGGGGAGTCTGCCCCGCGCCGCTACTGGAGCCCGGACTGGACGCCCCGGCCCGTGCCCCCCGATGCTGCAGCCTCCGGGGTCCGGCAGTTGTTGACCCGGGCCGTGGAGAAGCGCCTGGTGGCCGACGTGCCCCTGGGAGCGTTCCTTTCCGGGGGCGTGGATTCCACGCTGGTGGTGGGGCTCATGAGCCGCCTCATGGACGAGCCCGTCCGGACCTTCTCCATCGGCATGGCCGACGACCCCTCCTACGACGAGACCTCCTTCGCCCGCATGGCGGCCCGTCGCTTCGGTACCGAGCACGAGGCCTTCACCGTCGAGGCCCAGGAGGTGGAGCTGTTGGAGGAGCTCCTGGACGCCTACGACGAGCCTTTCGGCGACTCCTCGGCCCTGCCCACGTACATCGTCTCCCGCCTGACCCGCTCCCGGGTCACCGTGGCCCTCACCGGGGACGGGGGGGACGAGTTCTTCGCCGGCTATCCCCGGTTCCTGGGCATGCGTCTGGCCGAGGCACTCCCCTCCTGGGCCGTGGCGGTGGGGGACGCCATGGGGCGCCGCCTTCCCCACAATCCGAACTTCCGGAGCGTCAGCCGCCGGTGTTCCCGGTTCTTCGCCGCCGCCGCCCTCCCGGAAGAGGAGCGCCTGCTTCGCTGGATCGGGTTCTTCCCCCACGTCCTGGACGAGCTCCTCCGGCCGTCCATCCGGAGTCTGGTAGATCGGGAGGAGATCACCGCCAGCTTCCGGGAGCCCCTGGAAGAGAACGCCCGGCTCTCCCCCCTGGCCCGGACCCTGGCCCTGAACTTCGAGACCTATCTCCTGGACGACCTCCTGGTGAAGGCGGACCGGAACAGCATGGCCCACGGCCTGGAGCTCCGGTCCCCCTTCCTGGACACGGAGCTGGTGGAGTTCGCCGCCGCTCTCCCGGATGCCTTCCGGATCCGGGGGCGCACGCTGAAGGTTCTTCTGCGAAAGGCCTTTCCCGACCTCCTGCCCCATGCCATCGTGAAGCGGGGCAAGATGGGGTTCGGCGTTCCCCTGCCCACCTGGTTCCGGACCCACTGGCGGCCCCTGGTGGAGGACCGGATCCTGGATCCCGAGGCCCGGTTGTGGCGGTGGCTGAACCCGGAGCCGGTCCGGGAGATGGTGGCGGAGCACATGGCCGGGGAAGCGGACCACGGCCACGGCATCTGGGCTCTCCTCACCCTGGAGAGCTGGCTTCGAAGGGGAAGGTATTCGCTGTGATCTCCAACGAGAACGGGTCAAGAACGTACACGTTTCGGCCCGTGTCTCGGTGCAATATGTGTGGCGCCGACCCCGAGAGCTTCCGAATCCTCGGGCGACGACTGGATACCCACCAGGGTCTGAGACCCCGGAAACGTCGGGGGATCGCGGTGACCGTGCTGCGTTGCCGCCGGTGTGGCCTCGTCTTCTCCGATCCGCTCCCTCTACCCCAGAGAATTGAGGAGCACTACGACGTTCGGCCCGAGGAATACTGGACCGAAGATCGCCTGGAGATCCCGGAAGACTATTTCGGGTCCCAGATCGCCACGGCCAAGCGCCTCCTGGACGTCTCCTCCCCGATTCGGGCTTTGGACGTGGGGGCCGGAATCGGTCGAGGCATGGCGGCCATGGAAGCTGCCGGGTTCGAGGCTTACGGTCTTGAGCCGTCGCCGGCTTTCAGGGATTTCGGGCTCTCCAAACTGGGCCTTTCCGAAGACCGGTTCCTCCTCGATTGCCTGGAGACGGCTCGCTTTCCCCAAGGGAGCTTCCATTTCGTCAATTTTGGCGCCGTGCTCGAGCACCTACCGGATCCTGACGGGGCTATTCGGCAGGTCCTGGACTGGTTGGTGCCCGGAGGGGTCTTCCATGTGGAGGTTCCGTCGGCACATTGGCTCCTGGCTCGCCTCCTCCGGCGGTACTATCGAGTGGTGGGAACGGATTCCGTATCGAATCTGAGTCCCATGCATCCGCCCTTCCATCTCTACGAATTCGAAGATCGGACTTTCACACGACACGCCGAGGAGGTGGGCTATGCCATCGAGCACCTGGAGAAGATGGTGGGGGAGGTCTATGTTCCCGGCATCGTGATCCCCATCTTCCGCATGATCATGCGAGTCTCCGGCACGGGCATGCTTCTCCAAATCTGGGGAAGGAAACGAGAATGAACGCTCCCTGGCTCGCCCTTCTGATCACAGGGCTTTTCGCCCTCGCCCTCACCGCCCTCCTCACGCCCCTGGTCCGGGGTGCGGCCATCGCCGCCGGGAAGGTGAGTGGGGTGAGAAAGGACCGCTGGCACCGCCGGCCCACCCCCACCCTGGGGGGCGTGGCCCTCTTCCTTGGCTTCGGGCTGGTCCTGGTGGCATCCTCCACCTTCCTGGATCTGGTGCCCACCCTCCTCCACGAGACCCGGCGGGGGATCCTGCCCTGGAGCGT
>CAZZEL010000106.1:6212-12698 GCA_964652625.1 uncultured Gemmatimonadaceae bacterium
GTGGCCCTCATGGCCTGCCTCTTCCTGGGGACGATCTTCCTGTTGGAGGGCTCGCCGGAGCTGGCGGCCCTCACCCTGGCCCTGGCCGGCTCCCTCCTGGGCTTCCTCCTCTTCAACTACCCCCCGGCCCGGATCTTCATGGGAGACTCGGGCTCCCTCTTCCTGGGGATGACCCTCTCGGGCCTGGCCCTCTCTCCGGGGGCGGGGCTGTCCCGGAGCCTCCTGGCCGTGGTGGCCGTGCCCGTCCTCATCCTGGTGGTCCCCATCCTGGACACCGGCCTGGTGACCATGAGCCGGGTCCTGGAAGGGCGGTCGCCGGCGGAAGGGGGGCGGGACCATTCCTCCCACCGGCTGGTGAGTCTGGGGATGAGCGAGGAGCGGGTGCTGTGGATCCTCTGGAGCCTGGCCGCCCTGGCCGGGGCCGTGGGGCTGGCCCTCCGAACCGCGGAGAGGACCTGGGCGCTGATGGGAGGAGGGCTCATGGTGGCGGCCCTGGTGCTGGTGGGGGGCTACCTCCTCCACGTCCGTTTCCGACACCTGGAGAAGGAGGATGTCTCGGCCACGGCCCTCTACCAGCGCCTGGTGAGGCTCCACGCCCGGTTCCCGGTGCTCCTCATGGGCCTCGACGTCCTCCTGGTGGGCCTGGCCTACTACGGGGCCTACCTCATCCGGTGGACGCCTCCCCAGCTGGCGGCGGAGCTTGAGTACTTCCGCCAGTCCCTGCCGGTGGTCCTGGCCCTGAGGCTCCTGGTCTACGGGATGGTGGAGGTGTACGGCGCGGACCTCCGGCGCTTCGGCCTCTCCGAGACCCTCCACTTCCTCCGGGCCAATTTCTTCGCAAGCGTCACCATCGCCGCATCCCTCTTCATGCTCCAGCGCACGGGACTGTCCCGGGGTGTGCTGGTCATCGACTTCCTCCTGTCCTCCATCCTGGTTCTGGGCGCCCGCTTCTCCTTCAGGATCATGGAGGGTTGGGCCCGGCGCTGGTCCCGGGAAGGGGTGCCGGCGGTGATCCTGGGAGCCCTGGACGACATGGACCTGGCTCTGGGGGAGATGGAGCGGGGGCGCTGGCCCGGGCTCCGTCCCGTGGCCCTGGTGGACCGGCGAGTGTCGGCTCGGAAGGGTAAGCTCCGGGGCTACGCCCTTTTCGGAGGCCGGGACGCCCTGGAGCGAGCGTTCCGGGAGACGGAGGCCGGGGCCCTGGTCCTGGTGGAACGGGAGGGGGAAGGAGGAGGGGAAGGGTCAGGGAGAAAAGAAGAACCCCTCCTGGAGATTCCCGCCCACCGGCCGGTGGAGGTCTACGTCCTTCGCCTGGGCATTACCCTCTCCCGCCAGGGCGAGGATGACGGGCGGCACCATGGTCGAAAGGGACGGGCCACGGATTGAAGGCCGGGCCTCCTGCCACGATATTGGGCCCGGGTCTTGCGGTTCTGCGCAGGATTGTGGTTGGGTGTCGGGATTCCGGACCGCCGGCGGTGAGGACCAGGGACGCCGGTCCCTTCCTCCCTTCCGTCCTTGCCCCGGCGAGGGCCACCGGGCCCGGCTGGCGACTTCCCGGTCTGCATTTCCCGCAGAGCGGATCATAGAGAGAACCAAAAAGCGAAGCACTGGGCGGACCTATGGCACAGAGCGATCTGGAGCGGTTCAAGGAAGGCGAACTCACCCTGGGCGTCATCGGATTGGGGTACGTGGGGCTTCCCCTGGCCGTGGAGGCGGCCCGGGCGGGACTCCACGTGGTGGGCTTCGACGTGAAGGACGGTGTGGTGGAGGAGATCAACCAGGGACGGTCCCACATCCAGGACCTCACGGACCAGGACGTGGGAACGGAGGTGCAGGCCGGCCGCCTGGAGGCCACCACCCGGATGGCCCGCCTGGAAGAGTGCGATGCCGTCTCCATCTGCGTGCCTACGCCCCTCTCCAAGACACGGGATCCGGACATCTCCTACATCCTCTCGGCCACGGCCGCCGTGGCCGGTGGGCTCCGGAAAGGCCAGCTCATCGTTTTGGAGTCCACCACCTACCCCGGGACCACCCGTGAAGTGGTGTTGCCGGAGCTGGAGGAGACGGGGCTGGAGGTGGGCGAGGACTTCTTCCTCTGCTTCTCCCCGGAACGCGTGGATCCGGGCAACGAGACGTGGCTCACCCACAACACCCCCAAGGTCATCGGCGGCATCACCCCCGCCTGCAGCGAAGTGGGAGCGGCCTTCTACGGCCGCTTCATCGAGACCCCGGTGCCCGTCTCATCGGCGGAGGCGGCGGAGCTTACGAAGATCCTGGAGAACACCTTCCGGGCCGTGAACATCGGCCTGGTGAACGAGGTGGCCCTCATCGCCGACCGGCTGGGGGTGAACGTCTGGGAAGTCATCGATGCGGCGGCCACCAAGCCTTTCGGCTTCATGAAGTTCACCCCCGGACCGGGACTGGGAGGGCACTGCATTCCCGTGGATCCCCACTACCTGTCCTGGAAGATGCGGACCCTGAACTACAAGACCCGCTTCATCGACCTGGCCAGCGAGATCAACGCCGAGATGCCCTACTTCGTCGTGGGCAAGGTCCGGGAGGCCCTGAACCGGGCGGGCAAGGCGGTGAACGGCTCCCGGGTCCTGGTCCTGGGGGTGGCCTACAAGCCGGACATCGACGACATCCGGGAGTCGCCGGCCCTGGACATCATCCACCTCCTGGAGTCCGACGGAGCCCAGGTGGTCTACCACGACCCCTACGTGCCCAGGCTGGAGGAGGACGGACGGGTCTGGGAGGGCAGCCCTCTCACGGACGAGCTTCTGAGAGAGGTGGATGCCGCCGTCATCGTCACGAACCACTCCGTGGTGGATCACCGACGGGTCCTGAAACTGGCCCCCATCGTGGTGGACACCCGGAACGCCACGGGCCGCTACGGTCCGTCGGCTCACGTGCACAACCCCGGGGAGTGGATCGTGAAGGAAGAGGGAGAGTGAGGGAGTCGGGGACCCGGAGCGCCGGGACCGGCTGATGGAGGAGCCGGCGCCCCTCCTCGTCCACCGGGTCATCGCCCGCCTGAACATCGGGGGACCCGCCATGCACGTGGTGAACCTGGCCCGGGGCCTGGACCAAGGGGGCCGATTCCGGACCCGGCTCCTGGCGGGAAGCATCACGGAGGACGAGGGGAACATGGCCTACTACGCCTGGAAGCGAGGCGTGGAGGTGACGGAGCTCCCGGCCCTCTCCCGCCTTCTCAGCCCCCTGGCGGACCTGAGGATCCTCTGGTCCCTCTACCGGATCTTTCGCCGGGAGCGGCCAGCCATCGTCCACACCCACACGGCCAAGGCCGGGACTCTGGGACGGTTGGCAGCCATTCTGGCCCGGGTTCCTGTGAGGATTCACACCTTCCATGGCCACGTGCTGGGGGGGAAGTACTTCTCCCCGGCGGTGACCCGGTTCTTCCTGGAGGTGGAGCGGTGGTTGGGTCGCTGGACCCAGCGGATCGTGGTGCTGACCGAGGGTCAGAAGGAGGAGATGGCGAACCGACTCAAGGTGGCGCCGGAGGAGCGGTTTGCCGTGGTTCCCCTGGGGCTGGAGCTGGAGCCCTTCCGGGACGTGGACCGGGAGGAGGCTCGCCAGGAGACCCGGGCGGCTCTGGGAATCGAAGCCCACGAGGTGGTGGTGGGGACGGTGGGGCGCCTGGTCCCGGTGAAGAACCACGAGCTCCTCTTCGACGCCCTCCCGCCCCTGGAGGAAGCCCTGGGCCGAAGGGTCCGGGTCCTGGTGGTGGGCTCGGGGCTCCGGGAGGCGGAGCTCCGGGATCACGCCGCCCGGGGGGGGATGGGCGACCGGGTGCTCTGGCTGGGGTGGCGCCGGGACCTGCCCCGCCTCTATCCGGCCATGGACGCCCTGGCCCTCACCTCCTTCGACGAGGGCACGCCGGTGGCGGTCCTGGAGGCCCTGGCCTCGGGCACCCCCGTGGCGGCCCGGGCCGTGGGGGGCGTGCCGGAGATCCTGGTAGGCGTGTCCCGGGCGGTTCTTGTGGAGGGAGACACTCCCGGGGACATGGCCCGGGGGCTGGCCAGGGTGCTGACGACACGGGAGGATGGGGGCGGTGAAGACGAGGCCGTCCAGGCCCTCCGCCGGATCGTGACCCGGCGCTACTCCGTGGATCGCCTGGCCCGAGACATGGAGGCTCTCTACCGGGAGACCCTTGAGGAGGTTGGGGTGGACGTGGCGGCGGCGTCCTCCGGATTCCGGGGGACGGGACCCGGCGCCACATGAAACGGCGCCCCACAACTGAGTACCCCATGAGACCGTGAAACGACCGACAACACCGAGACGATACCGAGACGAGAGGGGATACCGTGCCCGAGCATGATCTGACAACCCACGTGGACTCCGGGTCCACCTACCTGGTCACCGGGGGAGCCGGCTTCATCGGCTCCCACCTGGTGGAGCACCTCCTGGCCGCCGGAGCCGGCGTACGGGTCCTGGACGATTTCTCCACCGGGCGCTGGGAGAACCTGCAGCCCTTCCTGGACCGGCTGGAGCTCCTGGAAGGAGACATCACGGATCCGGAGACCTGCCGGAGTGCCGCCCGAGACGTGGACGTGGTCTTCCACCAGGCCGCCCTCCCCTCCGTGCCCCGCAGCGTGGCCGAGCCGGAGCGCTCCCATGCCGTGAACGCCACCGGGACCCTGAACGTCCTCCTGGCGGCCCGGGACGCCGGGGTGCGCCGGGTGGTCTACGCCAGCTCCTCCTCGGCCTACGGAGACACGCCCACCCTTCCCAAGCGGGAGGACCAGACCCCGAGCCCCCGCTCCCCCTACGCCGTGGCCAAGCTCACCGGGGAACACTACGTGCGGAGCTTCCCCGGGGTTTTCGACGTGGAGGGCGTGGCCATGCGCTACTTCAACGTCTTCGGTCCCCGGCAGGATCCGGACTCCCCCTACGCCGCCGTCATCCCCCTCTTCGCCTCCGCGGCCCTGGAAGGCTCTTCCCCCACCATCAACGGGGACGGGAGTCAGACCCGGGACTTCACCTACATCGACAACGTGGTCCTGGCCAACTTCCTGGCCGCTTCCGCTCCCGCCTCGGAGGTGAGCGGAGAGGTGTTCAACGTGGGGTGCGGCGACCGGATCTCCATCAACGACCTCTGGCGGGAGATTCGCCTTGCCATCGACGCCGACGTGGAAGCCGTCCACGGCCCGCCCCGGCCCGGAGACGTGCGGGATTCCCTGGCGGACCTGACCCACCTCCGGGAACGCACCGGCTACGAGGTCGTCGTGCCCCTGGACGAGGGGATCCGGAAGACGGTGGCCTGGATCCGGGGCCCGGGAGGCTCCTGAGCCGCCTGTCTCAAGGAATCCCTCGCCGGCGCCGAAGCTGACGGGGAGTAGCAGACCGAAGAGGCTGATTTGGGGGGGAGCCAATGGCCCCCCCGCCGTCAGCCTCCCGGGCGGGCCCGGGATGCTTGAAGCTCCGCCTTGTCCTAGGTTAGGGGCCCAAGCGGACTTGCCCCAGCATCTTCAGCGTTCAGGAGGCTTCCCTTGGCCGACTCCATTCTCGTCACCGGCGGCGCGGGCTTCATCGGTTCCCACCTGGTGGAAGCCCTCCTGGCCCGGGGCAAGACGGTCTACGTGCTGGACGACCTCTCCACCGGGTTTCTGGAGAACCTGTCCGGGGTGGAAGGACACCCGAATCTCCACGTGACGGTGGACTCCATCATGAACTGGCCCGTGACGTACGGGCTGGTGATGAACGTGGACCAGGTGGTGCACCTGGCGGCGGCGGTGGGGGTGAGGAAGATCCTGGAAGAGCCGGTGGAGACCATCACCACCAACGTCCGGGGAACGGAGATCGTCCTGGATTGCTGCAACCGGCTGGGGACCCGGCTGTTCGTCGCCTCTACCTCGGAGATCTACGGGAAGGCCGGCGATCGGCTCCACGAGGACCACGACCGGGTCCTGGGAAGCACCACCCATCGGCGCTGGTCCTACGCCTGCACCAAGGCCCTGGACGAGTTCCTGGCTCTGGCCTACTACTACGACAAGGGGCTGCCCGTGGTCATCGGGCGGTTCTTCAACACCGTGGGACCCCGGCAGACGGGTGAGTGGGGGATGGTGGTGCCCACCTTCGTGGGCCAGGCCCTCCGGGGCGAGCCCATCACGGTCTACGGCACCGGGGAGCAGAAGCGCTGCTTCCTCCACGTGGCCGACTGCGTCCAGGCCGTCCAGGGACTCATGGAGTCCGAGGAGGCCGTGGGGAAGGTCTTCAACATCGGGCACGAAGAGGAGATCAGCATCCAGGCCCTGGCGGAACGGGTGAAGGAGCGGGCCGGCTCCGGCTCGGCCATCCAACGGATCCCCTACGACGAGGCCTACGAGGAGGGGTTCGAGGACATGGTCCGCCGCCAGGCCGACACCGGGAAGATCCGGAAGCTGCTGGATTGGACGCCCAGCTACGACATGGACGGGATCATCGACTCGGTGATCCGGCACAACCGGGCCCAGGCCCAGGGGTGAG
>CAZZEL010000107.1:0-6857 GCA_964652625.1 uncultured Gemmatimonadaceae bacterium
CTAGAGGCCGGTGAGGAAGGAGAGACGTCCGGAGTAGACCACCATGAGGGTTCCCACCACCATGATGAGGACAGCCGGAATCAGGCAGGCTCTCAGGAATCGCTGGTACTTCTCCCGGTAATCCACCACCTCCACCGTGAGCCGGCCGATGATGGCCGTTGGCGGCAGGGCGTCCCCCAGGGGCCAGATCACGCTCATCCCCGCCAGGGCCACGATGGGGTTGAGCCCAATGTTGTTGAACAGTAGAACCAGGGGCACGCCGATAACCGGCGCGGCACCCCACATGAGCACTGCCTCGGATACCGGGAGAACCAGGAAGAGAGTGGCGAACACCGCGGCCACCGGCAGGGTCACGGCGGTGACGGCCAGCAGCCCCCTCACGCCCGTGAGGGTCATGATCTGAACCAGCACGCCCACACAGGTGAGGGTCCCCACCAGGGGAAGGAGCTGGTGCACCGTCTCCCGGGAGATACGCAACACGTCCAGCCGGACGGGAGACAGGGCCCAGGAGGTCCCGGCGGCGCAGAGGAACATGAAGGGCAGACCCAGCACCGGGGTGTCATGAGGCCACTGTCTCCCCACGAAGATGAGGGCGGCAAAGATGGCGAAGGGAAGAAGCACCTTCAGCCATCCCATTCCCTCTGGTGCCTCGGGGAGCTCCCGGAGAGCCCGGTCCAGGTCGATCTTCTCCCCACGCCAGCCCAGGAGGAAGATGGTGATGAGGGAGAGGACAACGCAGGGCACCAGGAGGGGCCAGAAGAAGCCCACGTAGGGCATGTTCACCCCGGCGGCCGTCATCATGGCCCACAGGCTCACCGGGGGTGCCGCCGCGCTCATCCCGGCGATGATGAAGACGATGGCCGCCGTCCGGACCCGGGACACCCCCATGGTCTCCAGGACGATGGCCACCAGACCTCCGGTGATGAGGACCGTGACGCTCCCGGCCCCGGTGAGGGCCCCGGGAAGCAGGAGGAGTATGGTGAGGAGGATGACCAGGAGGGTCCGGCTCCAGTGGAAGTGGATGAGGATCCCCCGCACGGTGAAGGCGATCCCACCGGACTCCTTCAGGACGTTCATGAAGAGGGTGGCGGTGATGAAAATGAGGTTGATGTCCAGGTAGGTGATGGACCCCTCGGCCAGATGCCGGGCCGGAATGCCGAAGCCTCCGGCCACGGACCCGCCCAGGGCCGCCGCGAACATGGCAAGCTCCGTGGAGAGCTTGAAGAGCTTCGCGACGATGTACACCGCCACCATGACACCGAGGACGATCCCGGCGTAGGTGAACATGCTCATGGATCAGCGCCTCGTCAGGACCCGAAGATCCTCTCAAGCACGTCCCCCATCTCCATGTTCTTCTCGAAGAGGATCAGGGGAATGTCCTGGTTCTCGGAGATGATGCTGAAACGTCGGTCCTCGTTGCCGTCGGCCCGGACCATCATGAGGTCGGCATTGGGGCAGGCAGCGTCGATGGATTGCTCGTCGGAATTGTCCCCCGGGGCGGCACCCTGGGCTCTCCGGGCCATCCCCTCCACGTGGGCACAAACGACGGGGATGTCCTGGCTCCGGGCCGCCTGAATGAGGGCCTCCGTGCGGCTCAGCTCCTCCTGCATGGACACGCCGGCGGCCCCCATCCCCTTCAGGGATGCCCCGCTGACGATGATGAGGGACTGGAAGGGAGTGTCCCCCTCCATCCCGGCGTTCAGGTCCTCCACCGTGGCCTGGGGGAGGAACTCGTGGGCCATGTCCAGCCGGTTCAGGAAGAACCGGACCCGGGTGGGTCCGGGGCTCTGACCGCAGGAGGTCAGCAGGACCGGCAGATCCACCTCCGGCAGGTCCTGGGACTCCTGTGCCGCGGCGAAGTCGGAGTTCGTCGTAGCCAGGCCCGTCACCATGGCCAATACCATCATCCATCGGGCAAGGGGCTTCATCTCCATGCCTCCTCAGGAAGTCAGTGTTCAAAACCGCAGGGGGGAACCTAGGTGCTTAACGTGGTTCACGCACTGCCGGGAAGCGCCCTCCTCCCCGACTCCAGAGGGCCACCCCGACCAGGAACGCCAGGTAGGCAAGAGAAAGCACCCAGAACCAGCCCCCGGCCTCCCCCTCGGGGTTCGTCAGGGACCTTTCTCCCCTCGCCGGCAAGGGTACCGGATCCCAGGGCAGTCCGTAGCGCTGCACCAGGCCCCGAACGTGGAGAAGATGAATCACCGGGACGCCTCGGGCGGCCATCTGGAAGAGAACCCCCCTCCGCTCCGGGGCCGGTACCTCCACATTCCCGGCCAGATCCTGGTGAAGACCAGGGTCCACCTCCAGGATCCGGGGGCTCGTACCCATGTTCGCCCAGCTCCCCCCCACATTAACGAAGGCTGCCGGGGGTGTGACATCGTACAAAGCCAACCGGCGGGCCACGTTCGCCGGCAGATGGTCCTGGACGATCACCGCCGGGCCCGACCGTTCCAGCTCCGTCACCAGGGAGTCCCGGAAGGCCGGGTCCATGCCCCCTCCCACATCCCGGGCCCCTCCAGGGGAGACCGCCACAGGGGCGGCATGGAGGATGCCACGGCGTCGGAGCAACCGATGGATGTCCAAAAGGTGGAAGCTCGGGCGGGTGGCACCGTAGGAGGAGGCCCCCAGGGAGAGAACGACCCGAGGCCGGGCCCCCAGGACCTCCGCCGCCACCTGGGCTGCCAGGGCGAAAGCCGGGAAGGAGCCGGAGGCGCCCACGGCCACCGCATCACCCTCCTCCACCCCGGCCTCCCGAAGAAGGTGAACCAGGAGAGATGCCCAGTCCGGGTTCGTGGTGGTTCTCTTGGCTTCCAGGAGCCCCAGGGTGGTAACCAGGGGCGTGAGCTCCGGCCCCACCAGGCAGGTGCCGTTGGGATCCACCGTGGGATCCATCCGAATGCCCGATTCCCTGCAGTGGGCTGCCACAACGTCCAGAGCCTCTCCCATCCGGGCCCGGGCCTCGGTCATCTCCCGGGTCCAGGGCAGTCGGGGGGGAGGAGAGACGACGGACAGGAGGAGCCAGGCCAGGAAGCTCCCGGCCCCGGCCAGCAGGAGACCTCGCACCTTCCGCCCGGGAACCAACGACCTCCCAGATTCGATAGACTTCACAGGATCACCAGCAGGCGTCCCAACCATCCCACCACCACCGTGACCGTGACCAGGGAAGCCGTGGTGAGGAGGACCCCCTGGCCCTCGAAGTGGTTCGCGATGAGCCCGGGGATCACCCAACCGATGACGGCAAGCTCGGCGGAGGCAGGAAAGAGGGAGGGAAGAAGAAGGCGCCAGAGAAAGGCCCAGCTCCCCCCCACCAGGATGAGGAAGACGAATCGGCGACGGCCGAAGAGGATGAGCCAGCGGGAAGCCAATCGGTACATCAGGAAGGTGAGGAGGGCCACCGCCAGGGTACCCAGGATTCGTCCCGGGTCGGAGAGGAAGAGGACCAGGTAGCTGGGGACGATGATCCCCCCGGGGTAAAAGCCGGTGAGGCCGGTAAAGGCCAGGGAGGCCAGGAGGCCCAGGAAGGCCAGCTCAAGCTCCATGAGACCTTCCCACCTTCCGCCAGTATCGCACCAGCCTCTCACCCTGTCCCACGATGTTTCCGAAGCCGAACACCACGCCCCCGGCCGGGGGCAGCCATTGGAGCACGGCCCGGCTGAGCGTCTCCGGGTCCTTCTCCTTCAGGACCCGTAGCTTCCCCTTCCACCGTTCCCGTTCCTCCGGCGGGAGGCTGCGGAGGACTCTTCGCCGCAGAGCCTGTCCATGAATTCCCCAGACGGCCAGGGTGTCCAATTCCTCCAGAAAGCCCCCGGTCAGAGCCCGTATCCACTGATGCGTCCGGTCTCCCCGGTCTTCCCGTAAGAGAAGAAGACCGGCCCAGTGCTTCTCCCGGGGAAGGACACGCTCTCTTCCGCCGGTCTCTCCTCGCTCGGGTGCCAGGAGCTGCCGGCACCGGTCCAGAAGACGGGCCGTGGATTCGGGGTCGTTGGCGGCGAATGCGTTCACCACCCGGACCCCACACCTCTCACTCCCCCGGGAGACCTGCCACACCTCCGGGGCTCCCACGTCCATTCCGGCCTTGCGAAGGCCCCGGTGGACCACCTCCTCCTCCACGCCCAGCTCCCGGCATAGAGCCCGCACCAGACTCTCGTTCTCGGGAAAGGACCAGACACCGGCAGGGCCGGCGTCTGCACGGGCCTCCGGGGAGGGGGAGACCGGCGAGGGCTCCGGAACCACCATGAGCTCTCCACCCCGGGCTCCCACCTGTTGGGCGAAGGCCTCCTCCACCTCCCTCTCCGGGACGTAGATCCGGGCTCCGGGGGCAACCCCCCAACCCAGGACCCAGGCCACCTCCTCCCGGCTCTCCCCGGCCGCCGCCACGTGATCCACCCGGAAGTTCGTGGCCAACGTGTAGTGGGGCCGGAGGATCCCCCGGGCTTCCGCCCGGTGGTTTTCCAGATGGAGGCTCATGGCTTCGGCCACCAGGACCTGCGCCTCCTCCCGTCTCGCCCTCCGCAGGAGGCGCTTCTGCTCCAGGATGGACGCCCGCCCCCGGCGGCGGATGGGCTCCTCGGAACCGTCGGGAAGGAGGAGGGCGGGTTCCGAGCCGGTGGTCTTGGCCACGACCCGACGTCCGCTTTCCCTGAGAACGGATGCCAGCATCCGGGCCACGGTGGTCTTGCCCCGTGTACCCGTCACCGTGATTCGGAGGGGAATGGCCCGCCGCCACCGGTTCAGGAGAACGGCCTCGGTCAGAAGGTAGAGGAGCCAGGTGGCGCCCAGGGCTGGCAAGATGAGAGTCATGGATCGTCGCCGGGTTGATCCCGGGGTTCACTCCGGGAACGCGTCAGCTCCCGCCCTCTCCGGCCCGGGGAAGGCGGCCGTCCTTGCGGGCGTTGGAATCCACGGCTCGCCGGAGGCAACCCTCCCGGAACGTCGCCGGGTCGACAGAGGCTTCCCGGGAGCCGCCCGCCTCCAACCCCTCTCTCACCTCCCGAGCGGCCCGGGGGGTCTCCAACTCCTCCAGGGCCTCGGACACGGCTCTGAGGAAGCCCCGGTCGCCCACCACCCGCCCCATCTCCAGGACCTCCTCCACCGCCTCCCCTTCCCGCCGCCCCCGCCGGGCAGCCCGGACGTAGTCCCGAAGATCTTCCGCCGCCGTGACGAAATGTCGTGACGAGAGGTCCACCCATATCAGGGTGCTGCGGGTGCGGATGGCCTCAGGATGCACCCGGATGATTTTCCGGGCCACGCCTCGGGCCGCCTCGGGCTGCTCGTCCCGCAGAAACCGGTCCATGGCCCGGGCGAAGTAGGCCACAGCCCGGAGCCCGTCTCCCTCACGCTGACAGAGGTCCCCGGCCTGGTTCAGCATGGACCCCTGGATACCCAGAGGCTTCCGGTCCAGGACATCCTCCAGCTCCACCAGGCGACGTTCCAGAGCCTGTCTTCCCTCCCTCTTCGAGGAGGAGCTGTCCATTGATTCCAGGAGTCGGGAGAGGAAACCCATAGGCATTCCGGAGATGTGGGCTTTTTTTCTGGCTGAAGGATGCGGTCTCGGGGCCGCCGGTGCAAACCCCTCTCCTCTGTACCGTCTCGGGCTCGCCCCCTAGCTTCCGGATCCGGGCCTGAAAAGAGGCCCCCGTATGCCGCCGCTTTGTCTTCTCTGCCCTGTTCACGGAGGCGAGACCATGCTCAATCGACCCCCGCATCGATCCCCCGGGACCCGGGGATTCCCTTTCGCCTTTCCGTCCCTCCTCCTGGGGCTCCTGCTCCTGGCCCTGGCCAGCACGGCCGCGGCCCAGACGGCCCAGGAGACCGTCTTCCCCGGGGAGGAGTGGGAGTACATGGGGATGGGCGAGCTGGAGGAGTACGGCTGGGATCCCGCCGTGCTCGGGGATCTGTTCCAATTCGTCCGGGACAGCGCCAACACCACCGGCCTCATGGTGGTGGATCGGGGCAGGGTGGTCTTCGACTTCGGCGACGTGGAGGAGCTCTCCTACCTGGCCTCCTGCCGGAAGAGCGTCCTGGCCATGCTCTACGGGTACTGGGTGGAGAACGGTGCCATCGACCTGGAATGGAGCCTGGAGGAGCTGGGCGTGGACGACGTGGGGGGACTTCTGCCCATTGAGAAACGGGCTACCGTCCACCACCTGGTCACCGCCCGCTCCGGGGTCTACCATCCCGCCTCCAACAGCGGGGACAACCTGGCCGACGCCCCGGAACGGGGATCCCAGGAGCCGGGGACCTACATGCTCTACAGCAACTGGGACTTCAACGCCGCCGGTGCCGTCTTCGAGCGGCTCACCGGGCGCAACATCTACGACGAGCTCCAGTCCCAGCTGGCCATCCCCCTCCGGTTCCAGGACTGGGACCGGAGCGCCCAGCGAAAGAGCGGCGACCTCACCGTTTCCAGGAACCCGGCCTACCACATGTGGCTCTCCACCCGGGACATGGCCCGGATCGGGCACCTCATGCTCAACGAGGGCGTGTGGGACGGGGAGGAGATCATCTCTCCGGAGTGGGCCCGGGAGATCACCAGCGTCATCACCCCCCTGGAAGGGATGAATCCCCCTCGCCGGCGGGACGGCTACTTCGGGTACGGGTACATGTGGTGGATCTGGGACGGACCCCGGGCCTCCGGGCCCTTCGAAAGAGCCTATACCGCCCGGGGGGCCTGGGGGCAGTGGATCACGGTCCTTCCCGCCGTGGACCTGGTCATCGCCCACAAGACGAACTCCGTCTACCGACGGACCACCAGCTGGGACTCCTGGCAGCGGATGCTGGAGCTCATCCTGGAGGCCCGGGGTCAGGAGCCCTCGGGCCCCTATCCCTGGGGATAGGTCTGACCCTCCGGGGGT
>CAZZEL010000107.1:6867-12654 GCA_964652625.1 uncultured Gemmatimonadaceae bacterium
GAGGCTTGACTCGCAGGTACCTCCGTCCACCGGCTTCGGGTAAAGATCCCCCCCGCCGGCGCCGATGCTGAGAGCGACGCCGTGCGCCGGAGAGGCCTGCGCTCCCGCCGATCCCGGGAGGGGCAGCCGGCCCTCCGTCCGCCGAATTCCGTCCAGGCAGCCGAGAGGAGCCAGGAGTCATGGCCTCGCATTCCAGGAGACCTTCCCCGGGGGCCAGGTGCCGCCCCGTCCTCCTGCCCCTTCTTCTTCTGGCGGCTCTGGGGGGTGTCGGTCCCGGGATGGCACCCTCCCGGCTAGCCGCCCAGGACCTGCCGCCGAACACCGGTGCCGCCGATTCCCTGGCCCTGGCGGACACTCTCCCGGAGGGCCCGGTGGCCTCCGACTCCCCCTTCCCCGTCTTCGTCGTCCTGGGCCTGGGCTACGGGAGCCGGAGCGATGACTGCGTCCTGTGCGAGAGCGTCCAGGACAACGAGAGCTTCACGGGACATCTCACGGTGGCTCGCCCCCTGGGGAAGGGATTCGCCGTGGGACTGGGCGCCAGTGTCTGGCGGCGTTCCAGGCCCGGCACCCCCGTGTCGGGGGAGGAGGCGGAGCTCCTGCCCGGGACCTCTCTGACCAACACCCTGGGCAACGTCTCCGTCTCCCTGTTCTACAGGGTCTGGCACGTCTATGTCCGGGCCGGTGGGGGGGTGGCCTTCGGAAGCCAGGACCTGGAGTCGGAAGGCCCGGACGGGGGCGTGCTGGTTCACACGGCCTCGGGCTGGGGCGTGGGCTATTCCGCCGGGGGAGGCGTCACGGTTCCCCTGGCCAGCGTCGTCTCCCTCTCCGTCTTCGGGAACTGGAACGTGGGCCGGTACGACATGATCTCCCCCCAGGGGGTTTCGGAGCGGGGGGCCGAGCACCGCTACCTGGAGGTGGGCGTCGGCCTGAGCGTGGGGTAATGGTACTCGGCCTTTCTCCTTCGTATACTCCTTCCTGATCTCTCGTCGCACCCCATCCCACCGAGGAAGGTCAGATCCATGTTCTCTCCCGAGATCTATCAGGAGCGTCGGGACGCTCTTCTCTCCCGCTTCGGCGGAGGCTTGCTGCTGTTCCTGGGCCACACCGAGAGCCCCATGAACTTCCCCGACAACCCCTACCCCTTCCGGCAGGACAGCACCTTCCTCTACTACTTCGGGTTGAACCAGCCAGATCTGGCGGCGGTGGTGGACGTGGACGCCGGAGCCACGACGATCTTCGGCGACGAGCTCACCATCGACCACATCGTATGGATGGGTGACCTGCCCACCATCGCCCAGCGGGCCGAGAAGGCGGGAGTGAGCGAGACCCGCCCCCTGGGGGACCTGGAGGAGATCATGGGCCGGGCCGTGACGGCGGGCCGGGCCGTGCACTTCCTTCCACCCTACCGGGCGGAGACCAGACTCCAGCTCCGGGATCTCCTGGGCGTGGATCCGGAGGAAGCCACCGAGGAGGCATCGGAGGAGCTGATCCGGGCCGTCGTCGACCAGCGTTCCCACAAGAAGGAAGAGGAGGTCGGGGAGATCGAACGGGCCGTGACCACGTCGGTGGCCATGCACGAGGCCGCTATGGGGATCGCCCGACCCGGAATGCTGGAGCGGGAGATCGCCGCCGTGGTGGAGCACATCGCCATGGGGGCCGGCGGCCGGGTGAGCTATCCCGTCATCGGTACCATCCACGGCCAGACCCTCCACAACCACTACTACGGCAACACCCTGTCTCCCGGAGACCTCTTTCTCCTGGACGCCGGGGCGGAGACCTCCATGGGCTACGCCGGGGACCTCACCTCCACCTTCCCCGTGAGTTCCACCTTCGAGCCCCGCCAGCAAATGATCTGGGAGCTGATCATGGAGGCCTACGACACCGCCGTCGCCGCCCTGGAGCCGGGCGTTCCGAACCGGGAGGTCCATTTCGCGGCCTGCCGGGTGATCTTCGAAGGAATGCGGGACCTGGGGATCATGCGGGGCGACACCGAGGAGGCCCTGGCCGCAGGAGCCCATGCCCTGGTCATGCCCCACGGGATCGGCCACATGATGGGGCTCGACGTCCACGACATGGAGGACCTGGGCGAGGATTACGTGGGGTATGCCGGCGAGGAGCGGAGCACCCAGTTCGGCCTCAAGTCCCTGCGCCTGGCCCGGAAGCTGGAGCCGGGTTTCGTCCTCACCGTGGAGCCGGGGGTCTACTTCATTCCCCAGCTCATGGATCTCTGGGAATCCGAGGGCAGGTTCAAGGAGTTCATCGACTACGAGGAGCTGGGGAAGTGGCGGGAGTTCGGAGGGATGCGAAACGAGGAGAACTACCTGGTCACCCCGGAAGGCGCCCGCCGCCTGGGACCCCACAAGCCCCAGACCGTGGAGGAAATCGAGGGCCTCAGGGCTGACTAGGTCCCCTGGAGGAACTCCAGGCACACACGTAAAGAACCCTCCCTTCCGGCCGATACTTCCACCAGCGAAATACGCCCGGAGGGAGCCCATGTCAGAACGCCTGCACGCGGTCCAGGGCATCCTGGACGCGCTTCAGCACGGGGTGTTGGTGATCGACGCCCGGACCCACGAAATCCTCGAAGTAAACCCGGCGGCGGCGGACCTCCTGGGAGCCCACCGCCGGGATGTCGTGGGGAAGGTGTGCCATCGCTTCGTGTGCCCCGCACGGGAGGGTGCTTGTCCCATCACCGATCTGGGCCAGCGGCAGGACAACGCGGAGCGTCACCTGGTAGACGCCCGGGGCAACTGGATCCCCATCCTCAAGACCGTCGCCAATATCACTCTGGACGGCCGGGAATGTCTCCTGGAGAGCTTCGTCGACATCAGCCAGCAAAAAAAGACCGAGAAGCTCCTCGAGGATCAGTCTCTCTTCATCCAGTCCCTCCTGGACTCCGCGCCCACCCCCATCTTCCACAAGGATAAGCGGGGTGTGTACCTGGGATGCAACCGAGCCTTCGAGAGGATGTTGGGGAAGAGCCGGGACGAGATCATCGGGCACACCGCCCTGGACGTGGCTCCTCCGGACCTGGCGGAGATCTATCACCGCAAGGACCTGGAGCTCATTCGGAAGGGAGGAACCCAGACCTACGAAGCGGAGGTAGCCACCCCCCGAGATCGCCGCACCGTCATCTTCCACAAGTCCGTCTTCCTGAGCTGCGAGGGGGAATCTGCCGGCCTGGTGGGAGTGGTCACGGACATCACGGAACGAAAGAGGGTGGAGGAGCAGGCCAGGCAAGCCAAGGAGCAGGCCGAGGCCCTGGCCCGGCACCTGGAACAGGAAACGGCCTTCGCGAACCAGATGGCGGCCCAGGCAGAAATGGCCAACAGAGCCAAGAGCGAGTTCCTGGCGAACATGAGCCACGAGATCCGAACCCCCCTGAACGGCATCCTGGGCCTCAACCGCCTCCTCCTGGACACCCCCCTGGACGAGGACCAGCGTCGATACGCCCGGCTCGCTCGACGCAGCGGCGAGTCCCTCCTGAGCATCGTCGACGACATCCTGGACTTCTCGAAGATCGAGGCGGGCAAGATGGAGTTGGAGGCGACGGACTTCGACCTCCTGGAGCTCCTGGAGGAGTTCGGCGACATGTTTGCCTCCAGGGCCCAGAGCAAGGGGCTGGAGTTCGTCTGCACGGCGGATCCCCAGGTCCCCCGCCTCCTCAGGGGAGACGAAGGGCGGCTCCGGCAGATCCTCACGAACCTGGTGGGCAACGCCGTCAAGTTCACCAGCGAAGGCGAGATCGTGGTCCAGGCCTCTCCGGCCAGGGACGCCCCGGAGAAAGACGAGGTGGTCCTTCGGTTCACGGTCCGGGACACGGGAATGGGGATCTCCACGGAGAAGCAGAAGGGGCTGTTCGAGGCCTTTACCCAGGCGGACAGCTCCACCACCCGGGAGTACGGAGGCACCGGATTGGGCCTGGCCATCTCCCGCCAACTGGCGGAGCTCATGGGGGGCGCCATCGGAGTGGAGAGCCAGGAGGGAGAGGGCTCGGAGTTCTGGTTCACCGTGAAGCTCGCCAGGCGACCCGTCTCCGACTCCAGGCTTGAGCCCCCTGCGGAGTTCCGGGCCCAGCGCGTTCTGGTGGTGGACGACAATCTCACCAACCGGCATATGCTCTGCAGCCACCTGGCGGCCTGGGGCGTAAAAGCGGAGGGAGCCGCCGAGAGCTCCGAGGCCCTGGAGATGTTGCGTCGAGGCGCGGAACGGAACGAACCCTTCGATTTCGCTCTGTTGGACGGGACCGGCTCGGGACCGGAGAGAACAAAACTCCCGGAGGCCATCCGGAGGAGCCCGGTTCTCCAGGGCATCCGTCTCGTCGCCATGAGGCCCATGGAAGACCGGGAGAAGACCCAAGCTCTTCGGGGCCAGGGCTTCGATGCCGTTCTTCACAAGCCCGTGGGCCCTTCCGATCTCCTGGAGACGCTGATTGCTCTTGTGAGGGGTGAGGAAGCGAAGGTGGGAGAGACAGAAGGAGCCCTCCATGACCCGGAGCCACCCTCTCCTTGGAGAGAATCAAAGGTGCTCCTGGCGGAAGACAACTCCACGAACCAGGAGTTGATGCGGGCCATCCTGGAGAAGTTGGGCCTGAGTTGCGACGTGGTGTCCACCGGCCGTGCTGCCCTTCAGGCGCTGAAGGAGACCCGGTACCACCTGGTCATCATGGACGTGCAGATGCCGGAGATGGATGGGCTGGAGGCCACCCGGAGGATCCGGAATCCCGTCACGGGTATCCCCGACCCGGACGTGCCCATCATCGCCATGACGGCCCACGCCCTGAAGGGAGACAGGGACCGGTGTCTCGAAGCGGGGATGGACGACTACGTGAGCAAACCCGTAGAGGTCGCCGCCCTGAGGGAGGTGCTCAAGGCCTGGCTCCCGAAGAACCTTGACCGAGAGGGGCCCGGTCCGGAGACGACGTCCGAAGCCCCCGACACCCTGAGGGCCTCTTCCGGGGCCCCGTCTCTCCCGGCACCTGCATTCGACCGGGCCGGTCTCCTGAATCGACTCATGGGGGACGAGGAGATGGCCAGGACCATCGCAGCCGGGTTCCTGGAGGACATTCCGGGCCAATTGGATTCGTTGCGCCATGACCTGAAAGCCGGTGATTCATCCGGGGTCCAGCGCCGAGCCCACGGTATCGCGGGAGCCGCCAGGGGAGTGGGCGGACAGGTCCTGGGGCACACGGCGGCAGAACTGGAAGAGCTCAGCCGGGACGGCCGGATGGAGGAGACGGGACCGCTCCTGAGAGTCCTGGACCGGGAATTCGCACGGTTGAAGACGGAAATCGAGACCTTCGTGAGCTCGAATCGAAACGAAAGGACCGGAGACCATCAAGACTCTGATCGTTGAAGACGACTTCACGAGTCGCCTCATTCTCCAGGAGGTACTGAAGGAGTACGGACCCACCCACGTGGCCGTCAGCGGGGTGGAGGCGGTGGAGGCCTTCCGGGCATCCGTTGAGGCCCAGGAGCCCTACGACCTCATCTGCCTGGACATCATGATGCCGGAGATGAACGGTCAGGAAGCCCTCAGGGAAATCCGGAAGCTGGAGGAGGAGCGCAGGAAGAAGGAGGTGGTGTTCTCCGACACGAAGATCCTCATGACCACGGCCCTGGATGACCGGGAGAACGTCAAGGAGGCCCTGCGCAACCGATGCGACGGCTACCTCCTCAAGCCCCTGGACCAGAGGAAGCTGCTGGACAAGCTCCGTGAGCTGAGACTGATTCTCTAGAGGGCTGTCGAACGAGGGGGAACCGCAGTCTGCTCCCACCCTCAGGCCCC
>CAZZEL010000108.1:0-12297 GCA_964652625.1 uncultured Gemmatimonadaceae bacterium
CCCGGGGCCGTCCTGGCGCTGGCCCTGACCGCAGTACTCGTATGCGCCGCCCCCCTCTCCTCCCTCCGGGCCCAGGAAACCCTCCGGATCTCCCGCACGGGCCCCATGGAAGTCACCCACTTCACGTTCCTTCGGGGAGAGGAGGGCCCGCCTCGGCCCCCCGCTCCCTACGCCGCCGGGGCCACGGTCTACCTGGAATACGCCGTGGGAGGCTTCGCCCTGGACGACGACGACCGGATGAACGTGGACCTCTGGGCTCTGACCACGGATCCCCAGGGTCTGCCCCTCCACGAGCCCTGGACCCAGACCATCGTCCAGGGCTCCGACGCCACTCCCCTCACCGGGGACTACTCCGTCACCCTGCCCATCTTCTGTCCTGCCGGAACGTACGAGTTCACCCTCCGGGCCATGGACCGGGTGGGGGGGACGGACCTGGAAGCCACGGCAACCCTGGAGGTGGAGGCTCCCCCCATCCCGCCGGCTGAAGGTTTGGAAATCCGGGACTTCGCCCTCTCTCTGGAGGAAGGGGGCCAGGCGGCAACTCCTCCGGTGCTGGAGGGGGGCGGCACCGTCTACATGCGCTGCAAGCTCTTCGGCATGGAGCTCCAGGACGACGTGGCCGACATCCAGATGGAGTTCCAGGTCACGGGCCCCGAAGGTGACGTCCTCCTGGACGAGCCCCGAGTTCTTCCACGACCGAGACACCTACGTCTATCACCCCCCCAGCTTCTACCTGCCCATCACCAGCCACCTGACCATTCCGGCCGCCATGCCCCCGGGCACCTACACCCTGCGCTATACGGCCCGAGACAATCTGGCCGGGGAGGAGATCGTGCAGATGGGGAGGGTCGTGGTCCGTTGAGGACCATCCGGCTGCACAATTTCATGGCAATTCACCCGGGCACTTATTAACGTAGACCACGATCTCCACCACAACAGAATCCAGGAGCAGTTGTGCCCTACCGACCCGAGGGCATCGCGAAGGCTCTTGGCGACCGCTACACCGTCGAGGGGGACATCGGCGAAGGGGCGGTGGCCACAGTGCACCTGGCCCGTGATCTGAAGCATCACCGGCAGGTGGCCGTGAAGGTGCTGCGCCCCGACGTGGCCGACGCCATTGCCGGAGACCGGTTCCTGAAGGAGATCGAGATCGCGGCCCGGCTGAACCATCCCCACGTCGTACCCCTCTTCGACTCCGGCCGCGACGACGGCCTCCTCTTCTACGTCATGCCCTTCCAGGAGGGGGAGTCCCTGCGGGATCGCCTGGAACGGGAGGGGCCCCTTCCCCTGGCCGATGCCGTGGCCCTGGCGAGGGACGTAGCCGAAGCCCTGGACTACGCCCACAGTCAGGGCGTCATCCACCGGGACATCAAACCTGCGAATATCCTCCTCTCCCGGGGCCACGCTCTGGTTGCGGACTTCGGGGTGGCCCGGGCCGTCACCACCTCGGCCAAGGACCGGCTCACGTCGGCGGGTCTGACCCTGGGTACCCCCGCCTACATGAGTCCGGAGCAGGCGGCAGGCAGGGAGGACATCGATCTCCGCTCCGATCTCTACTCCCTGGGATGCGTGCTCTACGAGATGCTGGGAGGGGAGCCTCCCTTCCCGGGCAAGACGCCCCAGTCCGTCATCGCCCGGCACATCAACGAGCCCCCCCTTCCCCTGAGCGCTCTCCGTCAGAGCGTGCCCCGGCGCCTGGAGAAGGTGGTCCAGAAGGCCCTGGCCAAGGCCCCGGCGGACCGGTTTCGGAGCGCAGGGGAGCTTCGGCAAGCCCTGGAGGATCCCCGGCTCCTGGAGGAAGCCGAGGAGGAGAATCTCCCACGTCGCCCCCGGACTCTCACACGAACCCTGGCGATCCTGGTTTTGCTCCTGGTGGGCGCGGGGGCGTTGTGGGCGTGGTGGGAGGTCCGCCCCCCGTCCCTGGATCCGAACAAGGTCCTGGTCTTCCCCTTGAGCGACCGGGGAGGCGGGGGCGCCGATGGTGGAGACGTGGCCCTCTGGATCGTGTCCACCCTGGAGCACGCCGAGCCCCTTCGACCCCTGGATGCATGGGACCGGCTGGCCCCGGAGGAGCGGGCCAACATCGACCTCCTGCCCCACGACCGGGCCCGCTCCCTGGCCCGGGCCTCAGGGGCGGGGCACTTCCTCACCGGCGCCATCACTCGGTCCGGGGATTCCCTGGGGGTATCCCTGGTCCTTCACGCTACCGGAGGAGACTCGGTAGTGGACCGGCGCACGGCCTTCAGCCCCGTAACGGAGGAGGCGCCCAGCCAGCTGGGCCTCCGGGCCACGGTGGGGATCCTCCCCCGGATCATCGACCCGGAGCGGGAGCTGGATCTCTCCATCCTCACGGAGCGGGATCCCACGGCCATCGTCCACTGGATCCACGGAGAGCGGGAGTACCGACTCTCCCACTTCGAGGAAGCCCTGGACTTCTACGAGGAGGCCGTGGAGGAAGACTCCCTCCTGGCCCTGGCAGCCCTGAAGGGAGGTCAGGCGGCAAGCTGGGTGAAGGACACGGACCGTGCTGAGCACCTCCTGGAGGTGGGCCTCCGGCACGCCCACCTCCTTCCCCCCCGGCACCGCTACCTGGGCCAGGGGCTCAAGCACTTCACGGATGCCCGACCCGACAGCGCCGTCCAGGCCCTCCGCATGGCCCTGGCCGAGGACCAGGAGTGGGCCGAGGCCTGGATGGCCCTGGGGGAGGTCTACCACCACCTCTTCCCCCAGGGGCTGGTGGTAGACTCCACCGACATCGCCTGCTTTCGTCGGGCGGAGACCCTGGACCCCGGATTCCTTCCCCCTCTCCTCCACATGACGGAGACGGCCATCCGCCAGGGCTACTTCGGCACGGCCCAGGACTACCTGGCCCGTCTTTCCCGGGCCGGAGCCTATCCGGTCCACGTGCGGAAGATCCAGCTCATGCTCCAGTGCGCCACCGAGGGCCCCGGAGAGGCACCCTGGGCCGACGCCGTGGCCCTGAATCCCGGGATGGTCCTGGACGCTGGCCTTCAGCTGGCCGTGGGGGACTACCGCGCTCTCTGCGCGAAGGAGGCCCTCCGGGCCCTTCTGGCCCAGGAGGGGGTCCCCGACAACCTGACCTGGGGCGCCATGGCGTGGCTCCAGGGTGTCCTGGTGGCCGAGGGCCGCTACCCCGAGGCCCTGGCCGTCCTGGACTCGGCGCAGGCCCGGGGCTACGGCGAAGCCCAGTACTACATTCTCCTGGGCACGCTGGCCGGGGCCCCCTGGGAGGACCGGGGCGAAGAGATCCAGGCCTACGTGGAGGACCAGCTCGGCGTCGGGTACCGGGGGACGAGTTCCACCTCTCTCTGGGTTTTGGGCTCCTGGCACGCCTCCCGAGGGGAGAGGGTGCACCTCCAGGCGACCCTGGAGGAGCTCGGGAGAAAGGTCCGGGAGGGGGATCCCCAGGCCCCCCCCCTGGCTGCGGCCCTGGAGGCCCGGAGCACCCTCCTGGCCGGGGACACCGCCGCCGCCGTGGAGCAACTGCGCCGACTCCGTCCCACGGGAGAGAAGGTGGACCTGGCCTGGAACGTCGGGGCCTCCCTGCCCTTCCGGCACCTCACCCTGGCCCGGCTCCTCCTGGCCGGGGGGCTGTACGCCGAGGCCCTCCGGGTGGCCTCCCTCCTGGACCATCCCGAACCCGTGGTCTTCCTGCCCTTCGTGCCCGAAAGCCTGCGCATCCGGCGCCAGGCGGCCCGGGCCCTGGGGCGCATCGAACTCTCCACCCGTTACGAGCAACGGCTCCTGTCCCTGGGTCATGCCTCGGGGGCCGGAGCCTCGTAGGGCACCTCATCCAAGGAGGCGCACATGCGCAAGCTTGCCCTTTGTCTCGCCCTCGTCCTGGCTCCCTTGATCCTCACCGGGTGCGAGGATCGAGACGCCCGGGCGTGGATCCGGGAGATCAGGGACACCATGAAGGCCCGGTCCGTGACCCAACAGGCTTGGGACATGAAGGTTCAACGGGCCATCTGTAACCTGGACCGGGCCATTACCGGGGAGGGGATCATCACGCCTAATCCGGAATGGGGCTTCTGCCTCAGCACCACGCCCCCCCCGGAGCCGCCTGATCCCATCAACAACCCCTGGTTGGACGATGCCGGAGACGGCGACTCGGAGAACGGCGAGGACGACCCCTCGGACTGAGCGGGGAGACACATCCCCGCTACACACGGAAGGTGAACCATGATTCGGCTCTCCAGGCCTCCTGCGGGGTCCCGGGTGGTCCACGCCCCCCACCGTGACCGCCGCCCACGGGCCCTCCTTCTTCTTCCGGCTTTGTGGCTCGGGGCCGCTCTGCTTCCGGGACCCGTCCGTGCCCAGCAGACCGGCACAGTCCGGGGAACCGTGATCAACTCCCTGGACAGCCTTCGATTCCAGGGGGTGCAGGTCAGCCTCCCGGGAGCGCGCCTCACGGCCTTGACGGACGCCAATGGAGCGTTCCGCTTCCGCATTGTCCCCACGGGACCGGACACGCTCCAGGCCAGCCTTCCCGGCTACGGCACCCGTCGTGTCCCGGTGACCGTAAACGACGGCCAGGTCACGGTAGCCGTCATCGACGTCCAGCCGGAATGGGCGGGCTGGCTACCTCCGCCCCGCCCCGATACCCGTCTGGACTCTCTCCGGACCGTCTTTCGGGACAGCCTGGGCCTCCTTCCACCTCGGGACTGGGAAGACCGCTCTCCCCTGCCCTCATGGTTCCGGGCCTACCTGCGCCATTCCCTTCCCTTCCTGCCACAACGGGGCCCGCTGCAGTACCCGCTGGTCTCCGCCGAGCTCTTTGAGTGGATGCTCCTCCACGAACCTCCCCGTCCTCCAGCCTCGGGCGTGTTGGTTCCTGCAGGGATCGGGGTTCCGGCTCGGCACCTGGCCTCCACCCGGGACACCGCTCCTGCCCCGTTCCTGACGACCCCCGGTCAGAGCACCGTGGTGGGAGGAACGAACGCGAACCTCTCCAACCAGGACCTGGAACACCGGGAGACCTCCGTGGCCATCCAGCCCGGGGCGGAACGCTACGTCCTGGCCGCCGCCAACAACAGCCAGGGTTCCCCTCCGAGCCTGGCCGTCTTTCGCTCCTCGGACTCCGGGTGTTCCTGGGTGTCCGACCGTCTACCCCTGAACCCGGAAGACTCCTGGCAGGCGGATCCCTCGGTGGCCTGGGCTCCGGAGGGCACGGGCTGGGTTGCGGCGGTGGCGGAAGACACGGTCGGGGCCGACAGGTTGCTGAAGATCCGGCTCTACCGCACGGAGGACCGCGGGGCAACCTGGACGTTTGCCGCCACGGTCTCGGAAGGTGGGAGCAACGACAAAGAGATGATCGCCACGCCCCCGGCAGGGGATGTCCACCAGGGTCGGGTCTACGTGGCCTGGACCCGGTTGAGCGATCCCCACCAGGGCGGAGGCATCCGGTTTCGATGGGTGGAGCGCGACGGGGCGTCCATGGGCAAGATCCTGCCCCTCTCTACCGCCCCGAGCGTGGGCGCCCACGTGGCCGTGGGCTCCGGCGGTACCGTCTACGTGGCGTGGTATGAATGGAACCCCGACCCTCCGGCCCAGCCGTCCCTTGTCCTCCGGGCTTCCCGGGACGGTGGAGACACCTTTGGCCCCCCGGTGACGATCGCGTCGGTCCGGGCCCGGGGCTATCAGATCTCCCTGCCCGCCATGGATCAGCAGCGGGCCCTCATCTACCCTGTCCTGGCCACGGCGGGACCGAGGGAGCCGGTCGTGGGCACCCCGGGTACGTCCGGGCCTTCGGAGCGGGTCTTCGTGGTCTGGACGGATCTCAGCTGCGGGGCCAGCGACCCCGATTCCGTGGAGGACCCCGTTCATACGAACGTCTACTTCAGGGCCTCCTCCGCCCAGGCCCTTCTGGGCGACAATGCCACCTGGACCGGCCCCATCCAGGAGCTTCCCCCGGAGGGTCCCTGGAGCGACCACATCCAGAGTGTCCCGGGCGCCCAGGCGACGGTCTATCCCACCGACGAGTTCAACCCCTGGATGGCCGTGGATCCGGGAAGGGAGGAGATCCACGTGGCCTACTACAGCACCATGCCCCGTCACCGGTTGCGGACCCAGCTTCTCCACGCCTTCTCCACCGATGGAGGCGCTTCTTTCAAGCGAGGAACGGCCCCGGTGACAAACGCGTGGACGCAGGACGACAGCGTCACGGGCATGAGCCAGTACGGCGACTACAGCGGCCTGGCGGCCCTGAAGGGCATCGTGTTGCCCGTGTGGACGGATCACAGGGAGAACCTTCCCTGGGACCGGCACCAGATCTTCTCCGCCATGGTCCGGGAGGGCTCGCCGCGCCCCCTGGAGTGCCCGGCGGTGACCCTGGAGTTCCATCGGTCCTCCCTCACCCTGGAGCCCGGCAAGACGGCGCCGGTGACGGCCCGCATCCTCCGGAGTGGCCAGCCGGCCACGGGGGAATGGGTGAGTCTGGAGATGGGCGCGGACCAGGTGGCCTCCGCGGACCGCACGTCGGTGCAGGCCCGGGACGGAGGCAGGCTCCACTTCTCCATCACGGGCCACAGGGAGGGCTCCACCCGCCTGCTGGCCGGCGGAGCCGGCACCGTGGCCATCCTTCCCGTCCACGTCTCGGGGCCCGGCTGGCCCTGGTGGCTCTGGGTGCTCCTGGGGGCGGCCGCCCTGGGGCTCTTCCTGGTTCTGCTTCGGGTGGGGTGAGGGGGGAAGCGAGGGTCGAGGACCTCTCCATTTCTTGATACGGAGAGGACAGGACGATACCATCATTCAGCACGTTCTGAGCGTTATCGTCGCCCTGGACACCGGGATTTCCCTGCACAGTTCCTCCAGGATCAGGGGCCCGGGTGGTTGGTGTTCACCGCGCCACCTTCCCCCCGGGGCCAGGAGCGAGTTCAACCCTCCATCCGGCTTGACATCCCATGACCACGGAAAGGACACCCGCCCTCCGCTGGATCGGAATGACCCTCTCCGTGGCCTTCCTCGCCATCCTCGTCGGGATGGCCTGGCTGTATCGGAGCCAGAAGGCGGCGGTGACGGAGGAGATCGAGAGAGACCTCGCAGCCATCGCTGACCTGAAGGCCGAGCAGATCATAGCCTGGAGGAAAGAACGAGTCGGCGATGCAGCGGTGCTCACGGAGAGTCCCCTCCTCCTGCGCCAGGTCAGCCGCTTCCTCACCGATCCCCTGGAGCGGAATGCCCGTCCCCTCCGCCTGCACTTCCGCAGCCTCCGGACGCACTACGACTACACCGAGATCCTCCTCCTGGACCGCCGGGGACAGGTTCGCCTGAGGCTGCAGGACCGGCCCGAGGCTCACGAAGGGTTCGAAGCCGCCCTGGCCCGGGCCCTGGACTCACGGCAACCCCAATTCACTCGCCTCCACCGGGAGGCAGACGACTCTCCGGTGGAAATCAGCGTTGTGGCTCCCCTTTTCCCGGACGGGAGCACCCCCGCCCCGGCCGTGGGCGCCATCGTCCTGGTGAGCGACGCCTCCCGCTTCCTCTACCCCCTGATCCAGGACTGGCCCACCCCCAGCCGGACGGCGGAGATCCTCCTGGTCCGGCGGGACGAGGATGGAGTTCTCTTCCTCAACGACCTCCGGCATCAAAGGAACACCGCGCTGGATCTTCGCATGCCACTCACCGGCAACGAGGCCCCGACGGCGAAGGCCGTGAAGAACCCGGGGTCTCTGATTCGAGGCACGGACTACCGCGGCGAGAAGGTCCTGGCCGTGGGCCGACAGATCCCCACCTCTCCCTGGGTCATGGTGGCGAAGGTGGACGAAGCCGAGGTCTACAGCGGCTGGCGCTCCCGGGCCCCCCTCATTCTGGGTCTGGCTCTGGCTCTCATGGCCGGCCTGGGAGCCCTGGCCCTGGTCCTCTGGCAGCGGAACAGGAAAGCCCACTACAGGGCTCTCCACACCTCCGAAGCCCGCCTCCGGGCCAGCATGGAGCGTCAGAGCGTGACGCTGCACGCCATCGGGGACGGGGTCATCGCCACGGACCTGCGGGGCCGGGTGGAGCTCCTGAATCCGGTCGCGGAGACCCTCACCGGCTGGACCAACGAGGAGGCCCGGGGCAAGCCCGCAGAAGACATCTTTCGCATCATCCACGAGAGCACGGGGGAGCCCGTGGAGGACCCGGTGGGCAGAGTTCTCCAGGAGGGCGTGGTCCTTGGCCTGGGCAACCACACCCTTCTCCTGGCCCGGGACGGCACGGAACGGCCCATCGCCGACAGCGCCGCACCCATTCGGGACCACCAGGGGAACATCACCGGAGTCGTCCTGGTCTTTCGGGACCAGAGCGAGGAGCGCCGCAGACAGAATCTGACCCGGGCGAGACTGACCCTCATCGAGTACGCGGCCACCCACACCACCGACGAGCTCCTCACCCGGACCCTGGACGAGATCGGTGCCCTGGTGAGCAGCCCCATCGGGTTCTATCACTTCGTCGAGGACGACCAGGAGACGGTCTCCCTGCAGCAGTGGTCCACCCGCACCCTGGAGGAGTTCTGCCAGGCCGAAGGCAAGGGGATGCACTACGGGCTCGAAGAGGCTGGGGTATGGGCCGATTGCCTCCGGAAGCGGGAACCGGTAGTGCACAACGACTACGCGTCGCTGCCCCACAGGAAGGGCATGCCGGAGGGCCACGCGGTGGTCGTACGGGAGCTGGTGGTGCCCGTCATGAGAGAGGGGAAGATCCGGAGCATCGTGGGGGTGGGAAACAAGCCCAGAGACTACACCCCGGAAGATGTGGAGACCGTGGCCTATCTGGCCGACGTCACCTGGCACCTGGTGGAAGAGAAGAGGACGGAGGAGGCCCTGAGGGAGAGCGAGGCCCGGTACCGGGAGCTGGTGGAGTCCACGGCCTCCATCAGCTGGGAATACGATATCGGGGAAGACCGTTGGGTCTACGTGGCCCCGCAGGTGGAGAGCCTCCTGGGATGGAAGCCCGAAGAGTGGACGGGCCTGGCCTTCTGGACCGGGAACCTGCATCCCGACGACCGGGACGAGGCCTATGAACACTGCATGGCCTGCACCCAGAAGGGGGAGGACCATCTCCTGGAATACCGGTTCCGTTCGGAGGAGGGCAGCTACCGCTGGATCCGTGACGTGGTCACCGTGGAGATGGAGAAAGGGGTCCCGGGGAGGCTCCGGGGCGTGATGATCGACATCACGGACCAGAAGGAAGCCGAGGAGGCCCTGGAAGAGGGCCAGCGGAGGCTGTCCACTCTCCTGGGCCACCTGCCGGGGAT
The DNA here is from genome assembly GCA_964652625.1 of uncultured Gemmatimonadaceae bacterium. Classification (GTDB taxonomy): domain Bacteria; phylum Gemmatimonadota; class Gemmatimonadetes; order Longimicrobiales; family Gaopeijiaceae; genus CAZZEL01. The sequence goes on from CAZZEL010000108.1 coordinate 9,254, forward strand.
GGCCTACCGCTGCCGAAACGATCCGGACTGGACCATGGAGTTCGTCAGCGACGGGTGCGAGGCCCTCACCGGCTTCCAGGCCTCGGAGCTCGTGGAGAACCGCGTCTCGTCCTACGCCGACCTCATCCACCACGAGGATGAACAGAAGGTCTGGGACGAGGTCCAGGCCGGAGTCGGGGAGGACCGCCCCTACGAGATCCTGTACCGCATCCAGACCCGGGACGGATCAGAGAGGTGGGTATGGGAACGGGGTCAGGCGATTCGGGGGGAGAGCGGCGAGGTGAAGGCCCTGGAGGGTTTCATCAGCGACATCACCAAACAGAAGCGAGCCGAGATCGAGAAGGAGAAGCTCCAGTCCCAGTTGACCCAGGCCCAGAAGATGGAGTCCGTGGGCCGCCTGGCCGGGGGAGTGGCCCACGACTTCAACAACATGCTCAATGTGATCCTGGGATTCACGGAGCTGGCCGTGGACCGAGTGAGCTCGGCGGATCCCAGGAAGACGGATCCGAAGACGATGAACGCCGAACTGGAGGAGATCCGGGCCGACCTGGGCGAGGTCCGCAAGGCCGGGGAGCGATCCGCCGAGATCACCCGCCAGCTCCTGGCTTTCGCCCGGAAGCAGACCATCGCCCCGCGGGTCCTGGACCTGAACGAGACGGTGGAGGGCATGCTGAGAATGCTCCGGCGTCTCATCGGGGAAGACATCGACCTGGCCTGGCTGCCGGGGAGGAACCTCTGGGCCGTGAAGATGGACCCCTCCCAGCTCCACCAGATCCTGGCGAATCTCTGTGTCAACGCCAGGGATGCCATCCCGGACACGGGCAAGCTGACCATCGAGACCGCCACCCGGACCTTCGACGAGGTCTACTGTGATGATCACCCGGGGTTCGTTCCCGGTGACTTCATCCTCCTGGCCGTCAGCGACGACGGAGAGGGGATGGATTCCGAGACCCTGGAGAACCTCTTCGAACCCTTCTTCACGACGAAGGGAGAGCACCGGGGCACCGGTCTGGGGCTGGCCACCGTGTACGGCATCGTGAAGCAGAACGACGGTTTCATCAACGTCTACAGTGAGCCCGGAGAGGGAACGACCTTCAAGATCTACCTCCCCCGCCACACGGGAGGCGTGGCTGCGTCGGCACCGGCCGAGGCGAGCCCGGAGGCTCCCACGGCCCGGGGCGAGACCGTCCTCCTGGCCGAGGATGAGGCAGGACTCCTGAAGCTGGGCAGAACGATGCTGGAGAAGCTCGGCTATACCGTCCTCTCGGCGGCCAGCCCCCGGGAGGCCCTCCAGACCGCCGAGGTCCACCAGGGCCCCATCCACCTCCTGGTCACCGACGTGGTCATGCCGGAGATGAACGGGCGGGAGCTCGCATGGGAGATCCGAAACCTCTACCCGGAGCTCCGGGCTCTCTTCATGTCCGGCTACACGGCCAACGTCATCGCCCACCACGGCGTGCTGGACCAGGACGTCCACTTCCTCCAGAAACCCTTCTCCATCAAGGAGCTGGCCTTGGCGGTACGCCGGGCCCTGAGTCAACCGATGGAGCCCGGCAGACCGCCGGTCTCCGGTCCGAACCCTTCCTGACCCTGACCTTTCAGCAGTAGAATCCATGTTTTCCAGGGCTCATTCCTGGCACCATCGTCTTCGCCGGGCCGGCCTCCTGGTGCCGGCCTTCTCCTTCTTCCTCCTCACCGTGCCCGGCACTGGATTCGGACAGTCCCCGAAGTTCGACAACTTCGTGGAGACCTCACCCAGGGCCGGAGACCCGGCGCCGGATTTCACGCTCCCCACCCTGGATGGTGACCCCTTCCACCTCATGGAGGTGGCAGCCGAGACACCCGTCGTCATGGAGTTCGGGTCCTTCACCTGACCCCCCTTCAGGCGGCAGGTTGCCGTCGGGGACAAGTCCTTCGAGAGCTACGAAGACAAGGTTCGCTTCATCGTGCTGTACCAGCGGGAAGCCCATCCCAACCAGATGATGTTCCAGAACATCGACCAGCCCGAAACCCTGGAAGAGCGCCTGGCCCTGGCATCCCGTTGCAGAGAGGACCTGGGCCTGGAGCGGACCATCGTGGTGGACCGGATGGACAACGCCGTCCGTGATGCCTACGGGGGCCTCCCGAACAGCGCCTACATCATCGCACCGGGAGGCGAGATCGTCTTCAAGGAGCCCTGGGCCCGGGCCGGGAACTGGGCGCCGGTGCTGGACAGCCTTCTGGGCCAGGGGCGCTGACCTCCTGGCGCTACTCCTCGTCCCAGCGGAAGTCGTCGAAGGCCTCGTCCAGCGGGGTATCAGCCAGATGGTTCGTGTAGTTGCTCAGGGTCTTCATGGCCACCCCCACCAGGACCTCCAGCACCTGGGCCCGGGTGAACCCCTGGGCAGCGAACGCTTCCAGCGCCTCCCGAGATGGCTCTCCCCGGGTTTCCTGAACGGTCACGGTGAACCGGCGGAGGGCCTCCAGGCGAGGGTCCGGGAGCTCCCGTCCCCCTCTCAGGGCCTCCAGGGTCTCGTCTTTCATGCCCGACATCTTCGCGGCGGCGGAATGGGCGGCCATGCAGTAGGTGCACCCGTTGAACCGGCTCACCGAGAGGAGGAGGACCTGCTGCTCCACCGGTGTGAAGGAAGTCTTCCCGAAGGCCTGGCCCAGGGACAGGTAGGCCTCCAGGGCCGAGGGCGCCTCCGCCAGGACCCCCATGAGGTTCGGAATGAACCCGTACTCCTCCTGAACGCTTTTCAGCATGGAGCGGGAGCCCTCCGGGGCTTTCCCCTCCGTGTGTATCTCGAATGTCGTCACATCTGCTTCCTTCGTGCTCATGTCGGTTTCCTCTGCCTGTGTGCGATTAGCTGACCGGTCGTCTTGTTTCTGAACAAAGACGGGCCGGCGCGATGTGTTCGTTGAAGAAGAACGGGAATGAAGCGTCAGTCGGCTGCTTGCGGAGGGAAACAGTCGTCGAAGAGGAGGTCCAGGATCTCCCGAGGCGGATCCGGCGACGCCTCCACCTGCATCCGCAGGAGGGCGCCCTCCCAGGCGGAAAAGAG
>CAZZEL010000109.1:0-12139 GCA_964652625.1 uncultured Gemmatimonadaceae bacterium
ACCTTCAGGGGCATCTCAGGCCACCTCTTCCTGGTCACGGCTGTCCCGGAGGGCCGGTCGCAGGGCCAGGACGGTTCCCACCAGGAGGGCAGGCATGGAGATCATGGCCGCCTGCCTGGGTCCCGTCCAATCGCCCAGGGCTCCGGTGAGGAGGACGCCCACGGATCCCCCGGCCCAGGCCAGGCCCATGACGATCCCCGAGCCCACCGCGGCTCCCGCCGGCAGGATCTCCTGGGCCTTCACCACGATGGACGGCATCATGGCCATGTTCATGAACCCGGCACAGGCGGCGGCCGCCAGGGCTCCCGTGGAACCAGGGGCCAGGGACACGGCCAGGAGGTGGGCGGGAAAGCCCAGGAAGGTGAGAACGGCCAGGAGGTGGCTCCGGTCCATCCGGTCGGCCAGGAAGCCACCGGCCAGGGTGCCCACGGCTTGAAATCCCAGGTAGATGCTCAGGGAAACGGCTCCCAGCTCCTCCGATCCACCGGCCTGGGCCACGATAATGGGCTGCATGGTCAGGAAGACCCGTTGGGTGAAGGCTCCCATGACGCTGATGGCGAAGAGGAGCCCCAGGGGCCCCTTCAGGCGCCGAAGGACGACTCCGGGGGATGGGGGCAGCTCCGCCGAAGCCTCGGAGCGTCCCGGAGGAAGGACCCGGAAGAGGATCACGGCCAGGAGAATCCCGGGAAACATGGCCACCCACAGGTTCTCCAGGCCCAGCCATCCCACCAGTCCCACGGCTGCCAGGGGGCCCACGGTGAAGCCCAGGCTCCCCCCCATGGAGAAGACGCTGATCCTGAGGCCACTCCCCTTCCCCTCCGAGATCCGAGCCGCCATGGAGGCCCCCGGAGGATGGAAGGCGGCGCTGCCGAGGCCCCCCAGAAGGAGCAGGAGCACCAGGACCCAGAAGGTGGCGGCGGAGCCCACCAGAGAGAGAAACACCCCGGAGAGAAGGGGCCCCAGGACCACGAAGAGGCGCCTACCGAACCGATCGGAGAGGTAGCCCATGAGAGGCTGGAGGAGGGAGGCCGCCAGGGAGAGGGTCATGGCCAGGGTGGCCGCCAGGGTGATGGAGAGCCCCAGCTTGTCCATGATCCGGGGGAGCAGTGGGGGCAGGAAGGCGGCGTAGGCGTCGTTCACTCCGTGGGCCAGAGCCACCAGAGTGGCCAGAGCCGTGGCCCTCCGGACCGTGGGGGTGGTAGCGTCCGAGGAGGAGGCATCAGGAGACGATAGAGTGGAAACGGCCACGATGAGGTCCCGGTACGGTCCCGGCGGTTGGAGGGGTGGGGTGTGGGGCCGACTCCCCGCTACCCGTGGAGGGGGGCCGGAGGCACCGGAGAAAGGTCGGAGAAAGGAACGGGTTGGCAAGGGTCCGGTCCCGGCCTGGGGGCGATGAGGAGACCGGGCCGGGCCTGGCGCGATTCCTCCCAAGGCCCCATCGTGCAGAGAGTCCACTGAAAAAAAACCACTTTAGGTGAGTGAAGTCAAGTCCGTGAGCAACATGACGTTATGGGCCAAGGTGTTTGGAGTGATCGCCGGGGTTTCCGGGTTTCTCGCCGTGGCCCTGGGGGCCTTCGGAGCCCACGGCCTCCGGGAGCGCCTGTCCCCTGAGGACCTGGCCGTCTTCGAGACCGGCGTCCGCTACCAGATGTACCATGCCCTGGCCCTCCTGGCGGTGGCGTGGCTGGTGGACCGGGGGGTCGGCGGAGGCATGGTGGCGGGGTGGGCCTTTACCCTGGGTACCGTGGTCTTCTCCGGGAGCCTCTACGTTCTCGTCCTTACGGGCCAGCGGTGGATGGGTGCCGTGACCCCCCTGGGTGGGGTGGCCTTCCTGGTGGGGTGGGTAGCTTTGGCCATGGCGTTCTTCCGGGCGTAAGCAGGAGGGACCGGCGACCAGAAGGGAACCGAAGAGAAAGGACACGAGACATGACGGACGTCGACAACCATGGATCCGTGGAACGAGCCCGACAGCGACTCCTGGAGGCCGACTCGGTCTGCGTTCTCACCGGGGCCGGGGTGAGCGCCGAGTCCGGGGTCCCCACCTTCAGGGGGGAGGACGGGCTGTGGAAGTCCCACCGGGCGGAGGATCTGGCCACCCCCGGGGCCTTTCGCCGGGATCCTCGTCTCGTGTGGGAGTGGTACGATTGGCGGAGGGGGCTCATCGGAGACTGCCGGCCGAACCGGGGTCACGAGGCTCTGGCCCGGTTCGGTCTGGACGGAGGCCCCACGGTGAGTTTGGTCACCCAGAATGTAGACGGTCTCCACGAGCAGGCGGCCCATGAGGCCGCCGGCAGCGATAATCCCGCCCCTGCCCTGCCCCTGGAGCTGCACGGCTCCCTCTTCAGGGTCAAGTGCACCTCCTGCACCTACCGGATCCCCCACCGGGATCCCATCGACGCCAGCTCCCACGAGACCCTTCCCCGTTGTCCGGTCTGCTCCGCCCTCCTGCGGCCCGACGTGGTATGGTTCGGGGAAGGTCTGGATCCGGACGTCCTGGACGGAGCCTTCCAGGCCGCCAGGGCGGCGGACGTGTGCCTGGTGGTGGGAACCAGCGCCGTGGTCCAGCCGGCGGCTTCCCTTCCCCTGGTGACCCTGGAGAGGGGCGGGGACCTGGTGGAGGTGAACCCGGATCCCACACCCCTCACTTCCCGGGCTGCTTTCGCCCTGCAGGGACCCTCGGGGCAGATCTTGCCGGGACTCCTCGGGGGAGGATAGGCCCGACCCTCCCGGCCACACCCGGAAGCCCGACAGGCCGGAACCTGGCCTGCCCCTGAGGGTTTATTTCTGGGGGGAGAGGATCGTCTCCCCGGTCACCATTCGTACTCGGCCCCGTCACGGGGCATGCTCCAGCGAGGGCTCCAGGTCCGGAGTCCGGGGATTGTCAGGCATGCGCAAGGCCATCGTGGGTTTCGCTCTCCTTCTCCTCCTTCCGGTCCTGCACGCCTGTGACGGATCCACGTCGGCGCCGGTGCCCGCCCAGGTGGTGGTGACCCCGGGAGACGCGGTCCTGGAAGCCCTGGGAGCGAACCAACAGTTCTCCGCCCAGGTCCGGGACGAAGATGGAAACCCCCTGACCGGGGTCCCCATCACCTGGAGCAGCACGAACGAAGAGGTGGCCACGGTGGATGCCACGGGCACGGCCACGGCCGTCTCCCGGGGAACCGCTACCATCCGGGCGTCCGTGGGCGAGGAAGGGACTCGGGGGAGTGCTCTTCTCCAGGTCATCCCCGAGCCCACCGCCCTCACGAAGGTGACGGGGGACGAGCAGACCGGAGGGCTTCTCCAGCCCCTGGCTGTGGAGCCCACGGTGGAAGTCCTTGACGCCCGGGGGAATGCCCTGAAGGGTGTCCGAGTCTACTTCACGGTGGTCTCCGGTGGGGGAAGTGTGAGCCCCACCAGTGATCTCACGGATGAGGAGGGTCAGGCTTCCACGTCCTGGACCCTGGGCATGGTGTCCTCCGAGCCCCAGCTCCTCCGGGCCACTGCCGGGGACGTGGTCACCGAGTTCACGGCCACGGCCGAGCCCGGCTCCATCGTCATCCTCACGGAGAACCTGGACGACGGCCGGGCCGAGCTTCCCTACGAGACGGAGCTGACGGCCATCGGAGGGAGCGAGACGGGATACGCCTGGAGCGTGACCGGAGGCCAGCTTCCCGCGGGGATGGAGCTCTCCCAGGGCGGCGTGTTGGAGGGCGTTCCCGGTTCTGACGGGAGCTACGCCTTCCAGGTCCAGGTCACCGACTCCGAGGACAACACGTTCAGCCGGCAGCTCTCCCTGCGGGTCTGCCCGGCCCCCCTGGATCTGGCTCCCGGGGAGCGGGCCCTTCTGAGTCCCACCGGGGGGTCCGGGTGCGGGTTCTTCCTTCCCACGGGCAACCAGGGAGACCGCTACCGGATCGGGCTGATCTACGCTTCCACCGATACGGTCCCGTTCGATCTCGCTTCGGCCACCGTGACCATGACGGAGCGCATGGGGTTCGGGGCCTCGTCGGCCCAGGTTGCCCGCGCTCGGGCGGAACAGGAGGAGGCTTTGGCCACGGCTCAGGCTGCTGCATCCCCTCTCTCCTCTCAGGACTGGCGGGGGGGTCTTCCCACGCCCCTCCGGGACGCCCTGGAGGTGGATGAGGCCACGGAAGCCTTCCACTACCGTCTCCGCCACCAGGAGCAGCAGATGCTCCTGGAGATGGGACCCGATGCCAGGCCCCTCCCGGACGTGCCGGCGGTCCTCCGTGCGTCCGGGCTGTCGCAGGCCTCCCCGGAGAAGATCTCCCTGAATCCGAACCCCACGAGTCAGTGCAGTGCCAGCTACTCCCCGGTCCCGGCGGTGAAGATCGCCGAGAACGATCTCATGGTCATGTACCAGGACAGTGTCCAGCACGCCACGGAGGCCGTGGCCGCCAGCCTGGGTCAGATGATGCTGGACTACTACCAGGACTACGGGGTCCAGGTCATCGACAGCTACTTCGGGGGTGTGACGGACATCGACGGCAACGGCAAGATCGTGGTCTTCGTCACCCCCGTGGTGGAGGACAACGTCGCCGCCTACGTGTGGAGCGGCGACTTCTTCCCCCGGGACGGGAATCCCTCCTGCAACTCCTCCAACGAGATGGAGCTGATTCGGTTCAACAAGACGATCATCACGGGGGAGTCGGGGGAGAACGGTCGGGCGGGGATCCCCCAGGGGAACTACCAGGCCCTGGCCACGCTGGTCCACGAGGTGAAGCACGTGAGCTCCCTCTACAAGAGTATCCGTCGATTCAACTCCTTCGGCGGGGTGGGAGGGGGCTACCATCCGGTGTGGATCGAGGAGGGGACGGCGGAGATCGCCGGAGAGATGTCCTCCCGCCTGGCCTGGGAGGACGCCGGGGGACCGGCGGTGGATGAGATGATCGTTCGTGCGGACAAGGTCATCACGGAGGAGAGCTACGGTGTACTCCTGCGTTGGGTTCGGACCCTGTCCTACCTCACGAGCCAGCCCAACGGTCTGGTGGTGACGCCTCAGGGAGCTCAGGGTGGCAGTGTCTACGGCTCGGGGTGGCACTTCCACCGCTGGCTGGGGGACGCCTTCGGGAATGCCGGGAGCGCTCGCCTGGCCGACTCCTCCCTCTTCCGGACCCAGAACGACTCCCTCACCTTCTCCGGGGTGGCGGGAATCCTGGAGCTCACCGGGAAGAGCTGGTCCGGGCTCCTGGAGGACTACGCCACCGCCGTCATGCTCACCGGGATGGAGGCTCCGCCTCCGGCTCGGCCCTTCACCACCTATGACTTCCCGGACGTGACCACCGACCTGCTCGAGGAGGAGTTTCAGCCCAGTGGCTTCTACCCCTGGCCCGTGAATGTCCCGGGGAACAACCATAGCGTGGACTTCACTTCCGGGGAGAACTCGGGGCTGCTGGGTCCCGGGGGCCTCCGGGTGCTGGACCTCACCTCCGACGGAGAGGGACTGGGTCTGGAACTGAAGGTTCAGGCCAACAAGACCCCTGTCCGGATCATCACCGTTCGCGTGCGATGACCACCCCTCGGCGTTCTTCCTTCTCCGTCCCCCTTCTTGCTCTTCTCCTCTTCTTTCTCCCGGGCTGCGAGGGGCCTCAGGGAGGGGCTCCGGCCGCCGAGTCCGGGAGCCGGTCCCGGGCGGCGATCTCGCCGGCCCAGGGCACCCGGGGGATGGTCAGCTCCGCCCATCCCATGGCCACGGAGGTGGGCCTGGAGATCCTTCGGGAGGGAGGGAACGCCTTCGACGCCGCTGTGGCCGTGGCGGCGGCCTTGAACGTGGTGGAGCCCATGATGTCGGGGATGGGAGGCTACGGAACCATCCTGATCTTCTCCGCCGCCGAAGGGCGGGCCCGGTTCCTGAACGCCTCGGGGCGGATTCCCCGGGGCGTGGACCCGGACGCCTACCGACCGCCCACACCGAACTACCGGGCGAACCGGCGGGGCGCCAAGGCCGTTTCCACTCCCGGGAACGTGAACGCCTGGGCGGCCATGTCCCGGGAGTACGGGGAGATGCCGTGGCAGGAGCTCCTGAAGCCGGCGGCCCGGATCGCCGAGGCCGGCTTCCAGGTGGATTCCAGGACCGCCCGCCTGATCCAGGGGGCCTGGGAGGACTTCCCCGGGCATGCCCGGGCCTTCTACGGGGTGGACGGCCGGCCCCTGGAAGCGGGTGAGCGGCTGGTGCAGACCGACCTGGCCCGGTCTCTGCGGATCGTGGCTCGGGAGGGAGCCCGGGCTCTGCACGGGGGGACCCTGGGGGAGGCCGTGGACCGGGCCATGAGAGAGGCCGGAGGGTTTCTCCGGCTGGAGGATCTGGAGGAGAACCAGGCCGAGTGGTGGGATCCGGTGGCCATGGACTACCGGGACCACCGGGTCCTGGTCCCCCCTCCACCGGCCAACTCCTTCCCGGCCCTGGTCCGGCTGGGCATGATGAGCTGGGTGGACGTGGAGGCCATGGGCCACAACTCCGTGGACTACCTCCACACCTACGCCGAGGTCACGAAGCACGCCTTCTGGACCCGGCTCCGGTGGGCCGGGGACCCGGAGGTGAACCCGCCGCCCCTGGACCGCCTCCTCTCTCCTTCCTACTGGCAGGAGCAGGTAGAGGCCATCGACCCCCGGCAGGCCCGGCCTTTCGAGCCTCCCCGGGTGGTGGCCCAGGCCGGGGCCAACACGACCCACTTCGTGGTGGCCGACGAGGAGGGCAATGTGGTGTCGGCCACCCAGACTCTGGGGAACTCCTTCGGGAGCCGGATCATGCCCCCGGGGACGGGGATCTGGCTGAACAACTCCCTGGCCTACTGCACCTTCGAGCCCCCGGGCAACCCCATGGACGCCCACCCCGGACGACGGAAGCTCTCGGGAGACGTGCCCCTCTTCGTTCTCCGGGAGGGCCGGCCCTGGCTGGCCGTGGGCACCCCTGGAGGGCACACCATCGCCCAGACCGTACCCCAGATCGTCATGAACGCGCTGGATTTCGGCATGGACATCCAGGCGGCCATCGCCGCCCCCCGGATCTCCTTCGTGGAGCCGAACCAGCTGGCCGTGGAGGAGGAGATCCCCCGGGAGGTGGTGTCAGAGCTGGAGGCCCGGGGCCATGAGGTGCGGCGGGCCGGTGGTCTGGGCAATGCCCATGGCCTCACCATCCAGTGGGGAGAGGATGGGAGGCCGGTGGCCTTCCTGGGGGGTGCCGACCCCAGAGGCGTAGGGTTGGCCAAAGGCCTGACGGGAGGGGGGCGGGAGATGCGTTGAGGCCGGCGGGCCTCCCCTGCCCTCCTTCGAAGATCCCCTCCGTCATGAGCCTGTGAGGTTACCTACCCGTCAGGCGCTGGATACGGGACAGGGAGACGTTCCCGCCGCTGAGGACCACGGCCGTGGAATCGGTGCCCGTCTCGCTGCTGGGGTCCCACTTCCGGGCCAGGATCGCCGCCAGGGCCACCGCTCCCCCCCCTTCCACCAGGAGGTTCAGGGAGCGGAGGGCGTAGAGCATGGCCTCCCGGATCTCCTCCTCCTCCACCAGGACGTGGTCATCCACCAGCTCCCTGAGCAGGGGCAGGGTATAACGGTTCGTGGTCCCGATTCCCCCGGAAAGGGCCTCGGCCAGGGTCTCCTCCTCGGGCATCTGAACGGGCTTGCCGGCCCGCAGGCTCTCCACCATGACCCGGGCCCGGGAGGCGGAGACGGCCACCACCCGGAGGTCCGGTCGGCGCTCTTTCAGGGCATAGGCCACTCCTCCGGCGAGCCCTCCTCCGGAAAGGGGAATGAGGAGGGTGGCCAGGTCCGGCAGGTCCTCCAGGAGCTCCAGGGCCAGGGTCCCCTGCCCTGCCACGACCCAGGGATCGTCGAAGGGCTGGACGAAGATCCGGTCCTTCTCCTCGGCCAGGTCCACGGCCAGTGCCTCCGCCTCGTCGTAGCTGTCCCCGGCCAGGATCACCCGGGCGCCGGACCGCTCCATTCCCTCCTTCTTCCCCGGGTCCACCCAGGAGGGCACGCAGATGTGGGCCGGGATCTTCAGGACCCCGGCCATGTGGGCCACGGCCTTCCCATGGTTGCCGCTGGAGCAGGCCACCACCCCTCGGGCTCGCTCCTCCTGGGACAGGGCCAGCATACGGTTGGCCGCCCCTCTCACCTTGAAGGAGCCGGTGACCTGGAGACTCTCCAGCTTCAACACGACCCGGGTGCCCCAGGGCTCCTCCATGCCCGGGATCCGGAGGAGAGGCGTTCTCCGGATGTAGGGGGCCACGGCCTGGCGAGCGTCGTCGATGGCGAGTCGAAAGGGCAGATCCTGGATGGGCACGGCGCCTCCGGCATGCGGTGGAGGTTGGTAGCGAGGGAGAGTGAAAGGTCGCTTACCGTGGAGCCGGAGACCGGTCGTCGTCAAGGGGAGGGGCTTCGCCCGTGCGGGCCAGGTCCGCCTCGGCGGCGATGAAGCCGAAGGCGGCCCACTGGTCCCGGGCGCTGAGGATCTCCCGGTAGATCTCCCGAGCCGTGGCCGTGTCCCCCCGCTCGTAGAGGTGCCAGTTTCCAAGGCCGTAGCCCCGAGTGGCTCCCTCCAGGGAGCCCTCCTCCAGGGCTTGTCTCCCGGTCTCCGGCCCCCCTTCCCCGGCATACAGGCGGAGCAGAGCCAGGTAGGAGCCGCTCTCGATGATGCCCTGGCCCAGGGCATCCAGGTCCAGACCCTCCAGGAGAGTGGACGCCTCCCGGTCCCGGCCCAGCCGCCGCAGGGTCATGTACCACCAGTGGGCCGTGGCGACCTTGCTGTCCGGGTGCTCCGAGACCTCCATGCAACGCCGGTACGTCTCGGCGGCCTCCTGGAACTCCCCCTTCAGGTAGTGGGCCAGACCGTAGTGGTACCAGATGTTGAAGTGGAGGGTGGACGTGGGGATCCCCAGGGCGTTGGGTTGGCCGTCGGGCTCCACCCGGTCCGGCTGGCCCTCGATCAACGCTGCGGCTCGCTGGAAGTCGGCGATGGCCCGGTCCAGCTCCCGGACCGTGATGAAACGGTGTCCCCGGTGACGGTAGAAGCGGGGATCCGTGGGATGGTGCTCCAGGCCCCGGGTGAAGAGCTCAATGGCCTGCCGGTAATCACCCAGGTAGGCGTGACGCCGGCCGGCCCAGATCAGAGCTTCAGCTTCCTCGGGTCCCGCCTGCAGGTCCTCCAGAGCCTGGGCCAGCTCGGCCTCCCTCTGGATCCGGGTGTCTTCGGGCAAGGACGGAGGGAACAGGGGCTCTCCCAGGAGGGACAGGGCCTGGGCTCCCTGGGGCAGGTTGGCCCGGCTCTCCTCCGCCGACGAGTCCCGGTCACCGTCGCTGCAGGCGCCCACGACCAGCCCAAGGAAGAAGATGGGGGTGAGGAAACGGTTCAGGGTCAGTCCTCCTGTGGGAGGGGTGAAATGAACGGATCTACAATCAGTACTCGTCCTCCCAGGCCCCTTCCTTCGCGTCCCGGGCTCCCAGCGAGACACCGGTGCCCACCCCGGCGCCGAAGAGAAGGGCCGTGCCTGTACCCACCAGGGGGAGGATGGCCACCACCGGCGCTGCCAGGATGGCAGCCCCTACCCCCGCGGCGATTCCCAGTCCGGGGCGTTCCACCACGGAGGTGAAGCGGAGGCGGCGTCGTACGAATTTCCGGGACCGCGTGTGGCCCAGCACACCGGCGGCGCCAGCGATCCCCATACCGATCAGTTCAAACATGATCCTGCCTTCGATTCGAGACTCTGACGGGACGGGACCGATCCGGAATCGGCTCCATGAGCGGCTCGCCCCGTTCCCCTACCCCTACGAAGCCGGCGCCGGGGCGGTTTCGGGTTTCGACCCGCACGAGTACATGCCGCCGACAAGCTTCTTGCGTCAGAAAAGGTAGAGGAGCACGCCCCCGGAAAACACCAGCTGGTCGTCGAAGTCCGAGATCATCTGGTACTTGACCTCGGCGAAGGGCCGGAGACGCTGGAAAGGACCTCCCGTGAGCATGACGCCCCCGAGGCCGTTGATCCCGTACTCGGGGTCGCCCTCCCCGAATCCCTCGCCTCCGAGATCCACGATGGCCAGCCCGGCTCCGAAGTAGGGCTTCACCAGGACGGGCACCGGGAGGGACCAGAGGAGGTTCACACCCACGTCCCGGACGTCGCAGTCGTCGGATCCGCAGTCCGGATCGTAGAAGTCCAGGGTCCCCTGGACCATCAGCCCGGTGAGGGGCACGTGGAGCTGGCCCCGGACGCCCACGCCCACCGTGGTCTCCTCCGCCAGGTCCTGATTCAGCGAGAACTGCCCACCCAGCCCCAGTTGGGCCGCTACCGGGCCCGGGGAGAGGAGGAGGAAGAGACAGAACATCCCGGAAAGAACAGGAGGTAGTCCCGCTCTCTTGCGCATGGCGACACTCCTTCGGGAAGAGAACATCCGGCTGGCCCGGCTGGTGACGAGGTCACTCCCTGGGACCCCGGGCCGGCTCCGGGGTTCCCGGAAAGCGGGAGTTCCGGCCCGGTCGTGTCCCGTGGCCGGGTCTGGCTCACCCATCCGGTCCTCGACCCGCCCCACCGGCAACGGCTTTTCCCACGGACTGGCGGAGGGGAACCATGAGGAAGGAGTTGCTGGCCAGTCTGCCGGCCAGGATGGAGATGGCCGCCGCCGTGACCCCCACCAACCCCATCTTCCAACCCAGGAAGGGGAAGATCAGGGCGATCCCTCCCACCTCCAGGATCGTCGCCAGGGTGATGGGGCGGGTCCGGCGGGCCACCACCAGCAGGCCCCGCTGGTAGGAGAGAAGGACGGACATGAAGGGGATGGGCACCAGGATGGCCGCCGGCAACAGGGCGAAACGGGCCAGCTCCGGGCTCAGTCCGGAGACGGTGATGAACCAGACGTCGGCCAGGGGGGTGAGGGCCACCAGGGCCATGCCCCCGGAGGCGGCCAGCCCCAGGACCAGGCCGAAGCGGGTGATGGCCCGGAAATGCTCGAAGTTCCGGCCTACCAGGGCGATGGCCACCTCCTGGAAGGCCAGGCCCATGGAGCGGAAGATGAAGGTCAGAGCGATCACCACCGGAAAGACGGCCAGGGATTCCACCGGCGCCGTGGCCCGTCCCATGAAGAACGTCATCATGGGCTGGGCCGCCAGGCTGATGAGGGACGTGAGGGCCAGGGGGTAGTAGAAGTGGAAGATGCCCCCGTAGGTGAGCTCCTCCCACTCCTCCCCCTTCCCGCTTTCCCCTTCGGACTCGGACTCCGGGCCGGGCGGGTCCGGCAGACGGGCCAGGGACCGAAGGGCCATGAGGTGGCTTGCCATGGCCTCGGCCATGACTCCCATGGAGAGAGCCGCCGCCCCCACGTAGGCTCCCGACGGTTCGATGACGAAGTAGAGGAAGAGCCCCGTGGCGGCCATGGCCGAGAGACGAATCACCGTTCCCACCGCCACCAGACGGGTTCGGTCGTCCCGAATCAGCACCCCCTGGTAGAGGCGCCGGTGCCCGATGGCCCCGGGCCAGGGCAACAGAAGCCACAGGGCCCCGTAGACCAGGGTTGCCACCTCGTCGGGCAGGGCGATGAGGTCCCGCATGATGAAGTGGAAGACGGGAGGGATCAGGATGAAGAGCTGGGCCAGGGTCACCAGCCCGTTCAGGGTGTAGGTGAAGTTCCTGAGGCGGCGAAACTTCAGCTTGTCCTCCGCCAGGGCCGTGGAGGCGCTCATGATCATGATGACCGGCGCCTCCACCAGGAGGGCGAAGGCGAAGGCCACCCCGTAGGCGGCCAGGTTGAAGCGGGGCTCCGGGAGGCGGGCGATGACGGCAGCCAGGAAGGGCCCCTCCAGGGACATCATGAGCCAGGTGGCCGCCAGAGGGACCCAGAAGAGGAAGATGGCCTTCTGCGTGCGTTCCCGAGTCACCGTTCCCGCCCGAAGAGACATGAGAGAAGCCCTGCGGCCCGGAAGGGGCGCAGGGCCTTCCCCAGTTGTAGAGCGTCCCCGGCAGGATTCGAACCTGCGACCTACGGCTTAGGAGGCCGTCGCTCTATCCAGCTGAGCTACGGGGACAGGGTATGTCCCGCCGACGGCGGGAACAGCGGACCGACGCCCGACGGTTCGGGTTCTAATCTACGGTTTCCCGCCGGATGGTCCACCTCGGGCGGACGCAACGCTTTCGTGTCTCCCGGCGTCTTC
>CAZZEL010000110.1:0-4134 GCA_964652625.1 uncultured Gemmatimonadaceae bacterium
TCAGGAGTCGGCGGCAGCCTCTCAGGAGTCGACGGGTATCTCCCCTCAGGAGTCGGCGGCAGCCTCTCAGGAGTCGACGGGTATCTCCCCTCAGGAGTCGATGGCCGTCCCCTCAGGAGCTCCCCGAAGGATCATCCTCCCGGTAGTGGCAGCCTCGGCTCACCGGATTCATCCGGGCGGCCCGAGCCACCATGAGGGCGGCCTGGGCGCTGTTCCTGAGACCGATGAGTCCGTCGGTGAGGCGGGCCTTCCGATAGAAGTTCTCGATCTCCATCCAGAGGTTCCGGAGCTCCCGGAGTGCCCGATTCAGACGGCGGCCGCTTCTCACCAGGCCCACGTAGTGCCACATGATGTTGCGGATGGTCTCCATGTCACCGGACACCAGGCTGGGGTCGGGATCGTAGATGAGACCGGAGTCGTCCCAGGGGGGCACCTCGCCCTCGGCGATGGCCTTCTCCCCACCCTCCCGGCGGATGTCCCGGGCGGCCCGGTCTCCCCAGACCAGGCCCTCCAGCAGGGAGGTGCTGGCCAGACGGTTCGCACCGTGCACCCCGGTACACGTGACTTCCCCCACGGCGTAGAGCCCGGGGACGGAGGTCCGGCCCCAGCCGTCCACCAGGACACCGCCGCAGAAGTAGTGGGCTGCCGGAACCACGGGGATGGGTCGCCGGGTGATGTCCACGTCCAGCTCCAGGCAGCGAGCGTGGATGTGGGGGAAGCGTTTCCTTATGGCCTCCGGGGACATGGCCGAGGCCAGGTCCAGGAGCACGTGGGATGCCCCGCGCTCCAACATCTCCCAGTAGATGGCCCGGGCCACCACGTCCCGAGGAGCCAGGTCCTTCCACTCCGGGGCGTAGCGCTCCATGAAGGGCTCGCCGTCCAGGTTCAGGAGCACGGCTCCCTCACCTCGGACGGCCTCGCTGATGAGGAACTTCGTTCGGCCCGGCATGTGGAAGGCCGTGGGATGGAACTGGACGTACTCCTCGTTGGTGATCCGGGCTCCCGCCCGGTGCGCCATGGCCAGGCCGTCGCCCCTGGCCCCTGCCGGGTTGCTGGTGTTCAGGAAGATCTGGCCCAGGCCTCCTGTGGCCAGGAGGGTCCGGGCCGCCGTGATGGGGATGACGGTCTCCTTCCCCTGATCGAAGACGTAGGCCCCGTGGCAGGCCAGGGGACGGTAGACGGCCATGGGATCCATGGAGTGGTGGGGAAAGGTGATGAGGTCCACCGCCGTGTGGTCCGTGAGAAGGCGGATGTTGTCCGCCTCTTGCAGTCGGGGGATGAGGGCCTCCATGATGGCCTTCCCGGCCATGTCTCCCACATGGAGGATTCGGCGCTTGGAGTGGGCTCCCTCCAGGCCGAAGTCCAGCTCTCCGGACGCGTCTCGGTCGAAGAGCACCCCGGCCTTCTCCATGAGGACCTCCCGGACGACACGGGGACCCTCCTCGGCCAGAACCTCCACGGCCGGAGGGTAGGAGAGACCGTCCCCGGCCCGGAGCACGTCCTCCATGAGGAGCGCCGCCGTGTCTTCCGGGCCCCGTCCCACAATTCCTCCCTGGGCGTAGTGCGACTTGGACTCGGTGGGCTCCCGGGCGCGAGTGAGGACGGTTATTTCCCGATCACCCTCTTCCGCCAGGCGCAGGGCTGCGGTGGCCCCGCCGATTCCGCTTCCTATGATCAGCACGTCCGTCGTCATGGCGTCCCTCTCCTCTCTGCGTTCCCCCTACCTGCCGATCCCCCCATTCCCATCCCTCACCTACGCGTACCCGATGAGGACCGCTACGGCCAGGGCCACGGAGCCCACGATCCACACCTTCACCATGAAGGGGAGGATGAAGCGGAGCCAGCGGTCGAAGGGCACGGCGGCCATGGCCAGCAACCCCACCAGGACGGCATTCGTGGGAACCAGGATGTTCGTGAAGCCGTCCCCGAACTGGTAGGCCAGAACCGCTACCTGCCGGCTCACCTCCACCAGGTCCGCCAGAGGGGCCATGATGGGCATGGTCACGTAGGCCTGTCCGCTCCCGGAGGGGATGAAGAGGTTCGCCAGGCTCTGTACGAAGAACATCCCCACCGCCGAGAGGGCTCCCGGGAGGTCCTGGAGGGGGAGGCTGATACCGTGGACGATGGTGTCCACCACTCCGCCCTCGTCCAGCACCACCTGGATGCCCCGGGCCACGCCAATCATGAGGGCCGTGGTGGTAAGCTCTGCCGCCCCCTTCCCGAACTCCACCGCCGTTCGGTCCGGACTCATTCGGGCGATGATGGCCAGCAGGATGGTGAGGCCCACGAAAAGGCCCCCCATCTCCACCAGGTACCAGTGCCACCGGCTGAGACCGTAGATGAGGACCAGGAGGACCAGACCCACCGCGCCCAGGACCCAGCGATGCCGGGACGTCATCCGGGGGTGGTCGTCTCCCGGATTGCCTGCCGGCGTCGTCGTTTCCCCGATCGACCCCGGATCGTTGTCCTCCGGGGCGCTCCCCCCGGAGCCCTGGGGGCCGGGAGCGGTTCCCTCCTCCCCTGTCACCCCCGAGGCGGCGTCCACCGGATCCACGTCGGCCACCAGGCTCCGGGAGGGGTCCTGGCCCACCTTCCTGGCGTAGCTCCAGACGTGGTGGATCCCGATGGGCAGGAAGACCCCCAGCATGACCAGGCGGAACCACAGGCCCGAGGTGGGTTGGAGTCCGGCCACGTCCTGGGCGATGAGGACGGTGAAGGGGTTGATCATGGCCGTGCCGTAACCCACCCCGTAGCCCACGGTCATGATCCCCACGGCGGTGACCGTGTCATAGCCCAGGGCTCGGGCCAGTACGATGAGCACGGGCACGAAGGGCAGGTATTCCTCCGCCATCCCGATGGTGCTGGAGCCTACGGCGAAGAGGACGACGCCCCCGGCCACGAGCCAGAAGGGTTGGTTGCCCAGGCGCCGGAGCACGGCGCCCAGGGCGGCGTCTACGGCTCCGGTGGCTCGGAGAACGGCGAAGGCCCCGCCGATGATGAAGACGAAGAAGATGATTTCGTGGGCCTCGCTGAAGCCCCTGGGGATGGCGGTGAAGATGGCCAGGGGGGAGAGGGCCTCGGCGTCGGGTGTCAGCTCGAAGCTCCCGGGCACCACCTGGAGCCGACCCGCCTCGTTCTCCACCCGCTGGAAGGCCCCGGCGGGGAGGAGGTAGGTGAGGATCTGGGCCAGGATCACCATCCCGAAGAGGAGGACCAGTGTGTGGGGAACCTTGAACCGGCTCTTCTGCTCTCCAGTCATTTCTTTCTCCGCTTCAACTGCAGGGGCGCCTGGGCCCGCCTGAGGAACTTCCGCTCCCACCAGTTCTGGTAGAGGTCCACGGCGAAGAGCAGAAGAAGAGTGAAGATGACGATCCACTGGGGAATGTAGGGGAACTCCGATGCGTTCACCGTGAGGCCTGCCACGTGCCCCCCTTCCAGGAAGAGGACGAAGCCGATGAGGAGGAGGACGAACAGACCCAGGATCTCGAAGTCGGGGTTCTCGTTCAGGAAGCGGGCCAGGGGGTTGGCGAAGACGAGCATGAGGGCCACGGAGATGACCACGGAGCCCACCATGACGCTGAATCGGTCCGTCATTCCCACCACGGTGAGGATGGAGTCCACGGAGAAGAGGAGGTTCATCCCGACGATGACGGCCACGACTTCGGCGAAGCTCTCCGTCTCCTGGACTTCCTCCTCCACTCCCTTCGCCTTGACCCGGAGCTCCTTCACGCCTTTCCAGAGGAGAACGAGTCCTCCGATGGCCAGGACAAGGGCCTTTCCATTCACGTCGGCGTCCACGTGGACGCCGGGGAGGAGGAAGCGGTCCACCATGAAGAGCGTCCCCGTGGTGATGGCCAGGAGCCAGCTTACCACGGCCAGGAGAAGGATCCGGAAGAGCATGGCCAGGACCAGGCCCACCTTCACCGCCAGCCCCTGCTTCGCCGGCGGCAACTTCCCGGCCAGGATCGTGATGATGATGAGGTTGTCCGCACCCAGGGCCACCTGGACGAGGGTGACACTGAAAAGGGCCGCCCAGAAGGTGGGGTCGAGGAGGAATGAGGTCATGGGCTGTTTTCCGGGTATCGGTTGGCGCGCCGAATCGTGCGTCGGCCGGTCGCCCACAGGGAGGGGGCC
>CAZZEL010000110.1:4234-12113 GCA_964652625.1 uncultured Gemmatimonadaceae bacterium
TCCACAACCCTTCTCGCCGCACCGGCGTCCCAAGCACGGAGTCCCCACGGAACGGGAACCGAGAAACGCCCTGTTGGGAGGAACCTTGTCCGGTGTCTGGCAGGACCTGCGCCACGGTGCTCGCAGCCTCATGAACCGCCCCCTCTTCACCCTGGCGGCCGCCACGACGCTGGCCCTGGGGATCGGCGCCACCACGGCCATCTTCAGCGTGGTGGAAGGGGTTCTCCTGCGTCGTCTCCCCTACGAGAGCCCGGGGGAGATCGTCACGGTGTGGGAGACCGTGCCCGAGTGGCGGTTCCGGGAGGGGGGGATGTCCGACATCTGGGACCGCTTCCTCTTCTCCTACCCGGACTAGCGGCGCTGGAGAGACGGGCAAACCTCCTTCCAGAGTGTGGCCCTGTTCAACTCGAACCGGTCGGTCTTGACGCTGGACGGCGAGCCCCGGGAGGTCTCCGTCGGGGTCATGAGCGCCTCCCTCCTTCCCCTCCTGGGGGTTCGCCCGGTTCTGGGTCGGGGCTTCCTGCCCGGAGAGGATGGACCCGGGGCGGAGCGGGTGGCCCTCCTCTCCCACGACGTCTGGCGAGAGAGGTGGGGGGGAAATCCGGACGTTCTGGGACGCAGTCTCCTGCTGGAAGGGGAGCCGTTTTCGGTGGTGGGCGTCCTTCCCCGGGGCTTCCGCTTCCGGTCCTTGGGAAGGGAAGGGGGTTCGGGGGACTATCCCCTTTGGATCCCGGTGGGGGCGGGATGGGCATCTGTGACGGGAGGGGGCCACAATTTTCAGGCTCTCGGACGCCTCCGTCCGGGGATCACCCTGGAACAGGCCAGCGCCGAGACCGCCTCCCTGGTTCGAGGAGACCGTCCGCCGGAGGAGCGGGGGGCCCGGGTGATTCCCCGTCGCCGGGCCGAGACCCGGGGCCTGAGGCATCCCCTCCTCCTCCTCTTCGGGGCCTCGGGACTTCTCCTTCTCATCGCATCCGGCAACATGGCGTTCCTCCTCCTGGGCGATTTCCCTCGACGACAGCGGGAATTGGTGACCCGCCGGGCCCTGGGGGCCGGAACAGCCCGGCTCGCCAGGCAGCTCCTGACGGAGAGTGTCCTCCTGGGGATGATGGGGAGTGCCCTGGGCATGGGGCTGGCCGTGTTGGGTACCCGGACCCTGATGGGTCTCGCCCCTCCCATTCCCCGGTTGGAGGAGGTCGGGGTCAGCTTTCCGGTCCTGGCCTTCTCCACCGGTGTGGGGATCCTCACGGGAATTCTCTTCGGGCTTGCTCCCGTCCTGCACCTGGGGCAGAGCCGGAGCCGGGAGGTGCTGAGGCGCGGTATGGGATCCACAGGACGGGCGGGCCCTCGCCTCCAGCAAACCCTCATCGCCGGGGAGATCGCTCTCACGGCCGTTCTCCTGATCTCCGGGGCCCTCCTGGCCAGGAGCCTGGGCGCCCTCATGGAGGTGGACCCGGGATTCCGGGCCGAGGGGGTGGTGCATGTCCCCCTGCGCCTCTCCTTCTCACGCTACCCCCGGGAGCAAGAGAGGACGGCCCTGCTGCGGAGCCTTCGGCAGGCCCTGTCCGGGGTGCCCGGCGTGCACGGGGTAAGTGGGTCCAGCTCCGTGCCGTTCCACGGACCGACGACCACGTACACGGTCCGGATTCCCGGGAAGGACCCGGGGCCGGAGGGCGGCGCTCCCAGTATCCAGGGGAGGGAAGTCCTTCCCGGCTACTTCCAGGCCATGGGCATTCCGCTCCTCGCGGGCCGGGGGATCCACGAAGGGGACCGGGAAGAGACCCTGCGGGTGGCCGTTGTGAGCGAGGGGCTGGCTCGATCCCTCTGGCCCGGACGATCGCCCCTGGGCGCCCGAATCGTGGTCCGGGACACCCTCACCGTGGTGGGGATCGCCGGCGACGTCCGGCACGAGTCCTTCGATTCCCCGCTCCGCCCCACGGTGTACGAAGCCGCTCTCCAACGGGCCCCGACCCGCATGACCTTCGTGCTCCGCACCGGACAACAGGAGACGCCGCCGGTCTCGGACCTGCGACGAGCCGTCTGGTCGGTGGATCCCGGCCTTCCCGTTCCCCTGGTCACGCCCGCGGCCTCCCTGTTGAAGGCCTCAGCCCGCCACGAGCGTTTCCGAACGGTTCTCCTGGCGCTTTTCGCCGTGACGGCGGCTCTCCTCGCCGCCGCCGGAGTGTCCGGGGTGACGGCCCGGGGGGTGGGAGCCCGGCGCCGGGAGATGGGCATCCGATTGGCCGTGGGGGCCCGAGTGGCGAGTCTGACCCGTGGTGTGGTGTTGGAGACCCTCCGGCCCGTGGTGGCGGGCACGGTGGCGGGATTTCTCGTAGTTGTCGGCCTCAGTGGATTTCTCTCCCGCTACCTCTTCGGGATCACCCGCATGGACGTCCCCACGTACCTCGGCGTCGCTGCCGGGTTGGGCGGCCTCAGCTTTCTGGCCGCCTGGATTCCCGCCCGCAGGGTCCGTCGCCTGGCCCCAATGGAGGTGCTGAGGGAGGAATAGGGCGCGTGCGGGCCGCTGTAGGGACGTTGCCGGGCTCGCTCCGGTCGGTCAGGGTAACCCGAAGAGGCCGTGGAAGGTGAAGAGAAGAGAGAGGACCACGACCATGCCCAGAACCGACACCATGGTCCCGTAGCGGGCCAGTTCCTGCGTCGTGATCTCCCGGGTGGCGAAGGCAATGGCGTTGGGAGGCGTGCTGATGGGGAGGCTCATGGCCAGGGAGCAGGCGAAGGCCACCGTCACGGCTCCCAGCTTGGGGGACAGCATGGCCAGGGACGTGACGATGGGGATCATGAGGTTCGCCGCGGAGGTGTTGCTCATGAAATTGGACAGGACCAGGGAGGTCAGGGCGATGGCCACCAGGAGGACGATGGGGCCCAGGCCCAGCTCGGAAATCTGACCCACCAGGATGTCCGACAGGCCGGTCCGGGTCATGGACACGCCCAGGGCCATTCCCCCGGCCACCAGGATGAGGACGTCCCAGTCCAGGCTCTTCAGGTCCTCCCGGTCGATGATCTGGAACATGGTGAAGACCATGACCGGGATCAGGGCCACCACGCCGGAGGGGATGCCGTGAAGGGGCTCGGTGAGCCAGAGGGCCACCGTCACCACGAAGGTCACCACCACGATGACCAGGTCCCAGGTCACCTCCAGGGTCTCGGGGAAGAGGAGCTCGAAGCGCTCACGGCTGGGCTTGAAGACCCAGATGAGCATGAGCCAGAGGGCCAGGAGGAGGGCCAGGGCGATGGGGACCCCGAAGACCATCCACTGCAGGAAGGAGATGGGGTTCTCCAGCCCTCCCAGGACCGACGCCGCCACGGCGTTGGGTGGGGTGCCGATGATGGTACCGACTCCTCCCACGTTCGCCGCGAAGGGAACGGAGAGGACCAGGGCCCTCTTGAAGGGCGTCCTGCCGTCGAACTGCCCCAGGAGGGGGCCCAGTATGGCGATCATCATGGCCGTCGTGGCCGTATTGCTCATGAACATGGAGAACAGGGCCGTGGTCAGGATGATCCCCAGGAGCACCATGTTCGGCTTGGTGCCGAAGGGCTTGATGAAAGCCTTGGCCAGACGCACGTCGAATCCGTGCTTCGTGGCTCCGATGGAGAGGATGAACCCCCCGAAGAAGAGCACCAGGATGGGACTGGCGATGGGATTCAGGAAGACCTGGTAGCCGGTGGCCTCGAACTCCAACGGTCCTCCCGGTTGACCCAGGAGGTAGATGTTGAGGACGATGACCATGATGGCTGTGGCGAAGGGAGGGATGGCCTCGGTGACCCAGAGTCCGGCGGCTCCGATGAAGATCATGAGGCTGATGCGAGAGGCGGCGGTGAGCCCCTCCAGGGGTGCGAAATATCCTCCCACCGCCAGGGCCAGGATCACCAGAACCTGGAGGGCCCGTCTCCAGTTCAGCTTGAGGACGATATTGCCCTCGGCGTCGAATTGGATGGGCTCGGCCACCGCTCAGTCCTCTTCCTCCGGCAGCTTCATACCGTTCCTCTCCAGGACCTCCACAAGAGCCGGCCGCACGTAGTCGGCGTCGTGGACGTCGTGATGCACGACGTCACCGTTCCAGATGAGCAGGTCCAGATCCGCCGTCCGGGGCCCGGCCTTGGGACCCGTTCGATCCCGGCCCAGTCGATCCTCCACCTCTTTCAGGTACCGTCGGAAGTCGTTCTTCGTCAGGGTCGTGGAGACCAAATAGGCCCCGTTGAGGAACCGGGGTTGGTCCGTGACCCCCACCGGATCCGTCCAGTAGAACCGGGAAGCGTCCAGGAGATCATGCTCGGACTGAAGAATGGAGCGGGCCCGGCCCTCATTGAATTCGGGGTCGATATTGGAGCCGAAGGATACTACGGCTGTATTGGCAGGCATGGCTCGATGTGAGTGGAGCTATTGATAGTCGGGGTAGTTGCCGAAATGACGTCCTTCCCGCATGAGACCCTCGCCACCGTCTACCGTCAGAACCTGCCCGCACACGAAATCATTATCCAACAGATAGTCCAGGGCCATGAGCAGGTGCTGCCGGTCCCCCTGTTTGTGAGTGGGAATGCCGTCAATCCTCCATTGAACATAGTCGTCGGACCGAGAGGAGGCCGGCATCACCACGCCTGGAGCGATGGCGTTCACACGAATATCCGGCGCGAACTCCAGGGCCGATAGTCTCGTGACCTCCACCAGTGCCTGCTTGGAGATCACATAGGGGGCATAGTCGATCTGGTGGAAGTGGATCTTGTTGTCGATGATATTCACCACATCCCCCCGTGTCACGCCCCGGGCGAAGGCGGCGGTCAGGAGGTACGGGGCGGCGGTATTCACGTGAAGGCAGGCCCGGAGCTCCTCCGGGGTGGTGGTGGTCATTCGGCGCTCGAAGTACACCGACGCGTTGTTCACCAGGAGGGAAAGCCCCGGGAAAGCCAGCCGCACCTGGTCCAGCAGGGTTCCCAGACCCTCCAGATCGGCCAGGTCGGCCTGGAAGATCCGGCACTGCCGTCCCTCCTCCCGAATGGTCCGGGCCGTCTCCTTCGCGGCGTCCTCCGAGCTGCCATAGTGGAGGGCCACGTCGTAGCCCCGGCGAGCCAGGTGGAGGGCGAAGGCCCGGCCCAGGCGCACCGCCCCTCCGGTGACCAGGACCGCCGGGGCGCGGATGGCGTCGGACTCGTCGGTCATGCGTGTCTCCCTGGTGGAATGTCCGGGCTGGTGGAAGGTCCGGGGCAGGGTGCCACTCCCAGAGACCCTGCCTCTGGGCTGCGGTTCCGCCTGCGGCTGAAGAACGCTGGATCTTTACTTCTCATGGGGTCTACTGGCAACTGAGTACTCCTTCCCGGGAATCCGGTGATACGGCCCCGGCTGGCCTCTCGAAGGGAGCCCCATGAGTGAAGATGCCGAGCAGTCCACCGAGGAGGCCGGTCTTCTCGGAATCCTGAAGGAGACGTTCTGGACGTGGCTGGGGGATGACGCCTTCCACTGGGGGGCGTCCCTGGCCTACTACTTCCTCATCTCCCTGGCTCCCCTGGTGGTCCTGGGTATCACGATCCTCGGGAAAGTGGTGGGAACCGGGGAGGCCCAACGATGGATTCTGGACCAGGTCCAGCTTCTGGCCGGCCCCCGGGGACAGGAGATGGCCCGGGTGGTCATGGAGGAGGCGGGCCGTCCGGATCTGGGCTCCCTGGGGGCTGTCCTCACCATCCTCCTCTTCCTGTTCTCCGCTACCGCCGTCTTCGCCAACCTCCAGGGAGCCCTGAACCAGATCTGGGCCGTGGAGCCGAAGACGAAGATCCTGAAGAACATCATCCGCACCCGTGTGGCGGCCTTCCTCATGGTCCTGGCTCTGCTGGGGCTCCTTCTGGCCTCTGTGGTCGTAAGCACGGCCGTCTCCTGGCTGGGGCCCCTCCTGGATCCCCTGGAAGCCATCCTTCCCTTCGTGCGGGTGGCGGATCTGGGGAGCTCGCTCCTCCTCCTCTGGCTCTTCGTGGCTGCCGTGTTCTGGGTGCTTCCCGACGTGAAGATCTCCCTGCGGGACGTCTGGTTCGGGGGGCTCATCACCGCCGCCATCCTGGTGCTGGGCAAGTACGCCCTGGCGGCCTTCCTCTCCCGGAACGCCCTGGCCTCCATGTACGGGACCGCCGGCTCCCTCTTCCTCCTCCTCATGTGGGTCTACTTCTCCGCCCAGGTCCTCCTCCTGGGTGCGGAGTTCACCCAGGTGTGGGCCCGGCATCGTGGTCGGAGGATCGAGCCGGAGGACTACGCCGCCCGGACCCGGACGGTGCGGGTGGACGAGGAGGGAGAACGGGTGCACGGGCCCGGTGAGGTGGAGATGGGTGAGGCCGGGGAGGCGGCGGCGGGCTGATCTGGCCGGCCCTCACCCCGCCTGCGACTCGACTCTCGTCACCGATTTCCGCCGGATCCTCCTCCTCCTTCCGTGCCGGTAGGCTGCTCAGGCTGGGTCCCCGGGGCCTGCTCCACCAGGCGCTCCAGGAGCTGGCTCAGGCGCTCCAGGGCGCCGGCGGCGTCCTGGAACCGACCCTCCCCCAGATGGCTCAGATAGTCCTGGAAGGCGGCCTGGGCGTCGTCGATGAGCCGGCCCAGGGGCGCGGCTTCCCCTCCCGGTGCCG
Organism: uncultured Gemmatimonadaceae bacterium; assembly: GCA_964652625.1. Lineage (GTDB taxonomy): Bacteria > Gemmatimonadota > Gemmatimonadetes > Longimicrobiales > Gaopeijiaceae > CAZZEL01. The sequence goes on from CAZZEL010000110.1 coordinate 10,856, forward strand.
CCAGGGCCTGAGAAGGCTGGACGGCACCGGGCTGGAAGAGACCTCTCAGGGCCTCGTCGAAGGTCTCGGCGTAGCTCAGGTTGTCGTTGTGCATGACGGCCACGAGCCGGAGCTCCGGGTAGGCCGAGGTCTCGGATCGGAGGTAGATGGGCTCCACGTAGACCAGGGTCTCACCCACGGGGATGGCCAGGACGTTGCCACGGATCACGTTGGAGCCCCGCTGGTCCCAGAGGGTGAGCTGGCCGGAGAGGAAGGAGTCCTGGTCGATCTTGGTCTCCACCTGCTGGGGACCCAGGATCCTCCGCTCCTTGGGGAAGCGGTAGGCCAGGAACTCCCCGTAGCTCTCCCCGTCGCAGAGCCCGGCGATCCAGCCGATGAGGACCTGCCGGTTCTTCGGTGTGAAGGGCAGGATCAGAGTGAACTCGGCCTCCTGGGCTTCCGGGGGCTTCCACATGATGTAGTAGGGCTCCACGGGCTGAACCCCACCGTAGTACTTCTCGGTGGCCCGCACCCAGAGGTCCTCCTGGTTGTAGAAGACCGTGGGGTCCTCCATGTGGTACTTGGCGTAGACCAGCCCCTGGGCCAGGAGCATCCCCTCCGGGTAGCGGACGTGGGAGCGGAGGGCTTCCGGCATCTCCTCCCTGTCCCGGAAGAGCTCCGGGAAGATGCCCCGGTAGACCTGGATCAGGGGATCGTCGTCCTCGTAGACGTAGAGGCTCACCTCCCCGGAGTAGGCGTCCACCACGGCCTTCACCGAGTTCCGGATGTAGTTGATGCTTCCCAGGCCCCGGCCCACGGTCCGGCGCATGGCCCGGGTGAGGCTCCCGTCCCGATACTCCGTGTCCTGGGTGGAGGTGAAGGGCTCGCTGTAGGGATAGCGCTGGCTCGTGGTGTAGCCGTCGATGATCCACTGGAGGCGGCCCTGGGCCAGGACCACGTAGGGATCGGCGTCGAACTCCAGGAAGGGAGCCAGCTCCTGCACCCGCTCCCGGATCTGCCGATGGAACATGATCCGGCTCTCCGGGCGGGGATAGCTGGAGAAGAAGAAGCGGGTGCCGTCGAACTTCCAGCCGAAGAGGAACTTCCTCCAGACGCTGGAGATGGGGACCCCGCCGGTCCCCTGGTAATGGACGTACTGGTTCGTATCTCCGCTGGGGTAGTCGAACTCCTCCGTGGCCGAGTTGACCACCACGGGAGTCTGGGTGAGCTCCCCGTAGTAGATCTCGGGCCGATTCAGGGCCAGGGCCGTGTCCCGCAC
>CAZZEL010000111.1:0-11624 GCA_964652625.1 uncultured Gemmatimonadaceae bacterium
ATCCGGGCGCCCCGATTCTTTTCTCGCGCATGCGGTCTTTGCTGTTCTGCGCTGTTCTGCGCCCGGTGTCCTCAGAGGCGGACACCGGCAGTCCTCCACCGAACACAACGCGACGGCATCCCCTCTCGTAAAGACCCGTTGGCCCAGGCAAGAAGCCCCGGTCATCCTGGTATGGAGGTTGCTTTGCTGGAGCCGTGAGGCCCCCGAAGAGCTCCCGTCAGGAGCCAGACCGGTCTCTCCTGCATCCCAGGGAGGTTACCATGTTCCCCTGCCTGCCGGCCGCCGTCGCCTTCGGATCCCTCCTGTTCGCTCCTTCTCCCCCCCACGGCCTGCCGCCGGGCGCCGTGTCGACCGGATCCGCAGCGGCTCAGCAACGTCCGGACACCATCCGGCAGGTCCAGGCCGTGGAGGGCTACCTGGTGGATCCCGAGGCAGCGGCTCCAGTGGTGGCCGGCCTGGTCACCCTCCTGGAGGGGGACGAGCATCTCAGAAGCGCCACGACGAACGACCTGGGCTACTTCTTCCTTCCCGTCCCCCACCCGGGAGAATACCGCCTCCGGGTGGAGGCCATGGGGTACACCACCAGCGTGTCCGAGAGCTTCCGCATCTGGTCCAGGGACACCGTGACGGTGCAACTGGGAGTGACGCCCGACGCCATCGAGATGGAGCCCCTTGTTGTCCTGGGGCGCACAAGCAAGGGAATGGAGAGGTTCCTGAACCGCATGGAGAACTGGGGGAAGGGGATCTTCCTTACCCCCGCCATGATCGACTCCATCCGACCTCGTCATTACGCCGATGTCTTCCGGAACCAGGAGGACATCTGGCTGTCGTGGCGGTGGGGCAAGCTGAGCTCGACGGGCCTGGCTGGCGACGAGGAGCCTGTCATGTGGGGCCTCGTGCCCAACGTCAGATCCCTGCTGGGCCGGGGGTGCATGACGTACATGGTGAACCGGACACCCATCGGGAGGATGAACCGCTGGATCCTCCACGAAATCGACCCCAGGAGAATCGTGGCCGTGGAGATCTACCGGTACCCCGGCGAGGTACCGGCGGACCTGCGGAACTTCAGCGACCTGGACAATTCCAGGAAGGAGGCCCGGGGCAACAGTGGGGTGCTGTATTCCCGGGCGGACCTCCAGATGTGCGGCCTCACCGTGTACTGGACCGCATCGGGTTGGTGAGGGACGGGCCGGAGATCCCCGGGCACCTTGCGATTCTCAGGCACCGGGTCCCCTCCCTGGCTACCCTCCCGTCCGTCGCTTCAGGAAGTGCCGGACCGCTGGCTCTCCTCTTCCCCCGGCGGGCAGGGTATCGCAAGCCACCTGGCCTCGGATCTCGTAGACCCGGGCCAGGGAAGGGTTCACCGGGTCACAGCCCCGGGGAAGGGGCCCCGACACCCACACGGCAACGCTGTCTTCCTGAAGCTGCCAGTCACTCCGGGTGAGGGGCGGGGGGCCCGGAGCGGGCCCTCCCCACCCGGCGCAGGCCCCCCGGACCTCCACTACCTCGCCCACCAGGGTGTCGGCACTTCGAATCAACTCGGAGACCCTCAGGGACCGGGGCCCCGGTCCCGGCACGGACACAGGCCCCCTGTCCGGCCGACGTGGAGCGGGAGAGCACGCTCCCAGAAACAGAAGGACCAGAAGAAGGACCCCCGAACCCCGATCGGCCACCCGGACCGGGGCCTTCATGGCCACCTCCCACCGCTACCGGACACCCGCACCTGGGGAACCGGGGAACCTCCCGAGGCCTCCTGCCGCTTCCGGGCCTCCTTGCGACGTTCCTCCCTGGTGGACTGAAGATCGGCATCGGTGCGCAAACGGGACAGGAAGTTCCGCTGCTCCGGCGTCAGCGAAGGCGAGGACACAGGACCGGCCCGCCGTTCCCTCTGGGCCTTCCCGGGTCCGGCCCGTCGCCCCTCCACGGGGGCCCGGGTGACGAGCCGGACTCCCTCGGGGCCCTGGTCCGGACTGATGTCCCAGTACGCCACGTACTGGAGGTCGGTGTAAAAGCCGTCGATGACCCGGCTCCAGTCGAAGTCGTCATCGTCGACCCAGGAATCCTCCATGGAGAACGTGAGATTCTCCTCCTCGTACAGCCAGTCCCATTCGGCTTCGGAGCCGAAGCGGGACGCCACATTGGCCAGGGGCCGGAAGTCCTGGGGATCCGTCCAGAGGTCGCCGAAGAAGTAGTAGACCCCTCGCTCCACGTACTGACGGGTCCGGTAGAGCTCATAGTACGTATCCGGATAGGACTCGCCGGACAGAACACCGTTGGGAGTAACCACGCCCAGGTAGGGGATGAACAGGTCGCCGCTGGGCTCCAGGACCCAGAGGTCCAGGTCGGCCTGGGCGGCGACAGCCTCTTCCTGCCATACCAGAGCCACCTCGAGGGGAGTGGCGCCCTGGTCCAAGACCAACAGGGTCTCCAGGGTCTCTGTCCAGGCGGTGAGGAAATCCGTCCAGGCCCGGTCCGGATAAAGGGCCTGGTAGGAGCCCAGACTCCCGGGTCCCGTTGAGGGAAGCTGGTCACTACTGCTTGTGGACGGGAGCAAGACGGACAGCCCCTCCGAGCCGTCCACCGGATCACCCCAATCGCCAGACGGAGACTGATGGGCATTTGCGATGACGGCGTCGTGCACGGCCGTCCGCAGATCCAGAGCCAGGTCCGACGCTGCCAGAGCGGGTGGATTCTGGTCGGCGCCGGCTGGGGTCTGGGAAGCCAGGGTGATCATGAAACTGGAGAGCCAGTCGTTGAGGTCCTTCAGAAAGCTGTAGCTGTAGGATTGCACCCCGGAGAAGGATTCGGCGAGGGCCGTCTGATAAGTGGAAAGGTTGGATTCCAGCTCGGCACCCAGGGCATCCCAGGCACTGACTACAGAGGGGAGTTGACTCATGTCCACGGCGGACTTCGTGACGGCGTTCCGGGAACCGCCGTAGGATGTGACGAACTCGATGGCAAACATCCCGGCGGCTTCCGACGATGTCTGCGTTGGATCGGCGGCCAGGTCGCTCAAGATCTCGTCATAGGGGTTCCCGTCCCCGGGCTCGGTCTCCTCGCTGAAGACCACGTAGTCGGTCCAGCCCTGCACGGACACCGCCGTCTCCACGCCGCCCATGAGACACATGTCGAAGTCGATGATGGAGAAGCGGGTTCCGCCAAGCTCGAGCCCGGTTCTCAGCTCACTCAGGCTCATGAGACCTTCGGCGCTGGTCTGATCTTCCAGGAGGCCCAGATACCCGCCCCCATGATTCCAGAGCACCAGGACGTAGTTCTCCGCCGGGTAGCTCTCCGTAGCCCACGTGATGAAGTCGGCCAGCTCCGCCGGATCCGTCATGTTCCGATTGCCGATATCGGTCACGGGACCATCCGGGCCGCTCACCGAGCTCCCGGTCTGGACCTCGTAGCGGAAGGTGTTGTAGTTGGGCCGGTTGAAGCACCCCGAGGTGCACCCGATGAGCTCCATTTCCTCGGGACTGAACTCGGCCTGCACCACGACCTTCACCTCGTCCGTGGACCCGACGCTCTCCATCTCGTCGATATCCTTGATCCCGGGAACGGACAGGCTGTTGTCTGCGGCCATATAGACCAGCACTGCATACCTGGCTGGCCGAACCTCTCCGGTGGCGGAGAAGCTCGTGGAAACGCCACCGGCCGAAGCCCGGAGGGTCTGGGTGCCCTCGGTTGGTCCCAGGATCCAGGAGGTGGCAGCCGTCCCGTCGGACCCGGTGGTCACGGACGAGGCCTGCACGGAGCCGCCGCCGCTCTGGACCGTGAAGGAGACGTTCACGCCGGGTATGGGATTCCCCCCGGAATCCACGACCCGGACGACGACGCTCTCCGGTAGAGCTTCCTCCAGGTAGCCGGTCTGGCTGTCTCCCCCCTCCGTGGAGACCTGGGCCACCACCTGCTGCACGTTGACCGTCGCCGACCCGGAGGCTGAGCCTGCCGAGGCCGTCATGGTGGCCGTCCCCACGCCCTGGGCTGTCACCAGACCCGTGGAGCTGCTGACCTCAGCCACCTGGGCGTCGGAGCTCTGCCAGGAGACGGAGGCCCCCGTCATCACCTCCCCGTCCTGATCCTGGACCTGAGCCGAGAGCTGGGTCGTGGCTCCCAGGGCATCCAGGTTGGCGGAAGAGGGGGTCACCACGACGGTGGTGGGCACCGGGGTCGGCGGCTCCGTGGGGGAATCCCCCCCATCGGAGCAGGCCATGGCCAGAGCTGTGATAAGGGTGAAGACAAACGGACACCAGGAAGCGGAGATCCGGGGTCGGAGGGTCATGAAGGGCTCCCGTCGATTGGGCTTGCAAGGGCAGGGTTCGGCAGGGAAGGCTGGATCCCCGGGGCCGACCGGACGGCGACAATCCCCGGAAGACCCAGGGATCGCCTGGGGCCTCCATGCCTCCGGCCGTATGCCAGCGGGGTCGCACCCATCGTGTGCAGTATCGCAGCCGTCGGTGAGACCTTTAGCCCCGGAATCCAGGAATTCCCCCTGCTGGATGGGGGATCTCCCGACGGCTCCGGCCCGGGGGTTCGGCTCCGGAGAGCATAGGGGGGGCGGGACCGGCCTTCATCCTCTACTTTCCTCTCCGGAAACCCTCACTCCAACCCATAGGGAAGGATCCTATGCCCAAGACAACGGCGCTCTCACCCGAGGAGCTACACCACACCTGTGACCCCTCGTCCCTGGGATTTGACACCACGGCCCAGGTGGAACCCCTGTCGGAAGCCCTGGGTCAGGAAGAAGCCATGAAGGCCCTGGCCTTCGGGGTTTCCGTGGCCTCCAAGGGATACAACATCTTCGCCCTGGGCCGGGCCGGATCCGGGCGCCGAACCTTCATTCGCCAGGAGCTGGAGGCCCGGGCCAAGGAGGAAGCTACTCCCCCATCCTGGTGCTACGTCTTCAACTTTCGGGATCACCGGCACCCCAGGGTCCTGGAGCTTCCCCCCGGCAAGGGAGAAGCCCTGAGACGTGATATGGCCCACCTGGTCACGGAGCTGAAGCGGGTGATCCCCCAGGCCCTGGAGGCCGAGGATGTCACGAACCGTCGATCCACCATCTACGAGGAGCGGGGCCGAGAGGCGAAAGCAGCCATGGAGGCTTTCCGCCAGGAGGTAGAGGACGACCCCAATGTAGTCCTCATCGGCAACCAGGACGGCCTGGTGGTGGTCCCGGCCCAGGGAGGTGAGCCCCTGACGAAGGAAGCCTATGAAAAGCTTCCTGGAGAACTCCGGGAGGAAATCGACGAGAAGGTACGGCAAGCCAGCAAAGGTCTCTTCCAGGCCCAGCGCCGCATGCACGAGCTGCAGCGGGACGCCGACACCCTGGCCGAAGAGCTCCACACCCAGGTGACCCGGAGCGTGGTCGTCCACCGGATTTCCCTCTTGAAGGACCGCTACAAGGAAACGCCCCCGGTGCAGCGGTATCTGGACGCCGTGGCCGACGACATGGTGGAGAACTGGGAGCGCTTCGTCCCCCGGGAACCGGAAGAGGAGGAGATGGCGGAGGCCCTGGCCCAGGGGGCGGAGGACTTCTTCCTCCGCTACCGGGTCAATCCCCTGGTCACCCGGCGCCCTCGATCCGGTGCTCCGGTGGTCTTCGAGACCAATCCCTCTCTCCGAAACCTCCTGGGCATGGTGGAGGGGCAGGTCCGATTCGGCGTCATGGTGGCGGATTTCACCCGGATCGCGCCCGGAGCCTTCCACCGGGCCAACGGCGGTTACCTCATTCTCCACGCCGAGGAGCTCCTGGCCAATCCCATGGCCTGGAAGGCCCTGAAGCGGACTCTCCGGAACCGGGAGATCCGGCCGGCGGACCCCGCCGGGGACATGGGCTTGCGGGTCACCGAGACCCTGGAGCCGGAACCCATCCCCCTGAACGTGAAGGTGATCCTCATCGGAGAGCCCACCACGTACTACGGCCTCCAGCAAGCGGATCAGGAGTTCGACGAGCTCTTCAAGGTGAAGGTGGACTTCACGCCCCACATGGAGAGGACCCCGGAGGCCGAGCAGGGATACGCCGCCTTCGTGGCTGCCCGCTGCAAGAAGGAAGAGCTGCCCCCGTTCGACGCCGGCGCCGTGGCAGCCATCGTGGACGAGGGCTCACGCCTGGCGGGGGACCAGCAGCGTCTGTCCACCCGCTTTCGGGCCGTCCGGGACCTGGTGAGGGAGGCGGCCCATGTGGCGGCTCAAGCGGAACGGGACACCGTGACCTGGGAGCACGTGGAGGGAGCCCTGACCGACCGGTTCGTCCGGAACAACCGGCCGCACCGGGAGATGCTGGATCTGATGCGCCGGGGGATCTTCTCTTTCGAGCCCCGGGGCTGGGAGATCGGTCAGGTCCACGGCATCGGTCTCATCCAGATCAGCGACGAGGCCTTCGGACGACCCATCCGGGTGATGTGCAGCGCCTACATGGGTACGGAGGGGGTCATCAACATCGAGCGGGAAGCCCAGATGAGCGGGAGAATCCATAACAAGGGGTTCCTGGTCCTCTCCGGGTACATGGGTCGGACCTTTGCCCGCTCCAAACCGTTGCTCCTCTCCGCCAGTCTTTCCTTCGATCAGCTCTACGAAGAGGTGGAGGGAGACAGCGCCTCCGCTGCCGAGCTCTACGCCCTGCTCTCGGCCATCTCCGGCGTGCCCATTCGCCAGGACATCTGCGTGACCGGGGCCATCAACCAGGACGGCCGGATCCTCCCGGTGGGCGGCGTGACGGAGAAGGTGGAGGGGGTGTTCGCCGCGTTCCAGCAGCTCGGACTCACCGGCGAGCAGGGGGTCATCGTTCCCAGGGCGAACGTGGAGAACCTGGTCCTTCGTCGGGAGGTGCGGGAAGCCGTGGCCCGAGGCGACTTCCATGTCCACGCCATCGCCCACCTGGAAGAGGCATGGCCCATCCTCACCGGCTTCGAGGCCGGAGAGATGCGGGAGGACGAGACCTTCCCGGATGGGACCATTCACCGGGCGGTCTCCCACCAGCTGGACGAGTTCCTCCGGGAGTGGAAGGAAATGGGTGGAGGCGACGGGAAGGAGACCGGTGTCGACTGAGCCCATGGCAGACCCTCTCACCGAAGCCACCTCCCCCCAGCGCCCGACGGAGGTGTCCGTCGCGAAGGCTCCCGGGCTCCTCGGGGTAGGGAAGGGGGTCGTCTTTCTGGCCCTTCTCCTGTCCCTGGGCCTCGGTGCCTGCCAACGGGTGGGGGTACCCAGAGCTGGAGAGCCCCCTCCTCCCGAGCCCCCTCCCGCTCCGGAGACTCCGACACCCCGTGAGGCCCCGGATCCTCCGCCTCCGGGGCTCTTCCGAGGCACCCTGTACATCGAGGGCGGACGGGTGCCCGCCACCCTGGAGCTCACCCAGGAGGGCGGGGACAGGATACGGGGCCTCCTGGCTTCCGGCATGGAGCTCACGGCCCGGGGGGAAGGCCGGATCAGGACGGGACAGGTTCGGCTGGAGCTCAGCTATGAGGAACCCTGTCCCGGAGTCCTGGTGCTCCGGGGCTACTGGGACCCGGAGAGCGGCGTCTTCACCGGAAACCTCCGGGCCCGGGACTGCACTGGTGAGGCTCAGGGGACGTTCGAGCTTCGCTGGAGGGGAACCTGAGGGATCCAGATCTCCTACAACATCATAGGACTCCCCTACAGCAGGAGCAGGATCATGGGCCCGTTCACGCACAGGCTCCCCCACGAGCCGTTCCGCAAGCCCAGCAAGAACGAGGAGGAGTACTTCCACCGTCTGCGGTTCTACGAGCGCCGCGCCGAAGCCCGGAAGAAGGCGGAAGCCAGGGAAGAGGAGGAGCGGAGCCGGTTGAGAGAGCTGCACCAGGGGCGCTGCCCCCGCTGCGGTGAGCGCCTGGAGCACATCCGTATCCATCACGCCTGGGCCGACCAGTGCCCGGTGTGTGAAGGGGTGTGGCTGGACTGGGAGGTCTTCTGCAGGCTGACGCATCAGGATGAACAGCCCCTGGCCGCCATGTTCCGCTACATGCTGGTGGATCAGGCCATGGGGAACATCCCCAAGCCAGAAAAGACTCGTTGACGCCCCGGACCTAAGGGTTCTAGCTTTTTGGGAAGCTTCCACAGGAACAGCCGGGCCACAGTGCCCGGCCTGCGCAGCGGCTGCGGGAGCGCCGCCGATCCCTGGGGAGGCCTTTGCGCTCGTAGCTCAGCTGGATAGAGCATCGGCCTTCTAAGCCGAGGGTCCCAGGTTCGAGTCCTGGCGGGCGCGCTCAGGAACAGCGCAAGAGAATAGCCCTGTCACCGGTCACGGTGGCAGGGCTCGTCTCGTCAGGGGATACGGAACCGCACCGGCTCGATGGACTCCCGGGACGCCTCGAGGTATCGCTGGAAGGCCAGGGCCTTCCGGTGAAGCCCCTCGGGGCTGATGTCGGTCATGAAGTCTGGAGTCACCCCACCTCCGGGAGCCGCTCCACCTTCGCTCCCGCCGAAGGTGTAGATCTCCTCCATGAGGATTCTGAGCTCCCTTCCCGGGATGGGAAGGTGGAGGAGCGTGCCCTGGACCAAGTCTCCCCATCCCCGGTCGTCGAAGAATTCCGTACCGAAAGAGTGATGGTAGAGCTCGATTCGCTTCTCGTACTTGAAGGCCTCCCAGAGGTCCCCGCAGGAGCCGTCCGGCATCTGGGGCACGCAGCGTTCCGGAGGATCCGGGTTCTCGAGTCCGCTGAAGGGGGGCAGGTCTCCGTTCGTCCGGTACCGGTTCACGATATCCATTGCTTCGTCCACCCTCCCCAGCCGGTACCAGGCCTCGGCCCGGAGGAAGTCTACCTCCTTGTCCACGAAGTCCGGATAGTCCCCCACGTACCTCGGCTCCCCAATGATCAGGTGCAGCCACCGATAGTCCATGTAGCGGGAGTTGTGGTAGACCCCGTATCTGTCGGGCCACGGAGAGGGGCCCACGTGCATGACGTACGTCCCCGCCCCTTCCGGGTCTCCGGGGGCCGTGATACGGGAGTCCGGCGTGACGATGTCGAAGGGAAGCTTCTCCTTGGGGGGCGCGTTGATCCAGGTCTCCCAGGCCCCGCTCACGTCTGCTGGGCCCACGGTGCGGTAGTCGATGCGGGCCCACATGTGGTGGGTGCCGGCGTGGAGCTTCACCCGGCACCACCAGGGGCTGTCCTCCCCCCCGTAGTGAACGATGAACTCCCGGGGAAGGCCTCCGGCGAGGTCCTCCAGAACCGCGTTCCAGTCCACGGCGGCTCGCTCGGCAGGAGAGCGGGGAACCTGGGTCCGGTAGCGGGCACGGAACGCGCGGGCCAGGCCGATGAAGTCGTCCCGGCTCCAGGAGGCCTTCCCTCCCACCCAGGCCGCAGGAATCGTGAACGCGGAGGAGCGGGCCGTGCTGATGGCGGCCTCGTACTTTTCCAGGGCCGTTTCCCAGACCTCCGGATAGGGGACGGCCTGGAGGGAGTCCAGGTTGGTGGTCTCGTCCACCACGAAGGCCTTGTCGAAGATGACGGCCAGGTTCGACAGGGAGAGGGCCTGCACCAGTTGTCCCAAGGCCACGGCCCGGGTGGTGTGGTCCTGGGGCCCGTCCGTGATCCGGACCCCATTCTCCACGGCCCGCAAGCCTTCCCTCACCGCCGTCAGGGCCGCATAGCTAGCGTCCCAGGGCCATTCCGCCACGTAGCGTCTGTAGTAATCGGGGCTGTTGTCGAAGGGCTCCCGGGGCTCCCGGCCGAACTCCTGCATTCCGAAGTTCCCCCAGCCCACGGAGGCGGCGTCGGCGGCGGAGCTGAAGGGAGCCGCCGGGTAGCTGTGGTGAGAGACACTCCACCAGTTCACGAAGGCCCCCCGGATGAGAGCCTCGACGTCTCCGCCCTCGGTGAGCGCCCGCTCCCGGTCCGGGGCGTTGGGATTCGTGAGCTGAAGGTCCTTGCAAGACGTGGTGGAAAGAACGGCCACGGCCAGGATGGCCAGAATAGCGAGGAGTCTCATTCCTCTCCTCCTCTCTCGCTGGAGAACCCTCTCTGAAGGCCTGCACGCCCTCAACTACCGAATCGGATCCAGCCCGAGGCGTGAAAGCTGCTCCTACCCGTCAATGTGGGGGCGGGAGACGGAAGGGGGCTTGAAGCGCCTCAGTCGTCCAGATACCGGCTCACCCAGGCCGCCAAGAGACGAGCGGCATAGGCCGAGTCCCGTTCCTTCATGAGGAGATGGTCCGCATCGTCCAGAGACACGTAGCTCTTGGGGTGTTTGGCCATCTTGTAGAGCTTCGCCGCGTTGTCCACCCCCACGATCTCGTCCCGGGGGGAGTGAAGGATCAACAGCGCCCGATCCAACCCCTTTACCACCGGGTCCATCCGGGACGACTCCAGGTCCTCCAGGAACTGCTCCTTGATGGTGAACGGCCGTCCCCCCAGGGACACGTGGGCTTCCCCCCGCTTCCGGATCTCGTCCCGGGACGCTTCCATGTGGGAGAGGACGTGAGCCGGATCCGCCGGCGCCCCGATGGTGGCCACGGCCCGGACGGACTCCAGGCCGTGGGCGGCATGGAGAACGGCGGCCCCTCCCAGGGAGTGGCCCACCAGGAGCCGGGGTCCCTCCAGCTCCTTCTCCATGAAGGTTCCGGCGGCAGCCAGATCCGCCACGTTGGAGGAGAAGTTCGTGTCGGCGAAATCCCCCTCGCTCTCCCCCAGGCCCGTGAAGTCGAATCGCATGACGGCGAAACCCTCCTGGGACAGGGCCCGGCTCATCTGGACGGCGGCCCGGATGTTCTTCGTGCAGGTGAAGCAGTGGGCGAAGAGGGCATGGGCCCGGGCAGGACCGTCCTCCGGCTTCTCCAGCCGGGCGGAGAGACGGTGGCCATCGGATCCGGGGAATTCGATTCGCTCCGTAGGCATGCTGGTTCCTTTTCCGTTCGCCGCTCTGGAAGGAGCAGGAGAGAATGGAGTTGCTGGTGGACTCCGGGGACCCTCCACGTTGGGTCCCAGATGCGCACCGCGGTCCGGGACCCCCTGGCCGAGCCTCGGAGCCGGGTCCGGAGGTCCCAACCCCGCGTCCGGTTTCGGGTTCCGGAATCGTCTTCGCCGGCACGACATCCGGCCCCGTTTACGGACATTGGAGAGGGGTTTATCTTACAATCCTCCCGTGCAGAGAGCGGGGTGGGGAACGGAGGAAAGATCCCGTTCCTTCCCGCTCCTCTGCCGGTCACGGTGGGCGTAGCTCAGTCGGTTAGAGCGCCAGGTTGTGGCCCTGGAGGTCGCCGGTTCGATTCCGGTCGCTCACCCTGCTTCGTCCCGTGAATCGGGAAGGAGAACAAAAACAGGTTTCTATCTGTTGACAGGGGCGTAACGCCCGGTTACTATAGAAACCTCGCAGCGAGCCGGCGGGTCGCGGCCGCTGCGTTTTGCGCGAAGGGACAAGAGTTCCGGAGCGCACCCGAACCAGCTGATTGACAACTGAGGTGGAGAGAGAGCGAGCGGGCCCGAAGCGTCAGGCACTACGTCCTGGCGCATCCCTGCTTCCGAGCAGGGCGGGTTTTAAACGTAGATTCCGAACGACCGATGGAACCATCGGCGTTCATCAGAGCTGTTCAAGCTTTTCTACTCAACGGAGAGTTTGATCCTGGCTCAGGACGAACGCTGGCGGCGTGCTTAACACATGCAAGT
>CAZZEL010000112.1:0-5856 GCA_964652625.1 uncultured Gemmatimonadaceae bacterium
GAACCGTTTTCCTGAACCTGCGGCGTGCTGAGCCTGTGACCTTCCCCCATATCCTGGGTCGGACCACCCAAGAAACCGGCGCGGCGTGAATGCAAGATGTCCCGGGTGCAAGATGTCCCCGGGACAAGACGTTCCCTGCCCGAGACGTTCCCGGCGCGAGACGTTCCTGGTGCGAAACGTCCCCGGCGAAAGACGTCCCTGACGATCCCGGGCCAACGGTTCTCCCACATCCCCGCCCGAAGGCCAATCTGGAAGTGGCTGGCACCCGGGGTTGTTGGAACCCTGGTTGTTGGAACCCTGGTTGTTGAAACCCTGGGCGCATGACTCACGTACGACTACATTGTAGATGACCTTGTCTACTTTGTGTACGAGCCATGTCATGACCGAAAGAAGCTTTCTTGGGGAGTTCGAACAGATGGTCCTGCTGGGAATCCTCAGGGAGAGGGATCAGGCCTTCGCTCTGGAGGTCCGCCGGGAGATCGAGGCCCGCACAGGGCGGGACGTGTCCCGGGGGGCCTTCTACACCACGCTGGATCGGCTGGAGCGGAAAGGCTACGTGCGTTGGGAGAAGGATGTACCGAGAGACTCTCGGGGCAGACGTCTCCGACGCTTCGACGTCACGGAGGAGGGCCTCGAGGCCCTTCGAACGTCCTGGACCGCCATGGGGAACCTTGCCAGGGGGCTCGAGGAGCTCCTGGAGGGCACATGATGCGGCGGATTCTCCGCCGATTCGCCCGCCCGTTCCTGCCCCCGGGTTATGTCGGAGAGTCCATGCTGGGGGATCTGGACCGGGAGTTCGAGGAGCGCAGGCGCCTCGGCCAGGATCCGGGAATGCTCTGGTATGCCCGGGAGACCTGGAGCCTGGTGATCCACCAGATGTGGCTTCGCGTCATGACCTGGATCCGGCCCGGTAGGAACGATGGGGCTGACGGCCCGAATGGAGGAGACACGGTGGATCAATGGAGACGAGACGCTCGCTACGCCCTGCGCCGCATGAGCCGGCATCCGGGATTCGCATTGGTGACGGTACTGACCATGGCCCTGGGGATCGGGGCGAATGTGGCGATCTTCAGCGCGGTGAAGACGGTGCTCCTCGACCCCCTGCCGTACGAGGATCCGGAATCCCTGGTGGCGGTTTGGGAATGGAATCTGCCCCGGGACCGTCGGGAAAACGTGGCGAATCCCGGGAACGTCCGAGCCTGGCGGGAGCGAAGCGAGACCCTGGAATCCCTCTCTCATGCCGTGGCGTTGTCTCAGCCCCTGACTCTCAGCGGCCAGGGGGAGCCCCGTGAGACGATGGTGAAACTGGTGGGACCGGAGTGGTTCAGGCTCCTTGGGTTGGAGGCGGAGCTGGGTCGCACGTTCGCCCATGGAGCGGGAGACACGGAACAGCAAGAGGTGGTCCTGAGCCACCGCTTCTGGAGGGAGTTCTTCCGAAGCGACCCGGACGTCATCGGACGGTCCCTGACCATCGATCAGGAGACCGTCGTCGTTGTTGGTGTCCTGGGTCCGGAGTACGTGGTGTTCAGCCAGGACGCGGATCTGTGGGCGTCCTTCTCCCTGCAGGGAGATCAGACGAACACCGGCCGTTTTCTACAGGTCGTGGGTCGGCTGGGGGAGGACGCGAGCGTGGAGCAGGCCCAGGCCGAGATCCGGACCATCGCGGAAGGACTCCGTGCCGAGTACCCGGACTTCAACGCAGGGTGGTCGGCCCACGTCGTGCCCTTGCGGAGACAGGTCGTGGGTGAGGCGGGTCCGGCCCTATGGATCCTGTTCGGAGCGGTGGGTCTCCTACTCCTCATCGCTTGTGTCAACGTGGCGAATCTCTTCCTGGCCAGCGCTACGGGCCGACAGCGGGAAATGGCGGTTCGCACCTCCATGGGGGCCAGCGGGCGACGGCTCACAGGCCAGCTCCTGGTGGAGAGCCTGATGGTGGCGGTGGCAGGAGGTGTGGCTGGAGTGGTGTTGGCGTGGCTGGGAACGGGTCTTCTGACCAGGGCCGTACCGGACGCGTTTTCACTGCCCAGGATCGAGAACGCCGGGGTGGATCTCTCGGTTCTTCTCTTCGCCACCGGCCTCACGGTGGTTACGGGCCTCCTGTTCGGGTTGATCCCGGCCCTCCACGCGAGGCGAGTGGCTCCGGCGGCGACCCTCAATGCGGAAGAGAGGGGGCCTGGACGGGGGACGGGGCGACTCCGCAACGGGCTCGTCGTCCTGGAGATGGCCCTCTCCGTCGTGCTTCTGGTGGGCGCCGGTCTTCTGGCCAGGAGCTTCATCTCCCTCACGTCGGTGGATCCGGGGTTGGAACCGGACGGGGTGTTGACGGCCCACATCACCCCCACGGGTCCCGCCTACGACCAAGAGGACGCCACCATCCGCTTCTTCAGGGAGTACCAGGAGCGCCTGGCCCGAACTCCCGGTGTGGAGGAGGCAGGCGGCATCACCTTCCTTCCCATGGCCGGCCTGGGTTCGGCCACCTCCTTCCGGGCCATGGATCGGCCGGCTCCCCCTCGGGAGGATTGGCCGGTAGCCGACATCCGGAACGTGATCGGTGAGTACTTCTCTGCCATGGGAATTCGGTTGCAGAGAGGAAGAGTGTTCCAGGAAGGTGACCGGGAGGACGCTCCTCCCGTGGCCGTGGTGAATGAGGCACTGGGCCGGGACCTCTGGGGAGACGACGATCCGGTGGGCAAGCGAATCGGAATCAACTGGGACGGCCTGGAGGAGGTGGAGATCATCGGCGTGGTGCAGGACGTGCTATTGAGCGGGTTCGACTCCGAACCCCGGCCCACGGTATACCTCCACTATCCGCAGAAGCCCTACTTCACCTCCCTGAACATGGTAGTTCGTTCGACCCTGCCCAAAACCCGGGTGCTGGGGGCGATGGAGCGGGAGCTGCACGATCTGGACCCGGCGCTGGCCCTTTCCGAGGGCCGGACCATGGAAGGCATCGCCTCGAAGTCCGTGGCCCGGCCCCGTCTGACGGCCACGCTGATGGGCGTCTTCGCTCTGCTGGCGGCCGCGCTGGCCGCCGTGGGACTCTACGGTGTGCTGGCCTACGCAGTCTCCCGGAGAGTCCGTGAGATCGGGCTGCGGATAGCCATCGGGGCCGGTCCTGGAGAAGTCGTGGGGCTCGTTCTCCGGCAGGGGCTCCTCCTGTGCGGCGCCGGTCTCCTTGTGGGTCTCGGAGGGGCTCTGGCCGGGGGACGGATCCTGGAGAGCGTGCTGTTCGGCGTCCCGCCCACAGATCCCGTCAGCCTCGCTGCCGCGGCGATCTTCCTCCTGATCGTGGCGCTTCTGGCCACCGGTCTCCCAGCCTGGCGGGCATCGAGGGTGGCCCCCATGGAGGCCCTGAGAGCGGACTAGCGCTGAAGATAGAGCGCCTCTCACTCGCTTCGGTCTCCGAGAGCCGGGAGTGGGTGCTCTTCCTGCCCTACCCGCCCCCACTCCCGACTTCCCGGACGCAGCGGAATCCCTGGATGGGATTGCGGTTCTCAGGGAAGCTGCTGTTCCGGTTCGCCGCACGGTGGTAGTAGTGGCTGTCCACCCATCCTCCGCCCCGGAGGATCCGGCTGCTTCCGGATTCCGGTCCCGTGGGGTTCGACGTGGGAGACACGTGGTAGAAGTCCCCGTCGTACCAGTCGGCGCACCACTCCCAGACGTTCCCCGTCATCTCCCGGACTCCGTAGGGGGAAACGTTGAGGGAGGTCTGGAAGCCGTCGTGCTGCTCCCCGTCGTAGAAACCCACCGGGGTGAGGCCCGGCTCGTAGGGGTCCCCGCTGAACTCGTAGTTGGCGTAGCTCCCGTCGATCTCCTCTCCCCAGGGGAAGCGGCGTTGATCCGTGCCCCGGGCCGCTTTCTCCCATTCCGCTTCCGTGGGGAGTCGGTAGGTGGCTCCGGTCTCCCGGGAGACCCAACTGCAATAGGCCGACGCTTCGAACCAGCTCACGCCCACCACCGGGAAGTCGTTACCCCCCTGGGTTCCTCCCCCGTGGTACTCCTCCCGGGTCCAGTGGCGGGGAGCCTGCCCGTACTCCCGGAACCCCCCGGCTTCCCAGTACTCGGAGCTCTCGTAGCCCCCGTCGGACATGAATCGGGCGTAGTCGGCGTTCGTCACCTTGTCCCGGGCCATGTAGAAGGAATCCAGACGCACCTCGTGGACCGGCACCTCGTCCGGGTCCCCCTCGGCGTGGTTGTCTCCCATGAGGAAGGGGCCGGCGGGAACCAGGACGAAGTCCCCGAAGCCCTCGTTCAGGGTCTCCCCGGGCTCGTCCTGGAGTCCATGTTCGGAGACGGGTGAACCACCGGCGTGAGGACGGGCTGCCGGGCCCAGGGCCAGGAGGACTCCGCAACCCAGAAGAACCACAGGGCCGAGGCGACTCATCCTTCACCTCCCGTTCCCGTTTCCCGGACGCACCGGAAGCTGGCTTTGTAGCTCTTGAAGTGGGCACCCATCTTGGAGCGGCCGGCGGACCGCTGGTAGTAGCCGCTGTCCACGTAGCCACCCCCTCGGAGCACCCGGCTGGCCCCCGCTTCCGGCCCCCGGGGATTCTCCCGGGGCGATCCCTCGTAGTAGGCCCGATCGTACCAGTCCCAGCACCACTCCGACGTGTTTCCCGCCATGTCGTAGGCTCCGTAGGGTGAGGCGTTGTCCCTGGTGGCCAGCCCGTCACGAACCTCCCCGTTGAAGTATCCGACAGGGGTGAGACGGAGATCCTCCCGGGGTTGCCCCCAGTCGTAGCTGGCGTAGGTGGAGTCGATCTGGTTCCCCCAGGGGTACCGGGTCTGGGCCGTGCCCCGGGCGGCCTTCTCCCACTCCGCTTCCGTGGGTAACCGGTAGACGGCCCCCGTCCGGGCGCTCACCCAGCTGCAATAGGCCGCCGCCTCGAACCAGCTCACTCCCACCACCGGGTAGTCCTCGTTTCCAGGAATTCCTCCCCCCCGGTGCTCTTCGGCCAGCCAGTGATCCGGAGCTTCCCCATGCTCCCCGAATCCCCCGGCGGCCCAGTAGCTGGAGTCCTGGTATCCCCCGTCGTCCAGGAACCTCCGGAAGGATCCGTTGGACACTTTGTGCTTCCCGATGTAGTAGGCGTCCAGGTGAACAGGGTGCACCGGGATCTCGTCGGAGTTTCCCTCGTCGAAGTTGTCCCCCATGAGGAACTCCCCGGCGGGAACCA
Organism: uncultured Gemmatimonadaceae bacterium; assembly: GCA_964652625.1. Classification (GTDB taxonomy): domain Bacteria; phylum Gemmatimonadota; class Gemmatimonadetes; order Longimicrobiales; family Gaopeijiaceae; genus CAZZEL01. The sequence goes on from CAZZEL010000112.1 coordinate 5,178, forward strand.
GGAGGTGCTCCCCGTATCCCTCGTCCACGTTCCCGGGGAGGGGCTGGCACCCCTGGGCGGCGGTGGAGACCAGGGAAAGGACCGCCAGGGTGAGGAGAAAGGAGAAGAACCTCGACCTTCCCGGACTACCGTCCACGCCGGCCTCTCTTTGCTGAGTGCATCCCATCGCGTTCCGGCACCCTATCCGGCAAAGGGTACGCCGCGCAAGACAGGTTCCGGAAAGAGGCCAGGCTCCAGAAAGGTCTTGGGGAGGGGGGCGCCCGGCCCTCTCCCCTTGCGGGCCTTGCCAGGAGGGAGGCGCAGACCTATGCATTCCTCCAGCACAGTCGAATGACGGAGGGGCGCTCGGAAGTCCGGTGCAAGTCCGGCGCGGCCCCGCCACTGTGAGAGACACGACACCCGAAGCAGGAAGGCCCGCTCCTGAGGCCACTGGGCGATGGAACGCCCGGGAAGGCGAGGGGGCCTTGTCTCGAGCCAGGAGACCTCTCCTCCGTCCGGACCACCCACCCTCGAGGGAGGGGACGGGGTCTGGCGTATCACCTCCGCAGGCACGCCTTCCCGTTCTTCTCCCCGTCCGGAAGAGACGGGGAAGTCTTGGGTATTCGGAAGCCACAGCCCGGTGATGGCCGTCCGGCCAGGGGCCGTTTCCCCGACGGCGGCCGGACGTCTGTCCGGGGCG
>CAZZEL010000112.1:5956-11590 GCA_964652625.1 uncultured Gemmatimonadaceae bacterium
CGGGGCGACCGGGGCCGGGCCGGCGGCTGGGTCAGACCAAGCGCTGGCCGGATCGCCCTTCCCCGGATCGCCGACCTCCCCCGGGCCATCACCCTGACGGCGCTCCTCCAAACCCTCTTCCTGCTCCTCCCTCCAGGCCTCGCATCCCAGGTCGTCGCCGTCGTAGAGGTCCGGGTGACGAGCCAGGTCAGCGGCGATCCCATTCCCTCGGCTACGGTCGAGGCGTCGGAGGCGGGCCTCACGTCCGTAACGGACGAAGCTGGAGCCGCCAGCCTTCGGGGCCTGGCTCCGGGACGCCACGAGCTCCGGGTCTCGGCTCTGGGATACGAGTCCAGGACGGTGGAAGCCGAGGCCGTGAACGGTCGCCGGGTCCAGGTGCGGGTGGTTCTGCCGCCGGATCCCCTGGAGGTGCCGGACCTGGAGATTCCCGCTCTCTCCGGCGGAGTGGCGGGAGGCGGTATCCAGATCGTGCCCGAGGAGTTGGGGCCCACGGTCCAGGATCTGCCTGAAGCTCTCCAGAGGGTCTCGGGCCTGACGGTGGTTCGGAGGGGAGGTCCGGGAGCGCCCAGCAGAATCCAGCTCCGGGGGGCGGAGTCGGACCAGATCCTGGTCCTCCTGGACGGGATGCCCCTGAACTCCCCCCTCACCGGTGAGGTGGACTTGAGCACGGTGGATCTGGCCTCCCTGAGCCGGGTCGTCGTGCTTCCCGGGGCCCGGTCCGATCGGTACGGCGGGAGGGCCCTGGGGGGAGTGGTCCTGCTGGAAAGCCGAAGGTCGGAGGAGAGCACGGCCAGCCTGACCGTGGGGGCCGGGGCGTGGGAGTCCCAACGTATGTCCGGCCGTGTGAGTTGGGTTCCCTCTTCCTCCTGGGATGTCAGCTTGGGTGGACAGTGGAGAGGTGCGAAGGGGGACTTTCTCTATGACGTCCCGGCCTTCCGGGGAGGCGGAGAGGCTCGGCGGGTCAACAGCCGCTTCCACCGGGGCGGAGGGCACCTGAGGTTGGGTTATGCGGGGAGCCTGGGAGAGGTTTCCCTCCGCCTGCACGGCAGCCGAATCCACCGGGGTAGCCCGGGAACCATCGCCCAGCCGTCCCGAAGCGGCCGGCAGGAACATGACCGTCACGGGGGCAGCCTCCGCGCCGAGGTGGGAGACAGGGCCGCCGGGGCCTCCCTTCTCCTGGGCCTCCAGTGGCAGCGAGCCGAGTACCGGGACTCGGCCCCCCCCTCGGGGCCGGCCTATCACCAGGTGGCCCGAGTGGCTCAGAGGGACCTGAGCGCGGAGGGATGGAAGGCCATGGGGCCGGTGGTGATCCGGGGGGGAGCCGAGTTCCGAAGCCTCCGGGTTCGGTCCCGGGAGCTCAATCCCCCCTCCTCCACCACGGAAGAGGTGGCTCTCTGGGCCCGGGGAGAGATCTCCCACCGGCTGGGGCGGAGCGCCCGGGGAGAGCTCCAGGCGGGCCTGCGTCTGGACCGACAGGACCGCTTGGACGGGACGGAGGCCTCCCCCGGCGTGATGGTGACCCTTCTTCGGGAAGGCACGGAGCTGGAGGTGGCCTTCCGGAGCGCCTTCGCCCCTCCCGGGCTCTCGGACCTCTTCTTCCAGGAAGGTGTCCGTGTCCGGCCGAACCCGGACCTTCGGCCGGAGCGGGTCCGGGGGGAATGGTCCGCAACCCTGAGTCAGACCCTCCACCTGACGGAGCTCCGTCTGGACGGTCGGGTGTCGGCCTACCGGTCCGACATCGACGACATGATCCTGTGGCTCCCGGACTTCCGGTTCATCTGGAGCCCGGACAACGTGGACGTCACCCGGAGAGGTGTGGATGTAGAGCTACGGGCCGAGCTCCCGGCCCTTGGAGGAACCCACTCGGTGTCCGGCCAGGTCGCCTGGTCCCGGGTGGCCTACCGGGGTGGGGTCCTGTCCGGGCAGGTGGTCTACAGGCCCCGGATCACGGGTCACGTGGAGGGGCGCCTGGACCTTCCCCTGGGGGAGGTGACCGTGGGGGCGAACCACGTGGGAGCCCGGAGAGCCGTGCCCGGATCCGATCTCAATGCCCTGGATCCCTATACCACCATCGACCTGGGGCTGGGCCTGCCCCTCTCCCTCGGGCCGGTTGACGGTGGACTGGACCTTTCCCTCACGAACCTTCTCGACGAGCGGGCCGCTCTCCTGGTGGACTATCCCCTCCCGGGGCGGGGGTGGTCCGCCAGCCTGCACCTGGAGCCGACCGCGAACTGATCGGACGCGAACTGAGTCCCATCCTGCTTTCCGGAGCCTCTTCCATGCACCTCAGAGCCTCGAAGCTCTCCCGATCCCCGGCGCGCCTGTGCCGCGTCTCTTGTCCCCTCTTCCCCCTCGTGCTCCTCACGCTCCTGGGAGCCTGCGACGACGATGATGGTCCCATGGGCCCCGGCGATCCCACCGTGACCATCACCTCTCCCGCCTCCGGGTGGACGGCCTTCGAAGGCTCGAGGCTCCCGCTGCAGGGCTCCGGCTCGGATCCCCAGGACGGCCCCCTTCCCGACAGCAGCCTGGCCTGGACCAGCTCCATCGACGGCACCCTGGGAACCGGGAGCGCCCTGGAGGTGTCCTCGCCCTCCGTGGGGGTCCACACCATCACCCTGACGGCAAGGGACTCCCACGGAAACCAGGCCACCGCCTCCATCTCCGTGGTCATTCAGGAGCTGGAGTTCCTGGACGGGACCGTCTCCGATCCACGAATGGGGCTGATGGTCAACTCCCTGAGCAACGCCGTCCGGCTCTTCCAACTCGGGGACCCGGAGGAGAGTCGGGACATTGCCCTGGGAGCCAGCAGCTCGGTGACGGCCACGGGACTCGCCGTGAGGGGGGAGCGGGCCGCGGTGCCCCTGGGCAATGCCGCCTCCGTGGCCGTCATCGAGCTCCGGTCCCGTCAGATCCAGGATTTCTTCCTCTTCCCTTCCGGCAACGCCACGGGCTCGGATTTCGCCGATGACCAGACGGTGGTGGTGGCCAACCAGGAGACGGACGAAGTGGGGATGTTCACCCTGGGCCAGGCGAGCCAGAATATCACCGAGACGGCGAGTGTGGCCCCCTTCCCCACGGACGTCATCACGGTCTCTCCGTCCCGGGTCCTGGTGATCTCCGCGAACCTGGACGACAACTACCTCCCCGCCGGAGAAGGGGTGGTTACCGCCATCGATCCGGGCACCATGACGGTCACGGGCACCGTGGAGACCGGAGGGCAGAATCCCCAGTTCGGGGACCTGGGGCCCGACGGCTTTCTCTACGTGACCAACACCGGAAACTACATGGACCCCAGCACCGTGGCCGTCATCGATCCCGAGACCCTCACCCGGGTGGACCTGGTGGACGGCTTCCCCGCCGGGTCCGGGCATGTCCACGTGGATGACGAGGGTCTGGTCTATGTGTCCGGGTACTTCTTCGGTACCGTGGTCTGGGATTCCGGCACAGGCTCCTTCCTTCGGGGCCCGGGGGATCCCGTGTGCGCTCCCCTGGCCGGTGGGGGGTGCCGGGGAGCCTCCTCCGTCTACACCACCGCCGACGGAAACCTCTATCAGACGTTCTTCGGGAGTCCCGGCCAGGGCCTCGCCCCCTGGGTATTCCGGTACAGCCCGGGGACATTCGAGCTGGCAGACAGCATCCCGTCGGGTCTGGGCCCCACGGAGGTGGAGATCCACTCCTTTCGGTAGAACGAGAGTTGGAGGGGAGCAACGGTCAGTAGGGCTTCTCCAATGCTCCGAAGAGGGGGGCTACCATCCTACCGTCGTTCCATGGCTCGCCCGGGGGGACTGTCCACGGGAGCACCCGGAAACCTCCGGAAGGCTCTCTCCCTGTCCCTCCGCCGGAACTCGTCGAAGAGGGCGCGTTGCTCCGGGCTGAGGATTTCCCGGATCTCCATCTGCACGGAGTCGAACTGGGCCCGGAGGATGGGGGCGGTCTTCGCCATGGCCTCCTCCGCCCGTTGACGCCGGGTCTCCAGAACGGAGTGGATCTCCTCTTCCTGTTCCTCCGAGAGCTCCAGCTGATCGGCCAGGCGCTTGCTGAACCACATGGGGGTGATTCCCAACTCCCGGGGTCCTCCCCCGTGGCGCCCCATGCGAGGGGAGCGAGGTCCGGGATAGCCCGGGAGGGGAGCCTGTTCCAGCCGCTCTTCCCAGGGGTCCCGATCCAGGAGCTTCGTGCCGGCGGCGCCTCCCAGGACGCCGGCCAGGAAAACGGAGATCAGGAGTGCCCCGGCTGCGGTCTTCTGTCCTCCCATCATGGTCCCTCCTCCGGAAGGGCCTCCGCCAGCTCGGCCAGGGTGTAGCTGGCCCCGCTTTCCAGCCACAGGCTGAAGGGCTCGGGAACCAGGACTTCCGCCATGAGAGGAGCGTCCGGGTCCTGGGCTCCGGGACCGGGCTCAGCCCAGGCCAGGATGGAGCCGAAGACCAGGATGAGAGCGGCGGCCAGGGGAAGGAGGGGCCGGGTCCAACGATCCATCTGCCCGGCCACCGTGGCCTGGGCCCTGAGGCGGGCCAGCTCCGGCCCCGCCGCCACCATGATGCGGCGGACCAGGGGGTCCCAACGGTCCGTCCTCCCCTGCAAGGGGGACGGCTCAACGTGCCGCCGCTGCATATCCGTCATCAGGCTTCCTCCAGGTGGCTTCGGTCCAGCCGGGTTCGCAGGGCCCGCCGGGCGTGATGCAGGTGGACTCGGGACGATCCCCGGGAAATCCCCAGGGAGGTGGCGATCTCCTGGTGATCCAGTCCCTCCAGCTCGTGGAGCACGAAGACGCGTTTCTGCAGCGTGGAGAGATTCTCCAGGGCTTTCTTCAGGGCCGCATCGAGCTCCAGCCTCTCCAGGGCCTTCTCCGGTCCGTCCGCAGGAGAGGCGAGAGAGGTTTCCTCCAATGAAGGCCCTCCCCTTCGCTGGTTGAGATCCAGGAGGGTCAGGGCCCGGTTCCGGACGATGGAAAGAAGCCAGGTCCGGAACTTCTCCGGGTCCTTGAGCTGGTGGATCCGCTCCAGGGCCTTCACGAAGGCTTCCTGGCAGAGGTCGTCGGCCTCGTCCTCGTCCCGGACCATGGACATGGCCAGACCGTGGGCGGAGGGAAGATGCCTCCGCACCAGCGTCTCGAAGGCCCGACTGCTCCCCTTGCGAGCTTCCCGCACCAACCCGGCGTCCGAGTCCTGGTCGGGTGCTTTCGGATCGTCTCTCAAGCCCGGCCGCTCCCTCGGGTCTGTCCCGGATCCTCTCTCCCCGGGAGGCCGCGAATCGTCAAGCTCCAGGGACCGTCCCTCCACCTGCACTGGGCCCGATCCCCATTCCTTTGACGAGGAGACGAGGTCGAGGGCCGTTTCGTTAAGCCTCGGGGGGAGGATCAAGCCGAGAATGACCAGCGTGAGGGCGCACACCCGGAAGTCCGCGAGGGACGAGTCCCCATCCGGAGAGAGCAGCTCCGGATGCTGACGTCCGGCTGCCGCCTTGTCTCCAGGAGCCGTGTCCCTGGCCCGGTTCGTCTCCATGCCCTCCCTCGAATCGTGGGTGGAGTCACTGCTAGAGGGCTTCCATGGTTGAGACAGGAATCCGGGGAGGGGCGTTAAAAGGCTGTTGAACAAGGTGGGTGCGGCCGCGCGCAGGGGTCTTGCGGATGCC
>CAZZEL010000113.1:0-11305 GCA_964652625.1 uncultured Gemmatimonadaceae bacterium
GCCGCACCCGGACGCGACCCAAGCCGGGGGGTGGGGTGCGCGTCCAAACGCTACCGAGACAAGAGTGGCAGGTCCTGATCCCCGACATGCACGAAGGCTACATCACCTGGACGGAGTACGAGGCCAACGTGGGTCGCCTGCGTCTGAACGCCCAGGCGCGAGGCCAGGATCGGCGCCAGAGCCCGCCCCGCGAAGGCCCCGCCCTGTTGCAGGGTATGGTCGTGTGCGGGCTCTGTGGGGACCGGATGACGACGCAGTACCGAGCCCGGCCCGACGGCACCAAGCGTGTGAGATACGTTTGCCAGCTTGGCCGTCTGCAGTGGGGCGACCCGGCCTGCCAGAACCTCCTGGGGTCGGAGCTGGATCAGAGGATCGGAGAGTTGCTCGTCGAGGTGATGACGCCCCTGAGCCTCGAGGTCGCCCTCTCGGTGGGGGACGAGCTCCGAGCTCGAGCCGAGGAGGTGGACCGGTTGCGTAGGGAAGATCTCGAACAGGCACGCTACGAAGCGGATCTGGCGGAGCGACGGTACCGCCGTGTGGATCCTGATCACCGGTTGGTGGCCGATGCCCTGGAAGCGGACTGGAATGAGAAGCTCAGAGCCTTCGCCCAGACCCAGGAGCACTATGAACGGAAGCCGGCAGCCGAGGAGGAAGGCCTCGATGAGGAAAGCCGGGCGGAGATCCTGCGACTCGCTACCGACTTCCCTCGCCTGTGGAGCGACCCCCACACCCCGCACCGGGAGAAGAAGCGGATGGCTCGGCTCATGATCGAGGATGTCACCATGATCCGGGGCGACGAGATCACGGCCCACGTCCGTTTCAAGGGGGGTGCCACTCGCACCCTCACGCTCCCTCTTCCTCTTCGGGCCGCGGATCTTCGACGAACGGACCCAGCAGTGGTCGAACGCGTCGACCAGCTTCTGGATGAACACATGGAAGAAGAGATCCCCGACCTACTCCATGCCGAAGGCCACCGTACAGGGACCGGTCTGCCCTTCACGCCGGCCCGGGTCCGGGATCTGTGCGTGCGGAACAACCTCAGGAACCGCTACACGCGGCTCCGGGAAAAGGGCCTGTGGACGGTTGGGGAAATGGCCGAGTACCTTGGCGTTGCTCGGAGCACCGTGCAAAGGTGGTACACTGCCGGGTTGCTCAAGGCGCAGCCCTGCGGATTCGGTCGATCCAAACGTCTCTACGAGCCCCCGGGGCCAAACCCGCCCAGTCCACAACAGGGCAAGAAGCTGGTTCGGGGCACACCACAGCCATGAGGTGCAGTATGGATCACGATCGTGATTCCAGGCCAGCATATCCTCGGCGTCGTGTGGCTCCAGGAGGCCGTGGCGACGAAAGTGGCGGAGCACCCGACTTCTCACGGTGTGCTGAAGGCTCTCCAGAAGCTCGTGGGTGAGGGCGGTGGCTTCGTGGAAGCGGAGGCGGGTTTCCGGATGCGCCGGATCCTGATTCGTGTCATCCTCGCCCCACTGGAAGAGCCCGTCGACGACGACCTGGGATGGGTCCGCCGCCAACGCTGCACGAGCGTACTCGCCGGCCTCGTCCAGTCGCCCGGCGGCGTGGTGGACCACCGCGGCCGTGGCGAGAAGGGAGGGATCGTCCGGGTTTTGAGCCAGGAGCGGTGCCAACTGTTCGAGTGCGTGGTAGCCCCGGTAGGCCCGAGCCTCGGCAAGGAGGTGGAGTCGTTGCGCATCGAGAGGAAGGTGCGGGAACGAGGAGTCCGGGAGGGATGCGAGGACCTCTTCGAGGGCTCCCGCCTCGTAACGAGCCACGAGATCGGCCTAACCGGCAGCAGTGGTGACCGACACGATGAGAGCCGCTGGTACCATCAATAACATCTTGATCCTGTGCATTGCGTCCGTATCGTCTGAGGTGCACGGTTCCACGGATTCGACAGGAATGAGACGCACCGATGGACGGCTGGTTGCGCCGCGAGGGTGCCGTTCGGGCTTCATCCGGACGCTTCCACCCCGGGTCCATCACCGGCAAGCCACGGGAGCATCGGAACGAAGAATGGCATGAAAGAGGGACGATGAAACGCGCTCTACCGAACCACGCCGCTCCGGCTCTGATCGTCCTCGGCGGCCTCCTCGCGATCTCCCTCCCGGACGCCTCCACCCATGCCGTCGGCCAAGAGCTGGAAAGCCGGTTCGGCCAGGAGCTGGAGACCCGGTTCAAGCAGGAGCTGACGGCCCTGTGGCGTGAGTTCGGATTTCCCGGCGCCACCGCCGCCTTCATTCTTCCCGACGGCACGGTGGGAAGGGCTGCGACGGGACTGGCGGACCTGGAGTCGGAGGCGCCCATGAAGCCCGGGTCCCGAATGCTCGCCGCAAGCATCGGCAAGACCTTCGTGGCGGCCGCCGTCCTGGCCGCGGTCGAGGACGGGGAAATCGGAATTCAGGATCCGGTGAGCCGGTGGCTGGGGGAGCGGCCGTGGTTCAACCGCCTTCCGAATCATTCCACCCTCACGGTAAGTCAGCTTCTCCGGCACACCGGGGGAGTCCCCGACCACGTGTACTCCGGGGCATTCGCCGAAGCATGGCAACAGACGAAGGACCAGGAAGAAATCCCCTTTTCTCCGGAGGATCTGGTCTCCTTCGTCCTGGATGAACCTCCTCTCTTCCCCGCAGGAGAAGGGTGGGCCTACACCGACACGGGGTACGTCCTCCTGGGTCTCATCCTCGAAAAAGCCACCGGGCGCAACCTGTACGACGTCGTCATGGACCGCTTTCTGGTGCCCCTTCGCCTCGGCCTCACCACTCCGTCGGACCGTCGGATCCTGCCGGGACTGGCCGCCGGCTACACGGACCCGGGCAACCCCTTTGGTCTTCCGCCCAGGACCACCGTCGCCCCGGGGATCATGGCCTGGAATCCCGGGGTGGAGTGGGCCGGCGGGGGATTCGTCAGCAACCCCGGGGACCTGGTGGTGTGGGCCCGGAAGCTCTACGAAGGGGAAGCCCTGAAAGGGGAGTATCTGACGGAGCTTCTGAAGGGTGCACCGGTGGAGCCCGAAAATGATAATGTCCGGTACGGGGCCGGCGTGGCCATCTACGAGTCCGGTCCCCTTGGGCCGGTGTGGGGGCATGCCGGACGCATTCCGGGCTACGTGTCCAGCATGCGGTACTACCCGGACCACGGCATCGCCGTGGCCTTTCAGGTCAACACGGACGTCGAGTCGGGTGGCCGACTCGTTTCCGAGATGGAGAGGCGGCTTGCCGCCCTGGTCGTGGAGTCTGATAGAAGCCGGTGAGGGGGCCGTTCCAGGAGCAACCGGCGTTCAGCATTTCGCTGCGTCGGGCTCCCCGAAAAAACCCAAGGGAGGCAGACGATGGGACTCTTCGAGTTTCTCATGGTCCTTGTATCCGTGGTCATCGGACTCGGGCTCACGGAGATCCTCACGGGCTGGGCCAATCTCCTGAGGGCCCGGGACGGAGTTCGTTTCTACTGGGTCCACATCCTGCTTCAGGGGGGCGTGTTCTTCGCCCTCCTCCAGCAGTGGTGGGAGTTCTGGGAGATGGAGGGGATGGGCGAGATCAGCTTCTTCGCGGTGCTGACGCTCCTGGCGTCACCGATTCTCCTGTTCCTTATCGCGCATCTTCTCTTCCCGGCCGACGCCCAGGACGCCAACCTGGAAGAGTACTACTACCGCCAATCCTCTCTCCTCTGGATCCTGGTCGTTCTCGGAACCCTGGAGGGCACCTTCCTCGACCCCCTCGTCTTCGGGTTCCCGGTGTTCCACCCGGCGAACCTCTCCGGAATTCCCATGGTGGCCTGTGCCCTCATCCTTGCGGTCTCGAAGAACCGGCGCCTTCACGGTGTCCTCGTTCCCATCATCATCCTTACGGTACTCCTGGACACGATCCTGGCGACCCCGGTGATCTCGGCCGGGTGATCTGCGGGGCCCGATTACTCTGGTTCAGGCGGCTCCAACCCGAGCTCCGTGGCTCTCCTCACGGCGGCATTGCGGTCCGAAACCCCGAGCTTGTCGTAAATGTGCTTGAGATGGGTCTTCACCGTGTCGATGGACACGAAAATGGCCCTGCGATTTCCTTGTTGCTCAACCCCTGGAAAAGGCAGGCGAGGACCTCCGTCTCCCTGTCGGTGAGAGGATCCGGGAGCACGGATGTTCCTCCGTCCGCCTCCTCCTGGAGTCGGGCCTCGAAGGCCTCCAGTAGGGACCGGGCGTGTGAACGACCGGTGGAGGAGAGGGGCCGGGTCAGGCCGGCCCGGAGGAGGTCGGCAGCGGGCGGCCCTCCATCCAGGAGAGGGCGAAGGTAGCCCCGGGTAGCCGACAGAATGAGGGCCTGATCCAGGACGCCCCATCGATCCGGATGGCCGGGGAGGAGGGCCCGGCCCATGAGGGCCGTACACTGTGCCGGGCCCCGCCCCCGGCCTCCGCTCTCCTCTTCGAGGCCTCTGCTGAACTGGTCCACCAGTTCGTACCGTCCCCCCCGAATGGCCTGTTGGAGAGCCAGGATCAACTCCGTCTCCCGGATCGTGGTCCAGAGCCCGGCCTCCCGGTCCGGGATCAGTTGGGGCACCGGCGGCCCCTCCCCGGCGGCTTTCCGGGCCATGGCCAACCGCTTTTGCTCCAACTCCAGCGTGGTATCGGCCAGGTCCATGTTGCTGCCCTGGGCCAGGCTCGCCGCATCCACGAGGATCTCGTTGGCCTCCCTGAACCGTGCCTGGGCCGCCGCAACCCGTGCCAGCCCCACCAGGGCGTTCCCCCGTTCCTCCGGGAAGTCCTCGGGGCTGGCCAGCTCGACGGCGTTCTCGAAAGAGGAGCGGGCCTCGTCCAACCGGTTTGCCAGGAACAGGCCGTGGCCCTGGTGGAACAAGACGATGGAATAGGCCGGATTTCGCGTGAGACCCCGGCCCTCGACGAAGGTCCGGGCGGCAGCCAGGGACTCGGTGGCCCGGGGTACACCCTCCACCTGGGCCACCACCGCCGCGCTCCGGCCCAGACTGGTTAGGGTCAGGTAGAGATTCCCCGGGCGAAGATGATCCTCGAAGGCCCGGTCCAATGACTCGGCCGCAGCCTCCACCTCTCCCAGGGCCATGCGCACCCTGGCGCTGTTGTAGGTCAGGAGCCCCCGGGTGAAGGGATCGGCGTCGGCCATCTGCTCCCAGAGGTCGTCGGCAAGGCGAAGCGCTTCCTGGTACCGGTTGGCATATCGGGCCGCATAGGCGGAAAGAACACCCACGTGAAGGTCGGCACGGCGTCTCCGGGCCGGATCATACTTCGCCGGCACCCGCTCCAACGCATCCCTGACCACTTCCAGAAGAGGCTCCAGGTCAGGCGCCCGGTCGGTGATCACCCGCAGCCATCCAATCCCGCAGGACCATGGGATAGGGCTGGAAGAGGGGCGCCCGGACCTTTCCCGTCCAGTGCCGGAGGGCAGCCATCTCGCTCCGGCCTATCATTCCCAGGACCTCCCCATCCAGGAGCTCGAGAAGCCGGGCCTGGTCCTCCATCCGGGAGGCATGCCCCAGGGCCGCCGCCAGGTCACCCTCCACCTGGAACCAGGCACTGGCTCGCCGGTGGAGCTCCTCCAGCCGAGCCCGGTCCTTCTGTTCCAAGCTGAAGCGGAGGAGGTCGGCGAAGAGGTGGTGGTACCGGTACCATTCACCCTGGCTGCCCAGGGGAATCAGAAAGAGGTTCGCCTTTTCCGCCTCCCTCAACTGGTCCCGGGCCCGGGGGTTGCCGGTGACGGCAACACAGGTGTCCGGGTTGAACCTGCGAAGGATGGACGTGTCCAGGAGAAACCGCTGGAGCTCGGGCGTCTGTCGCTCCAGGGCCTCCTCCAGGAGGTATTCCATGATGAGCCGATGCTGCCCGGCGAAGGAGCTCACCAGAGCCTCGGGATCCGCAACGTCCTGCAGAGCGATGGCCGCGAGGCGGAGGCCGGCTACCCATCCCTCCGTTCGCTCATCGAGGCGACGGACCTGCTCCTCGTCCAGGGCGCCGGGGAGCAACCGATCCAGCAGATGGACGGTCTCCTCCCAGGTGAATCTCAAGTCCTTCGCCCTAATCTCCAGGAGCTCGCCCTCCACTCGAAGCCGACCCAGGGAAAAGGGCGGATCCTCCCGGGTCATGAGAACGAGGCGAGGACCGGGTCCGTCCGCCTGAACCAGCGCCTCCACCACCTGGAGAACATGAGGGGACTCGAGCTCGTGGAGATCATCCAGGATTATGATGGGCTCCGGGCCCATCTCCAGGAAGGCCGGAAGAAAACCCGGGGGCAGGGACAACTCCGGAGGGGCCAGGTTGCGGAGGAAATCGGCCGCCTCGGACGCCCCGTCCACCTCCAGGCCGGCCACCGCCGCAGCCAGATGGGCACAGAAACGCGACGGATCATTGTCCAGCTCGTCCAGCGAGTACCAGGCCCGGGGCACCTCTTCCCTGGAAAGCCAATCCGCCACCAGCACCGTCTTCCCGAATCCGGCGGGGGCCGAGACCAGAACGATCCGGCCGCCGTGGGACTCCAGGCGCCGGGACAGGCGGGACCGGGGAACCAGCGGAGCCTTGACCCGCGGCGGATGCACCTTGGTCTGGATGAGACGGCTTTGAGGCATGGCCCTCGGTTCGCGTGCTCCGGCAACGGGTGACGATGGGGGAGCAAGATGCGGATCACCGGAACGGCTGTCCATGGGAGTGATCCGCCACCCCCGGGGATGATCACCCAGTCCCCTCCTGAAGATCACCCTTCGAATCACCCGCGGGGGTGACGCCCCCGGGCCCCTGCCTTTCTACCCTTCATGCACGGCCGCCGCAGGTGGCCCTGAACCGGGAGGACACTGTGAACGTCCATCAAGAACAACCAGCGAGGGAAACGATGGTCTACCGGGTGGAGGTCGTCGGGGCGCTGGCCCCAAGCTGGCCCGAGTGGTTCGCTGCGGACACGGTCGAGACCGTGGGTGACAACTCGGTTCTGGAGATCCGGGTGGCCGACCAGGCCGAGCTCTTCGGCCGACCAAGGCGAATCCACGATCTGAACCTTCGACTGATCTCCGTAGTCCGGTTGGACCCGTAGAACGGTCGGTAGCTGGAAGTCAACTGAACTGATCCATCGAATCGAAAGGAGATTCACAAATGAAGAACCCCCGACCGCCCGCCTCCCTGCCATTCCGCCAACACCCTCAGGGGCTCATACGGGCCTTGGAGTTCCAATCCCTAATCCATAGATGGAGTTGAGAACGATGAGATCCTACGGGATTCTTGCACTGATAGCAGCGCTCGTCGTGGGGCCGGGACAACTCGGCGCCCAGGCCTCGGACGGGAGCCAGGAGCGGGTGGGCACCATCCGGGGCCAGATCCTGGACGCGGAGACCCTTCTCCCCATGCCGGGCGTCGAGGTCACCACACAGAGCGCCCACCAGGACGACCACCTCACCAACATCTCCGGGGAGGATGGCTGGTTCACTCTCTCCCAGGTCGAGGTGGGGACCTACACCCTCTCCGCCACCCACCTGGGCTACGCCACCGGGTACCTGTCCGACGTGGTGGTCCGATCCGAACGAATCACCTTCGTGGAGCTGTCCCTGAAGACGGCCCCCATCGAGATGGAGGGGATCACCGTCAACAGCGGCTACTTCCAGAAGGAGAAGGAGGAGGCCACCAGCCAGACCGGCTACTCCGGTGAGGAAATCCGGCGGGCTCCGGGGTCGGCGGGAGACGTGAGCCGCATCTTCATGACCCTGCCCAGCGTGGCGAAGGTGTCGGACCAGAACAACGGGCTGGCGGTCCGAGGCGGGAATCCGTTGGAGACCGGGTTCTTTCTCGACAATATCGAGATCCCCAACATCAACCACTTCCCCTCCCATGGCTCTTCGTCGGGCCCCATCAGCCTTCTCAACACCGACCTCATCAAGGACGCGTCCTTCCATACGGGTGGGTTCTCCTCCCGCTTCGGGGACCGCCTTTCCTCGGTGATGGACATTCGCCTGAGAGAAGGCAACCGAGAGGAGTTCGACGGACAGTTGGACCTGAACTTCACCGGATTCGGAGCGGTCATGGAAGGGCCCATGGGAGGAGGAGACGGTTCCTTCCTCTTCTCCGTCCGGCGCAGTTACCTGGACTTGGTGGTGGATGCCGTGGGGACGGACGCCGACGTGGCGCCCCAGTATACCGATGCCACGCTGAAGCTCGCCTGGGACCTGAACCGGAACCACCGCCTGGTGGCCCTGGGGATCCTGGGGCTGGACGACATCTCCTCGACCTATGACGCCGCCATCGAAAACGATCTAGACATCTACGGCGGCCAGAAGGTCCAGGAGGGTGCGGTGGGGCTGGACTGGCAGGCGATCTGGAGCGGTAGCTTCCTCTCCAACACGACGGTGTCCTTCCTCACTACCGGATTCGAAGACGACTTCATGGAGACCGTCACCGAGTCGATTCTCATCGACAAGGACGCCAAAGAGTCGGCCGTGAGCCTCAGGAACCAGAATCAGCTTCGGTTCGGCTCCTCGGCCACCCTCCGCTTCGGCGGGGACGCGAAGCTCATCAAGACCGACTTCCAGCAGCACATGGCCGAGTATACCGGGTCCCTGGGTCAGACCATCCCGGCGTTGAACATTGACGACGTCCTCACCACGGGGCAGGCCGGTGCCTTTGCAAGCCTGACCGTGAAGCCCTTCTCCAGGCTAACCGCCACCGTGGGTGCCCGGTCCGATTATTTCGAGCACACCGAGGAGTTGTCCGTCTCCCCCCGGGCGAGCCTCTCTCTCCAGGCCACGGACCAGACCAGCCTGAACCTCTCGGCAGGGATCTTCCGCCAGAACCTGCCCATGATCCTTCTGGCACAGCGGGACGACAACCGGGACCTGGATCAGCCCTGGGCTACCCACTTGGTGGGGGGAATCGAACACCTCCTGTCCCCGGACACCCGGGTGACGCTGGAGGGCTACCTGAAAGAGTACCGGGACTTTCCCATGGACCCCGAAGAGCCGAGCCTCTTCACCGCCGACGAGGCCGTGTACCGTTACGGGTTCTTCTTCAACCACCCGGAGCTGGTGTCCACGGGCCGGGCCCGTTCCCGCGGCGTAGAGCTTCTCTTCCAGAAGAAGCTGGCTCGGGATTTCTACGGTCTGGCCAGCGCGTCATGGTCCCGCTCCGAATACCGGGGTTACGACGGCGAGTGGAGGCCCAGGGTCTTCGACAACCGCTGGATGGGAAGCGTGGAGGGAGGCTACAAGCCTTCGGAGAAGTGGGAGTTCAGCCTCCGCTGGATCTACGCCGGTGGTCCGCCCTACACCCCCTTGGACCTGGAGGCTTCGGAGGCCAGCGGGAGGACGGTCCTGGACGGCTCCAGGGTGAACGAGTCCCGCTACCCGGCCTACCACTCCCTCAATCTGCGCTTCGACCGCCGGTTCTACTTCGGCGGAAGCAACCTGGTCTGGTACGTGAGTGTGTGGAACGCCTATGACCGGAAGAACGTGGCCTCCTATAGCTGGAACGCCATCAAGGGCGAAGTCCAGACCACCAACCAGTGGGGCTTGCTGCCCATCTTCGGGCTGGAGTGGGAGTTTTAGAAGGGTGATGCGAAAAGGGAGCGATTGGGACGGTGCGGCCGCCGCGTGTGGCCCTGAACCGGGAGGACGCCATGAACGTGAACGAAGAACAACCAGCGAGAGAAACGGTGGTCTACCGGGTGGAGGTCGTCGGGGCGCTGGCCGCAAGCTGGCCCGAGTGGTTCGCTGCGGACACGGTCGAGACCGTGGGTGACAACTCGGTTCTGGAGATCCGGGTGGCCGACCAGGCCGAGCTCTTCGGCCGACCAAGGCGAATCCACGATCTGAACCTTCGACTGATCTCCGTAGTCCGGTTGGACCCGTAGAACGGTCGGTAGCTGGAAGTCAACTGAACTGATCCATCGAATCGAAAGGAGATTCACAAATGAAGAAGATGACCCTCACAACGACGGCGCTTTTCCTCGTCGGCCTCGGTGCGATCTCTCCCCTCGCCGGACAGAATACCATCGGGCTGGAGATCCGGGGCAACGGAGCCATCTCCACCCAGGACACGGAGCGGGAGTACGACAACAGCGGCTTCGGTTTCGAGGCCAACCTGCAGTACCGATTCCATCCCAATGTCTCGGCCTACGCCGGGTGGGATTGGGCCCGCTTCTCCGCGCTGGAATCCATCGCCGGGCCGGACATGGACATCCATCAGACCGGCTACGTCCTGGGCCTCCGGTACGACCGTCCCTTCAGCGAAACGTCCCGGACGGCATGGTGGGTCCGCCTGGGCGGCATCTACGATCACATGGAGCTCAAGGACGGCGACGGGGACGCCGTGGACGATTCCGGACACGGGTTCGGTGCCGAAGCCGGCGCCGGGGTGGTCGTGCCCTTAGGGGAATACTGGAGCCTGACGCCGGGGCTCCGGTACAGGAAGATCTCCCGGGACCTGACGGTTGAGGGCACCGACGTGCCGGTGACCATGGAATCCTTGGCCTTCGAGCTGGGAATCGGATTCCACTTCTAGCGATGGAGACCGTCCTCCCCGGGTGCGGCTCAGGTCCCCGTCCGAGTCGCACCCGGGGGGGGGACGAAGGCACTTCTGCCCCCCTGCTCCTTCCCCCCACCAACCCCTGGAACCGAAGACGAGTCACCATGCACACGAGTCGAGAGGACCCGCGTCACGGGCATCTGCCCTCTGGAGCACTGGTACCGTTCCTTCTCATGACCTTCGGATTGACCTGGGGGATCTTCGCCCTCTTCTTCCTGCTGCCGGGCCCTCTGGAGCAGATCTTCGGACCGCCCCGGGGAAGCCACCCCTGTTCATTCTGGCCGTCTACTCTCCGGCAATCACGGCCTTCACCCTGGTGGTGCGAGAGGCCGGATTCGCCGGTCTCGGCCGCTACCTGAGCCGGACCTTCCTGTGGCGGTGCTCAGCCGGCTGGTGGGCCTTCCTCCTTCTGGGAATCCCGGGCGTCTTCTTTGTGGGAGCGGCCCTGGGAGGTGGATTGTCGTCGGACGTCCTGGCCGCCCCGGAGATGACGTCGGTCCTGGCGGCCATGGCCTTCATGATGGTCTTTGGCCCCGTGGAGGAATTCGGCTGGCGTGGCCTTGCGCTGCCTCTTCTCCAGCGACGTCTGTCCCCGGTGTGGGCCGCCGTCCTCCTGGGCCTCATCTGGGGGATCTGGCACCTGCCGGCCTTCTTCCTGGGAGGCACGCCCCAGGACGGGTGGAGCTTCGCGCCCTTCTTCCTGGGATGCATGGCCATCAGCCTGATCCTCACCTGTCTGTTCAGTGTCAAGCCTCGCCACCGCGCCCGTGGGGCGGGGGCCCT
>CAZZEL010000114.1:0-11015 GCA_964652625.1 uncultured Gemmatimonadaceae bacterium
GGTGATCCTGTACGTGGGAGACGAGGAAGGGGAGCTTCCCGATCCTCTCTGGCCTACCCTGTCCGTGGAAGGAGTCCGGCCCTTCCGCCGGGGCTATCTCCTCCGCCTCCACGGTGTCACGGACCGGACCGGGGCGGAGGAGCTCCGGGGACGGTACCTCCTGAGGCCCCTGGAGGAGCTGGAGGAGCTGGAGGCGGGGGAGATCTTCTACCACCAGCTCCTGGGGATGCGGGTTCGGACCACGGAGGGGGTGGAGCTGGGCGTCGTGGTGGAGGTCTACGAGCTTCACCCGGCCCATCTCCTGGAGATCCGGGGTCCCGGGGGAGTCCGTCACGTCCCCCTCCGGAAGGAGTTCGTGAAGGAGATGGATGTGGAGGAGGGGGTCATGCTTCTGGACCTTCCCGAGGGCTTTCTGGAGCTGTGAGGGATCCATGAGGATCAACATCGTCACCATCTTCCCCGAGGTCTTCCCGGTTCCCCTGGGCACGAGCATCCCGGGCCGGGCCCGGGACAGGGGCCTGGTGGACTACCGGGTCCTGAACCTCCGGGATTTCACCCATGACCGGCACCAGACGGTGGACGACTATCCCTACGGAGGTGGGGCCGGGATGGTCATGAAGCCCGAGCCCTTCTTCGAGGCCGTGGAGAGCCTGGAACCCCGGGGGCCGGTGGTGCTCCTCTCGGCCCGGGGCAAGCCCTTCACCCACGACGTCGCCGTCCGCTATTCCGTGGAACCGGATCTCACCCTCCTCTGCGGTCATTACAAGGATGTGGACCAGCGGGTGGCGGACCATCTGGCCACGGAAGAGGTGTCCCTGGGGGACTTCGTCCTCTCCGGGGGCGAGTTCGCCGCCCTGGCCATCACGGACGCCGTGGTCCGTCTCCTTCCCGGGGCCCTGGGAGACCACGAGTCCGCTGCCTCCGACTCCTTCTACGACCAGGGGCTCTTGAGCCCCCCCTCCTACACCCGCCCCCGGGAGTACCGGGGTCACAGGGTCCCGGAGGTCCTCCAGAGCGGGAACCACGCCCGGATCGAGGCCTGGCGGCGGCGAGCATCGGAACGCCTCACCCGGGAGCGCCGCGGGGATCTCCTGGAGAAGGGCGAGGAGGAGTCCGGGGCTCTGGAGGAAGAGAAAGGGAAGGAGTAGGGCGTGGCCTCGCCCCTTCACCCCCGGAGCCCTGGTCATTACATTACCCGTCTGTCTGCGAGTCTTTACCGTTGCGAGTCCAATGCATCCACCCGGACTCCTGGAGGAAACCACAATGTCTGATCTGCTGCGGGAACTGGAGCAGGAGCAGCTCCGGCAAGACATGCCCAAGTTCTCTCCCGGAGATACGGTTCGAGTGCTGTACCGGGTTCGCGAGGGTGAGAAGGAGCGGATCCAGGCCTTCGAAGGGGTCTGCATCGGCCGGCGGGGCGGGGGAACGGGCGAGACCTTCACGGTCCGGAAGATCTCCAGCGGCGTGGGAGTGGAGCGGGTCTTTCCCGTCCACGCCCCCACGGTGAAGGGCGTGGAAGTGATCCGTCGGGGGAAGGTGCGTCGGGCCAAGCTCACCTACCTCCGGGGTCTCCGGGGCAAGGCCGCCCGGATTCAAGAGAAGCGCACCCAGTAATCCGCGCCGGCAGGACCGCCGGACCATGGATGGAGCAGATCGGCTCCAGGATCTCCTCTCCTACGAGCGGGGATTCTGGAGCCGAGGTTTTTCCCACATCGCCGGTGTGGACGAGGCCGGGCGGGGGCCCCTGGCCGGGCCGGTGGTAGCCGCCGCGGTCGTCCTGCCCCCCGGGGCCATGATCCCCGGCGCCACCGACTCCAAGGTGTTGAAGCCGGACCACCGGGACGAGCTGTGCAGGGAGGTCATGGGTCGGGCCCGATGTGTGGCCGCAGGGGCCGCGTCGGTCCGGGAGATCGACCGCCTGAATATCCTGGTCGCCACCCGCCTGGCCATGGCCAGGGCCCTGGGCGCTCTTCCCATCGCCCCCGAGCACGTGGTGGTGGACGGCCTGCCGGTGAAGGACCTGGGATGGGATCACCAGGCCGTGGTGGGAGGGGACGGCTCGGTCCACTCCATCGCCTGCGCCTCCATCGTGGCGAAGGTCCTCCGGGACCGTCTCATGCGACGCCTGGCCCGGCGGTATCCCGGCTACGGCTGGGAGACGAACGTGGGCTACGGGACCCGGGAGCATGTGGAAGCCCTCCGTCGTCTCGGCCCCACGCCCCACCATCGCCTCACCTTCAACGGCGTCCAGCTGGATCTTGATCTGGGATAGGGAAGGGGCAGGGAGGGAAGGGCCGTCGCCGACCCAGGGCCGTCGCCGACCCAGGACCGCCGCGGCCCTGGCCCGACGAAGCCCTGCGGCCCATGTTGCCCCCTGAGCAAGCGGCATCCGAGCGCATCCGCCTTCTCGTTGCTCCCGGAACCCCCGGGAGCGAGGCGGTGTCGCCACAGGAGCTTCACTCTTTACGGAGTCATGCGTCATGGAGCCCCATCGTCTTGAGTTCCGTCCTTCCACCGCCCGGAACGCCTACCGGCTCCCGGGCCTCGTGCTCACGATCCTGGTCCTGGCCCTCCAGCCCCTCGTCACCTCGGCGGAGGCCCAGACCCTCACCGAAGATCACCTCACGGTTTTCGACTACCGGAGCATCGGGCCCACCCGGCAGAGCGGTCGGTTCGTGGACGTGGCCGTGCCGTCTCAGCGGCCCTACACCTTCTACATGGCCACGGGGTCGGGGCACCTCTGGAAGACCGAGAATCACGGCCTGACCTGGGAGGTCTTGTTCACGGACCAACAGGTCTTCTCCATCGGTGACATCGCCGTGGCTCCTTCCGACCCGGACATCCTCTACCTGGGTTCCGGCGAGGCCAACAACTCACGGAGCACGTATTGGGGGAACGGAGTCTACAAGAGCACCGACGCCGGCCAGACCTGGACCCACCTGGGCCTTCCCGAGTCCCACCACATCGGCCGGGTGGTCGTGCACCCCACAAACCCCGACATCGTCTACGTGGCAGCCCTGGGACACCTCTACTCCCAGAACCCGGAGCGGGGCCTCTACAAGACCACGAACGGGGGTGAGAGTTGGGAACAGGTTCTGGCCCCGGAGGTCAGGGGCAAGACCATGGGCGTGGTGGACGTGGCCATGGATCCTACCGATCCTCAGGTTCTTTACGCCGCCACCTTCGACAAGGTGAGGGTGCCCTTCTCCTACGACCTGGGTGGGCCGGGAAGCCGGGTCTACAAGTCCACGGACGGCGGAGACAGCTGGGAGATGCTCACCAACGGTCTTCCCCAGGGAATGCTGGGTCGCATCGGCGTCGACATCTACCTCCGGGATCCGAACATCGTCTACCTCACCATCGAGAATGCCAACAAAGAGGGGATGAGCGACGAGGAGCGGTACCGGGAGCTCCAGGAGCACAAGTCCAGCGAAGGGATGATCGGCGGAGAGATCTACCGCTCCGACGATGCCGGAGCCAGCTGGCGGAAGGTGAGCCCCGACAGCCTGAGCATCGGGGGACGCCCGGCGTACTACTACGGGCAGATCCGGGTGGACCCCAACGATCCCGACGTGGTCTACGTGCTCTCCATCCGCACCATGAAGACGGAGGACGGAGGCCAGACCTGGGACCAGGCGGCCTTCAACTTCGGTGGCGACGATCACGCCCTCTGGATCGATCCCCAGGACTCGGATCACATGATCCTGGGCTACGACCACGGCATGGGCGTGACCTGGGACGGCGGGGAGAACTGGTACCACCCGGACAACCAGTCCCTGGCCCAGTTCTACGCCGTTGGCTTCGACATGTCCCGACCCTACCGGGTGGCCGGGGGACTGCAGGACAACGGGTCCCACATGGCCTATCACACGAACCCCGCCGGGGGGCCCATTCGCTTCGAGCAGTGGAACCGGGTGGGAGGTGGCGACGGGATGTACAACGAGTTCGACCACTGCAACAACCGCTACCTGTACAACGAGTCCCAGTTCGGGCCCATCCGGCGCCTGGACCTCTGGACCGGTGAGTCCCGGAGCATCCGCTACCGGGACCCGGAGCTCCGCTTCAACTGGAACGCCCCCATTCTGGTGAGCCCCCACGACTGCGACGTCATCTACCACGGCTCGAACAAGCTCCTCCGCTCTCCGTACCGGGGAGAGAGCTGGGAGGTCGTCAGCCCCGACCTCACCAAGGCCGACCCGGCCACCCTCACCACCGGCAAGGGCGGGGACGGGAACATCCAGTACGCCACCATCACCACCGTGGACGAGTCCCCCCTGGTGGAAGGACTCCTCTGGGTGGGCACTGACGATGGCAACGTCCAGGTGACGGTGAACGGTGGGGACGACTGGACCCTCCTGAACGACCACATCCCGAACAACCCGGAGTACTGGGTCAGCCGGGTGGAGGCGTCCAACCACGACTCCGCCACCGCCTACATCTCCTACACGGGTTACCGGCGGGACGACTTCCGGCCCTTCGTCTACAAGACCACGGACCTGGGGCAAACCTGGACGGACATCTCCTCGAACCTGCCCCAGGGGCCGGTGAACGTCATCCGGGAGCACCATGAGAACCCGGATCTCCTCTTCGTGGGCAACGAGTTCGGGGTCTTCGTCAGCATCGACGGAGGAGAGAGCTGGACGAGCTTGAAGAACGACATGCCCACCCAGCCCGTCCATGACCTGAAGATCCATCCCCGGGAGAACGACCTCATCGTGGCCACCCACGGCCGGGGCATCTACATCGCCGACATCAGCGCCCTGGTGGAGGTCACCCCCGACCTCCTGGCCCAGGACGCCCACTTCTTCCGGCCCGAGTCGAAGGTGCGGTGGATTCAGGCCGACTTCACCGAGTACGCGTCGGACAACTTCGACGGGGAAAGCGAGCCCCAGGCCATTCCCTTCTACTACTACCTGGGCCAGGATCTGGGAGAGGACGCCACCTTCACCGTCTACCAGGGAGAGATCCCCATCGCCACCCTCACCGGATCCGGTGAGGCCGGACTCCACAAGGTGATGTGGCAGATGGACAAGCGTCAGGAGCGGAGTCAGAGGCAGCAGGAGCAGCTCCGGGAGCGCTACGCCCAGTGGGGGCGGGACGTGGACGAGGACCAGATTCGCTACTCATCCGAACCGGCTCCCATCGGCGAGTACACCGTGGTCATGACGGTGGGAGGTGAGGAGATGACCCGCGCCGTCTCCATCCTCCGGGACGAGTGGTGGATGGAGAGGAAGTAGCCAGGATGTTATCGTTGGTGTAGCCAGCTCGGGGCCCCGGAGGGTCGGCCGCCGGGGTCCCGGGTCCCGAGCCGGTAGCTCAGTTGGGAGAGCAACGGACTTTTAATCCGTAGGTCGTGGGTTCGATCCCCACCCGGCTCACTTCCACAACTACCAGAGAGAACGGTCTTCCGATGCGACGCTCTGAGGGAAGGCTTGAGGACCCGATTCGGAAGGGAAGCGAAACCGCACATGGGATCGAGCGGTCCTGGGTGCATCGCCCCCTGGGGGTTATGTTTGAATGCGAATCCCAATGCCCCCTCGTGTCAGGAAGGCCTGGATCCTTTGAGCATCCTGGGTCGAGATCCCGTTGTTCCAGCGGTCTCCTCGACGGTTAGCGTCGCATTCGCGCTTTTCCTCCTCTCCCCCTCCTCCTTCGGAGACCTGGAAGCCCAAGAGGTCAGAACCGGCTCACCGAGCTCGAGCGTCGGGGTTACAGTCCAGGGGGAGGTCGTGGAATACGAGAGCGGGGATCCGCTGCGGGCTGCGGCGGTTTCTCTGGGTGCCGGAGCCGGGAATCCCAGGGGGATGGGTACCAGGGTCACGAACGAAGCTGGTCGGTTCCTGTTCCGGGATGTTCCTCCCGGGTCGTATCGTCTCGTTGTCTCCCTGGCGGGATACAGGAGCATGGTAGACACCCTCAAGGTCAATCCCGACGAGGATTTGGAGCTCGTTCTTCCCCTCTCTTCGAAACCGGTACCTCTCGAACCTGACGTGAGAATAGCGGAAGATCCGGAGGAGGCCAGGTCCCAGCAACGGCGATTGAAGGGTGGCGGGCCCTTCGTTATCACCCGGGAGGAGATCGAGCAGGAGCAGCCCGAGAGGCTGACAGACATGCTGCGGTCGATCCCGGGTGGCCGGATCGTGCAGGCCTCCGGTTCCGGAAACGTCCTTCTTCTGCGGGGCGGGTGTCTTCCCGGCGTCTGGATCGACGGAGGAAAGATCCACGGAATGGGAAGCCTCGACGAACTCCTTCCCCCCAGCGAAGTGGAGAGGATCGAGGTCTACCATGGTTTCGATCTTCCAGTGGAGTTCGGGGTTGACCACTGCGGCGGGATTGTGATGAGGACCCGGACCGGGACTCCCACGACGACGGACACCGACGCCGGGGGCCATGTCTGGCGACGTCTCGGCATCGCCCTGGCTTTCGTCGCCCTGGCGATCTTTGGCATAGCGCGATGATTCACCTCCCAGTGTCCCCATGAGCGCTTGCTTCCTTTCTTCCATCCGTCTTCAGGGGGTCCACCTTCCCTCCGTGGGACCGATACCCTTCCGGTCAGGACGGCGAATGCTGACAGGGGAAACGGCGTCGCTCATGAAATGACCCGGGAGCGGAGTTCGCATGCCGGTGGACACGGGTTTCCAGGCCCAGAGGGCGGGCGCCGCACCCCCCCGCGGACCCGGCGAAAACCCGCCGCAAACCCGCCCACCACTCCTGCCGCCTCTCCGGCTCCAGCATCGGTTCGCCCCTCCGGAAAGGCGAACCATCACCGATCTCCTTCAGCGCAATGGTCGATTTGGAGGCCGGCCGTCTTCGGGCCTGCCGCCGGCGTTCTTGACAGGGCCCAGGAGCTGGAATACGGTGTCTGAAGAAGGCGTTCCCCAGGCCCGTATGCGGCGGGAAGAGATTCTTCCCTGACCTATCAATTATAGTGCGATCCTGTGGTCGTTCGGGGCAGGAGGCTGACCATCCCTTTTCCCTCCCACGAGACTCCGTTTCCCCACCGCCCTCCTGCGGATTGTCGGAAGAGCCCCCCTACGCCCAGGCTCCATTCCACGTCCTATCCCCCCTTAGGACGTTCCTTCCACCCTCTTGGAGGAGATTGTCATGGTCAAACCAAGCAAGTGGCGTCTGTCGGGCCTCCTGGGGCTCGCCGCCACGGTCTGCCTCACAGCGGTTAGCTTCCAACCCGGCTCGGCCCAGGAGAACTTCGGCACCGTCGTTGGGACGGTCATCGCCGAGGATACGGGCAACCCCCTTAGCGGGGCCAACGTCTTCCTCGTCGGTACCGGTATGGGCACCCTCACAAACCAGAACGGCAACTTCATCATCGAGAACGTTCCCCCGGGAGAATACCAGCTCGAAGTCAGCTCCATGAGCTACAGCTCTGCCACCCAGGAGATCGTGGTCGTCGCCGGGGAACGGACCACCGTCAATGCCGAGCTCGTTCTGGACCCCCTGGATCTTGACGAGATCGTGGTGACGGGGTACGGGACATCCCGCAAGGAAGAGCTTACCGGCTCCATGGTGAGCATTCCCGCCGGGGACCTGTCCGTCGTTCCCGCCACGACATTCCAGGACGTGATCCAGGGGAATCCGGGAATTCAGGTCTCTGCCCGGGACGGTGCCCCCGGAGCGGGTATCAGCATCCGCGTGCGGGGAATCGGGTCCATCACCGCCGGAAGCGAACCCCTCTACGTGATCGACGGGGTACCGCTGTACAACGATGCCAACAACATCGGGGTGACGGATTTCGACAACGCAGGCCGCTCCGCCAACACCCTGGCGTCCCTCAACCCCAAGGACATCGAGAATATCACTGTTCTCAAGGACGCTGCGTCGACGGCCATCTACGGCTCCCGGGGGGCGAACGGGGTGGTACTCATCACCACCAAAGGCGGTGTCTCGGGGAGCCCCATCTGGACCTCGGCGCCCCAGCTCGAGTTCAGCGCCAAGTTCGGACTCTCCAACTTCGCCTACGACAACCTCCACAAGGGCCTGACGGGGGAGCAGTACCACGATTACTACATCAGCGCCCGCATGGCCGCGGGAATGTCTCAGGGCGACGCCGAACAACAGTTCCTGGCACACTGGCCCATGGGCATCCAGAACAATGTCTGGCGCGACATCATCACCCGGACGGGACAGACCGCCCAGTACGACCTCAGCGCCACGGGGGGAAGCGAGCGGTACACGTATTTCCTCTCGGCCAGCGTGTGGGACCAGATGGGCATCGTGAAGGCGAACTACTTCGATCGCTACTCCACCAGGGCGAACCTGACCGCCCAGCTCACCGACAAGATCAGCCTCGCCAACAACCTGACCTACTCCTGGACAAAACAGGGTGGGATCACGGACGGGAGTCGGTGGGCAGCCCCGTTCTATCAGGTCGTCTTCTCCCCTCCCGTCATCCCGATTTACGACGAGCAGGGCGAGTTCTACGCCAAACACACCCACACCATGGGGGCCAATCACCCTCTGGGCCATCTAGTGGAAGACGAGAGGACTCGGGAAACGTCTCGCCTCATCGAGAACCTCACGGGGACCTACCAGGCCACCGACGACATTGCTCTGCAGTCCGCATGGAGCTTCGACGTCTACAACGTCGACGATTTCGAGTACCAGAACCCCCGCTACGGCGACGGGAGGAACGACGGTGGAGCCTTCGAGGACGGCAGGTCGAACAACCTGTCCTGGCAGGGTACCCAGACCGCCACCTTCGCCAAGCTGTTCGACAACGTTCACAACGTGGACGCGGTGATCGGATACGAAGCCATCAAGTCCCGGCGGGACCGGGTTAATCTCTATGGTGAAGGATTCGCGCACCGCAACCTGAGGCGGGGTTCGAACGCCGCCATCACCGACGGATGGAGCGACCGCTCCACGTATACATTCCAGTCCTACTTCAGCCGGTTGAACTACGACTACGACCAGACCTACTTCGCTTCCGCCTCTTTCCGTAGAGACGGATCTTCCAGATTCGGGCCCGAAAAACGGTATGGGAACTTCTGGTCCCTGGGTCTCGGCTGGACGCTGACCAACGCCGAGTTCATGGACTTCCTCGAGGTCTTCGACTACCTGAAGCTCAGGACCAGCTACGGCGAGGTCGGGAACGCCGAGATCGGCAACTTCGAGTGGCAGGGTCTCTACAACTTCACCCCTGACTACTACGGTCTGCCCGGATCCAGGCCCGGCCAGGTGGAGAACAGCCGGTTGACCTGGGAGTCCCAGGACGCCTTCAACCTGGGCTTCGACTACGCTGTCCTGGACAACCGGGTCACGGGGACCCTGGAGTATTTCAAGAAAGTCTCCAGTGACCTGCTACTGAACGTGCCGGTTTCTCCGACGACGGGCTTCACCAGCTTCCTGCAGAACTTCGGGGACATGGAGAACTCCGGGATCGAGTTCTCCGTGCACTCGGAGCTGATTCGTGCACCCGACTACAACCTGGACCTGGACTTCAACATCACGAAGCAGTCGAACAAGGTCACCCGGCTCGAGTCCCCCTTCATCGCCGGAACCAAGCGGAGAGAAGAAGAACGGGATTATCAGTCCTACTACCTCTACGGCTGGGCCGGCGTCGATCCCGACAACGGGAAACCCCTGTACTACGCCGACGCCTCGAAGACGACCGTCACCAGCGACGTCAGCGAAATCGAGCGGTTCTACGACGGGAAGAGCGCCACCCCGGAGTACCTGGGGAGCCTGGGCCTGACGGGACGCTACGGCAGGTTCACGCTGAATGCCACGGCCACGTACATGTTCGGCCACTACCTCTTCGAGGGTGCAGCCCGCTTCTACGAGGGGGACGGCCGGTATCTGCCTCGTGGAACCACGAGGTTCGCCTGGGAGAATAGCTGGAAGCAACCCGGAGACGACGCTCTGGTCCCGCAGCAGATCTGGGGCGGGAATCCAGGTTCCCGACTGTCGAACAGCTCCCGGTGGCTCTTCCAGGGCGACTATGTCCGGCTCAGGAACGTCACGCTTTCCTACCAGGTTCCGGAGGAGTGGGCTGGGCGTGTGGGCCTCAGGAACCTCAGGGCTCATCTCAACCTGAACAACTACTACACCTGGGTTGCCGATGACCTGCTCCACTTCGATCCCGAGCAGACCATCAGTGGTGTCTACAACACCATCACTCCCATCAGCAAGACCTTCACTTTCGGATTCACCACAGGATTCTGAGGAGCCGGAAATGGAGAGTATGGAGAGAGTGGGAACGTCGAACACCACGAATGAGGACGAGGCACGATCATGAGATACTTTAAGACATGGAAGATGGTGTCGCTCGTGGGAGTGGCCCTGATTTCCTTCGGCTGCTCCGACTTCCTGGAGGTGGAACCCGAGCAGGCCGTATCCAACGATGCGTATTTCAAGTCCATCGACGACTACCGAGCCGCTGTCGTCGGAATCTACAATCAGATGCAGGACGCCGACTGGTACGGCCGGAGCCTCCACATGATGTCGGACATCATGAGCGAGGACATAAAGCTGGCCGGAGACGCCAACCGGTACTACGAGTTTGCCGACTTCCGAGGGCTCGCGATTTCGGGCCATCAGTACGAGGTGGGCCTCTGGATCGAGCTGTACGAAGCCATCAACATGGCGAACATGATGATCAACACCCCCTTCGAGCCGCCCGCATCGGTCCAGTCAGAGTTCGACCAGATCATGGGCGAGGCCTACGCCCTCCGGGCCCTGGCCTATTTTGATCTGGTGAAGATGTACGGGCAGCATTATACGTTCACCCCGGACGCCTCTCATCCCGGCGTCCCTATCGTCTTGGAATCTGACGTCACGAATCTCCCGTCCAGGTCTACGGTGGGCGCGGTCTACGATCAGGTCGTCTCCGACTTCAACGCGGCTCTCGGCATGATGACCATGACCCGGAACGGTCCCTACATGCTCAGCCCGGAGGCCGTGGAGGCATTGTTGTCCAGAGTCTACCTCTACATGGAAGATTTTTCCAACGCGATCTCCATGGCCAATGCGGTCATCAACAGCGGGAAGTACAGCCT
>CAZZEL010000115.1:0-10666 GCA_964652625.1 uncultured Gemmatimonadaceae bacterium
GACGTCGGCCGTGGCCCGGGAGACCCCGAAATCTCCCAGGAGAGCGTGGCCTCCGGTGAGGAGGATGTTCTCCGGCTTGATGTCCAGGTGGACGACCCCGTGGTCGTGCGCGCACTCCAGGGCTTCCAGCACCTCCGATGCGATCCTCGTGGCGTCCGGAACGGGGAGGGCCCCCTTCTTCATCAGACGGTCCCGGAGAGACCCCTCCTCCGCGTAGGGCATGACGAAGAAGGCGATCCCTTCCCGTTCCCCGGAATCGAACACCGGCATGATGTTCGGGTGAAGGAGACCGGCGGCGATCTCGATCTCCTTGAGGAAACGTCGGGCAACCTTCTTCCCCGCCGTCTCGGCCCGGATCACCTTCACGGCCACGTTCCGGGAGTACCTCCGGTCCCTGGCCAGGAACACGGTGCCCACACTTCCACCACCGACGTCCCGGTGGAATCCGTACCGGTCACCGAAGAGCTGATTGAGAAGGACAAGGAGATCCGACACAGGTGCCTCCGGTCCGGATCGGGGGGCTGGCCGGGCTGCAGTGGTTCCCCCACTCTCCCTGGGTGAAGCCACGGGAACGCCTGTCGATCATCCTCGGCAGGTGCCGGCTCCAGCCCTTTCCGGTATCCTTATACTGGGCATGGCCCCCACCGGCGTCCACCTTCCCCTTCCACGGAGGACCCTATGAGATCCCCTATTCGGGCCCGAGGCTCGAGCCTCGCGCTGTTTGCCGTTCTGATGGGGACCCTGTTCTCAGCCCCGACCGCCCCGACCCTTCACGCCCAATCCGAGACCGCTATGAATCCGGACGATTCTTCCCGGCTGGCCGTGCTATGGACCAGCGGTGACCGGGACGTGGCCCTGAGGGCCGCCTTCATGTACACCTTGAACGCCAAAGCTCGGGGCTGGTTCGACCAGGTCACCCTCATCGTGTGGGGACCCTCCGCCGAGCTTCTGGCCCGAGATGGGGAGCTTCAGGACCGGGTCCGGGCCATGGACGAAGCCGGTGTGGTCCTGGTGGCGTGCAAAGCCTGTGCTGACGGCTACGGCGTTTCCGAAGCCCTGGAGGGGATGGGGATCGAGGTGAAGTACATGGGGGAGCCCCTGACGGAGATGCTTCAGGGCGACTGGGAGGTTCTCACCTTCTGACCCAGGCGTTCCTGCACGGCCCTGGCCTGCTCCTTCTCCGCCCTGCGGAAGGCCAGGTAGTCGCTCCGGCTCAGGATTCCCTCGATCTTCCCGTTTCGGAGAATGGGCAGGTGGCCGATATCGTGGGTCAGGAGGAGTTCCTCGATCTCCCGAAACGTGGTGGAACGGGCGGCGGAAATCACCTTCCGGGTCATGTAGCCCTTCACCGGAGCGTGCATCTGATCGGCCCGCCGACCCTTCATGATGTCCCGGAGGGTCATGATTCCCACCAGATCCCCGTCGTCGTCCACCACGGGAAAGCCGGTGTGGCTCGTCCGCTCCAGAAAGCGGAGCGCTTCTGTGAGAGAGGTGGATTCATGCACCACCTCCACGTCCCGGGTCATGATGTCACCGGCGGTGAGGGCCGGTCCCAGGTCCGAGTCCAGCACGTCCAGTAGAGTCTGGAAGACTTCTCTGCCCTTGGCTTTCTTCACCGTGGCCGAGGCGGCTTTCTTGTGTCCTCCTCCGCCGAAGGCCCCCATGATCCGGTCCACTTCGATGCTGTCGTTCTGGTTCCGGCAGATGATCACGACGCTGTCGTTGTGATTGAAGAAGAAGGCCGCGAAGTAGGCGTCCGGGTTCTCGATCTCGAAGACCTTCTCCACCACGGGGCTCAGGCCCTGGCGGGGCCCGTCCAGCTCCGTGTAGCTCAGGAGAATGGAGTGCCCCTGGATATCCCGGTACACCAGGTCCCCCAACAACTCGTGGAACATGGTGACCTGCACCCTCTCACGGAGAGGGCTGAGAAACGTTCGGACCAGCTCGATGGAGGCCCCGGAGGAAAGAAGGTAGGAGGCGACCTGGAAGTCGGTGGGAGAGACATTGCCGTGGGTGAAGTTGCCCGTGTCGGCATAGATCCCGGTGAGAGCGATGGTGGCGTCGTCCTCCGTGATCCGGATCCCCCTCTCCATGACCAGGCTTCCCAGGAAGCTGGTGTTGGAGCCCAGGGTACTCTCGTGGACGGTGGCTCCGGGGATGTCACGGGAATCGGCGGGATGGTGATCGTAGACGTCGATGCGGGCAGGGGGCCCGTCGAAGAGGTCCAGGTACTCCTTCACCCGGGGCCGGGACCGGGTGTCAAGCACCACAAGGTGCTCCACCCGCCGACCCTTGAAGTCCCGGGAGGGAACCAGCCCCAGGTGGTTCCGAAACATGGTGGCCAGATTCCGGGCCGTGGGATGGATGTGACGGCTCTGGAGGGTGACGTAGCCGGGGAAGAGATACCGGGCCAGGGCGATGGATCCGAAGCAGTCCAGATCCATGTTCGAATGGCCTACGATGACGCCGTCGCAATCCGAATCCACCAAAGCAGCACTCCCTCTCCCTGATCTCGAGTTCCCTGGCTCCTCCCCTCCGCACCGGAGTCACGGCCCCTACCCGGCTTCCGCCTTCACACACACTCGGAGCCGGGCGTCGGTTCGGCAACTGTGGTTCCGGATACAGTTGAAGACTTGTCGAGAGGCCCTCCCCCGGAAGCGCCGGTCTCGGGGCGGCACGGCCCGCCATCTCTCGAGTTTCGGCAACATCGCGCCGTTCCTTGAGGAAGGTCTCGCCCATCGCGTTCTCTCCCGGAGGCCCCTACCTTCCTTCCAGGTCCCGTTCCGGTCCTCCGTCGCCGAGGCCCGATACGCCCACTCGGTCTGATCCCCCTGGAGCCCTTCATGCAACGTAACCGTCCCCGGCCGAAGCGCCCCGCTTCGTTCTTCTTCGGGTGTCCTTCGTCCCGCTCCGGAATTGCCCCGCTCTTCCTCCTGCTTCTCCTTCTGGTTTCCGCCCCGTGGGCGTGTCGGGAAGGATCCCGGGAGGGCACGGTCGCCGACCGCAGTCCCCGGGAGGCCCTCGTCGCCCGGGGCGACTCTCTGGAGCTTCCCGGGGAGTGGGAGCCGCCTCCCGGCGATCCCCTGGAGCACCACACCGCCGGCTTCGCCAAGATCCTCTGCTCGGGGGTCTTCATCACGGGGCTGGATCCGGCGGACGCCGCGGAGAACGTGGGCTACTTCACCAGCCCTTACGAAGAACGGGCCCTGGTGACGGACACGGTGGTGGACGTCCAGAGGGAGGAGGTCCGCCTGACCCTTCCCTCCGGCGTGACCCGGGTGGCGAAGCGCTACAAGAGTCAGGGCTGCGTGGCACTGCCCATGGGGGAGGACTCGGTCTACTTCACCCCCAGCGTGGTGGAGCCAGACCTGCCTCCGGCCTCCACCACCCCCTGGCCCATGGGAGACGTGGTCCCGGAGGAGCCCTGGCCGGCGGAGGTGGACTCGGCCCTCTTCGCCCGGGCCATGGCGGAAGGCTTCGGCCCTCCGGAGGCCATGACCCTGGCGTTCCTGGTGACGTACAAGGGCCGGATCCTGGGGGAGCGCTACGCCCAGGGCATCGACATCCACACTCCCCTGGAGAGCTGGTCCATGGGCAAGACCCTCACCGGTGCCCTCATGGGGGTCCTCATCCAGCAAGGGGAATACGAGCTCTGGCAGCCCGCGCCCGTTCCCCAGTGGCAGGAGCCCGGGGACCCCCGCCAGGAGATCCGCATCGGGGACATCATGCGCATGTCCAGCGGCATCCGGATCAAGGCGCCCCAGGACCCGGACTACGAAGAGTCCATGGGCTACCCGGATCACCTCTACTTCTATACGGGCACGGTGGATGCCTTCCAGTGGGCCGCCACCCGGCCCCAGCAGTGGCCGCCCAACACGGTGGGCCGCTACCGGAACTGTGATCCCGTCCTCACGAACTACCTCATCCGCCTGGCGGTGGAGGGCCGGGGAGAGGACTACCACGCCTTCCCCCAGCGGCACCTCTTCGACAAGATCGGCATCCGGGACGCCGTGCTGGAGACGGATCCCTACGGCAACAATCTCACCCAGGGCTACGAGTACCTTCCGGCCCGGGACTGGGCCCGGCTGGCCAACCTCTACCTCCAGGACGGGGTCTGGGAGGGTGAGCGGATTCTGCCCGAGGGATACGTGGAGTATGCCGGCACCCTGGCGCCGGCGTGGGTGGCCGACGGACGGCCCATCTACGGCGGGGCCTTCTTCTGGATCAATGGCAACCGTCAGTGGCCCCTACCCGAGGACGCCATGGCCATGCGGGGAGCCGGAGGACAGAGCACCACCCTGGTTCCTTCCCATGATCTTGTTATCGTACGGCTGGGCAAGTACAAGGGCTCCCGTGAGGGGGGCCGGGCCCTGGAACGGGCCATGGAATTGATCATGCAGGCTGTGCCCCCGGTGGAGGGTGACGGATAATCACTTCTAGACCCTCGGAGACTCCCGGAGGCCTGAAGCGATACGGAGACCGGAATGCGGGGAGCTGACTCCATGATGTTTTCCCTGCCTCAGGACGACAGCAGGGAAATCTGGTATGCCAATCGACTGGTGGCTCTCCTCCACGGCAGGGAGCCGTTCGAGGTCTGGGCCCGTCAGTTCCGGGAGGCGGGAGAGCCGGAGGAGGAGCTCCGGGCCGCCGTGGAGCGGCCCTTTCCCTTCCTGGTTCCTCTGCCCGAGTCCGAGGAGGAGAACTGGACCTGGCTCCAGGAGAACTACCTGATCCTCTTCGAGACGGCCCTGTGGAGCTGGACGCCGGACCAGGGACGCTGGCCCGAGGACCGCTCCTGGGACGCCTTCAACGAATGGTTCGACCTGGAGATCCTGGACGCCCCCTGGGACGTGGTGGCGGCGCCCCTGCACAGCAATCCGCCCCCGACGACGGAGTCGGAGTGGGACTGAGGGAGGCGTCCGGGGACGGGGCCTGACGCCTCACACCGAACCCTTCAGCCCTTCACCCCTTCACCCGGGGGAACTCCGTGATGCGGATGTTCGTGCACCCGTAGGGCAGGAGGGTGAGGCTCTCCACGGGCTCGTGGGAGTCGTGGAGCCCCGGGGCGATCTCCCCGGCCCAGCCGTGGATCAACTCCCAGTCCGGGAGCTTACGACCCGGGACCCGGGCCACCACCCCCGCCCCCTCCGGGGAGAAGGGCACCTCCCCCACCGGCCGTTCCTGAACCTCCACCTTCTCCGCCAGCTCCTCCAGCGTCCGGGCCCGGGCCACCGGATCTTCCGCCTCAGCCTGGCCCGGTGCGTCTTCCGACGCCACCACCAGCCCGTAGCGCCACTCCGAAGCCGGACGCACCTCGAAGTCTCCGTGGGGAAGATCCCGGTGGGGCTCGCCGGCGTTCACCCGCCTCCACTCTTCCCGGGGGCTGAGGGCGTAGACCAGGGGGCCCCGCTCCAACGCCACCGCCTCGTTGTACCGGAGGGTGATGTGGGGTCGCATGGGGAAGCGCAGGGTGATCCTCTCCTCCCCGGCCCACTCCCCCTCCAGGCGGTGGAACGTCCCTGGCTCCATGGGCTCCTCCGGGCCGCCGTTCAGGCGAAGGGTGGCCCCCCGGGCCCAGGCCGGTACCCGGAGCAGCAGGGGGAAGGTGGCGGGGGCCTCCGGCCGAACGGTAAGGGTCACGGTCTCCCGGAAGGGGTACTCCGTATCCACGGTGACCGCCACGGGGATACCACCGGCCCGGTGCCGGAGATGACAGGGAGCCCAGGCCACGGCGGCGAGACCTCCGTCCAGGGTGCCCATCCAGAGGTGGGTCGCCAGCTTCGGCCACCCCTGGTGCATGTTGGCCGTGCAGCAGCCGTAGTTGGGCTCCAGGCCGTAGATGTTCGATTCCGGTCCGTTGGTGGTGAACATGTGGTCCGGGTTGACGGTGCACTGGACCTGGTTGGCCTGCTGGTCGTACTGGTGGGCCCACATGTCCGGCTTGAAGGTGGCGGGAAGGGCGTTGAAGGCCACCCGCTCCAGCCGGTCGCCCCAGGAGGCCTCTCCCAGGACCGTCAGGAGGGTCTCCAGGGAGAACATGAATTCCACCACGGCGCAGAGCTCCGTGCCCTGGATGGGGTTTCGGCCCGCCAGGCATTCGTCCCCGGTGAAAATCCCGTTCACCTGCCCGTGGTGGTGATCCAGGAGGGCCAGCATCCGGGCCGGAAAGAGCCGGTCTTCCTCCCGCCCCTCCAGACTCCAGGACAGGGCCCCGGCCTTCAGGGCCATGGCCGTGTTCACCACGTGCTTGTCCCATGTCCACAGACCCCGGCGGGGGGTGGGTACCGTGACGTCGTACCCGTCGTACAGGGCGGGGTAGTCGGTGCCCTGCCGGCGCAGCGTCCGTCCCAGCTCCAGGAGCCACGGCTCCGGGGCGTGGCCGTGGAGGTAGAAGACGGAGAGGAGTCCTTCGAACCACCGGTAGCGTCCCCATCGGAACAGGGGCCGGGTCCGGAGGCTGCGAGCCAGAGCCCGGAGGCTGGCCTCCAGGGCCTCCAGCGCCCCCTCGTCCCCCGTGGCCTGGTGGTACTGGACCATGACCTTGTTCATGAGGAGGATGGCCCACATGTCGTAGGGTTCCGCCTCCAGGTCCCGGGGCACCACGCCGTACCAGCCGTCGGAGCGCTGGCGGCGGAGGATCTCCTCCACCCGGCGGGTGGCCTTCTCCATCAAGGCCCCGTCGTCCAGGGCCCAGGCCAGGGGAATGAGGCCGTCCAGCCAGTAGGGGGCCCGCTCCCAGGCCTCCGCCCCGCCACCGAACCATCCGCTGTCGGCCACGTCGGGCCAGAACTCGTCCAGGTGTCCCGTGAGCCCGTCAGCCTGGATTCTGAGCTGCCGGGCCAGCCACCCCCGGGGTCGCACGCTGCCCGGGGGCAGGGGAAGGAAGGTCGGGTTCACAGGAAGGTCCGGGGGACCGCTCCTTCGGTGCCGGGGGGCGGGTTCATCGTTGGGCGGCACGGTGCTCTCTCCGGAGAAAGGGCCGGCGCCGGCCAGCCCCGTGGCGGCGAAGGCGGAGCTGCCGGCGGCGAAGACGGAGGTGCCGGCGGCCATCCTGGTGAGGAATCTACGTCGGTCCAGAGGGGGCATGGGGATCATCCTCGGCTGGGCTGGAACGGTGCCCGGGGGAAGAAGGAAGGACTTCTCCCGTCCCGGGTTCCCGGACGAATCTATGCCCGTGCCGCGGATTCCCCCAACTCTTGGGCTGGTGCTGCACCCAGCCGTTGTAGCTCACGTAGTACGCCCGGGTGCGGTCCGCCTCCTGGGCGGCCCACAGGTAGATGAAGGGGTGGTCTGCGGCCCAGAGGGGGGATTCCTTGTCCGGAGTCTCCCGGCAGGAAGCCCGTCCCCGGACGCCTTCGGCCAGGTCCCCCTCCGGAGGCACGCAGCCGGCGTTCTCCCCGTTCCGCACCAGGGAGCGGACGATCTCCTCCACCGTGGGCATTCGCCAGAGGTCCCGGGGCTGGGGAGCCAGACTCGTCCCGTCGGCGGTGAGGTAGCGAAACAGGCCGTAGCGAGCCATCTCCTCCGCCGTGGCGTCCCGGTCCTCCCGGCCGGGCTTCTCCTGGAAGCCTACGGGCTCCATGCCGTAGAGGGCGATCTGGTTCCAGGAGAGGTTTCCGGGGAGGGTCGGGTCGCTCTGGGCCCAGCCGGGC
The DNA here is from genome assembly GCA_964652625.1 of uncultured Gemmatimonadaceae bacterium. Lineage (GTDB taxonomy): Bacteria > Gemmatimonadota > Gemmatimonadetes > Longimicrobiales > Gaopeijiaceae > CAZZEL01. Next base: position 7,653 of record CAZZEL010000115.1, read on the forward strand.
CCCGCAGGGGCCCAGACCAGGGCCACGTCGTTGCCCCGGATCAGGCGGGCGCCCCGGTCCCCGTCGTCGGTGCGGAAGAAGACGTGCCAGTTCAGACCGGTGCAGACCAGGCCCGTGAGGAGGAAGGTCCCGGGGGGAAGGAGGAGGCGCACGTTTCGCCGGATCCAGGAGCCCTCGCCCCCGCTCTTCTTGTCCCGGAGTGGCTCATCCTCTTCCCGGGCCCGCCGTCTGCCGGCCACCACGAAGAGCCCGCCCACCAGGACCACCATGGCCGTGACGGGAAACCAGGAGAGGAGCCCGGCCAGGGTGGGGGAGCCCCGGCGGAGCTGCATGGCGAGGATCCAGGCGGTGAAGAGGACCCCGAAGACCATGATGAGCCAGCCCCCGAAGCGGGGAAGGGCTTCGGCCAGGAGCCAGAACGCCAGGAAGATCAGGCCGGGGATCAGGTATGCCAGGGGAAGAAGCCCCGGCTGACCCCACCCCTCGTAGTACATCTCCATGAACCCCCAGAAGGCCCACAGCCCCGTGGCCACCATCATGAGCCCCGTGGCCAGGTAACCGGGAAGTCGGTGCGATAGCCTCGGCATTCTCACGTCCCCTGGATTCGGTAGCGCACCAGCCACGGCACCTCGTACTCGTCAAGCTCCACGGCCCAGAGGGTGTCCCCACGGCTCCAGCGGACACGGAGGTCCGGCGGTAGCTCCAGGGTGCCCCGAGGCCGGCCCTCCGAGTCCAGGACGACCCATCGGGAGGGGGCCCCTTCCCGGGAGGTGAGCCGGATCCACACACTTTCGTCCTGGGCCAGCCAGGGGTAGTCCAGGGGCGCCCGGAACTCCGGGTAGTCCATGTGAGCCCGAAGCGTCCGGGCGATAGCCTCCCAGTTCGGGGGAGCGGGGGCCCCGGGCCGGTAGGGAACCCCTCCCCCGGGCTCTCCCCGAGCCCCCCGGGCGGCGATGGAGTCCAGGTCCTCGTCCGTGTACGGGATGGGCTCGTACCGGATCTCCCGGCGGTAGATTGTGTCCCCATGGAGCCCCATGCGGGTCACGGCGAACACGCTCTCCGTCTCCCTCTCCGGCGGGGAGGCCTCGACGACCACGTAGCCGTCCATGACCGGCAACCACCAGGGGGCGTCCGGGGGAGGCCTGGGCACCCACGCCCGCTGCCCGTCGATGGTGATGCTCTCGGGCAAGGAGCCCCTTTCCGAGGGGGGGCGCCACAGACGGGGAGGGGGACGTCCGGCCCAGCCGATGGTGTCGGTCACCGCGCCGCTGGCGTCGAAGAGGACCATGGGGAAGGGGATGCTGTCCGTGGGCTCCACCCCGGATTCCGGAGCCCCACGGGCGCTGGAGACCCTCGAGAAATGGCTCGTGAACGTCCCGTCCGGACGCATGGAGTGAGGAAGGACGGAGCCGATGCTGCGAGGGAGCTGCACCCGAACTCCGTCCGTCCTTCCCGTGGACAGAACGTGTCCCTGGCGGTCGAAGAGGGTGATCCGGCTGATCCGGCTGTCCCAGGTCCAGATCGTGTCCCCCACCACCCCGAACCGGGGAGACCCCTCGAACTCCCCCGGCCCCCCGCCCTGCCTTCCCACGCGCCGGAGGAGCCGGCCTTCGGAGCTGAAGACCCGGATCTCCGGCACGGAACTCTCGACAACGTAGATGTTCCCATCCCGGTCCACGTCCACGCCACCGATGCGAGTGAACCCCAGGTCCGGGTCCTGGAAGTTGCCGATGCGCATGTCCGGCTCGGCCGTCAAGGGGCGGAGAGACCCGGCGTGGGTCTCCTCCCGGACGCCGGATTCCTGGCAGGCGCCCAGGGCCAGGGCCATGGCCATGCACAAGGCAGGGAGAGCCGCCGGAAGAGAGGAAGGCGCCGAAATGGTCCCGGGATGAAGAGTTCCCGGGAGGCGCGGACAGCGGAAGAGCGTCTGACGTCGTCTCATCCTTCGGCTCCCTGGTCATTCGTCCCTTCCAGGGCCCGAATCAGCCCGGCCACCAGGTCGGCCACCTCTTCGATTCCTGGCAGGTTGAGCTTCTCCGGGACGTCGGAGAACCTGTGACGATCCGAGTGGAACCCGGTGGTGACGTAGAGAGATGGAACTCCTGCGTTCAGAAACACCTGGTGATCGCTTCCAGCCCCGGCCCGGTCCGTGAGCTGAAGCGGGAGGGGCGCCCGGGCGAGGTAGCTTCGGAGGACTCCCTCCTGGTCTCCCAGCTCCGCCAGGCCGCGGATGGCCAGAGGTGCCTCCCGGAGGCGCCCGACCATGTCCAGGTTGATCATGAGGCGGGTCCGCTCCAGAGGGAGGGTGGGATGCCGGACGTAGTGGCGGGAGCCCTGAAAGGAGATCTCCTCCCCGGTGAACGTGACGAAGACCACCGTGTGGGCCAGCGCCGGGCCTTCTGCCAGGCGCGTGGCGACCCCCAGCAGGGCCGCCACTCCGCTGGCGTTGTCGTCGGCTCCGGGATAGTAACGGTCCTCTCCCCAGGCCCCCAGGTGGTCGTGGTGGGCCCCCACCAGGATCGTGGGCCCGGCCCCCGCCGTCCCCCTGAGGACACCCACCACGTTCCACGCGCCTCCGGGCTCTCCTCGGTAGTCCCAGTTCTGGGGGAGGGGAACGGGCTGGAGGAAGTCCCCGTTGTCATCCCCGGGGCTGAGATCCAGGGCCCCCATCTGGGAAGCCACGAAGGTGGCGGCGCACAGGTCCCCCAGGGTCCCCGTGCCTCGTCCGGCCAGACGGGGGTGGGTGAGGTAGTCGATGGTGACCCGGATCCCCAGCCGGCCCCCTCCGAAGGGGGGGCACCGCCACCAGTGCTGGGCCCCGGCACCGTCGAAGACAGCGGAGATGGAGAGGAGCAGAAGGGGAAGGAGCCGGAGGCGAGGCAACGCCTTCCGGTTTCCGGCTTCCTTGGGCTTGCTCCGATCCCGCATGCGAATGGCTCCCGGCGGGGAGCTTGTCCCAGGGCGACTCAGCTGTGAATGCCGGGGCGACTCAGCTGTGAACGCCAGGACGTTTC
>CAZZEL010000116.1:0-2307 GCA_964652625.1 uncultured Gemmatimonadaceae bacterium
GTTCAAAGACGCGGAGGAAGACGAAGAGGGCAACAAGGAGAAGGTCCGCGGCGAGATTCACGCGGAGCGGGAAGGCGGCTTGCGCCGCGCTTCCCTGCGCGACTTCCACAGCTTCCGCGTGACGTGGGTCACGCTAGCCCTGACGGCGGGCGTGCCCCTGGAGCTGGTGAAGGTGGATCTGGGGGACGACGTCGAGACGTACGACGAGTTCGTTCTCTACAAGGAAGCTCGTATGACCGTGCGCCGAACCGACACGGGAGACGAGGCCATGATTCCCCTCATGGACGCCCTGGTGGAGATGGAGGGGGGGTGGAAGTTCATGAACTTCGGGGAGGATCTCTGAGACTACCGGTTTCCCGTGGTGGAGCTCCTGGACCACGGGTCCGCATAGGGAACGAACCCGGCTCCGCATAGGGAACGAACCCGGCTCCGCCATCCGAAATGCGGGAAACCACCGAGGGACGCCGCCGCACGAGGTGGTTGCAGGATGTGACGGCAGGAAGCGCTGTTTGACATGAGATTCCGGATCCATTGCGGATCTCGCCGAAGACCCCCCTATTGTAACAGACCCTCGTAACGAAGCCGGGGAGGTTGGCCCACCTCACACCCACAAGAGGTTTCGAGAAAGAAGCGTTTGGGGGCTCGGGGGATGGAGCAGGCTCCGGGGCCGGAGCCTGGACACGCAGACCCGGGAGTCCTGGGGGGCGCCCGGAGACCGGAATCTCCTGGGGGTCCCGTGGGACTTCCAGGCCGCCGGTGACTCCAAGGATCGGGTTGCCGGCGGCGGAGACCGTGGCCCGGAACCGGGCCTCCTGTTGGGGTTCCTCTTCCGAGAGTTGTTCAGAAGGGACGGGGAAGGGGACTCCTGACCCAAACACCCATAAGGCTATGACCTCATCCCCATCCTCCTCCGACGCTACCCGGCGGGTCCTGGTGGTGGAAGACGAACCGGACATCGCTGCTCTCATTGCCTATCAGCTCACCCGGGAGGGTTTCCGGGTGGAAACGGCTTCCAACGGAAGCGACGCCCTGGCGGCGGTGGGGCGGGAGATCCCGGATCTGGTGGTCCTGGACCGGATGCTCCCGGGGCTCTCCGGTGACGAGGTTCTCCAGAGCCTCCGGAAGGAGTCGGCCACCCGGACCATCCCCATCCTGGTGCTCACGGCCAAGAAGGAGCAGGAGGACCGGATCGAAGGCTTCGAGCTGGGGGCCGACGACTACCTCACCAAGCCCTTCAGCCCCCGGGAGCTCGTGCTCCGGGTGAACGCCATCCTTCGGCGGATCTACGAGCCTACGGTGGAATCCGGGGGTCGGATCCTCCGGGCCGGGCCCCTGGCCGTGGACGTGAACTCCCACCAGGTCCTTCTGGACGGGGAGGAGGTGCACCTCACCCCCACGGAGTTTCGCCTCCTCCGGTCTCTGGTGGAGCGCAAGGGACGGACCCAGAGCCGGCAGCAGCTCCTGGAACGGGCCTGGAGCGTGGAGTCCCACATCTCCGACCGCATCCAGACCCGCACGGTGGACATGCACGTGCGCCGTCTCCGGGCGAAGCTGGGGGAGGTTGGGGACTGGATCGAGACGGTCCGCGGCTTCGGGTACCGCTTCCGGGTCCCGGAGGAGGATCACTGACGTCGGTGCGTGTCCCCTTCCGGCTCACCCTCCTCGGGTCGTTTCTGGCCATTATCGTCGTCCTGGTGGTGGGCCAGATCCTGACCCTTCGGAGGGGTCTTCGGGAGGACTTCCTCGTCATCCAGGAGCGGGAGCTGAGACGGGAGCTGGAGTTGGCGCCGCCGTTGCTGGCGGAGCTCCAGGGCGCGCCGCTGGATTCCATCGCCGGGGCCCTGTCCCGGCGCATCGGCTACCCTGTCACCTTCCTGGACCGGGATCGGCGGGTGGTGGGGGCCTCCAGCAGTCTCCCCTTCCAGATCCGGGGCATGATGGCGTCGCCGGAAAGCCCGGAGCTGGACGCCGCCCTCCGTGGAGAGACGGGATTCGCGGAGCGGAGGGGAGCCGGTGAGGTGGAGATCCGGCTCTTCGCTGCCCGGTCGGTGAGGCTGGGCGGGGAGGATCTTCTCCTGCAGGTGGCGGCTCCCCTGGACGAGATCCGGCGTGCGGTGCGGCAGCGGACCGGCTCCTCCCTGGCCGTGGCGGTGCCGGCCCTTCTCCTGGCGTTCCTCCTCACCGCCGTCCTGGGCCGGGCGTTCCTCCGGCCCCTCCACGCCGTGTCCCGTCGGGCTCGGGGGCTGGCCGCCGGGAACTTCAGCCGCCGGATTCCCCGGACCATCGGCGTGAAGGAGCTGGATGAGC
>CAZZEL010000116.1:2317-10655 GCA_964652625.1 uncultured Gemmatimonadaceae bacterium
GATGAGTTGGGAGGAACCCTGAACCGGCTCACGGAGGAGCTGGAGAGCCAGTTCCGTTCCCTGGAGCAGGAGCGGGACGAGATGCAGGCCCTCATCGACTGCATGGGGGAGGCGGTCATCGCCCTGACCGAAGACGCCAGGGTCCTGAGGACCAACCGGGCCGCCATCGACCTCCTGGACTTCCCGGATCCGGTGAACTTCGCCCCCATCGGGACCCTGATCCGTCAGCCGGCCCTGAGGACCCTCCTGGAGACCTCGGTGGTCCGGCCCTTCTCCGCCCGGGAGGTCACCCTGGGAGACCGGCACCTCCTGGTGGCGGCCCGGACGGTGGACGGAGGGGGATCGGTGGTCACCTTCCTGGACGTCACCGAGATCCGTCGCCTGGAGATGGTCCGGAGGGACTTCGTGGCCAACGCCTCCCACGAGCTCAAGACTCCCCTCACGGCCATGCGGGGTTTCGCCGAGACCCTGCTGGAGAGCGAACCCCCCGAGGACCTGAAGAGGGACTTCCTCACCTCCATCCGGAACAACACCCGGCGGCTGCAGCGACTGGTGGATGATCTGCTGGACCTCTCCCGGCTGGAATCCGGGGGGTGGGTGGCCAAGGAAGAGGTGGTGGACGTGGCGCCGGTGGCCCGGGACGTGTGGAGCGATCTGGCGGACGGCGCCCGGGAGAAGGGGATCGATCTCCATCTGGAGGGAGAGGCTCTGGCCCTGGCCGACGAGCAGGGCCTGGAGCAGATCCTGAAGAACCTCCTGGACAACGCCATCCGCTATACGCCGGGGGAAGGACGGGTGACGGTGGAGATCTCCGAAGACGAGCTCCAGGTGAGGGTGGCGGTGCGGGACAAGGGGAGCGGGATTCCCTCCGCGTCCCTGTCCAGGATCTTCGAGCGGTTCTTCCGGGTGGATCCGGCCCGCTCCCGGGCCGAGGGTGGGACGGGACTGGGCCTGGCCATCGTCCGGCACCTGGTGCACGCCATGGGAGGGGACGTCTGGGCGGAAAGCGAGCTGGGACAGGGCACAACCGTGTACTTCACCCTTCCCCGGGCACGGGAGGAGCTTGTATGAGACCGTTGTGGTCGGGGCCGAATCCCGGCCCCCGGTGGATTGTGGAGAAGGTTGGGGGCTGCCTGCCCCTGGCTCTCCTGAGTGTGGTCTGGGGTTGCGGAGGCGGAGAGGGGGGTCTCAGGGGGCAGGTGGAGATGGACGGTTCGTCTACCGTATATCCCATCGCCGAGGCGGTCTCGGAGGAGTTTCAGCTTCAGAACCCCCGAGTCATGGTGGCCGTGGGTCGGTCCGGGACCGGGGGAGGGCTGGAGCGCTTCTGCCGGGGGGAGACGGATATCGCCACGGCTTCCCGGACCATTCGGGATTTCGAGGTCCAGCGTTGCCGGACGGAGGGCGTGGAGTTCCTGGAGTTGCCGGTGGCCCTGGACGGTATCTCGGTGATCGTGAACCCGACGAACACCTTCGTGGAGTGCCTCTCGGTGCAGGAGTTGCGGAGGATCTGGCGTCCCCGGAGCCTGGTCCGGACCTGGAGGGACGTCCGGCCCGAGTTTCCTGGACAGGAGATCCAACTCTACGCCCCGGGGACGGACTCCGGGACCTTCGACTATTTCACCGAGGTCATCGTGGGAGAGGTGGGGGCTACGCGCATGGACTTCCAGGGGAGCGAGGACGACAACATCCTGATCCAGGGTGTGGCCGGGGACCGGTATTCCCTGGGGTACCTGGGGTTCGCCTACGTCATGGAGAACCGGGAGAAGGTGAAGGTCGTGGCGGTTCAGGATGGAGGGGAATGCACCCCGCCGACGCCAGAGACCATTCGGGACGGGAGCTACGCTCCCCTGGGCCGTCGGCTCTTCGTGTACGTGAATGAATCTTCCCTGGGGCGCCCGGGGATGCAGGCGTTCATGGAGTTCTTCCTGACCCGGGCCGATTCCCTGATTCCCCCCACGGGGTTCCTGGCCCTGCCGGACAGCACGTACCGGGCGCACCGGGAGAGGGTGGGAGCCGTGGTGGAGGAGGTGCGAGCCGACGGAGGCGGAGGTCCATGACCATCCCATCCCCCGTCCTCCCCGGGTCCCGGATGTCGCCTTCCCGGGGCTTCGGAGGTCCGCGAGACCGGAAGGAGCGGCTGATCCACGCCGCCCTGGCCTTCTGTGCCGGGGTGTCGGCTCTGGTCACCATCCTCACGGTCCTGGTCCTCTTCACCGAGGCCGTGGGCTTCTTCACCAGGGTGTCGGTGTGGGAGTTCCTCACCGAGACCCGCTGGACCCCGAGCTTCCGTGAGAAGCACTTCGGCATTCTCCCCCTCCTGTCCGGCTCTCTCCTGGTGGCTGGCGTGGCGGGGATCGTGGCTCTGCCCACGGGCCTCCTGGCGGCCATCTTCCTGAGCGAGCATGCCGGAACCGGGCTTCGCAACCTCCTGAAGCCTCTGCTGGAGGTGCTGGCGGGGATCCCCACGGTGGTGTACGGCTATTTCGCCGTGACCTTCGTCACCCCCGCTCTTCGCTTTCTTTTCCCCAGCGCCGGCATCTTCAATGCGGCCTCTGCGGGGATCGTGGTGGGCATCATGATCCTCCCCATGGTGACGTCCCTCTCCGAGGACGCCCTCCGGGCCGTACCCCGGCACCTTCGGGATGCGGCCCATGCACTGGGAGCCACATCCACGGAGGTCTCCATCCGGGTGGTGGTGCCCGCCGGGGCGTCAGGCATCCTGGCTTCCTTCATCCTGGCTCTCTCCCGGGCCCTGGGGGAGACCATGGTGGTCTCCATGGCCGCGGGGAACTCCCCCCAGATGACCCTGAATCCCCTGGAGTCCGTGCAGACCATGACGGCCTTCATCCTCCAGGGCGGTCTCGGGGCCATGTCCTTCGGAAGCCTGGAGTACCAGACCCTCTTCGCCGTGGGGATGGTCCTCTTCCTCATCACCATGGCCATGAACCTGGCCAGCCAGTGGGTCCTGGCCCGGTTTCGCGGGGGGAGGCCGTGAGGTCCGGGCGTCGTGTCTTCGGGAGCCTGTTCCGGACGGCCACCACCCTGGCCACCTTCGTGGGGGTCGTGGCCCTCCTCCTCCTGCTGGGGGGGGTCCTGGCCGACGGGGTGGGTTCCCTCTCCGGGACCTTCTTCCAGAACTTCGCCTCCCGGTTCCCGGAGCGGGCCGGCATCCGGGCTCCCTTGTTGGGAACGCTGTGGCTCCTGGTCCTCACGGGACTCATCGCCATCCCCATTTCCGTGGGAGCCGCCGTCTACCTGGAAGAGTACGCCCCCAGGAACTGGGCCACCCGGGCCATCCAGACCAATATCACCACCCTGGCCGGGATGCCTTCCATCGTCTACGGGATTCTGGGCCTGGCCTTCTTCGTCCGGGCCCTGGACCTGGGGAGAAGCGTCCTGGCAGGAGCCCTGACCCTGTCGCTGCTCATCATGCCCATCATCGTCATGGCGGCCCAGGAGGCGATCCGGGCGGTGCCCCACCGGGTCCGGGAGGCGGCCTACGGCTTGGGGGCGACCCGCTGGCAAGTGGTTCGCTACCAGGTGATCCCCGCGGCCCTTCCCGGGATCATCACCGGGTCCATCCTGGCCCTCTCCCGGGCCGTGGGGGAGGCGGCGCCCCTCATCATGGTGGGAGCCCTGTCCTTCATCGCCTTCACGCCGGAGACCCTGGCGGATCCCTTCACGGCTCTACCCGTGCAGATCTTCAACTGGGTCAGCCGACCCCAGGAGGAGTTCCGCCACCTGGCCGCCGCCGCTATCATCGTCCTGTTGGTCCTCCTCCTCAGCATGAATGCCGTCGCCATTCTCATCCGTCACCGCTTCGAAGATCGTTTCTGAGGGAACCCCATGGCCACGATTCACGAGATGAAGACCAATGGGTCCCCTCCGGTGCTGGAGGTCCGGAACCTCTCCATCTCCTACGGCTCCCGGCCGGTGGTTCGTGACATCTCCTTTTCGGTGCCCGGCAATCGGGTTGTGGCCCTGGTGGGTCCCTCGGGGTGCGGAAAGAGCACGCTCCTGAAGGCCTTCAACCGGATGAACGACCTGAATCCGGAGAGCCGGATCCAGGGCCAGGTCCTCTTCCGGGGCGAGGACCTGTACGGGGACCATGTGGACCCGGTGGAGGTCCGTCGTCGAATCGGCATGGTGTTCCAGGAGCCCAACCCCTTCCCCACCTCCATCTTCGAAAACGTGGCCTTCGGGCCCAAGGTGAACCGGTTCCAGGGAGACCTGAACCGGCTGGTGGAGGACTCCCTGAGGCGAGTGGCCCTGTGGGACGAGGTGAACGATCGCCTCTTCGAGTCGGCCCTGGAGCTCTCCGGAGGCCAGCAGCAGCGGCTGTGCATCGCCCGGGCTCTGGCAGTGGGTCCGGAGGTGCTTCTCATGGATGAGCCGGCCTCGGCCCTGGATCCCAAGGCGTCCCAGAGGATCGAGGAGCTCATCTACGCGTTGAAGCGGGAGCTCACCATCGTCATCGTCACGAACAACACCCAACAGGCTGCCCGGGTGTCGGATCTCACGGCCTTCCTGTACATGGGAGAGCTGGTGGAGTATGGTCCTACGGACATCATCTTCACGAACCCCAGCGACGATCGTACAGAGGCCTACCTGACGGGACGCTTTGGATGAATCTCTCCCTCTCCCGGCGCCACTTCCACGAAGAGCTGGACCGCCTCCAGGCCCGTCTCATGGAGATGGCGGGCCTGGCGGAGGAGCTGGTCCACCGGGGCGTTCAGGCCTTCCTGAATCGGGACTCCGAGGCCGCAAAGGAGATCAAGGCGGACGACAAGCGCATCGACGCCCTGGAGGTGGCCCTGGACGAACGGGTGGTGGAGCTCATCGCTTTGCACCAGCCCATGGCGTCGGATCTGCGGCAGCTCTTCACCACCCTGAAGATCTCCAACGACATCGAGCGGGTGGGGGACCATGCCACGAACATCGCCAAGGCCGCTCGCCGCCTGGCCCGGTACTCGCCTCTTCCCGAGATTCCGGAGTTCGCCGAGCTGGCGAATCTCTCACAGCTCATGCTCCAGGATGCCCTGGCTGCCTACGGCACGCGAAACTCGGGACTGGCCCGGGACGTGTGCATCCGGGACGACCGGGTGGACGACATGAAGAAGACCGTCCAGGGGATTCTCGTGAAGCTCATGACCGATGACCCCCGGCGGATCGATCCGGCCCTGGAGTATCTCCGGGTGGCCCAACAGCTCGAGCGTATCGGGGATCTCTCCACCAACGTCTCCGAGGATGTGGTCTTTCTGGTGGAAGGCCGCACCATCAAGCATCACGCCGAGGCCGACGACGAGGACGACGAGTAGGCCCTCTCCTCCGTCGGTTGCGGTTTCGTCGTCTCCAGACAGCGGGATTCCATGGCTGAGAAACCTCCATCCCAGCGTCGCCCTCCCTCTGATTCCTCCGAAGGGCCGTGGATCGCGGCGCCCCCTCCCGGGAACGGGGGGTTGGTGGAGGAGCTGGTGGGGGCCCCTACGACCCAGAGCGAGCCGGCTCCCCTCAGGTCCACGCAGGGACTCAGGGGCCGGGTGGCCGTGGTGACGGGAGGCTCCTCCGGCATCGGCCGGGCCATCGCCCTGGAGTTCGCCTCCTCCGGAGCCCATGTGGCGTTCAATTTTCTGGACACGGGAGCCGAGTCCAGGACTTCGGCGCACCGGGTTGCCGCGGAGCTGGAGGAGCGGGACGTGAAGGTGTTCTGCCGGGCCTGCGACGTCCGGGAATCCAGCGGCGTGGAGGCCTTCGTGGAGGAGGCCCGGGAGGAGCTCGGGGGTCTGCATTTCCTGGTGAACAACGCCGGCATCGGCCGGGACCGGGCCCTGTGGCGGATGACGGACGAGGAATGGGAGGCGGTCCTGGCCACGAACCTCACCGGCGCCTTCTACTTCATCCGGGCCGTGGCCCCCCACCTTCGGGCCCAGGAGTGGGGCAAGATCGTGAACGTGTCCTCCGTGCACGGGCTCCGGGGGGAATTCGGCCTGGCCAACTACATCTCTTCCAAGTCCGGGCTTGTGGGCCTCACCCGGAGTGCGGCGGTGGACCTGGGAGCCTCGAACATCAACGTGAATGCCGTGGCCCCGGGCTACATCCGCACCACCCAACTGGCGGACCAGGTCCCGGCGGAGATCCTGGACCGGGCCCGGGAGCGGAGCGCGCTGGGCCGTCTGGGGGATCCCCAGGACGTGGCCGGAGTGGTGGTGTTCCTCTGCTCCGAGGGCGCCCGGCACATCACCGGAGCCGTGATCCCCATCGACGGGGGCTACCTCCTCTGAGATCGGATGCCGATCTCGAGGCGGGGAGTCGCCGTTCCGCAGGCTTGCCGGATCACCTGCCGGGTGGGGTGATGGGCCCCCGGTCCGGGGGCCGCGGGTTGTTCAGAAGCCGGCAATCTGCTATTCGATGAAACCATGATCTCCATCCCCGCGAGGAGATAACGGAATGCTGGCGGTCATCCTCATCACGGCCATCCTTCTCTTCCTTCTGGGCTATCGCTTCTACGGCTCCTGGATCGCCCGGAAGCTGAGCCTGGACGACAAGCACGCCGTGCCCTCGGAGTTCATGTACGACGGCACGGACTACGTCCCGGCCAGGACACCGGTCCTCTTCGGCCATCACTTCAGCTCCATCGCCGGAGCCGGGCCCATCGTGGGGCCCATTTTGGCCGGCCTCTTCTTCGGCTGGCTTCCGGTGGTGATCTGGATCATCCTGGGCTCCATCCTCATCGGGGGAGTTCACGATTTCGGTTCCATGGTGGCCTCCATCCGGCACAAGGCCCACTCCGTGGCGGAGCTGGCCAAGGACTACATGACCCCCCTTTCCTTCCGTCTCTTCCTGGCCTTCATCTGGCTCACCATGGTCTACATCATCGTGGTGTTCCTGGACCTGACGGCGGTGAGCTTCATCGACGTCCGGGACGCCTCCGGGGTGGAGACGGCCCAGGGGACGGGGGTGGCCGTGGCCAGCGGGATCTTCATCCTCCTGGCCCTCCTCCTGGGCGTGGTGAACAACCGGACGAAGGTCCCGGTCTGGGCTTCCACCCTGATCTTCGTTCCGGCCCTCCTGGTGGCCATCGGGCTCTCCTCCCAGATCCATTCCGACGGGAGCTACATTCCGGCCTTCTTCGCCGAGCCGAAGCACATGTGGATCAGCCTCCTCCTGGTCTACTGCCTGGTGGCGTCGGTGACCCCGGTGTGGATCCTCCTGCAGCCCCGGGATTACCTCTCCAGCTTCCTCCTCTACATCACGGTGCTGGGAGGAACGCTGGGGATCGTGGTGGGGACGTTGAACGGAGGCGTGACGGTGAGCTGGCCGGCCCTGGTGAACCCGGAGAACGCCGCCTTCACGGACATCGCCCACCTGGGGCCCCTCTTCCCCATCCTCTTCATCACGGTGGCCTGCGGGGCCTGCAGCGGGTTCCACTCCATCGTGTCGTCCGGGACCACGGCGAAGCAGCTCAAGTGCGAGAGCGACGCCAAACGGATCGGGTACGGGGGGATGCTGGTGGAGGGGGTGGTGGCCCTCATCGCCCTGGGCACGGTCATGGGGCTCTCCTTCAACCTGGAGGCCCTGCGGAGCGATCCGGTGGCCCTCTTCTCCGCCGGCATCGGCCAGTTCTTCAACGCCTTCGGGGTGCCCGTCCAGTACGGGACCATGCTGGGGCTCCTGGCCCTCTCCACCTTCCTCCTCACAACCCTGGACACGTGCACCCGCCTGGCTCGCTACGTCCTCCAGGAGTTCTTCGGCTGGGACAATGCGGATGCCCGGATCCGGTGGATGGCCACGGCCCTGACCCTGGTGCTTCCGGCCATCATGGTCTTCATGACCTACACCACCCCCACGGGGCAACACATCCCGGTCTGGCGCGCGGTGTGGCCGGTGTTCGGGGCCACGAATCAGCTCCTGGCCGGCCTGGCCCTCCTGGCGGTGACCGTGTGGCTGAAGCGGACGGGGCGGACCTGGCTGTTCGCGGCCCTGCCCATGGTCTTCATGGTAGTCATGACCATGTCGGCCACGGGGATGCTCATGATCGGCCGGACCACGGCGGGGCCGGTCCGGGTCATCGCCATTTCTCTCTTCGTGCTGGGGGCCATGATGGTGGTGGAGGCCTTCCGGGCGCTTCGGAAGCCGGATGTGCCCCCGGAGCCCATCGTGCTCCGCTCGGAGCTGGGGGATGCGGCGCCGGCGACGGGAGACTGAGGTAGGGGGAGGCGGCAAGACGTCGCCCCGCCGCCTTCCGGTGCACCAGAACCGGCTTCCCCATTGTTCCTTTCACCGTCTTCGCAGCAACGAATGCCCTCTGACCCGTCTGTTGCTGCAAACACGGCGT
>CAZZEL010000117.1:0-10620 GCA_964652625.1 uncultured Gemmatimonadaceae bacterium
ATCTCCGCCTCCGGATTGCCAGTGGGCCGGCCGGGATCTAGTGTGGTGCCGGGAACGGGAATCGGTCCCGAGGTCGTTCATTTACAACCAGGACAGACAGACATGACCACGACCCACGGAACGGACAACGAGCCGCTGTGGTTGGCTATCGAGAGGAAGATACGGGATCTGGGTTCGCAGGCCCTCGCCGGGGACGACCTGGAGAGCGCCATCCGGAAGGTGGCGAAAGAGCTGGACGACGACGGCTACAGCGTCTCCCGGAACGCCGGGGCCATGATGGACCTGCGCAAGGCCATGGCTGCCAGGGCCCGGGTGGGCCGGCCCATGATGGAAGACCTGGACCAGGCCTTCCAGGCCTTCACCCTGGAGGAGGTGAGGGATCCTTACGTGGCCACCCTGAAGCTGGCCCGGGAGCTGGGAGAGACCTGGCCCCGACTCAAGGAGTTCGAGCGCCGGGCTCACATCCAACGGATCATCGAGGGCATCAAGCTGGATCTCCAGGTGGAGAAGGCGAAGAGCCTGGAGCTGGACCCGGGCATCCGCTACCTCATCCAGGAAGAGATCGAGCCCCAGGTCATCATCGAGCGGATGGAGATCGACCAGGAAACGTTCGACCAGGTCCTGGCGGCGGTGGAGGCGGAGCGGGCCGAGCGGGCTCGGGTCCGGGGGCTCCTGGAGGACGTGGAAGACAAGCCCACCGAAGAGCAGATCCGGCACCTCATCAACAAGGACGTGGCCGAAGAGCTCATCGTGGAGATGGCCGGGGTGGAGCAAAGCGCGGTGGACGACGTGAAGAAGGCCATGGAGGAGGAGATCCGGGAGCAGGAGCGGAAGAAGGCCGAGGCCGCCGCGAAGAAGGCCGCCGAGGCCGCCGGTCCTCCCATCGAGGAGATCGAGCCCGACGAGATGCTGGAGCACATCGAGGCCATCCGGGACATCATGGAGTTCTCCGACAAGGAGGAGGAGATCCGGACCATGTGCGAGCAGAGCATGGTGCCCAAGGCCCTGGTGGACGTGGCCATCTCCGATCCGGACAAGCTGGACGAGCTGGAGGAGAAGGCGGAAGCGGAGGCCTGACGGCCGCTCCCCGCCGGCAACGGCTCCTCAGTCGTCACCGCCGGCGGGAAACGCCTTCAACACTTCCCGGGTCAGGTCCCAGCGGTTGAACCCCTGCCGACCCCAGTCCAGCCCGCGCCGGACGATGACCAGGTCGTGGGAGGGGACCACGATCACGTACTGCCCCCGGTTCCCCGCGGTGGAGTAGGCGTCCGGGGGCACGTCCGTCCGGTTGTCCGGGACCAGCCACCACTGCCCTCCGTAGAAATTCCCCCTGTCGGCGGTGGCCGGGGCCGGGGTGCGGACGAAGTCGATCCACTCCCGGGACAGGAGCCGCTCCCCGTTCCACACCCCCTCCTGGAGGTAGAGAAGGCCGAAGCGGGCCAGGTCCCGGGCATTCGTGTAGACCTGGCTGCTCAGGATGAAGTCCCCGAAGCGGTCCACCCCCAGCAGGGTGTTCCGCATGCCGATGCGGTCCAGGAGTGCCCGGCGGGGGAACTCCAGATAGGTCCCCTCGTCCCCCAGGGCCAGCTTCATGAGGTAGACGGCCAGGAGGGTGTCGTAGTTCTCGTAGTCCCAGTAGCTCCCGGGTTCCCGGATCAGCCCCCGGTTCCGGGCTCCCCGGATGGAGCTGGCTCCTGCCCAGTAGGCCAGGCCCGAGCCCGTGGCGTACTCCCGGCCCCTGTTGTCCACCGGATACAGTCCGCTGGACATGTTCAGGAGGTGCCGCAACGTGATGCCGTGCCGCGGGTCCCTCTCCGGAGACCGGACCTGGGGGAACCAGTCCAGGTCCAGGGGCTCGTCCAGGTCCAGCCGGCCCTGGTCCACCAGCATGCCTATGAGGGTCACGGCGATGCTCTTGGCCGTGGACCAGGTCCGGGTCCGGGTGCTCCGGTCCACGCCCGGGGCGTAGCGCTCGTGGATGATCCGGCCGTCGTGGACCACGAGGAGGCTCAGGGTCACCTGTTCCGGAGATTCCCGTTGGAAGGCCCAGTCCGAGGCGTGCTGGAGGGCTTCCACGTCCACAAGAGCCGGTGGGGCCGCCTCCGCATCCCGGTCTCCCTCGGGCCAGGGGATGGTGTCCGGGTCTCCGGGAGGCGGAGGCATGTCCAGGACCGGGAGCCTCTCAATGTCGTCGAAGTCCTGGTCCGGGGCCATGATGACGCAGCTCAGGCCCTCCCGGAAGGCGGCCCGCATGGTGGGGACGTAGCCATCCTCTCCGATAGCCACGGCCCGCCGTTCCCGGTCCACCACGTAGGCGCCGCCCTGGGGCGTGCCGATGGGGTCTGGCAGGTAGGCCAGCTCCTGGGCGAAGACCTGCTCCAGGCTCCGGTTGGAGGTGAAGAGGCCGTTGCACATGAAGATGGCCTGCTGCCCCCTGCGGATCATCTCCCGGTTGAAGGTCCAGTAGTCGTAGGTCTCCTCCTGCTGCCCTCCCACCGGAAAGACCAGGAGGGGAAGGAGGAGAAAGGAAAGACCCAGGACGGACATGGGGCTGCGAGGTCGGATCATGGAGGACTCCTCATCTCTTCGTGCACCACGAACCAGTCCTCCGGCTCATCCGAGTCCGCGTCTACGATGAGGTGGAGGACGGCCAGGTCGGGGAAACGGGCCTGAAGATCGTCCAGGTCCACGGGCTCGAAGGCCTCCTTGTTGTTGAAGTAGGCCTCGGCGGTGACGGCGTTGGATTCGGAGCTGTCCGGGGTCCGGGCGGCGATGATGCCCAGGGAGTACTCCGAGGAGGTGACCATCTCCTGGATGATGAGCCGTCGGTGGTGGGACGCGGCCACCCGGGCCGCCTCCCGGCGGAGGGCCTGGGTCACGAACGTGGCGTCCAGGATGACGCCTCCACCGCCGGCCGCCGCCTCTTCGGCCCGCCGGAACATCTCCTGGTACACTCGCCGGCGCTGAGCCATGCTGGAGGCCACGTCCTCCTGGAACACGTCCTCCCGTCTCATGAGCTCCCGGCGGATCTCGTCGGTCCGGAGCACGGGGTAGCCCTTGAGCTCGGCCACCATCTCCATGGACCAGCTCTTGTTGGTGGCCGGGAGGCCGCAGGCCATGAGGACGGGATCCGGGCCGTAGTGCCGTTCCACGTAGGGACGGAAGGGCTCCCGCATCAGCCCTCCAGAGTCCCGGCCTCCGGGTCCGTGCCGGCATAGCGGCCGGCCAGCCGGAAGTAGCGCCGGGCCTGCTCCAGCTGTTCCTCCCGGGCTTCAGGGCTCAGGCCCTCGTCGGCGGAGGTGAAGCAGGCGATCTTCCCTCGGACGTAGGCCCGGTAGCAGGCATAGAAGTCCAGGAGCTCCAACACCTCTTCGTCCCCGGATTCCGCCACGTAACGGTCCGCGGCTTCCCGGGCCAGCTCCTCCTGTCCCTGGAAATCCAGGTCCATGACCAGAAAGGCCAGGTCCGCGGCCACGTCCGAGCATCGGAACCGCTCGTTGAACTCGATGCAGTCGAAGATGACCGGCGGTTCCTCGAAGAAGATGTTCCCCAGGTGCAGGTCCCCGTGGCACTCCCGGATGCGCTCCCCCCGGATCCGACGTTGGAAGAGGTCGCCGCGCTCCTCCAGGAACTCGTTGGTAAAGGCCCGGATCCCGTCGTATTGCTCAGGGGAGAGGGCCCGGCCCACGAACGCTTCCGTCTGCTCGAAGTTCTCGTCGGTGTTGAACCTCACGGTCTCCCGGCTCCCGTGCTCGTCCACGCCGGGTCCTGTGCGGGCCCTCCGGTAGAAGGGCACCAGGAGATCCACCACGCTCCGGATCTTCTCCCCGTCCAGGTGGCCGGCGGCCAGGACCCGGGGCCCCAGTAGATCCTGGTCCAGTTGTCGCATGACCACCACCCAGTCCACGGCCCGTCCCGGTCCTTCCAGGACGGGCCGACTTCCCTCCCGGGTGATGGGCTTCACACCGTAGTACACTGTCGGAGCCAACCGACTGTTCAGCGTCACCTCGCTGTGGCACATCTCCCGGCGGCGCTCCGGAGTCGTGAAGTCCAGGAAGCCGAAGTCCACGGGCTTCTTGAGCTTGTAGGCCAGGTCGCCGGTGAGGAAGACCGAGGAGATGTGAGTCTGGATGTACTCCACCGACCTCACCGGATGCGAATAGAACTCCGGCCGCTTCATGGCTTCAGCCAGGGCGGCGTGGTTCATGGAGACCTCACTTCTCCGGGTTCCATTCTCCCCCGGGAGCTGCCGGAAGGGACCGTCAGACCAGGGCTCCCTTGGGTCCGTGCACCACGGCCTCCCGGACGTGGTCCACCACCATGTCAACCTCGTCCGAGGTCACCTGGAAGTGGGGGGTGAAACGCAGGGAGTTCTCTCCCCCGTGGATCACCCCGATGCCGTGCATGCGCATGTATTCCTCCAGGCTCCCGTGGCCGTAGGCCTTGTACTCCGGATCCAGCTCGCAGGAGAACAACAGGCCCGTCCCCTGAACCTTGGTGATGGCACCGTCCATCTCGTCGGCCAGAGCCTGGAGCTTCTCCACGAACTCCTGGCCCCGCTCCACGATGTTCGTCCTTATCTCGTCGGTGACCATACCCAGAACGGCGGTGCCCACGTCCATGGCCCGGGGATTGGCCGTCATGGTGTTCCCGTAGACCCCGGTCCGGTACAGCCCCGCGGCCCGCTCGTTCATGGCCAGGATGGAGAGAGGGTACTGTCCGGCGTTCATGGCCTTGGAGTAGGTCTCCATGTCCGGAGCCGGGAGGTCCTCGAAGCCGGGATAGTCCACGAGAGACAGGTTCCCCGTGGCCCGGAGGCCCGCCTGGATGGAGTCCATGAGGAGCAGGGAGCCGTGGGCCGCGGTGAGCTTCCGGGCCGCGGCGTAGAACTCCGGCTCCACCGCCATCCCCGGATCCCCCTCACCCATGACCGGCTCCATGAAGAAGGCCTCGATGAAGGCTCCCTCGTTCTCCGCCTTGGCAAAGGCCGCCTCCAGGGCCGCAATGTCGTTCGGAGGCACGATCATGAGGTCGTCGGCGCTCCGGAAGCTGGCCAGGTGCTGAACGTAGGCTTTGCGGGTGGAGTGGGAGAAGCGGGCCGGCCGGGCGGTGCGACCGTGGAATCCGCCGCTCAACGAGAGCTTCCGGATCTTCTTGCCCGCGTGCCGTCCGCCGGGGTCCGTCATGATCTTGGCGTTGATGTCGGAAATCCGGGAGGCGACCTCCACCGACTCGGAGCCGGAGTTCATGGCCAGGAAACGGCTGAAGGGACAGCCGTCCATCCGGTTCCGACCGACCTCCCGCTTCAGGGTCTCCACCAGCCGGTACTGGCTGGCGTGGGGAGTCATGACGTTGGCCATGGCCTGAGGGCGGCTCATGGCCTCCACGATGGGCTCGGGCACGTGGCCGAATCCCAGCATGCCGTAGCCGCCGTTGTCATGGATCACTGCCCCCTTGGCCGTGATGATCCAGGGGCCCCGGGCCGCCAGGGCCATGTAGGGATTGATGGTGCCTTCCGGATAGAAATTCACGATGCCGGCCTGGGCGGTACCCACCTGGCTCAGCTCGTCCATGGTCATCAGTTCGGGGAACTCCTCCATGAGGCGATCCAGCTCTTCACGAGCTACTTCCACGGCCTCTACCAGGGTGGGATCCAGGGAGGAAAATCGTTCTATGGTCTCGTCGCTCAGGCCCAGCGTATGGCGGGGACCGGTGGTGGACCGGATCGATTCGAGGAGAGGGAGGACACTCATGACGAAACCTCGTGTTCAGTGGACGGTGGACGGTACCCCAAACCCCGCACAACCCCGTGCCGGAGCCTACCGTAACTGAAGCCCGGGCACAAGGTATTCGTACCCCTCCCGTTCCGGTCGTTTCCCGAACCCCGGAAGGCTATGGCATTGGGGAAGATGGAGAGTGTGGAAAGGGGGTGGAGGAAGGGCGGCTCAGGAACCGCCGCCGCCCCCTCCCAGGAGGATCTCCTCGAAGAAGGCCGGGACCCGCTCGTCCCTGGACTGAGCCAGCCAGAACAGGGCCGAGCGCCGGGTCTCGGCGTGGGGTGCCGTCCGGGCCAGGTCCATGAGGTAGGGGAGGCTCTCGTCGTCGGGCCGCCGGGACAGGGCGAAGACCGCCGCATCCCGTACCTCCTGTCCCTCCTCCTCCACGGCCACGTGGGCCAGCTCGGAGCTCACCGCTTCCGCCGCTTCCTGTCCCACCCAGAAGAGGGCGCTCTCCCGGGCGTCTTCCGGGGCGGCCCGGTCCCGGGCCAGCTCCAGGAGGTCCCGCCAGACCTCCTCCACCCGGGCCAGGATCACAGGGAAGACCGCCTCGTCCCCGACGCCTCCGGCGGAAGCCATCCGGGCCAGCTGCAGGAAGAACTCCACCGCTTCCCGGGCCCCTACCTCCCCCAGGTCCTGGCCTCCCGGAGATCCGGAATCACGCCGGGTGAGAACCTCCACATCCCGCACCCGGCCCCCCCGGATCCTGAGCTCCACCCGAGCGGGGCCAGGCCGGCAACCCGTGGCCACGTCCCCTCCCCGCCGGGAGTGCCACAACATCCGGTGTCCGCCCATTCGAATGCCCTGGTGGCAGATCTCCACGCCATCCCGGGTGGGGAAGGTGAAACGCACCCGGCCCTCCTGAATGCCCGTCACCCGTTCGGCCAGTCCCTGAGCCGCCATGCCCCAGGGAAGAGCCGCCAGAGCCAGAGTGGTCAAGCTCAGAGCCGTCCTCCATTCCCGGGTCCTCATCGGCGGATGATCTCCAACAGGAACTCGGCGACCCGGGGGTCATCGCTCTGGCCGAGCCAGAAGATGGCCGTTTCCTGCACCTCCGGATCCTCGGTGTCCCGGGCCACATCCATGAGGAAGTCCACGGCCCCCTCGGCGTCGCTCTGGGCGGCCACGAATAGGATCTGCTCCTGCATCTCGCTGTCGGTAAAGGCCTCGAAGAGCTCCCGGAACTCCTCCACGGTGAGAGCTCCGGTCTCCCCCAGCCAGAAGAGGGCCTGCTCCCGGACTTCCGGATCCTCGCCCGTGTCCCGTGCCCGGCCCAGCAGCCAGGTCTTCGCCTCCGACCCACCGGACTGGGCCACGCTCATGACCACCTGCTCCTTGAGCTCCGGGTCTTCCAGGGAGTCGTAGATCCGTCGGAGGTAGACCCCGGACCCCTCCCGATCCGACTGCCCGATCCAGAAGATGGCGTTGGATCGGAGCTCCGGGTCGGCGTCGGACCGTTCGGCGTAGCTCCGCAGGAGCTCCCAGGCCCGGGAGTCCTGCTGGTGGGCCAGGGCGAAGAGGGCCTTCTCGGCCACCTCGGGATCATCCGTCTCCTGAAGGATGGAGGCCAGGGCATCCACCGCTTCATCCGAATCCACCTGGGACAGCCAGAAGACAGCCTGCTCACGGACCTCGGGGTCAGGGTCCGGATTCCGGTGGGCCAGATCCAGGAGGATGTCCACCGAGCCCTCATCCATGTGTTGAGCCAGCAGGAAGACGGCTTGCTCCCGTAGCTCCGCCGAACAGGCGTCGCGACTCCGGAGCACTTCCTGGAGTATGGGAACGGCCCGGCCCGGATCCATGTTGATGAGGGCGGAGAGGGCGGCCATCCGCACCTCCTGGTCCTCGCCGCAGGGGTCCGCCGCCTGCTGGGCGATGGCCGCGGCGGCATCCGCGTCACCCCGGCGGGCCAGTTGGGCCTCGATCCGCACCCGGAGCTCGTCGGCGTCGGCCCGGGTTCCGGCCTCCGGGTGCTCCCGGGCCTGGGTCTCCAGCAGTCGGAGAGCGGACCGGTAGTGGGCTCGACCCCCTTCCCGGAAGAGGGCGAAGGCCTGCCAGTAGTAGGAATCCCCTGCGTAACCGGATTCGGGATGGGATTCCCGGAGTCGCTGGAAGAGCTCCGCCGCCTCCTCGTATCGGTCGTTCTGCAGGGCCGTTCGGGCCCCGGAGTAGAGGTCGCTTCCCGGGTCCTCCTGGAGCCAGGCTTCGGGTGCCAGGGCCGGACCGTCGCCGGGCAACAGGGTGGGCCCCACTTCCTGAGATGCCGCCGGCCCGGCCAGGGCCAGAGCCAGCAGGACGAGTCCGGTTCTCCCGGTTCTCATGGTGGGCTTCATGTCGTTGGTCTCCTGTGAGTTTGTCTCGATCCGGTCAGGACGTGGCCTGGAGCCGGGTCAGGATCTTCTGGTCTCTCATGCTCTCCAGGGCCAGGTTCAGCTCCGTCCGGGTCCTGGCTTCGTCCCCGCTCCCGGTCCGGGCCACACCCACGATCTGGGCCAGGATGAGCTCCAGGTCCTCCATGAGCTCGAGCAGGGCCGGATCAGTGGCCTCCCGGGCGTCCAGAAAGAGGCGTGTCTCGGTGAGGAGCCCTTGAGCCCAACGCCCCACTTCCGGATCCAGGGACCCGGAGCGGCCCTCGCTCTTCACCACCGCCAGGAGGGCCTCCGTACGGACCAGGTGCTCCAGGGTGGCCTGCCGGAGAGGAGAGGGGTGGGAAGAGGCGGTGGAACCCGTGGTGAGGGCTTCCCGAACCGGGATCCCGGGAGCGGGCCCCATGGTTCGCCCGATCCCGATACCCAGGGCGAGGAGAGCGGCGGCCGCCGCCGCCCAGCCCAGGGCCCGGCGGGGTCTCCACCCCTCTTGCCGGCGCTGACGCCGCCGGGCCCGGTCCAGGTCGGGAGCTCCTGTGTCCTCCTCCCTGGCTGACACCGGAAGCTCCCGGGCGATGCGGGCCCAGATCTCCTCCCGGGGCGTGGAAGGAGGGGGGTTGTACACCTCCCGTATCATCTCACGGAGCTCGTCCGTATGTCCGTTCTCTTCGTGATTCATGGTCAGAGGTACTCCTTGATCTCTTCTCCCAGGGCATCCCTGAGCTCGGCCCGTGCGTAGGAGAGCCGGGCCTTGGAAGTCCCCTCGGCCACCCCCAGGATGTTGGCGATCTCCCGGTGGGTGTAGCCTTCCAGGTCGTACATGAGGAAGACCGTTCGGTACCCTTCCGGGAGGCTCTCCACGGCCCGATCCAGGTGGTCCTTCAGGTCCGGTTCCGCCGCTCTGGACCCCGCAGGCCCCGGCCCCGGGTTCCCGGCGGCGGCGTCCTCCAGCGCTCGCTTGCGTTTGCGGTGGCGATCAACCGTCCGCAGCCAGTTCAGGCCCACGGACACCGCGATGCTGTGCAGCCAGGTGGAGAACGCCGCGTCTCCCCGGAACTGGTCCAGGCGTTGGAAAGCTCTCAGGAACGCCTCCTGGGTGAGGTCCTTCGCCACGTCCTCCTCTCCCGCCATCCGGAAGGAGAGACGGAAGACCCGGTCCACGTTGTTGTCGTAGAGGGTGCGGTAGGCGCGCTCATCGCCGCCCTTCGCCCGCTCCACCAGTTCTGAGTCGCTCAATGGAAGAGCCCGTTGATCGCCGTGGGTCTGCTCTTTCAACCCATGGGACACCGCCGGGAAGGGAAGGGTTGCGGCTGGGGCGGTGGGAAGGGGGCGGGGCTCAGGTCAACTCGGGGCGCAGGGGCTTGTACCACACGTTCATGCTCTCTCTCCCCCCTGAGATGTTCGTGTTGTTCACCAGCATCCCGGAGAAGCGGTAGCGGGCGTGGTAGAAGGTCTTGTTCATTCCGATGGACAGGGCCCGGGCGATGGTGTAGGCCACGTGGAGCCCTTCCTCCCGCATCCGGTCCTCCATGGCCCGGAGGAGATAGGACGCGTAGCGCTTCCCCTGGGTCTCGGGAAGGACGGCGAAGTCCGTCATCTCCACGCATTCGGCCTTCCTGTCCTTCTCGGCGGAGGACACGCCCACCAGCCGTCCCTCGTCCCGGATCCCGAAGTAGATGATGTGGGTCTCCATGGTCTCCCGGATGTAAGCCGGGTCGTGGATGGGGAAGGGGTAGGTCTCGAACACCTGGGTGAAGACGTGGGCGATCTCCGCCGCCTCCTCGGAGCTCAGGACTTCCACCCGTACGTCCGGGTCGAACACCAGGTCCCGGGGGGGTGAGGAGAAGACGATGTCCAGGTTGGAGGTCTCGGTCTCGGAGGGGCGGCGCCGGGCTTCGTCGAAGAAGGCGGAGACCAGGAGAGCATCCGCTTCACCCCGGAAATACCCGGGGATGAATGCCTCGATCTGGCACCCCAGCTCCCGGAACGACCCGAAGAGGGCGGCGGGAATCTTGGCAAAGATCTTCGAGTACCCGTGCTCTTCCCTGAGGTCGGCCACGCGCTGCGCCAACTCCGTGTCCGTGGCGTCGCCATGCATGACGTAGACCCGGTCGTTCTCCGGGCCGTGCTGAACGGTGCTCTCTCCGATGTGCTCGATCTGGTCGGCCATGGTGGTTCCGTGGGTTCGATGGCGTTTGCTAAAATCTGGAAGGGCCTCTCCTCGGCGACCCTCTTCCCCTGCATCGGTAAGCCACTATTCTTCTTCTGTTCCGTCCAGCCAAGCCACAGCCGTCAGATCACCCACCCCGCCACCTTCATCCTGGACAGGGAGGGCGTGGTTCGCTGGAGGTTCGTGGAGGTGGATTACCGGGTCCGACCAAAGAACGACAAGATCCTGTCCGCCCTGGAGGAGGTCCAGGAAGGGGCCTGAGGGTGGGAGCAGACTGCGGTTCCCCCTCGTTCGACAGCCCTCTAGA
>CAZZEL010000118.1:0-10606 GCA_964652625.1 uncultured Gemmatimonadaceae bacterium
CTAACCCACGTTTCTTCCCGTAGGGCCCCCGCCCCACGGGCGCGGTGGCGAGGCTCGACGCGAGTGCCGTGGTCCCGGGATGATCGCTCCAGTCTCCTCCGCTCAGATGGATACCCCCTTCAAGACAACACCCCCCGAGGAGCCAGGCTCCCCGGGGGGTGTGGTGTTTCAAGATGAACGGTGGGCTCAGCCCCCGCCGGCGGGGCCGGTCAGGGCAGAAGCTCCTCGATGAACCTCAACATGCGGCCGAAGAAATCCCGGCTCGCCGGAGGCTGGGAAAAGGGGTGTCCGCACTCGCTGCAGAGCATCACCGAACCCGGGATCTCCGCAGAACAGTTGGAGCACGTCGCCTTGGACATCGTTGTTACCTCAATATGTGAAAGGCCGCTTCGCATACGGAAGCGACCGATTCTCTGTACCTCGAACAACCATCACGAACAGCGTTTTCAAGTGCGTCGAAAGCCGGCTTGCAAGACGCCGGAGACGCGAGCCCCAGGAGCCCTTCGCCCCGTGGGCTCGCTCAGGACGGACACCAGTATCGCAAGGACGTTCCATCTCCTGAAGGGGGCTTTGTAACAATCGGCGCAAGGGACGGGATCGAAGGCCTGCGGCCCGGGTTCCGGAGGACACGGGACAGGTCCCCGGGCCGGGAGCCGGAAGCGGCCGATGCCTGCCCGGGGCGCCTGAGCGGGGAGCACCAATGCCCTTTCCCTCGACACGGCGATGGGCCATCATGATCCTCGGTCCGAACTCCAAGGAGGCATCATGCATCAGGTCCGACATCGTCTTCCCGCTCTCCTCGCAGTCCTTCTCCTTCTCTCCCTCCTGCCGGCGGCCCAGGCCGAGGCCCAGCGCCCCCAGAAGCCCGTCCTCCACGGCAAGCACTGGGTAGCCATCACGGGCAAGCCCATGGCCGCCACCGCCGGCGCCATGATGTTCACCCAGGGCGGCAACGCCGTGGATGCGGCCTGTGCCATGCTGGCCGCCACGTCCACCATGTGGGACGTCCTGAGTTGGGGAGGGGAGACCCAGGCCCTGATCTACAACCCGAACACCGGGGAGGTGGTGGGGATCAACGCCCTGGGCGTGGCGCCCACGGGAGCCACGCCGGAGTTCTTCAAGTCCAAGGACCTGAACTACCCGCCGGCCTATGGGCCCCTGGCCGCCGTCACCCCGGGAACCCCGGGGGGCCTCATGGTCATGCTGGCGGAGTACGGCACCCTGAGCCTGGCGGAGGTCCTGGCTCCGGCCATGGAGATGGCCCAGGGCTATCCCATGGAGGCCGGCACGGCCCGGCGCATCCGCTCCGCCGCGGACCGGATCCGGGAGTGGCCCTACTCGGCGGAGGTCTACCTGACCCATCCCGAGGACGAGGAGAACCCGGCGCCCCGGCCCGGGGAGATCTTCCGGCAGCCGGACCTGCTGGCCACCCTCCAGAAGCTGGTGAACGCCGAGGAGACGGCCCTGGCCCAGGGTCAGAGCCGCAAGGAGGCCATCTACGCGGCCTACGACCGGTTCTACCGGGGGGACATCGCCCGGGAACTGGTCCGGGGCACCCAGGAGCAGGGCGGCCAGATCACCATGGAGGACCTGGACAACTGGGAGGTCTACATCGAGGAGCCCGTCTCCACGGACTACAAGGGGATCGAGGTCTTCAAGCTCACCTCCTGGGTCCAGGGCCCGGTGATGATCCAGACCCTGAACATGGTGGAGAACCTGGACCTGAAGGCCATGGGCTACAACAGCGCCCGCTACATCCACGCCCTCTACCAGGTCATGAACCTGGCCTACGCGGACCGGGACTTCTACTACGGGGATCCCTACTTCCCGCCGGAGGAGCCCCTGGAAGGGCTGCTCTCCAAGGCCTACGCCCGGAGCCGCCTCCAGGAGATGAACTGGGAGCGGAACGACCCGGACGTGAAGCCCGGGGACCCCTACCCCTTCATGGACGCCACGAACCCTTTCGTGGAGTACCTGGAAGAGTGGGGAACGGGACGTGAGGGCCGGGGAGAGACGGACTCGGAAACGGACCACGCCGCGCCCGGCGACGGGGGGGCCGGCGGTGAGGTGGTCTCGGCCCGGCCGCCCCGGGCAGGCTCAGGCGACGATGGAGCTGTGGCCGGGAGTGTGGACCCCGAGGCCCTCTACCAGGATGACTTCTACGCCGGCACCACGTCCATCCAGGCCGCCGACGAGGAGGGCTGGGTGGTGAGCGTGACCCCCAGTGGAGGGTGGGTTCCCGCCGTCATCGCCGGGAACACGGGGGTGGGGTTGAGCCAGCGGGCCCAGAGCTTCGTCCTCTACCCCGAGGAGAACCCCTTCAACGTGGTGGAGCCGGGCAAGCGGCCCCGGGCCACCCTCACCCCGGGAATGGCCCTGAAGGACGGCCGGCCGTTCCTCTCCTTCGCGGTCCAGGGCGGGGACGCCCAGGACCAGAACCTGCTCCAGTTCTTCCTGAACATGGTGGAGTGGGACATGAACGTGCAGGAGGCGGCGGAGGCGGCGAACATCAACAGCTACCAGATGCGAGGCTCCTTCGGGCAGCACGACTCCAGCCCGGGCCGCCTGCTGTTGCACGACGAGACGCCCCCCTGGGTCCGGGAGCAGCTCCAGGAGATGGGCTACCGCATGGTCTTCTCCTCCCGGACTTCCGGGCCCATCAACGCCGTCTTCTTCGACTGGGAGCACGGCGGTTTCTGGGGTGGCTCGTCGAACCACGGCGACGACTACGGCGTGGTGTGGTAGGCCGGGAGCCAGCCTGGACCATGGATGGCGTCGGCGCTGGAGGGAGCTCGGCAGCCCCGTGAATGAGGTTTCCAGGTCCGGGGCCGAGCTCCGCCTCCCGGAGGGGGGCGCCATGAGCTCTCCGGCCGGGCCCTGCCCCGGCCGGAGCAGGGTCGTGTTTGTGCCGGCCGGACGATGATGGCCGGGGTCCTCACCCGTCTCCGGACCCGGCTCCAGCGCTCGGAGACCCTGGCGCCGGTCCTGCTGGCCGTGACCGTGGGGGCCCTGGCCAGCGCCGGGGCCATCCTCCTCCGGGCCCTGATCCGGGGGGTCCAGTGGGCGTTCTTCGACCAGGGTGGACGCCTGGCGGAGCTCCTTCCCCTTTCCTGGCTGGGGCGCATCCACCTCCTGCTGGCTCCGGCCGTGGGCATGGTCCTGGTGTCGTGGATGGTCCGGCACTGGGCCCCGGAGGCGAAGGGCCACGGGGTGCCGGAGGTCCAATACGCCCTGCGGAAGGCCGGGGGCCGGATCCGGGCCCGGGTGGCGGCGGTGAAGGCCCTGGCCTCGGCCCTCTCCATCGGCTCCGGCGGGTCGGTGGGCCGGGAGGGGCCCATCGTCCAGATCGGCTCTTCGTTGGGGAGCACGCTGGGCCAGATCGTGGGCATGGGCCCGGACCAGATCCGGATCATGGTGGCCGCCGGCTCGGCCGGAGCCATCGGGGCCACCTTCAACGCGCCCATCGCCGGGGTCATGTTCGCCATGGAGGTGATCCTGGGGAGCTTCGCCGCCCGCTCCTTCGGGCTGGTGGTCATCGCCTCCGTCACGGCTACGGCCATCTCCCAGGCCGTCCTGGGCAACGAGCCCGCCTTCCGCCTGGTGGAGCAGTTCAGCCTCCTGACGGAGTGGGAGTTCCCCCTCTACCTGATGCTGGGGGTGTTCACCGGCCTCATCGCCCTGGCCTACGTCCAGAGCGTCTACTGGTTCGAGGACGCCTTCGACGCGTGGCGGATGGACCCCAACCTGAAGGCCCTGGTGGGAGGGCTGGGGGTGGGTGCCATGGGGTTCTGGGGAAGCGAGCTCCTCTTCGGCGTGGGGCATGAGGGAGTGGAGATGGCCCTGGCCGGGGAGATGACTCTGGGGCTCATGTTGGCCCTGGTGGTGCTGAAGATCCTGGCCACGTCCGTGACCCTGGGGGCCGGGGGCTCCGGGGGCGTCTTCGCCCCGGCCCTGTTCATCGGGGCCATGGCCGGAGGCGCCTTCGGGCGAATGGCAAACCATCTCTTTCCCCAGCTCACCGCGCCGCCGGGGGCCTACGCCCTGGTGGGGATGGCCGCCCTCTTCGGGGCTGCGGCCCACGCCCCCATTACCGGCATCATCATCCTCTTCGAGATGACGGACAACTACCGCATCATCCTCCCCCTCATGTTTGCGGTGGTGGTGGCCTACCTCATGGCGTCCACCGTATACCGGGACTCCATCTACTCCATCAAGCTCCGGCGCCGGGGGGCCCTGGCCAGCCCCCAGCGGGAGATGGGGGTCCTGGACCTGCTGTTGGCCACGGACGCCATGTCCCCGGAGTACGAGACGGTCTCTCCGGAGCTGTCCCTGGAGGAGCTGGCGGAGCGGGCCCGGGCCGGCAAGACCCGGAGCTGGCTCGTGGTGGAGGAGGAGGGCGAGGAGTTGGAGGGCGTGGTGACGGAGACGGACCTGGAGGAGGCCATCGTGGACGGCCGGGCCGAGGGGGCCCGGGTGAAGGACATCATGACCACCTCCCTCATCACCTGCTTACCGGGCGAGCCCCTGCGGACCGTGTTCAGGCGGTTCGCCGACCGGGCCGTCTTCCAGCTCCCGGTGGTGGACGAGGAGAACCCCCGGAAGGTGGTGGGGGTGCTCCGGCGCAACGAGCTGCTCTGGGCCTACAAGGAGCTGGCCGACGAGCACCAGCGGCTCCTGGAGCGGACGGGCACGGAAGTGGCCTCTCCGGAGACGGAGTCCGTGCAGATGGAGGTGCAGGTCCAGGAGGGGCAGCGGGACCTGTGCTTCCGGCGCATCAAGGACATCGCCCTTCCCCCGGACACCCTTATCGTCCTCATGCGGCGGGGGGAGCGGGCCATGGTCCCCAAGGGCAACACCCGGGTGGAGCCCGGCGACGTCCTGGTCCTCCTCACGGACCGGGCCCACGAAGACCATCTACGGGAGTGGGTGGGAGGACACTGACCCACGCTCCCGGTTCCCGGACTCATCCGAGGGGATCGCTTCGTGGTGCTTCTCACGGGGCCCGGTGGGCTCCCGAGCTGCTCACCCCTTGCCGATCATCCAGGGCAGGATCAGGAAGGTGCCGGCGCAGATGGCCGTGGCCGTGTAGAAGGCGGCCTCCAGGCCCCACAGGGTGGAGGCCCCGGCCATGACCAGGGGGCCAAGGGTCTGGCCCAATCGCAGGACCATGCCGTTCACCGACATGAAGATCCCCCGGTTCTCCGTGGGGGCCAGCCCGGCCAACAGGCTCAGGACCCCGGGGTAGTTGATGCCCTGGGCCACGCCGAAGAGGGCCACCGGCAGGGCCACCCACCAGTGTCCCGGAAGCCAGGGAATGACCAGGAAGGCCAGGGCGTAGAGGGCGAAGGCGATCCAGATGAGGCGTTCCTCGGAGACCCGCTCCGACAGGGCGCCCAGGCGGGACGCCGTGACGGCGGTGGACAACGAGCCCACGGTCATGAGGAGGCCGATGGAGGGGGCGGAGGAGCCGAACTTCGCCGAGAGGTGCAGGGGGATGAAGGTGGTGTAGGCTCCGTAGAGCACGATGAAAGTGGCCACGGAGACCAGGAAGAGCCCCAACACCTTCCGGTTGGCCATCTCCCGGAGGGCGTCTCCCAGGTACTTCTGCAGCCCCGACTCCCGGCGCACCTCCACGGTCTCCAGGCGAAACAGGACGGCCAGGGCCACCAGGAGGCCCAGGATGGGGAGGGCGAAGGGGACGTACCAGCCCAGGAGGGCCAGGGCTCCTCCCAGGGCCGGATAGGTGGCCGTCCCCAGGCTCAGGACGCTGGCGTTGTAGCCCATGGCCGCTGCCTGGTCCCGGCCCTTGAAGAGGTCTCCCACGACGGTGACGTTCAACGAGCCCAGGGAGGCGGCCCCCACCCCCTGGAGGAACCGGAGGGTCAGGAGGAGCTCGAAGCTCCGGGCGAAGGCGCAGGCCGTCCCCGCCAGGGCGAAGAGGACCAGGGCCGGCACCAGGACCCGCTTGCGGCCGTAGCGATCCGCCAGGATGCCCAGGAAGGGGGTGAGGATGATCCCCGGAAGGGTGAAGACGGTGACCAAAAGGCTCACGGCCTCCGGGGTCACGTCCAGGGCCCGGGCCACGTCCGGGAAGACCGGGGCCACGCTGGAGACGCCCAGGACGGCCATGAGGGTCACGGAGAAGACGACGTGGAGGTTCGGGTCCCGGTAGAGGGGGTAGACCGGGCGATAGGCCGTGGGCGGTCTCGGGGTGTGGGTCACGGTCCGGCGGCCCCCGTCAGGGCTCCTTGCGGGGTCCCCTCCGGGTGGAGGCCCCGGATGCCGCCCCTCATGGGTCCCACCGGAAGCGGGCCAGCACCGGGAGATGATCCGTGACGGTGGACGAATAGCGGGGAATCAGGCTGTCCACCCGGTAGATCAGGGCCGAGCCGTCCTGGTACCAGGCCATCCCCTCGTCCGAGGCCAGGATGTGGTCGATGACGTCAGGGAACCCCAGGATGGACGTCTCGCCGGCGGCGGAGAGGGCCGCCGTGGGGAAGACCCACCAGGGCCGGGCGTCTACGAAGGGCCGGTAGGGGGTGTCCCGGCCCGGGGTGATGGAAGTGTCCACGTCGTCGTTGAAATCCCCCAGGACGAAGACCGGGTCCTGGGGCCAGGTGCTGTCCAGGTAGGCCTTGAGCCCGTGGGCTGCGCCGGCCCGACGCTGCCAGGAGCCCACTTCGGCGTTGGCCTTGGCGTGGAGGACCAGGAAGGTAACGTCCCGGCTCGGACCGGCGTCCTCCGCCGCCACCCGGGCCCGGACCTCCAGGGGCGGCCTCCCGGCGAACTCGTGATCCAACTCCTTGAGGACGATCCGGGCCTCCAGGACCTCCAGCACCGAGGTCTTGAAGACCAGGGCCACCTTCCGCTCCGTGTCGTTGAAGTCGCTGTAGTAGGCGGGTCCGTCCGCCACCGAAGGATCGTCGGCCAGCACCCCGGCGTAGCCCGGGAGCTCCTCCAGGAGGAGGTCAAAGTCCTCCTCGTCCATGATCTCCTGGAGGCCCCACACGTCCAGGTCGCTTCCCAGGATCACGTCCCGGACCCTCCGGAGCTGGGTGAGGTCGTCCGTGGGCCCCCCGGTGGCGGACCCGAAATCCTGGACGTTCCAGGTGGCCAGGTCCAGGGTGAGGTCCGTCCCCCGGGCCGGAACGGTCACCGTGGTATCCTCCGGCACCATCTCCGGCGGGGCAGGGGAGGAGTCTCCGCCGCAGGCCTCCACCCCGGCCAGGGTCAGGACCAGGGACAGAGCGAGGGCGGCGGCGAGAGAGCGAGGCAGAGAAGACACGGGAGCCAGGGGTTCGGGGCCAGGGGGGTGCCGAACCCGTGGGCCCGGGGCGAAGGCGCTTCGACACAGTCCGAAGAAGTCTACTCAAAAGGGCTCGGGCACCTCAAGCGCCGATTGGGAACACTTTCTTCCTGCACCTCCGGCGGTTCCGGAGGGCAGGCGGGCCGGATCCTGGCTTCTCGGAAGCCCCTCAGGTGGAGAGAGGGACTTCCTCTTCGGATGGCTGGGACGGGGACCGGGAGGACGGCGCCATCCGGGAGGAACCTTGAGGGGGGACGACAACGCCGGACGCTCGTGGGCGTGTGAGCCTCTGCTCCCGCTCCAGGGCCTGACCGGACCTCCACTGGCTGATGGTCATCAGGGCGAGGAAGAGAAGGCCGAGCCCGGCTTTGCCCAGGGCCGCCACGGCGCCGGCCCGGAAGCGACTCCCGGCCTCGTCCGAGACCATGCTCCGCATCTGCATCCCGTCCATGACGAACACCCCGAGGACCACAAGGAGGACCAGAAGGCTGACTCCGCTGATGGCGGAGAGGACCCGTAGCACCCGGGCGTGCCCCAGGAGGAGGGCCGCGGCGTAGGCCGCGACGAGACCCAGAAGAGGGGTCACGGCCACCCGAATCAGGAGCCCCACCGTGGAGAAGCGCCACGTGTCGGAGCCTGGCTGGAAGGGCCAGACTGCGGTGAGGACGTCCAGAACGGGAAACAGGATAAGGATGGCGGCCAGGAGGTAGGCCGGCAGGCCGAGGCGGTGAAGCTCTTTCATGGTGTGTTGGGCTCCGGATGGGAAACGCTCCCGGCACCCGGAGATCCGGGGCCGGGAGCGCTGCTGCTGCTTCTCGGGCTGGTGGGAGAGGCGGATCCTGAAGGATCCTAGACGCTCTCGGCTTCCTCTCTGCGCCGCAGCCCCAGGAAGACGAACGCCAGGAGGCCGGTGCCCAGAAGGGCGATGGTGGCCGGTTCGGGAACCGTGGCATCCACGACGGTGATGAGGTCCCGCTCCGTGGCGCTCACGCCCTCGGCGAAGACGGAGAAGTCATACGTGCCCACTTCCACGGCCTCGATGGCGAGGTCGAAGGTCCGGGACTCTCCGGCACCCACGTCGTTGCAGCCCAGGACGTCGGTGCAGGTGAACGACAGGTTGAGTCCTGAGCCCACAAAGGTGCTGCCGAACACCAGGTCCAGCGTGGACGTGGCTGCGGAGATCTCCCCGTTCACGGCAGCGGCGAAGTCAGCGCCTGAAAGGGAGTTGAAGTTGTGGGTGAGGGTGCCGTCCGTGGCGGCTACGACGTTGGAGGCCTGGCTCCCGGAGTCGAGGCCGAATCCCGCGATGGAGCTGTTGAAGGCGATGACCTTCACGCCTGCGGCGTTCAGAGCGGCGATGGCCTCGGCCTCGGTGGTGGTGGCCGTGTGGGATCGGGCGTCACCGAACCAGATGAGGAGACGCTGCGAACCGGTGCGCCAGCCCACAGTGCTGGACGACTGCTCCAGGGCGAAGAAGTTGGCCTCGGGGAAGTCCCCCCCACCGGAGGCGTTCCAGGCGTTGATGCCGTTGGTCACCGCCGTGTTGTCGTCCGTGAGGGCCGTGAGCTCCTGGTACGCCGTGGTCGGCGGGACACCCTCGCTGGGGTCCCCGTAGTACCGACCCACGCCGAAGTTGTAATCCCCACCTCCGGGCACTGCTCCCAGGATGGCCCCGGCACCGGACTTGGCGGCGCTGACCACGCCCCCCATGCTTCCGGTGTTGTCGGCCAGGAAGAAGATGTCCACCAGGTTCGCACCGGACTCTCCCAGGGTGATGGTCTTGTTGATGGTCAGCGTCTCCCCCACGGACATGGTGGCGGTGACGGACTCGGGTGAGATGCTCTGGGCCTGCACGGGGGCCGTGGGTGGGAAAAGGAAGGCTGTGGCCAGGCCAGCAGCAGCCACCGAGAAGAGGGCACGCATCATGGTCTCCTTCGTTGAACTGGGAGGCGAACAGGTTTGATGAGAAGCAGTTTTCTCAAAAAAAAGTTTTTGCAAATATCATTCCAAGTTCAAAGAGACCTACCGGAATCCGGTTCTGCGCCGTTTTCGGGAGCTTCAGAGCAGCGACGCCGCCGGGAGGTGTTGGTCCTCCACAACGGCGGTGTGGTGGGACCTGGACAACTGGGGGTGGTCAGGGAGTGCGGAGCTCGGTGACTCGGGCCAGGGCTTCTTCGATACCTTCCGGGTAGACCCCCGAGGCATACTGGGCCCGGAGGACATAGGACATGGCTCCCAGGGGGGTCACCTCGGTCCTCTCACCCGAGAGCATGTCCCGCAGCAGGGAATCCACTGCTTGTCGGATGGCCTCCTGTGGCTCCTGGTCCGGTCCGGGATGAATGGGGAGGAGACCGAGCTGACGGGCGGCTCCGGCCAGGTTCTGCCGTGCGGCCCGGGCCATGGCCTCCTGGGATTCCTCCGGCACCGCCAGTCCCCGGCCCACGGCCTGGGACACCAGCAACTCCCGGTGGGTGAGGGTCCGGAGGAGGCGACGCTGCGCGGCGGTGTCCGCAGAGCGTGCCACCTGGCTCCTGAACTCCGGTGTTTGGGCCTGGAGGTACTCCTGGGCTTCTCCCGCCGTGACCTCTCCTCCCCTGTAGCGCACCAGCACCTGATTCTCCTCCCTTCGGGACCGGGAGGCCCTGGGACTCTCCGCCAGATTGCGGATCACGTCCTCTGCTCCCTCCACGGTCTCGGGCTCCGCCGCTTCGGCCAGGTCGGCCACGAATACCGATTCGGCCTCGGCGTACCTTCGGTCCAGGAGGGTGGCGCGGAAGGCCTCCAGGGACGGGGTCTCCCGCTCCACGAGCTGTATGAGATGCAGCCCGTAGGGCGTCTGGACCGGCTGGCTCACCTGGCCCGGCTCCAGGGAGAAGGCCGCCCCTTCGAAGGCCTGCACCATCTGGCCCCGCCGGAAGAACCCGGTGTCCCCGCCTCGGCCCGCGCTGGCCGGGTCTTCGCTGTACTCCGTGGCCAGGGCCGCGAAATCCTCCCCTCCCGACACGATCCTCTCCCGGATGTCCTGGATGGCCTGGCGCAGGCTGTCCTTCTGGGCCTGTGTAGCCTCCGGGGGCCAGGCGAGGAGGAGATGCCTGGCCCGGATCAAGGATCCCTGAGCTTCCTGGTCATAGCGCTCACGGAGCTCTCCGGGGCCCAGGGCCGTGTCGGCTTCGATGGCCTGATGGCGAAGAGAGCGAATGAGCTCCGCCTGGACCTGTTGGCGCACCAGGGGAGCCATGCTCACGTGGACCAGCGTGGTGTCTTCCATGGCAGCCGTGGCCAGCAGCGTGTAGTCCACCC
>CAZZEL010000119.1:0-5333 GCA_964652625.1 uncultured Gemmatimonadaceae bacterium
AATCCGGTGACGCAAATCTTGTAAAATGAGGATTATTTCCTCATGTTGCAGGAATGATCCCTCGAACCTTGCATCCCATTCTCCTCGAGGCGGCTAAGGCCCTCCCCGTCGTGACACTCACCGGTCCCAGGCAGTCCGGGAAGACCACACTCGTGCGAGCCGCATTTCCATACCTTCCCTATGCCACGCTCGAAGCTCCCGACACACGAGAACGGGCCGTTCAGGACCCCCGGGGGTTCCTGGGCGGGTTTACGAACGGGGCGATCCTGGACGAGGTGCAGCGTGCGCCGGACCTCCTATCGTACATCCAGGGGATGGTTGACGAAGATCCCCGGCCGGGCCGTTTCATTCTCACCGGCTCGCAGAATCTCCTGTTGCTGGACCGGATTTCCCAGAGCCTGGCGGGGCGCACACGTATTCTCCACCTCTATCCCTTCTCCTTGTCCGAGCTGGAAGAACGAGTCCCCTGGGATCCGGAGTCCGAAGCGGCTCCGCCTGTCTCCAGATCCCGGAGATTGAAACGAGACCTCCACACCACCCTGCACGCCGGGTTCTTTCCCCGGATTCACGACCGAGGGCTGGACCCGGTCCCATGGCTCGCAAACTACCGAACCACCTACGTGGAGCGGGATCTTCGGCAGATCGTGAACGTCCAGGACCTGGAGACCTTCTCACGGTTCCTCGGCCTTTGCGCCGGCCGGAGCGGCCAGCTCCTGAACGCCTCTTCCCTGGGAAACGACGCCGGAGTCGATCACACGACGGTACGGCGTTGGCTTTCGGTTCTGGAAGCCAGCTTCCTCATCAAGCTGCTCAGGCCTCACCATCGCAACTTCGGGAAACGGCTCATCAAGAGCCCCAAGCTCCACTTTCTCGACCCCGGGCTCTTGTGTTCCCTCCTCGGGGTCACCCGCCCGGACGACCTTAGGGTGCATCCCCTCCGGGGAGCGGTCTTCGAGTGCTTCGTCATGGCCGAGCTGGTGAAGGACTACGCCCACAGGGGACGGCGTCCTCCTCTCTTCTTCTGGCGCGACTCCTCCGGACACGAGATCGACTTTCTCGTGGAGCGGGGCCCACGATTCCTGGCCATAGAAGCGAAGGCGGGGGAGACGGTTCCCACCAGCTTTTTCCGCGGGCTTGCCTGGTGGAGAAACCTGGCCGGCGAGGAGAACACGGACGCCCTCCTCCTGCACGGCGGAGACCAGGCGTTCACTCACCGCGGCATGGCCGCGCGGTCGTGGAAGGACCTGTAGCTGGCGTTGGCTCGCACCCACACCCCTCGAATTCGTGCGCTCCGTCACGGCCCTTGCTTGCGACCTGGAGTCTCTGCGTCGAGGGAAGTCTCGGCCAATGCCCAAAGGAATCAATAGGTTACATAGTTAACGGGCTCTTCTGCGGCTCTCAGCCCGGAACCATCGATCGGTTGCGATATCCCCGGGTGAGTCCCGAGGAAGTGGGAGGTTTCACGGGTCAGACCCGCACCTCCTCCCGGATGCTGCCTGACTCCTCTTCTTCTCCCGTGGCTGTTTCCGTGTCATGGGCGTCCTCCGGAGTGGCCGCCACGGACTCGGTCATGGAAGCCTCCACGGAATTCTCCTTGGAGCCCTCTGGGTGCTCCTCCGGGTACGCATCCGAGTAACTTTCGGTGGAATCCCCCGCGGAATCCCCCTTCATCGCCTCCAGAACCTCTCCGGACCCGCCCTTGACCTTTCCGGACCCGTCGCCTGCCGCCTCCGCCGCCAGCTTCATGCGTCGTTTGATGACCCAGTAGATCACGCCCATGAGTCCGCCCATGCCCGCGGCGATGCCCGGGACCTTCTTCAGGGAGGTCCAGGTGAGCTTGGGCAGGGGCTCGCTCCCTGGATCCTCGGACCATCCCAGGAAGCTCAGGGAGATGTCGGAGATGTAGAGGACGGCGGTGCCCCCCACCTCCTTCTCCCCGTAGATGTGGTTCACGTAGGTGTCCGGGTTGTCGGCGATCCGCCGCCGGGCCTCGGCCAGCAGGTCGTCCCGGTCGCCGAAGGCCAGGGCGCCTTCCGGGCAGGCCTCCACGCAGGCCGGCTCCTTCCCTTCCACGACCCGGTCA
This sequence comes from uncultured Gemmatimonadaceae bacterium, assembly GCA_964652625.1. Classification (GTDB taxonomy): domain Bacteria; phylum Gemmatimonadota; class Gemmatimonadetes; order Longimicrobiales; family Gaopeijiaceae; genus CAZZEL01. The sequence goes on from CAZZEL010000119.1 coordinate 2,084, forward strand.
TGACACATGTCGCATTTCCGGACCAGGGGCGCGGCCTCGTCCCACTCGTAACGGGGAATCCCGTACGGGCAGGCCACCAGGCAGTACCGGCAGCCCATGCAGAGCTCTGAATCGTAGACCACCGGGCCTTCCGGGGTTTTCTGCATGGCGCCCACAAGACAGGCGCTCACGCAGGCCGGCTCCAGACAGTGGCGGCACTGCTGGCGAACGAAGTGGTCGTCGGGCTTGCGAAGGACCGTGGAGAAGCGAGTGGACGACAGACCGTCCACGGCTTCCTGACCCTTCCGGAGCCGGTCCGGTCCCAGGTCGTTTTCCGCCTTGCAGGCCAGGACACACTCCTCGCAGCCGGTGCAGCGGGTGATGTCCACAAGTATGGCAGCAGACATGGTTTCTCAGCTCCTCAGTTCTTCCGTCCCTGAACTCCTTGGGGTTCTTGGGGCCATCAAGCGGCGACGGCTTCTTCCTGCGCCGCCGGGACTTCGGCTTCGTCTCGTTCCCCTTCCTCCAGCATCTCGTCCGGCCTCTCGATGGCGCCTTCCGTTCGACGGAAATCAATGGCTTCCAGCAACAGGTCGTGGACGCCCTTCACCTGCACGTGCTCCAGGCCGTTGTCCTCCAGGAGCTCCTTCAGTTGCTTCTTGCAGTTGGCGCAGGGAGAGACCACGATCTCGGCGCCGGTGGCCCGGATCTGCTCGGCCTTCCGCTTGCCCAGGGTTCCGGTTCGGAATTCCCGGAGCTCGTCGATGGAGACGGTGCCCCCACCTCCGCCGCAGCAGTAGTTCTCCTCCCGGTTCGGGCTCATCTCCACGTAGTCGGCGCAGATGGCTTTCAGGATGTCCCTGGGCTGATCCACGATCTGGCCGCCCCGGGCGATGTTGCAGGGGTCGTGATAGGTGACCCGCTCCTGGATCCGCTCCTCCTTGAGAGGAATAGTCCCGGCCTCGAGTTGCTGGTGGGCGAGCTCCAGGCAGTTCACCACCTTGGGAGCGTCCGGTCCGCAGAAGGCCCGGACGTACCAGGCTGCCCGGGTGGCGTGACCGCACTCTCCGATGAGGATCTTCTCGGCACCCAGACGTTTCGCCTCAGCCACCATGTTCTTCACGATCCGCTCCAGGAGCCGATCCGAGTAGAACACGCCGTAGTTGATGCCGTCGAAGTTGCCCGTTCCGATGGTCCAGGACACACCGGCGGCATGCAGGAGAGCCGCGTTTCCCATGAGGGTGTCGGCTTCCATGATGTAATCCGACACGGCGGGGAAGAAGATGTACTCGGCTCCTTCCACATCGAAGGGGAAGGAGATCTTCACGTCGTAGAGATCCTCGAACTCCTCCTCCAGAAACTCCGCCGAGTCCTTCAGAGCCGGGACCGGAATCGCCGACGTGTTCCCCGTATCCCCTTGCACCTGCTCACGGGTCGCCACCACCAGGGCCCTGGGTACCAGGCCGATCTCGGCCAGGATCCACCGGGCCAGGTGGGTGATGAGTCCGTGGTCGATGCCCACGGGACAGGACGCCTTGCACCGCCGACACGCCGTGCACCGGTAGAAAGCCTCCACCATCTCGTCGATGTACTCCTCGGTAAGGCTGAATCCCCCGAAGAGCCGGGCCTTCAGGACTCCGGCCCTTGTGAAGTAGCGCCGGTAGATCCGCAGCAGCAGCTCCGAGCGGTGACAGGGGATGTCTTCAGGCTTTCCCGTCGCCTCGTACAGCTGGCAGGACGCGGAACACCGGGCGCACTTCGTGCTCAGCTTCGCCCAGGTGTCCAGGGCCAGGTGGTAGTTGCCGTGACGCAGGATGGCGGCGAAGGCCTCCAGGAACCGCTGGACCTTGTTCTCTCCCTTGAGCCCTTCCTGCTCCACGTTGAAGCTGAAGCGCTGGGGAGCCGGCGCGTCGGCGGTCTCGACTCCGCACGCCTCGCATCCTGTCCGTCCAGGGGTTTTCCGGGTATTTGGCTTACATTTATTCATTATTGTTCTCGCTTCCGCGGAAAAAAAAAGGACAAGAAACGTCCGTCGGGGGTCCTGGCTTCTCTATCCGTCTTCCCTCGTCACCCCGAACTCCTGCCGTAGCCGGTCCAGGACCTCGCTCACCGACCCGCCTTCCTTCTCCTCGATCTCGTTGGCGGCCCGGCTCAGAGCCTTCAAGGCCTCCAACTCCTGCAATCGATCCACAAGGGCCTGATACGCCTCGGCGTTCTGGATCACCAGCTCCGCCGTTCCGTTCAGGGTCAGCACCTGGGGCCGCCGGGTCTCCCGGAGACGACCGGCGTACGTACTGGCATTTCGAACAAAAGCGCTCATGGAGCAGATGTCTTCCGTTCTGAACATCCTGCCGTCCTCCGGGTGACATGAAATTTTCATACGATTACATGATACTGGATTTCGGCTTGTTTGTCAAGGTGTTTAGGGGGGGCAAAGTCAATATCGGCAGGGACTTGAGCGATATGCGACGAAGCCTCGGCAAAGGGGCTTCGCGGAAGGTCGATCTCCGGTCGAACCCTGATTCGGAGACTGAGAGGAGTGCACCTGGCGAGGCGGGCCGGTGATTCCGGGGCGGCTCAGGAACCTCCTCCGGGATGCAGTTTAGCGAGGGTCAGACGCTTCACCGTCTTCCGTGAGCAAGGCAGGCGGTTCCGACGTTACGGGACCGGTGGCCGGGGTGAAACCGAGGCGCCGTCGTGGCAGGAGGAACTTGCCCGCTGGCCGACGATGGCGGGAAGCGAGAGAACGGATCGACACCATGCTCAACCGCACCGAGGAGAAATCGATGGACATTGATGACATGCAGATGGTGACGCTGGACCTGGACGATGATGTAGACTTGAAGACTGCGCAGCAGGCCGCCCGGGACGAGGTGGACGCCGAGGGCCACAACCTGAGGCTCATCGCCTGGTACGATCAGGACCGAGGCACCGGAGGCCCCAATGAAGCTTGCGCCGGAGAAGTCCCGAAGTGTATCCGTGACTACGGCGCCAGCCACCAGGCCGAGACCCGGGTGTGGGTGAACGACGGGAAGTACGAGTTCTTCTTCTCCCCCACCGGTGATGACGTGGAACAGCTGGATCCGGAATGGGCCATCAAGGTTCATGAAGGTGCTGACACGAGTGAGTTCGACAACTTGCAGGGTGGCTGAGCCGACCCTGGCCTCCGCCGTCGCCCTCTCCATCCTCGCGTTCCTGGCCGCAGCCTGCGGCAACCAGGACGCGGGGTTGCGAGGGGGCTCGGCCGTTGTGGGGGATTCCCCCGCTTCCC
>CAZZEL010000119.1:5433-10477 GCA_964652625.1 uncultured Gemmatimonadaceae bacterium
CTCTCCATCGGTCACGGCCAGACCATCTCCCAGCCCTACATGGTGGCCTTCATGGCGGAGGCGGCCTCCGTGGATCCCGAGGACCGGGTCCTGGAGATCGGCACAGGATCGGGCTATGGGGCGGCCGTCCTGGGGGAACTGGCCCGAGAGGTCTACACCATCGAGATCGTTCCGGAGCTGGCTGACCGGGCCCGTCGGATCCTGGACCGTCTGGGCTACGACAACGTCCGGGTGCGGACCGGGAACGGCTGGTTGGGCTGGCCCGAGCACGCTCCTTTCGACGCGGTGGTGGTGACCGCGGCTCCGGATCGAGTTCCCGACGCCCTGGAGGAGCAGTTGGCCGTGGGCGGGCATCTGGTGGTTCCGGTGGGCGAGACGATCCAGACCCTCCGGGTCCTGAGGAAGACACCGGACGGCCTGGTTGAGGAGGCTACCATGCCCGTGCGGTTCGTACCCATGGTGGGAGAGCCACCCGACACTGCGGCATCGCCGCCGTCAGATCGAACGCCCTCACTGCCGTCAGATCGAACGCCCTCGCCGGTCCCCTGATAGCCTCGAGAGCTGGTGAGCCTGGGGAGTGCGGCCGCGGCTCGCCGCCCTTGTTCAACGGCCCTCCCGGCCTCCGGGGGCCGGGTCATCCTCAGGGAGGGTCTTCGCCGTGACGGAAGGATCCGGGGACAACGGAGGTTTGCGTCGCCACCTGGGAGCCCTGGACGGGGCGGCGGTGGTGGTCTCCAACGTGGTGGGAACCGGGATCTTCCTCACCCCCGCCCTCATCGCCCAGAGGGTCCCCTCCGTCTGGCCTTTTCTGGGCCTCTGGCTCCTGGGAGGCGTCCTGGCCTTCATCGGAGCCCTATCCTATGCGGAGCTGGCCACCATGCGCCCCCGGGCCGGGGGTGAGTATGTCTACATCCGGGAGGCCTTCGGATCCCTGGCTGGCTTCCTTTCCGGGTGGACGTCCCTGGTGGCGGGCTTTTCCGGGGCTATTGCCGCCGCCGCCGTGGGGTTCGCCATCTACCTGGACCGGCTCATCCCGGGGGCTGGATCCACTCAAGCGCTTGTCCGCGTCCCCCTGGGGCCGGGAGAACTGTCTCTCACCCTGACCCCCCGGGTCCTGGTGGCCCTGGGCCTCGTGTGCCTCTTCTCTCTGATTCATGCCCGGGGGTTGGGGCCCGGGCGGGTAGCCCAACAGGCTCTGGCGTGGCTCAGTGTTGCCACCATCCTGGTCCTGGTGGTCCTGGGCTTCGCCTCCGACCCCTCGGCAGCCGCCCGGGGTGGAGCCACGATGGCCCGGGAGGCTGCCGGCACCGCGGCCGGGGAGGGCGGGCTGGAGGTGGGAGGAGCCATGGTGGCCCTGGTCCTGGTGATGTTCACCTACAGTGGGTGGAATGCCAGCGCCTACGTGGCCGGGGAGTTCCGCAGGCCGGCGCGGGCGCTGCCCCGGGCCCTTCTGGCCGGAACCCTCGTCGTCACGGCCCTCTACCTGGCTCTGAACCTCCTCTACGTCCGGATCCTGGGAATGGGGGGGCTGCTGAACACGGAGACTACCGGCGACCGGGTGGCCGCGGTGCTCTGGGGCTCCACGGGGACTCTCCTCATCACCCCTCTGATCCTTCTGGTGCTGGCCGCCAGCGTGAGCGCCATGGTCCTCACCGGGCCCCGGGTCTACTACGCCATGGCCCGGGACCGTTGCCTGCCCGCCCCTTTCGCGCGGGTGGGAAAGCGGGACGTGCCCGAATTCAGCATCACGGTCCAGGCGGCCTGGAGCGGAGTTCTCATCCTCACCGGGAGCTTCGAGGCCCTCCTCACCTACACGGGCTTCGCCGTGGTCCTCTTCGCCGGGCTCGGGGTGGCATCTCTCTTCCTCTTGCGCTGGAGAAAGCCCCGGGAGGTCCGCCCCTTTCGGGTCTGGGGCTACCCCGTGTTGCCGGCCGTCTTCCTGGTGGCCAGTGCCGGGATGGTGGTCCAGTCCCTGCTCCGGGCCCCGGTGCCCTCGGCCTGGGGTGCGGTGGTGATCAGCGCCGGGATTCCCGTCTTCCTGTGGGTGAGAAGAAGGGAAGGGGAGAGGTGAGGGGAGGAAGTGGCTGGTTGGGCCCTTCTCCCCGGGTCAACTCGTGGACGCCGTCAGCCGACAGCTGGCCGGGGGGTGAGGCAGGCGCCTCGTCCCTCATGCATGCTCTCTTCAAACTCTGCGGCTCGGAGATCCTGGAGAGATCCTCCTCCCGGCCCGCCACCAGGAGGGTGTCGGACTCCTTCAAGGGGGTCTCCGGGTCCGGGGCGGGCTCGATCTCGTCCCGGAGCATGTCGTGGACGGCCACGACGCTGATGCCTCGCCTTTGCCGTAGCTGCAGCTCTTTCAGGTTTTTGCCCGCCCAGTCCGGGGGAACGGCCATCTCCTGCAATCCGAACGTCGGCCCCAGAGGGACGTAGTTCAGGACCACCTGGGTGGAGATTCGCCTGCCCAGTCGAACGCCGGATTCTCGCTCCGGGAAGATCGTCTCCGTGACGCCGATCTTCTCCATGAGGCGGGTGTGCTCGCCGGAGATGACCTTCACGAACACGTCTCCAACCCCCATCTCCCGGAGGAGGAGGGTGGTGAGGGCCGAGGCGGTGATGTCCCCGCCGGTGCTGACAATGGCGGCATCCGCGTCCTCGGCCCCCAGGCGCCGGCCCGGTGCCGGGATGGCCAGGGTCGTGAAGGTGAGAATCCCCGGGCCGCCGAGCTGGATCAGGAGGAGAAGAAAGGCCTGGCCCCAGGGGGTGAAGTAGCTCGCGGTGTCCACGACGATGAGGCGAGTGACGCATACGGGGCTGGTGGCCGTGAAGAGGGCGTCCACCCAGGACGGGGAATCCCCCGCGTAGAGTCCGGACAGGAGCTTGAGCCCCAGGGTCCCGACCAGGATCAGGCCCGGGAAGGAGACGGCCAGGAGCCGGGCTGGAGTCAGGCGTTCCCGACGTCGTCGCAGGCGCCGAAGCGTCATCTTCGGAGGGACCCTGAAAAGGATTCCTGCCTCGGGCAGCCCTTCCTGCACAGTGCCGTTCCAGGACTCTCATGCTACCTCCGGAGGCCCCGCCTTCGAAAGAGAGGCGGGCCGAAGCCTCCCCCGAGCCTGACCCGACTTCAGGACACGAAGTCATGCACGGGGCGCCTCAAGCTCACGGGATCCGGATAGTCGTCCCGGTACCCCACCCGGAGGATGAACTGGGGGGCTCGCTCCAGCCCCAGGGCCCGTGCACATTCATTCTGCCAGGGGGCTTCCTCCAGGATCTGGGACATGGGGTGGATGGCTACCTTACGCCTCCGCACACCCAGAGCCATACGCTGGAAGCGGCGACCCGTGGCCAGGAGGTCAGCCACATCGTCTCCCGAGCCGGGAATGACCAGCCAGCCGGCACCCTCCTTCACCTGGCTCGCGACTCCCTCCACGCCTTTCTTCCGGAAGCTCTCCTTCAAGACGTCCTCCGGTCCCATGAAATGGCGCATGAAGAACCGGGCCATGAAGCCGACCTCCATGGTCTCCGGGGTGAGCCCGTCCCGGTGTCTCCGGGCTTCGTCCTCGCCAAAGCGCATCCACCGGGAGAGCTCCTTCTGGGCCGGGTCCCGGTAACTCTGCTTCCGGAACGCCTCCACCTCGGCTTCGGCGAGCCAACGGGCCCGGGACGATCCCCCGGGGTGATAGATGCCCTTGCCGTCCAGGTCACTCAGGATAGCGTCCACATCGGCCCTTTCCAGCTCTCTGGGCGCGTATCCTTCCCTGAGCGTGCGTCGAGATTCCAGGGGATCCAAAGGGGCCTCGCCGGGGGGTGTGGGGTCCAGGCGGATCTCCGCCAGCTCCTGATCCATGGGGTCTGAGGTAAGGGGGGACACGTCCACCTGGCGTCCCAGGGCCCTGCCAGCTATCACCAGGTTCTCGAGGAAGGCGCCCAGAGAGAGGAGGGTCTCCCGGTTCTCCGGATCCACCTCCGGGAGCCACCGAGCGGGATCGGTTCCCAGGACCCAGTGGGTGGGGCTCTTCACCGTTATGCGCCAGGGCTGGGTGTTGTGACCGCTGGGGGCCAGGGACGCATAACGGAGGACGGCTCGCTCCCGGTCGTCGAGAATCCTGGTCCCGTGAGCATCGCCGTCCCGGGACGGTTGAATCGCACGCGGGGCTCCCACGGATCGGTGGACGCCACCACAAGCCTGGAGAATCGTGAGCCCCCCCAGGGCCAGGGTGCTCCCGGCCATCCTGTGGGAGAACTCCCTCCGGGTCAGGGCCTCGCTGTCGTGCGACATCCTTCGCTCCTCTCTCCTCTCCAAGACGTCCTGGACCAGAGGTTCCACGGCGGCCTCCAACCGTTTTCACACCTCCTCGGAGTCAAGGTTCACGCCCGGGTACTCGTCGGCGGTTTTCGAAGGGAGGAGCAGCTGGGTGAGCCCCGCGTGGGCGTTTCGTTCCCGGATCTCCCACGGGAGATCCTCCTGGGTCACGGGTCGCCTCCCTGGCACCCGGCGCGCCATGTGGAGACGATTCCGCAGGAGGCCCGGGAGAGGGACCAGGATCGAGTGGCCCGGCTGGCGCGGCGTTTCCTGAGGGCGATGAGCCGCGACCCGTAGGAAACGCGGGTGCGGATCCCTGTCTTCGCTTGAGAGAGCCTCCCTTCAGCCCTATTCTGCCCGGGTGTCGCAATACGGCCTCCTTCCGGGCCGAAAACCTCTTCCGGAGATCCGTGACCATGATTCCCACGCTTCCAGGTCGCTTCCCGTCCCCATTCTCCCCGGCCACCCGGACAGGATTCGTGGCCCTGGTCGCCTTCCTTGTCATGGCCCCGTGCACCGCTGGGGCCCAGCAGAAGTCGACCCTGACCTACACGGACCTCATGAAGGTCCGGCAGGTGGAGGATCCCGTCATCTCCGACGACGGGCGCTGGGTGGCTCTTGCTGCGGTGCCGGACCGGGGCGATGGAGAGGTCCTGGTCCATTCTGCCGATGGGGAGGCGGCCTACCGGGTCCCCCTGGGATCCGACCCCGTCATCTCCGCCGACGGGGCCTGGGTGGCCATGC
>CAZZEL010000120.1:0-10376 GCA_964652625.1 uncultured Gemmatimonadaceae bacterium
GCGCCTACTTCCGGCTGTCGTCCAGCTCCCTCAGCTTCCGGAGGATTCCCAGGGGGCTCTCGCCTTCGGCCAGAGCCGCGATCTTCTCCAGCTTGGCCTGGTCCGACTCGAACTTCTTCTGCAGACGAGCCTGATACGCCTCCTTCAAGACCTGCACGAGCTTGTCCAACTCGTAGGGTTTGGGAAGGTAGGAGAAGGCTCCCAGCTTGGTCAGCTCCACGGCGCTCTCCAGGGAACCGTGGCCGGTGAGGATGATGGCCTCCAGGAACTCATGCTCCTCCTTGAGAATCCTCAGGACCTCGCTTCCATCCATTCCCGGCATCTTGAGGTCCAGGAGGGCGATGTCGAACTTCTCGCTCCTGGCCAGGTTCACGGCTTCCGTCCCGTTCTCTGCGGTCCGAACATCGAAGCCCCGCTTCGAGAGGCGGGTTGCGATGGCCTTGAGGAACCGGGTTTCGTCATCGACGATGAGGAGCTTGATGAGCTTGTCCATCTTCATCTCCATTTCTCAGCCTATACAGCCGGGAAGCCCAGCCAGGCCCAGTATCCGAAAACGGCCCACACCCAGAACACGACGAAGCTGATGAGGAGCACGGCGAACCCGTGCTTGAAGAAGTCCTGTAACGTCACCAGCTGCTCCCCCGTGGTCGGGTCCTTCGCCATGGCGAAGGCCAGGGCGTTGGACGGGGTACCGATGATGAGCATGTGAGCGAAGGAGGAGGCGAACGCCGTGGCGAGTCCCACCATCCAGGGGTGGACTCCCGCCACCGTGGCCATGGGAACCGTGACGGGTCCGATGGCCGCCACCGTGGCACCGTCGCTCATGAAATTCGTGGCCAGCCCGGTGAAGAGGCTCGAGGCAACGGCCAGGCCGCTGCCCGTCTTCATGACATCGGGCAGGACGCTTACGAAGGCATCGGCCAGGAAAAGGGCCGCGCCGGTGGACGCCAGCCCAGCTCCGATAGCCGTGGCCCCGGCGTAGAGAAAAACCACCTCCCAGTGGATGCTCTGCATGTCCTTCCAGGGAAGGATCCGGAGAATGTTGAGAAGCACCAAGCCCAGGAGTACCGGACCACCCATTCCCAGGGAACCGCTCTCGGTGATCCAGAGAAAGACCACGAGTACGAGCACACCCGCCGTGATCCATTCCGCCCTGGTCATGGGCCCGATCTTCTCCGCGGCCCGCCGGACCTCCGCCGCCACGTTGAGCTGGGACACCTGGACCTTCCGCCGAACGGTCAGCAGGAAATAGAGACCCACGGCCACCGCCATGACCGGCACCAGGGGAAGCCCATAGATGACCCACTGGCCGAACGTCGGGGCCACGCCGTAGTCGGACAGGATGCCCACCATGATGGCGTTTCGACCTCCCGCCGCCGGGGAGCCGGGTCCCCCGGAGTTGGCGGCGTAGCAGAGGGCCAGGGCCATGAGGACCATGAGGTTTCGATCCTTCTTCAGGTCGCTTGCCCTCAGAGCGCTCACGTACACCATGACGAACAGGGGCATGACGAAAGCAACCAGGGCGTGCTCCGAGAGGAAGGAGCACGATACGGAGAGGAGGGGGAGGAAGACGAGGAGAAAGAGGGTCAGATTCTTCGCCGGAGCCAGGAGGAGGAGGCCGATGCGCCGGTCCAGTCCCGTCTTCGTCATGGCCTTGGAGAGGGCCAGGACCCCGAAGATGAAGAGCACCGCATCTTTCGCAAAGGCCTGGGCCACCCCGTCCAGCTTGAAGATCCCGAAGAAGTAGAGGGACACGGCGATGAAGAGGCTGGTCACGGCCACAGGCACCGCCCCCGTAGCCCAGAACAGGGCAGCCACCGCCAGCACCGCCAGCATGACCATGGCGCGGCGAGCCACCGCCTCCGGAGCCAGGGGCACCTCCACCCGGGTCCCGTCCTCCAGCACCTCCTCCTGGTGGACATCGTACTTGTCACTGTAATGCTCGGCGACGCTCTCCCCTGCCTCCATGTCCCGGTAGGAAGCGTATCCCATGATGGGGTCCACCACCTGGACCGCTGCGTCCGGAGTGGATTTCCGTTCACTCACCAGCTCCACCATCCGCTCCGGCGGCGCCGGCAGAACCATCAGGAGGAAGATGGCCGCACCCAGGAGAATGAAGAGGGGTCGAGAGTTGTGGCTTCCCAGGAACCAGCGGAGGTTGAGGCCTTTCCTTGCCGGTTGGTGGGCGATCTCATGCCGTGCCTTGGCGAAGACCACCGCCTCCTTCGCCTCTTCCAGAACCTGGCTGAGCTCCTCCATGTTGCAGGGCTTCTGGAGGTACTTGAAGACCTCCAGGCGGCCGGCATCCGTGGCCGAGTCCAGGCTGCCGTGCCCCGTAAGGACGATGGCCTGGATGGCCGGGTTGAACGCCCGGATCTCTTCCAGGGTCTGGATGCCATCCATCCCCGGCATCTTCAGGTCCAGGATGGCGATGTCGATCTCCCGATCCAGCCGGACCTTCTTGATGGCATCTTCGCCGTTGTCAACGTCCACGACGTCCCAACCTCGGGACCGGAGGCGTCGAGCGAGGGAGGTCCGAAACCGATCCTCGTCGTCTACGAGAAGGATCTTTGGCATGTTTGACACCTAGTCTCTCTCGTTTTCGCATTCCCCCGTCATGATCTGACGGGCCAGCTCGTCGAAGAGGTCGGACAGGCGGAGGATCCCGACGGTCGTTGCTCCTCGGGTCACCAGCAGGGAAAGCGTCTGGTAGCGAAGGAAGCGGGAGATGGCTTCGAAGAGCGTGGCCCCCTCGTCGATGCTCACCGTGGCCGCGGTGTAGACATCACGAACCGCCACGTTCCGAGCCATCTCGCAGAGGTCCACCAGGTCCCCGGTGAGGAGATCCAGCATCTGCATGGAGGAGTCCCTGAGATCGTCCTCGACACCGGCTCGGTCCATGATCGAGGTGGCTCCCATGGCCTTGCGCTCGGGGATCAGGGCCCGGAGGAAGGCGAAATGATGGATCTTTCCGACGACTTCCCCCTTCCGGTTTCTCACCAGTATGGCCCGATGGGGCTGCCGGTCCGGGGGCAGTCTCTCCTGCGAGGCTTGCAACTCCCTCAGGGCGTCCAGCATCGTCGCTTCTTCCCCGACTACCGCGTAGTCTTGCAGGGATAGCATCAGCTCTCGAACACGTTTTCCCATGGCAGGATCCTCAGTCGAAAACAGGGGATGAGGTCTTTCGCAACGGGAGCTCCACGGTAAAGGTGCTCCCTTCTCCCAGAGTGCTTTCCACGTAGAAATCGCCTCCGAAATTCTGGATGATGGTGTAGCTGACGCTCAACCCCAGACCCGTCCCTTTCCCCGGGTCCTTTGTGGTGAAGAAGGGCAGGAACACCCTCTCCATGTGACCCGGGGTCATCCCCTTCCCCGAGTCCCGCACCGCCACCGCCACCCGATCATCCCGGAGCTCCGTGGTCACGGTCAGGGGGCCGCCGCCCGGCATGGCATCGATGGCGTTCTTCACCAGGTTCACGAAGACCTGGATGAGCTGATTCCGGTCTGTCTGGATCTCCGGAATCCGGGGGTCATAGCGTTTCTCCGGGGTGACGTTGGAGATGGCCAGCTCGTTTCCCATCATGGTATCCAGGACTTCATCGAGAATCTCGTGGAGGTCCTGAGACTGGATGTTGACCTTCGTCTTGCGAACGAAGGTGAGCAGCTTCCGCGTGATGTCCCGGCATCGGAATACGGCTTCGTGGATGGCATCCAGGTGTTCCTGGAGGTCCACCGGCTCTTCGTCCTCCTCCAGCTCCGGATCCAGGGAGTCCTTCAGGACCCCCACCTCTTCGGCGATCACGGCCAGGGGATTGTTGATCTCGTGGGCGATACCCGCCGCCAGCTCTCCTACCGATGCCAGCTTGGCCGCCTGGACCAGCTGGCCCGAGAGCTCGGCCTCGTGCTCCTGAACCGCCATCTGGGTTCCCACCACCTGTCGGGTCCGGACCAGGATAACGACCCCTGCCATGAAGAACACGACCAGCATTCCCAGGACGAAGGTATGGGGAATTCCCAGAATGCCGCCGCCTCCAGCCGTGGCGTCGGTCACCACCAGGGTCCAGGGGGTCTCGTTGAGCCTGGCGTAGGCGTAGTCGGACATGTGCTCCGGGCCGTTCCCGGAGACGAACCCCCGTTCCGGCTCCCGGGGCGGCACGAAGCCCGTTGGATTCAGGGGCTCCCCTACGGCGGAGGTGGCAACCTGGAGAATCCCCTCGTCATTCACGATGGCTGCGTAGACCTCGTTGGCGCCCTCCAGAGTGGCGAGATAGCTGGAGAGCTGCTCGGGGGAGAGGGCCGACCTGAGAACGCTGAGGTCTTCCCCCTCGCCTCGTCGAACGGCAATGGTGAAGTGGGGCCGGTCTCGAAAACCCCGGTAGATCTCGGTGATGACCGAAGTGCCGCCGGGCTCGAGCAACTCCTGGAACCAGGTCTCATTCCGGTAGTTGACGGTTTCGGAATAGCTCACGGGGCCAGCGTAGTGAATCAGGTCTCCGGCAGCGTTCACCACTCCCAGGTCCACGAAAGCCGGACTGGTGAGTTGGAGCTCTCGGAGGAGGCTCGGGAGCTCCCTCTCCAGGTCCATCTCCCGGAACCGGGGATCGTCCAGGAGGTTTCCAAGGTTCACCAGCCGTTCCCGGAGAAAGAGGTCGAAGGTGCTGGCCTGGTGCTCGGCGATCACCTCCAGGTGGGCTCGCAGACTGCTCTGCACCAGGTTCCGGTACTGGAGGTAGAAGAACCCGGCCAGGAGTAGGAGTGGAACGAAGTAGAGGAGCACGAGCCGTCCCAGGGTCTTCCAGAACAGTTCCCGGAATTCCTCGGATACGACGGAACGCTTGCCTCTCCGGGGTTCTTCCACGGACCGGACGACCATGCCTCTCCTTCAATCCCCAGGGACAGGAGCCGCCGAGGGACACACGGTGCCCCCCTGATGACAAAACAGGGAGCCCGGGCCGCGGCCTTCAGACTCCCCAGAAACACCCATGCAGGGAATCTCATATTTTTGGCTCCCGGGCGAAAGATGTCGGGGGGCGGGGGAGCTCGGGGCACCGGATGTCGGGGCGTCGGGTGGGAGGGCTCGTGGGTTCCCGGAGTCCGGGATCAGCATGTGGGACAGCTGGGTCTTGGGGAATACCGGGCGCGTCGGTTTCCGAGCAACCCGCCCTCCATTTGTGTCCGGCCCCGCTCCCCCGTAGCTTCTCCCCTGTTCCCGCTGACACACAGCTCCCGGTATCCACGTCACCCCGGAATCATCCGGTCTCGACGTCACCCCGGAAGCCCCTTTTTTCCGCGAGGTTCTGTCATGAGAAAGCCAGTCACCCTCTTCACGGTCCTCCTCTTCTTGCTTCTCCTCGGCCCGGTGTCGGCACAGCAGGTTTCCCTGAACGACGCCAGCCTGTCCGGCCTCTCCCTCAGGGGCATCGGCCCGGCCCTGAACAGCGGCCGCATCGCGGATATCGATATCCACCCGGAGGACGAGAGCGTCATGTACGTGGCGGTGGGCTCCGGAGGGGTCTGGAAGACGACCAACGCCGGGACCACGTGGGAGCCCATCTTCGACGGGGAGTCGTCCTACAGCATCGGGTCGGTGGCCATCGACCCCAGCGCTCCGGACGTCATCTGGGTGGGTACCGGCGAGGACGTGGGGGGCCGGCACGTGGGCTTCGGTGACGGGATCTACAGGAGCACCGACGGTGGCCGGACCTGGGAGAACATGGGTCTGGAAGACTCGGAGCACCTGTCCACCATCATCGTCCATCCCGAGAACTCCGATGTGGTCTGGGTGGCGGCCCAGGGTCCCCTCTGGACTTCCGGCGACCAGCGAGGGCTCTACAAGACCACGGACGGCGGTGAGACGTGGCGGAAGGTGCTGGGGAATGAGGAGTGGACCGGGGCCACGGACGTCGTCGTGGATCCCCGCAATCCGGACCGGCTCTACGCAGCCACCTGGGACCGGCACCGGACGGTGGCGGCCTTCATGGGCGGGGGCCCGGGCTCCGGCGTCTGGAAGAGCGAGGACGGAGGTGAGACGTGGAAACGCCTCCGGACGGGGCTCCCGGGTGGCTCGCTGGGAAAGATCGGGCTGGCCATCTCGCCCCAGAACCCGGACATCGTCTACGCAGCCATCGAGACCATCCGCACCGAGGGCGGCGTGTGGATGAGCGAGGACCGGGGTGAGTCGTGGCGGAAGATGTCCGACGCCGTGTCCGGCGCCACGGGCCCTCACTACTACCAGGAGCTCTACGCCTCCCCCCACAAGTTCGGCCGCCTCTTCCTGGTGAGCGCCACCACCCTGGTCAGCGACGACCACTTCGCCACCTACTACGGGCTCAACAACGAAGACAAGCACGGCGACGACCACGCCATCGCCTTCCGGAAGGACGACCCGGACTACATCATCTTCGGGTCCGACGGCGGGCTCTACGAGACCTATGACGACATGGAGACCTGGCGCTACATCGCCAATCTGCCGGTGATGCAGTACTACAAGATCGCCGTGGATGACTCGGGGCCCTTCTACAAGGTGTACGGTGGCACCCAGGACAACGGCTCCAACCGGGGACCCATCCGGACGCGGTTCGACTACGGCATCCGGAACCAGGACTGGTTCCACACCCTGGGAGCCGACGGCCACGACCAGGCCGTGGAGCCCGGCAACCCCAACATCCACTACGGCGAGTTCCAGCAGGGCGTGTTGTGGCGGACAGACCGGACCACGGGTGAGGCCGTGTTCATCCAGCCCCAGGCCCGGGAGGGCGAGCCCTTCGAGCGGTTCAACTGGGACGCGCCCATCGAGATCAGCTTCCACCAGCCCACCCGGATCTACCACGCTTCGTACCGGCTCTGGCGGAGCGACGACCGGGGCAACAGCTGGACGCCCATCTCCGGGGACCTGACCCGGAGCCAGGAGCGGATCGAGCTACCCATCATGGGGCACACCCAGAGCTGGGACGCCGCCTGGGACGTGGGCGCCATGTCCAACTACAACACCATCACCTCCATCGGCGAGAGCCCCCTGGACGAGGAGCTGATCTACGTGGGCACCGATGACGGTCTCTTCTGGGTGACGGAGGACGGCGGCGAGAACTGGCGCCGGATCGAGGTGGGCCAGATGGCGGAGGCGCCGGAGATGGCCTTCGTGAACGACGTGAAGGCCAGCCACCACGACCCGAACACGGTCTTCGTGGCCCTGGACAACCACAAGTACGGCGACTTCTCCCCGTACCTGGTCAAGAGCACGGACCGTGGCCAAACATGGACCTCCATCGCCGGAGACATCCCGGACCGGCACCTGGTCTGGCGGATGGTCCAGGACCACGTGGACCCGGACCTTCTCTTCGCCGCCACCGAGTTCGGCGTCTTCTTCAGCGTGAACGGCGGAGAGGAGTGGACCGAGCTGCCCGGGACGCCCACCATCTCGTTCCGGGATATCGTGATCCATCGGGATCGTGAAGACGTAGTGGCCGCGTCCTTCGGGCGGGGCATCTTCGTCCTGGACGACTACACACCGCTGCGGGAGGGAGCCGACGGGCTGGCCGGCGAGGCCACCCTCTTCGATACCCGGCCGGCTCTCTGGTACCAGCCCCAGAGCGTCCAGCACTCCCAGGGCGCGGACCAGTGGACGGCGGACAATCCGCCCTTCGGCGCGGTGTTCACCTACTGGCTCCGGGAGTCCTACCCGTCGCTGGAAGCGGAGCGGAAGGCCCGGGAGCGTGACATTCCCGAGGGCCAGGACGTGCCCTTCCCCGGCTGGGACGCCCTGGAGGCGGAGATGCGGGAGCAGGGACCCATGGTCCAGGTCGTGATCCGGGACCAGAACGGGACGGTCATCAACCGGGTGGACGGCCCGACCTCCGCCGGGGTCCACCGGGTGGCGTGGGACTTCGACTACTCCTCCAACGCCATGATCGGGCTCGAGGGGGGCGGTGGGTTCGGAGGCGGCTTCAGGGCCCTGCCGGACACCTACACGGCTACGCTGATCAAAGTGGAGGAGGGTGAGGTCACCGAGCTGGCCGGACCCGCGGAGTTCCGGGTCGAGCCGGCCTTCGAGGGTGCGCTGGAACGGGTCCCGGCGGACGTGGTGATGGTTTTCCGGGAGGAAGTGGAGGCCTTCGCCCACGACCTGACGGAGACCTCGAATCTGCTCCAGGAGCAGATCCAGAAGGTGGAGGCCATGCAGACGGCCCTGAGCCGTGCCGACTCCCTGGACCCGGACCTGAACGACCGTCTGTACCGGACCCGCCTCGAGCTCCTGGAGCTCCGGGAGCAGATGCGGGGCAGCGAGGCCAAGGGCGAGATCGGTGAGCGAGGACCACCGACGCCCTCGAGCCGGTTGTCCGTGGGCTACAGGGGGCTGAGCACCACGTACGGCCCCACGGAGATGCACCGACAGTCCATCCAGGCCGGGCAGGCCGAGCTGGCTCCCATCCGCAGGGAGATCGAGCGCTACGCCGACGACGTCTTGCCGTCCCTGGAGCGAGATCTCCAGGGCCTGGGCGCCCCGCCCATCGAGGGGGGAGGTGGGGGCTTCCACCTCCCTGTACCGGCCCCCCGGTAAGGATGAATCGATGAAACGCTCCGTTGTTCTTCTCTCAACCCTCCTTCTCGGGGTGCTTCTTCTCCCGGCCCGGGGGATGTCCCAGCTTCGTCTCATTCCCCACGTGGGTCTCTATGCCCCGGTCACGGACCTGGGGAGGGTGAACACGGCCGATGGAATCCGGGACGTGGGAGAGAGGGAGTCCTCCCTGGCCTACGGGATCTCCCTGGAGCTGGGTGAGGGTGGATTCTGGGCCATCCGGGCCACCGGGCTCTACGGGTCCGACGCGGAAGTGCCGGTGGATGGGGTCGGCTGCAACGAGGAGACCTGCTCCCTGCGAAGCACGGTTCTGGGGTTGGCGGGGAGCCTGGTGCTCCGGCCCCTGCCGTCCACCCTTCTCATCCGGCCCTACGCCCTGGCCGGTGCCGGCATGAAGCGCTACGACTTCGATTTCCGATTCGCATCCCCCCTGGAGGATCTCCTCAACCAGGAACGCCAGTTCACGGGGCTGCTGGGTCTGGGTGTGGAGTGGGATATCGGTCTCCTGGCGGGGACCGTGGAGCTGTCGGACTACGTGAGCGGCGACGTGCTGAAGGACGGGGAAACCCAGCACGACTTCTTCCTGACCATGGGGATCATTCTCTGACCTGGTGGGCCCGGGAGTCGTCGTGGCCTGAAACCCGTCAGAGCCCCTCCACCACGCCCTGCTCCACCCGCATGGCCCGGGTGGAGATGGTGTCGAAGGAGAGGGGCCAGCTTCCCTGGTCCCCGGGATTCAGGCGGGCCCTGAGGATGCCGGAGAGGCTCAGCGGCTGGCCCTCCTCCACCGTTGCCGGCCCCCGGACCCGGTAGAGCCAGGCGGCGTGCCCCGGTGGTCCGAAAACCTGGAACGTTGCTTCCCGGATGACCAGGGCGACTCCCTCGTCCAATCCGAGGCCCACCACTTCCCCCCGCTCTCCCTCGGTCAGGAACCGGGCCAGGAACGCCAGGAGCCTTCCCTCCCGATTCCGTTCCATGAAGTGGCTGTCCACCAGCATGCCCTGGAGCTCCGGGAGGCCGAACGGGGGATGGCTCACGCTGACGTCGGGATGAAGGGGGTCAGCCAGAGCCTCCGAAGAGGTGACCGTGCCGAATCGAGCGTCGAAGGCTGCCTCGCCCAGACTCACCGCTCCTGCGCTGGTTCCGCCTATGGCCACCCCCCGGGCATTGGCTTGTGCCAGGGCCTCGTGAAGCTCCACGGGCCAACCGCCCAGGTAGTTCCACTGGTTTCCTCCGGCCAGCCAGATGGCCTCGGCTCCTGCCACCCAGCAGAGCACGGCCGGGTCGCCGGCCGCCGCAGGCACCGTCGACCTCACGGTTGTGGCCGAGGAGGGGGATGGCGAGGGGGCCAGGCTCTGGAAGTAGTTGGGGTAGCTGGTCAGGGAACCGGATGCCCTGAGGACCAGGACGTCACCGCCGGCGGCTCCCTCCAGGAACCGGGTCATGGCGTCGTTGTCCTCGGCTCCCCCTCCCATGAGGACGACCCGTCGCTCGGGGGTGACCGTGGTGTCTTCACTTCCAGGATCTCCCCCCACCTCGATGCCGGATCCCGCCGGCGGACACGCCAGCTCCGGCTCCGGTTCCGGATCCGGCTGGGTTCCGCCCTCACCGTTCTCGCATCCCAGGAACAGGCCGGCGAGAACCCCGACGCGGAGGAGAAGCGCCGCCCCCCCGAAAGGGAAGCGTTGGGGCGAGCCGAGCGTTTCGCGTGCCATGATCGGAATCCTCGCTTGCCTTTCTACTCTTTCCTTTTCCATCGGGCCTTTTCCAGCCGACCTCTTCCAGCTGACCTTTTCTAGTC
>CAZZEL010000121.1:0-10340 GCA_964652625.1 uncultured Gemmatimonadaceae bacterium
CCCCTCAACCATTGGGTCAGGAGTTGGGTGGATCTGGCTGGGGCATCCCGCTTCTTCCGGGTTCCCGGCGTTCCCCGCATTCCCCGCGTTTCGGAGGTGGTACCATGCCCGCCCGCTCGTCCAGGTCCGTCCCCGTGGAGACGGTGGCCCAGGGGATCAAGACCACCAAGCAGGTGCTCATCGGTCCCGACGAGGGCCCGAACTTCGCCCTTCGGAAGTTCCGCATGGAGTCCGGCGGGGGAATGCCCCTGCACATCAACTCCGTGGAGCATGAACAGTACGTTCTCCGGGGCAGGGCCAGAGTCACCATCGGGGACGACGTTCTGGACGTCCGGGCCCACGACGTGGTCTTCATCCCCGCCGGCGTGCCCCACGCCTACGAGACCGTGGGCTTGGAGCCCTTCGAGTTCCTCTGTGTGGTGCCCAACCGCCCGGATTTCACCCGCATCCTGGAAGACCCGGACGAGACGGGTGGCCCCTCACCGGATGACGTCCCCGCCTGACCGCCTCCAGGCCCAGAAGACGGGCACACCCGACGCGATGATCCCGAAGCTGTAGAGCGTGGAAATGGGCTGGGCCACCAGGGCGTTCAACAGCATCACCCCCGACACCAGCAGAAAGACCAGGGGAAACGCCGCCGCCACGGAGGGCACCCGGAAGATCCCCGAGCCGATGGTGGAGCCCACCAGCACCGCCCCGGTGCTCCACACCGACAGGCGCCGGGGAAGCTCGTCTTCCCCTCTTGTCCCACCGGACTTCCCCGGGACGGCATCCGGACCTCCTCTCCCCGGGTCCGGGCTCCCCGCGGCACCTTCACCCACCCCGGTCCGTCTCCCGCTCCAGGATGGCGGTGACGCACCCGATACTGCCGGCGGCCTTGCCGATCTCCTCCACCTCCACGCTCACGCACTCCACTCCCTCTTCCTGGTAGAAGGCCCGGCTCCCGGGGTTGCCGGCGGGCATGAGGATCTTCCGGGGGGCCAGGACCACCACGTTCAGGGCGAACCCCTTCCGGGCCTCCTCCTCGTCGGGAAGGAAGCGGACGGTGATGCCCCGGGTCTCCAGGGCCTCCACCGCGTCCTCGGGAAGCCGGCCGGGCCAGGCGAAGGCCAGGTTCCGGTCCACGATCCGGAGTTGGCCCATGAGGTGCATGGTGCCCGGGGGAAGGGCGGTCTCCACCACCTCCACTCCCATCTCCTCCAGGGTGGCCTTCACCTGGGCCGCCCCCTCCCGGTTCGTTCGCAACCCCTGGGCCAGGAGGGCCCCGCCGGGCTCCATCCACATGAGATCGGCCCCCTCGAAGGTCCCGGAGCCACGGACGGAGCGAAGGACCGGCACCCCCAGCTTCCCCAGGGCCCGGGCTACCCACCGCTCCTCTCCCGCCCGGACCTCGGAGGCCGGGCGTCCCAGGATCGCCCCCTCCGGAGTCATGACCATGAGGTCCGCGACGAAGAGCTGGTTGGGAGGGGGAAGGGAGGAGGGATCCACGTACCGGACCTTCACCCCGGCCTCCCGGTAGGCCTCCGCCAAACCGTCGTGTTGCTCCTGGAGGACCTGAAGCTCCGGGGGCTCCAGCATGAGGGACGCCTCCGGGTCGTGGGCCACGGTGTTCACCTCGGCTCCCGGGCGGTGGAGGAGGACGCTCTTCAGGGGGCGCCACTCCGAGTCCAGGCCGCAACGGCCCCAGTGGGTGCCCAGCTCCCGTCGCAGCTCCAGCTCTCGGGGCTGCCAGCCCGGGCCGCCGTAGGCCGGGGGGGTGGAGGATGGGGTCATGGGGTGGCTCCTTGTCCTGACTGGAAGAGGGGAAAGATGCGCTGAAAGAGGGTCTCCCGTAGGCGGTTCAGGATGGCCCGGGTATCGGGACGAAGGGGAGCCCCGCCGTCGGCGCCCACGCTGTTGAAGGCGGCGATGGCGCCTGTCCTGGCCACGGGGTCGATGTAGATGAAGGAGAAGAAGGCCTTCTGGCTCCCGGTGTGGCCCACGTACCGGTGCCCGTCCCTGTCCAGGAGGAAGAAGCACAGGCCCATGGATTCCCCCAGGCCTTCCTCCCGTTGAATGGGCACTTCCTCCACCCACATCTCCTCCAGAGAGCTTCGAGACAGGACGGTTTCGTAGAGGGCCCGCTCCTCCTCCGTTCCCTGGTCCAGGAGGAAGCGCAGGTACCGGGCCATGTCCTCCAGGGGAGCGTTCAGGCCTCCGTTGGAGACGGTGATGCCCGTGTCGAAGTCCAGGCCGTTGGGCCGGGGTTCCCCGCCCCGGACGGTGTAATTGTTGGAGCGGTGGGGAAGCAGGTGTCGGGGGGTATGGTCGAAATAGCTCCCGCGCATGCCCAGGGGCCGGAGGATGTTCTTCTCCACGTAGACCTCCCACTCCTCCCCGGTGAGCTCCTCCAGGGCCCGGCCCAGGAAGACGATTCCCGGATTGGAGTAGGAGAAGCGGCTCCCCGGGGGGAATAGGATCTCGGTGTAGGGCATCATGGCCACGAGCTGGGACCAGCGGGTGGGCTCGTGGGGATGCCAGCTCTCCTGACCGCCCCAGGGCCAGGTGGGGCCCCGGAAGCCCGCCGAGTGGCTCAGGAGGTGACGGAGGGTGATGGCCTCCATCTCCCCGAAGGGGTTGTGGACGTCCCGAAGCTCGGGAACGTAGTCCAGGATGGGATCGTCCAGGCTCAGGAGGCCCCGGTCCCGGAGCTGGAGAATAGCGATTCCCGTCAGGGTCTTGGTGATGGACCCCCAGTGATAGATGGTCTCCTGGTCCACCTTTCGGCCCGTTTCCAGGTGGGCATGGCCGAAGGTCTCGTGGGCCACCACCTCGCCCCGGTGGAGGAAGGCCCAGGAGCTGCCCACCATCCCCGCCGCCTCCAGGGTATCCCGGAGCTGGGCGGACACCTGGCTCCAGCGGTTGGGAAACTCCCCGGGGAGCTGACCGGAGAGGCCCCGGGGCCCCAGGGCCGACAGCAGAAGGAGGCCGCCCAGGAAGAGGCCGGCGAGAAGAACACGGGATGCTCGAGACATGATCTCCCCCGAGAGAGGTCAGAGGGGCGGATTCGGGTGGAGAATGGCCTTACAGGGCCTCCGGCGCAAAGGAAGGCGGGGCAGAGGGCGTCAGGAGCGGCCCTTTCGGACCCGGGCCAGGACCTCCCGGAACCGTGGATCGGTCCGGAGGGTGTCCCACGCCGGGTCTGTCCACACGGTGAGGAGTTGCCGGTCCCGGCTCTCCGCCGCCTCGGCCAGGAGATCCAGGGCCCTGTCCGTTTGCCCGAGGGCCAGCTGGGCCCGGGCCAGATCCACCGAGGACACCTTTTCTCCCCGGGCTCGTCGCTCCTGGAGCTGGCTCAGCCTCCAGATCCAGAACCCTCTCTCTCCCTGGGCACCGTAGAGTTCCTCCAGGCGTTCCAGGGAGGCCCGGGCTTCGGGGGAGTCCCCGTTCGCCACCACACACCTCCGACGAACCTCCACCGCCCCGGCGATGTCACCCTCTCCCGCTTTCAGGCTCTCCAGGGCCCGCCAGGCATCCATCTCCCCGGGACGGCCCTCCACCACCTTTCGCAGGATCTCCTCCGACTCCCGGAGGCTCCCGGCCATGCGGAGTCGGAGGACGGCACCCATGTACCCGGGGTAGCCGCCGGAAGAATCCCGGGGAGGCCCCGACCAGGCCCTCTCGTGAAGGGAACGCTGGAGCTGGCGGCCGAACTCGGTGGCGGCCACGCTGAGCTCCACCTCCAGGGACCCGGCGTCGTCTTGCTCTCCCGATTCCGGAGCCCCGTCTCCCGGAGGAAGGGATCCTCCGGCCAGGAGGCCGGGCATACCCGTGAGAGAGAGGAGCACCGCCCGTGCCTCCGGGGAAGACTCGTCAAGGGCGAGGGCCCTCCTGAGGGGCTCCGTCACCCCGGAATCCACCACCAAGCCGTCTACGGCCGAGTCGGCGGCCTCCAGGGAGAGGAGGAGACGGGAGGCGGCCAGACCGGCGTAGGCCGGAGCGAAGCCCGAGTCGTGCCGCAGGGCGGTCCGGTAGTGCTGCGCAGCCTCCTGCAGTTTCTGGGGGGACGCCTTGGCCTGGGCGTATCGCCCTTTCAGGTAGGCCTCCTGGGCCTGGGGATTCGCTGCCACACGGCTCTGGGGCGGGGAGGGGACGTCCTCCGGGAAGAGCTCCGTCTGGATCTCCCGGGCGATGGCCCGGGCCACTTCTCCCTGCAGGGCGATGGCGTCTTCCGTGGTCCCCTCGTAGCTGTTGGCCCACAGGTGCCGGTCCGAGGGCCCGTGGATGAGCTGGACCGTGATACGCACCCGGTCTCCGGTCCGATAGACGGACCCTTCCACCACGCCCTCGACCCCCAGGTCCCGGGCGATGGCGGGCATGGTCTTCCCCGTCCGGTCGTATTGGACCACCGAAGTCCGGGACACGACCCGGGCCGAGCCCAGGCGGCTGAGCTGGGAGACGAGCTCCTCGTGGAGTCCCGCAGTGAAGTAGGCTCCTCCCTCCACCTCACTGAAGTCGTCCAGGGGGAGGACGGCCAGGGACCGGACCGGGAGCTCCTCCGCATCCCCGGTCTCCGTCTTCAGGGAGGCGGAAGCTGGCCCCGGCGAGGAAGAGGCCGCCGGGTCCGCCGGCACCTCGGTGGCCAGGCTGTCCTTCACCGTGAGCCAACCCAGGCTTCCCACCGTGGCCAGGGTCACCGCCACCAGGGCCAGACGGGGCAGGAGGGGATGGCCCGTATCCGTAGAGGCGGCCGGAGCCGTCTCCGTAGCGGTTTCGTACTCGGTCTTCTCGATGCCCTGGGAGGTGACGTCGAAGACCCAGGCCAGGGCCAGGACCAGGGGCAGGCCCAGGAAGCAACACCGGACCAGCACGGGAAGGGCCCAGTCCGGGGCGGAGAAGGCCGGGAAGACGATTTCCCCCAACTGGAGGAGGACGAAGACCACGGCAGCGTAGGCCACCATGGTCTCCCAGACCTTCCGTCTGCGAAGCTCTCCCAGAAAGGTCCGGAGGGACTGCCAGCGGGAGCTCGTCGTCTTGTCCTGGGAAGTCTCTACAGGGTCCATCGCCTGGATCGTCTCCTCCTCACATCGTCTCCTCGACGCATCGTCTCCTCCTCACCTCGGGCCACGGGCGCCTCGTCACGTCGGCTCATCACCTCGGCTCGTTCCCTGGGCCCTGGGGCTCCCTCTTCCTCCTCTACGGACGGGTCCAGGGGTGGGATTCGTTAAGAGACTCCTCAAGGGACTCCTGGAATGGAACAAGGGGAGTGCTTCACTCAATGAGACGCCTTCCGGGGCCTTTGGGTTGGCTCGGGGTGGTGTTGTCCAAGGGCTGACGCCCGGGAGGGACGCGCCGACGCCCGGGACCGGCTCCCCGCCGCCTGGAACCGACTCCTGGCCGTTGGGGACCGGCTCAGCGCCGCCGGGCCCCTCTTGACCGGGTGGCGCCGAACCCCTTTGCTTCCCAGGCACCTGAGGGCCCGGCCCTCCAACGTCGAAGGACTCATCTCGAGGTTTGTCATGACCCGTGGACGCAGCCCGGACATCCTGGTGGTGGGAGGGGGCATCATCGGCCTCACCATTGCCCGAGCCGCCCGAGAACGGTGGCCGGACCTCTCCGTGGGCCTCCTGGAGAAGGAAGACGCCGTGGGCCGTCACGCCTCGGGGCGGAACAGCGGCGTTCTCCACGCCGGGTTCTACTACAGCGCCGACAGCCTGAAGGCCCGGTTCTCCCGGGAGGGCACCCGCCGATGGACGGAGTTCTGCCTGGAACGGGGCCTGAGGATCAACCGGTGCGGGAAGCTGGTGGTGGCCAAGGACGCCGGGGAGCTTGAGGGCATCGACGAGCTGAAGCGGAGGGGGGACCGGAACGGGGTCCAGTTGGAGGTGGTGTCCCAGGCCGAGGCCAAGGAGATCGATCCTGCGGCTCGGACCCGGGAGAAGGCCCTGTGGTCTCCCACAACGGCCTCGGTGGACCCTGCCGAGATCGTGGCCGTGGCGGCCGGGGACGCCGTCGAAGCGGGGGTGGAGATCCGCACCGGCGTCCGGGCCCTGGGACGGAAGGGCAACAAGCTGGAGACCAGCGATGGCTCCTTCCAGCCCGGCTACCTGATCAACGCCGCCGGCCTCTACGCCGATCGCCTGGCCCACAGCTACGGCTTCGGGGAAGACCTGGGGATCCTCCCCTTCAAGGGGATCTACCTCTACGGCGATCCTCCCAGGAAGCGCCCCCGGGTCCACATCTACCCGGTTCCCATCCTGTCCCGGCCCTGGCTCGGAGTGCACTTCACCATGGGTGTGGAGGGAGAGGTGAAGATCGGTCCCACGGCCATCCCCGCCTTCTGGCGGGAGCACTACCGGGGCCTGGAGAACCTGAAGCTGGGAGAGATGGCCTCCATCCTGGCCATGGAGGCTTCCCTCTTCCTCCGCAACGATTTCGAGTTCCGGAACATCGCCCTGGAGGAGGTGAAAAAGTACCTTCGGCCCATTCTGGTGAAGCAAGCCGCCCTCCTGGTGGACGGCATGCCCACCGACTCGTTCCGACGCTGGGGAACTCCGGGCATCCGGGCCCAGCTCTTCCACCGGAAGGAGCGGGCCATGCTCATGGATTTCCATCTGGAGGGGGACGACCGGTCGTTCCACGTTCTGAACGCCGTGTCTCCCGCCTTCACCTGTGCCCTGCCCTTCGCCGAGTTCGTCCTGGACGAGGTGGAGACCAGGGCCGGCTCCTTCACCACCTCCATTACGGACCGATGATCATGCGCCTCTCCGCTCTCCTCCTCCTGGCCGTCCTCCTGGCCCCGGCTTCCTCCGCCCTGGGTCAGCAGGACCATCCCCGTCCCTCGGACCGGCACCGGGAGTTGGCTCTGGAGGTCCTGGCCAGCACGCCCCTGGTGGACGGCCACAACGACCTGCCCTGGGCCATCCGGAACCACGACGAGGCTCCCATGGACGTGGCCGCCTACGACCTCCGCCGGCCCGCACCGGGGCACACGGATCTGGCCCGGCTCCGGGAGGGGCGTGTAGGGGCCCAGTTCTGGTCCGTCTACGTGCCCTTCCGGGCCGTGGAGGAGGGAGCCGCCCGGGTACAGCTCGAGGAGATCGACATCGCCCGACAGATGATCCGGCGGTATCCGGACCACCTGGAGCTGGCCCTGAGCGTCTCCGACGTGGAGCGGATCTTCGGCTCCGGCCGGATCGCCTCCATGCTGGGAATGGAGGGAGGCCACGCCCTGGAGAATTCCCTGGGAGCCCTCCGGGCCTTCTACGACCTGGGCGTCCGGTACATGACCCTCACCCACAGCGGCACCATCGACTGGGCGGACTCGGCCACGGACGATCCCCGGCACGGGGGACTGAGTCCCTTCGGGGAAGAGGTGGTCCGGGAGATGAACCGGCTGGGGATGCTGGTGGACCTGTCCCACGTCTCCGAGGGAGGCATGAGCGACGTCCTGGACGTCTCGGAGGCGCCCATCATCTTCTCCCACTCCTCGGCCCGGGCCCTGACGAACCATCCCCGGAACGTTCCCGACTCCATCCTCCGCCGCATGCCGGAGAACGGCGGGGTGGTCATGGTCACCTTCGTTCCCGTGTACGTGAACGAGGCCCTGCGGACGTGGGAGGGGCCCCGGGACGAGGCTCCCCGGGCCACCCTGGCCGACGTGGCGGACCACATCGACCACGTCCGCGAGGTGGCGGGGATCGATCACGTGGGCATCGGGAGCGACTTCGACGGCATCTCCTCGGTCCCCGTGGGCCTGGAAGACGTCTCGGACTTCCCGAACCTCTTCGCCGAGCTGGCCCGCCGAGGCTGGACGGAGGCCGAGCTCCGGAAGCTGGCCGGGGAGAACCTCCTCCGGGCCTGGAGGGAAGCCGAGGGGGTGGCCCGGCGTCTTCAGCGGGAGCGGGGACCCTCCACCGCCACCATCCAGGAGTTGGACGGAGCCGGCCTCCCGTGACCCCGGGGCCGCAGCGGAGGGGAGCACCCATGCCGGGTGGCCACGGAAGGAGCCGGAGCTGACCCCGGGCCCGCCGGGGAGGAGGGCCTTCATGACGTATGCCCTCGGCCCTCTTCGAACCTCACCGTGTCTGCGGAAAGGGGCGCCTGAATGACGCCGGAGCTTCGCCATCCCAGACGGAAGGACCGGGGGAAGGGTGAAGGGTGGATTCGGGCCTTTCTGCGCCGGGGCGCCGTGGGTGTTCTGGCCACGGTGGACGACGGCCGTCCCGTGGCCATTCCCCTTCTCTACGCCTACGACGAAGCCCGCCAGGCCGTGTACATGCACACGGCCCTCCGGGGCCGGACCCGGAGGACCCTGGAGGGAAATGGCGGACCGGCCTCCCTCACCGTCTTCGAGATGGGTCGTTTGTTGCCGGCAGACGAGGCGGCGGAGTTCGGCCTGGAGTACGCCAGCGTGGTGGTGTCCGGGACAGGGTTGGTGGTGGAGGATCCCCGGGAGGCGGAGCTCGGCCTCCGGCTTCTCATGGAGAAGTATGCGCCCCACCTGGAGGCCGGCCGGGACTACCGGCCCACGAGTCTGGAGGACCTGGCCCGAACCGCAGTCCTGCGTCTGGACATCCGGGAGTGGAGCGGGAAGGAGAAGGCGGAAGGCCCGGATTACCCCGGCGCCTATCGCTTCCGGGATGTCCTGGGAGGTTGAGGGGAAGGAGGGGGGAAGGTCTGCCGGGCTCCTGCCCCGTTTCCGGCGGCCTGCCTCGTTTCGGGGCAGGGGTCCCCGGATGGGAGGGGATGCAGAGCGGACGGGATCGTCGCCGCGCCGGACGGGACTGTCGGTGACCGGGGCGGAACGTCCCGGGGACGCGCCGACGGCTGCCCCGTTTGCCCGGTTCCGCCTGAGTGGCGGGAGCCTGGCAGGTTTGTTGCAACTACAAGAAGATTCTGGACCGGAGCACGTGCCCGCCACGCCAGAGGTTCACACCAGGGAGGCCAGGAATGTGGAAGAAAGACGAGACCCCGAGCAGCCCGCCAGCGACTCCCAAGAAGGAGGAGTCCCCGGCTCCGTCCCGGCCGACTCCTCCTCCGCCCTCCGGGGAGCAACGGGCCACCATCGGCCGTTCCATCACCATCCGGGGCGAGGTGAGGGGAAACGAGGACCTCCTCATCCAGGGTGAGATCGACGGCTCGGTGGAGCTGGAGAAGCAGGCGGTGACTGTGGGAGAAGAGGGAAAGGTGACGGCGAACATCACCGGCCGGGTCGTGACGGTGGAAGGATTCGTGGAAGGGGACCTGAAAGCCGAGGAGCGAGTGATTCTCACCAGCTCGGCCCAGGTGCAGGGAGACATCACCGCGCCCCGGGTCGTCCTGGAGGACGGGGCGAACTTCCGGGGAGGAATCGATATGGGCGTTCCGGGCAAGGAGTCCGGGAAGGCCGATGCGTCGTCCTCCCAGGAATCGGGGAAGGGCTCCGGGCCCACGAAGTCCGGTGGAGCGTCCGGGGCCTCCGGGGATGAGAGTCCCTCGAGCTCGGATACCAGGAAGGACGCCCAGGAGAAGTCGGGAAAGGCCAAGGTATAGAGAGCCTGCGTCCTCGTTCCCCCACCGAGTGAAGCCGTGAGATGGCTGCGCCGGCTCTGGCCCGAACCGCCCCCGGAGTCGGAGGCGGAGGAGGCGGAGGAGCCTGAGGGCACGGAGGAGACGGGTCCGCCGGCGGTGGAGCGGGCCGCCCCGGGGATCGCCGCCCTCTTCGATGAACTCGAGCCCGACGGGACCCACGCCGTGTTGGACCTGGGTCCCGCGGCCCGGACCCACCTGGACCTCTACAGCCGCTACGCTCGCCGCATCCGCTTCGCGGACCTTCTGGGCGCTCCGGTCCGGGGCGAGAACTGGGCGACGGCTCTCCAGGCCCTTCCCTCCGGCGCCCGGGAGCTCTTCGACGTGGTCCTGGCCTGGGATCTCCTGGACCGTATGTCGCCGGAGGAGCATCCGTCCCTGGTGGAGCGCCTGGCGGGCCTGACCTCGGAGGGCGCCCTGCTTCACGTCCTGGTGAACGCTTCCCCGGACCGGCCTCCCCGACCCGTACGGTTCACCCTCCAGAGCCTCCAGCGCATCCGGCATGAGCCCGAAGCCCATCCCTGGCCCACCTGGCCTCCCCTCCTGCCGGCGGAGGTGGAGCGGGTGCTGGAGCCCTTCCATGTGATCCACGCCTTCACCCTGCGCCTGGGCTATCGGGCCTACGTGGCCGTGCGGCGGGAGGAAGAGTGACCTTCTAAGAAACAAGCCCCCCGGGCACAGGTTTCTTTCCGATATCCTCCGGCCGGCAGGGCCGGTGAGGGGGCTTCTGAGAAACGGGCTCACCCACGTTTCTTCCCGTAGGGCCCCCACCCCACGAGTGCGGTGGCGAG
>CAZZEL010000122.1:0-10249 GCA_964652625.1 uncultured Gemmatimonadaceae bacterium
ACTCATCCCTGTGTCCAGGTAGGCATGCAAACGAGGGACGACTCCGGCGGGGGCTCCCCGGACCGCCGCCATGACCCGGTCACCGGCGTCATCCGTGGTGAGGCAAAGATCCACGCCCCGGGTCACCAGCTCCGGGCCGTCGGTGGGTCCGAACAACGCCATGAGGACCACGGGCTTCTCGATTCCCGCACTCTTAAGGGCCAAAGCCGCCTCCGTCTTCACAACGGCGAGCCCCCACACCTGGGGAAGGGCTTCCAGGACCTTGCCCACGGGGACCAGGTCCAGACCGTACGCGTTGTTCTTGATGACGGCCAGGATGGGGCGCCTCCCCACCAGCCCCGAGATCGTCTCCACGTTGAAGGCCAGGGCCTGGGAGTCCACCTCCACCCATGGGTCGAAGCGGTCCGGTGGCGGGGTCCCGGGATCCACAGGAGGCACGGAACTCCCTTCGGCCTCCTGGAGATCCCGGTTCAGACCCACTCCCACTGCCGCCGCTCCGGCCAGGAATCTCCTGCGGGTGATCCTCATGTCTGCCTCCCGTCTCGGGGTCTCTTCAGTGGGCCTGGGGGGATGCGGCCTCCTCCTCCGCCATCATCCAACCGGATCGGCCCTGGGGAGACCGAACCAGGAGGAAGTCCCCGAAGGTCCCCAGCACCGGGACATCGGCCCCCTCCGGGAACTCCTCCATGACCGGGGCCCCCGGGAGGGGCTCGGCCTGGATGGGTTGGGCCGCGGCCACTCGTTCCATCCACAGGGGGCTACCGATCTCCTCGGTGAGCCGCCCGGCCACGAATCCGGCCTGGCCGTCCGGAAGACGCACCCGGTACCAGCTTCCCACCCCGCCCAGGACCCTCAGGGCCGTGTGCCGGGGAAGCTCGGAAAGGATCTGGCTTCCACGGGACGGCCCCTGCCGGAGCCGGATTCCCTCACCTCGGATCCGGGCCCACTCCCCCAGCTCCTCCAGGGCCACGACAACCTCCTGTACCTCCCCCGGCGGCTGATAGAGGAAGTCCCAGGGGTCGATGGGCCCCTCCCCCCGGGCGTAGATCCCGAAATGGAGGTGGGGGGGCGTGGTCCGGGCGTTCCCGGTGTTTCCCACGGTTCCCAGGGTATCCCCCGGGCGGACCCGGGCGCCTCGCCGGACCCGGTGCTCCTCCAGGTGAGCGTAGTAGTGGGAGGCCCGTCCTCGGGAATCCCGGAGCCAGATCACCCGGCCTCCGATGGGAGTAGTATCCACCCGGGCCACACGGCCTTCCGCCGCCGCCACCACCGGTGTGCCCCGGGGGGCGAAGATGTCCACGCCGTGGTGTTCCCTCCGGCCCCCGTCCCGGGGGGCTCCGAAAAAGCTGCCGATGGACCGGGTTGAGCGTCCCGCCACGGGGAAGGCCAGGGCAGGCTCGACCCGGAGGACCACCCGGAACCTCCCTCCCCGTAAGAGCTCGGGCTGCACCCGGAGGATGTAATCCCCCGTCCGGCGAGGCTCGTAGATCAGCTCCTCTCCCGCATCTCCGTAGAGCACGTGGACCGGTGCCCGGACGGTGTCCGGAGCCGCCCGAAACAGGTCGACGAACACCCGGGAAGAATCGGAACCGGCCACCTCCACACGCATTGCCAGGCGCTGCCCCCGCCGCAACGGGAATCGGTACGCCATGGCCGAGGCTTCCTCCGGGGGGAAGAAGCCCTCCTCCTGGTAGGGGAGATCCGCCACCACGGGGGACCGGAGGGCTCGCCGGGCCGTCCGGATCCAGTCCCGGCCCAGGGCCGTCTCCCCCAGCCCCGCCTCCGAGAGACCCAGGCGGTAGGCTTCGTGGGGCGTGGGGTCACGGAAGAACTCCGGGACGATCACCAGCTGCCGCTGGCTGGCGGCCCACAGCAGATATGCGAGCACGGCCAGGAGAACGGCCAGGAGAGCCACCCGGCCCCGGGACGACATTCCAGATGACATCAAGCTCCCTTCTTCGCTCTCTTGCCCCTCGAAAGGCCCTCTCCGGGGGCGGCCCATGGTGCAGGGAAGACCTTCACCTCAGGAGGGTACTGCCGGCCTGCCCCCCGAGTTCCGGTCCCCGGGCCGGGCCCTCCCCCCTCCACAGCCCCTTTCCGCTGGACTCACCGTGGGCCGGAGGGGGCCCTTACCCGAAGGCCTGCCCCCTCCCCCCGGACGGGTGGCCCGGAGTCCAAGATGACTCCCACCCTGCCGGCACGCCACCCGTTACGACCCGGGCCAGATTGATGATATCCCCTGTTTTTCCTATACTTTTGAGCCCCAACCGGGACCTTTTTCCTTGTCCAGCTCGTGACTGTCCAGGGGCATCGCCGAGGCCGGCCCCCGGGGATGATCATCGTCACCACGAGCGGAGGTCTGAACTCGTACCGTGGTTCGCATCGCAGAGATCGAAGCCGGCAGCATCGCCGAGGAGCTCCACCTGGAGATCGGCACCCGGATCGTCCGCATCAACGGGGAGCGGGTCCGGGACGGCATCGATCTGACCTTCCTCCTGGCCGACAGCGAGCTGGAGCTGGAGACGGTGAACCCCCGGGGGGACCGGGAGATGGTGGAGATCCACCGAGAGGACGCCCGGCCCCTGGGAATCGTGCCGGCTCCCGACACGGTGCGGGAATGCGCCAACGAGTGCGTGTTCTGCTTCATCGACGGCAACCCGCCGGACGTGCGCCAGAGCCTCTGGCTCCGAGATGACGACTTCCGCCTCTCCTTCACCTACGGCAGCTACGTGACCCTCACGAACCTGGGACCCCGGGGGCTCCAGCGCCTGGTGGATCAGCGCATCTCTCCCCTCTACGTCTCGGTTCACGCCACGGAGCCCGAGGTCCGTGTCCGCCTGCTGAAGAACCCCCGGGCAGGGCTCATCGTGGAGCAGCTCCGTTACCTCCTGGATCACGGCCTGGAGGTGCACACGCAGGTGGTCCTCTGTCCTGGATGGAACGACGGAAGCCACCTGGAGCGAACCATGGAGGATCTGTACCGGCTGGGGGAGGGGATCCGGACCCTGTCCGTGGTTCCGGTGGGCCTCACGAAGTACAACGAGAACCGCCCGGTCCGACTCCTCACCCCGGAGGAAGCCCGAACCGCCGTGGACCAGGTCCACCGCTTTCGACGTCGGGTTGAAGGCAGGCGGGAGCAGGCGTGGGTCTATGCCGCCGACGAGCTCTTCCTCCGGGGGGGCCTGCCCCTGCCGGACCTCTCGTACTACGACGGCTGGAACCTGGAGGAGAACGGGGTGGGCTCCGTCACGACCTTCCTGGGCGCCTTCCGGAAGGGGCTGGAGGGCGTTTCGACCCTGGAGGGCACACGGATCCGGATTCTCACCGGTCGATCCATGGAGCCCTTCATGAAGGCCCTGGCGCCAGCCCTGGCCCATGCCACCGGTGCCCCGGTGAAGGTCCAGGCGGTGACGAACACCTTCTACGGGGAGTCGGTGACGGTGGCCGGACTTCTGGCTGGAGAGGATTTCCTCCGGGCCGTCCCGGACCCCCGGCCGGAGGACCTGATTCTCCTGCCCGCCGAGGCCTTGAACGGGGACGATCTCTTCATCGATTCCCTCTCGTTGAGCACGCTACGGGAGGGAATGGCCCCGGCCCGGGTGGTGGCCGGCCACGAGATCACCGAATCTCTTGCGGCTCTCCGGAAGGAGCGTGTCGCCCTGTGAGCAGAAAGAACCCGGTGGTGGCCCTGGTGGGCCGACCCAACGTGGGCAAATCCACCCTCTTCAACCGGTTCCTGGGCCAACGCATGGCCATCGTGGACGATGCCCCCGGGGTAACCCGTGACCGGAAGTTCGCCCGGGCGGACTGGGCCGGGCACGCCTTCTTCGTGGTGGACACGGGTGGGGTCATCGAAGGGACCTCCGAGCCCCTGGAGCGGGCCGTCCGGGACCAGGCTCTGGCCGCCGTTCAAGAGGCGGATGTGATCCTCTTCATCGTGGACGGCAAGACGGGGGTCCACCCCCTGGACGAACGACTGGCCGAGCTTCTCCGCAAGACCCGGCAGCCGGTCCTGGTGGTGGTGAACAAGATGGACAACCTGCCCCGGGATCAGGCCCACCTGGACTTCTGGTCCCTGGGCATGGGGGAGCCCCTGCCGGTGAGTGCCATCTCGGGGAAGGGCTCCGGAGACCTGCTGGACGCCGTGGTCCATCGGTTTCCCGAGGCTCCGGAGGAAGAGGAAGAGGAGGGGATGGTCCGGGTGGCCGTGGTGGGAAAGCCCAACGTGGGCAAGTCGTCCCTGGTGAACCGCCTGCTGGGAGAGGAGCGGGTGGTGGTGGGGGAGGAGGCCGGGACGACCCGGGATCCGGTGGACACCCCCATGCGCTTCCACGGACAGACCCTGGTCTTCGTGGATACGGCGGGCCTCCGGCGTCAGTCCCGGATCACCGACTCCCTGGAGTACTACAGCTCCCTGCGTACGGCCCGAGTGGTCCGGGAAGCCGACGTGTGCCTGGTCCTGGTAGACGCCGAGGAGGGGCTCGCGTCCCAGGATCTGAAGGTGGCTGAGCAGGCGTGGGACGCCGGGTGCGGGATGATCCTGGTGGTGAACAAGTGGGATCTGGTGGAAAAGGACACGGACACGGCCCCGGACTGGGTCCGGGACGCCCGCAACCGGGCCCCTTTCCTCCAGTGGGTCCCCATCCTCTTCGCCTCGGCCCTCACGGGCCAGAGAATCCGTAAGACCCTGGACCTGATTCAGGAGGTGCAGGAGGAGAGGAACCGCCGGATCCCCACCCCCGAAGTCAACGACGTCCTCCAACAGGTGGTGGGCCGGCAGCCTCCACCCCACTTCCGGGGCCGCCCGGTGAAGCTGCGGTACGGGACCCAGGTCGCCGTAGCTCCTCCTACGTTCCTCCTCTTCTCCAACCTCCCGAAAGAGGTCCCACACCACTACATTCGCTACGTTCACAACAGCTTCCGGAGCGCCTGGGGATTCGTGGGAAGCCCCCTTCGGATCCGCCTTCGGAAGAGCGAAGGAAGCTGACATCCAGCATCGGGTCCCCGAGATCTCGTGACTCCAGTCTTCTACCTCCTTCTCGCCTACGTCCTGGGAGCCACACCTACGTCGTTCTGGGTGGGGCGCCTGGTGTTTGGCGTGGATCTCAGGACCAGGGGGAGCGGGAATCTGGGGGCGACGAACACCCTCCGGGTCTTTGGCTGGAAAGCGGCCCTCCCCGTGGGGCTCTTCGACGTGTTCAAGGGTTGGCTCCCGGTGTGGCTCTTTCCCCAGGTAGACCAGACCGCCGTGTGGGGATGGACCCTGGGCTACGCCGCTGCCACCATCCTGGGCCACGTCTTCTCCTTCTGGGTGGGATTCCGGGGGGGGAAGGGCATTGCCACCAGCGCCGGGGCCTTCCTGGGTCTGGCCTTCGTGCCCGTCCTCATCGCCCTGGCCGTCTGGATCGCCGTGGTCTTCACCACCCGCATCGTCTCCCTGGGATCTCTTTCGGCCGCCGTGGCCCTTCCCCTGAGCCTGCTTTTCCTGCCCCAACGGGGACAGGAGACCCTGCTCCCCTTCACCCTCGTCCTGGCGGCCTTCGTCTTCTGGTCCCACCGGGCCAACATCAAGCGGCTCCTCCGGGGGGAGGAGAACCGCTTCGGCAGTCGGAAGAGAACGGAACCGGAAGAGAATGAGGAGGAAGAGGAAGACGGCCCGCCTCCCAGCGTCCGGGGGAGGCAGCCCGGCGAAGAGGATCTCCAGTCATGAGCCGGCGCCACCGGATCGCCGTGGTGGGCGGCGGGAGCTGGGGAACGGCCCTGGCTCGATTGCTGACCCGGGAGGGCCACGACGTCGTCCTCTGGGCCCGGGAGTCTGAGGTGGTGTCGGAAATCCGGGACCACGGAGAGAACCGGACCTTCCTTCCCGACGTGGAGCTGCCCTCCTCCCTGGGGGTGGACGAAGACCTTCCCCGGGCCCTGGAGGGCCGGAAGATCGTGGTCTCCGTGGTCCCGGCCCAGTTCGTCTCCCGGGTGTTCGCCGAGGCAGGCCCAGCCCTGGACCCCGGAGCCCAGGTGATCAGCGCTTCCAAGGGCATCGAGGTCTCTACGGGTCGTCGAATGGATGAGGTCTTCTCGGAGCACCTGAGTCCGGCCCAGCACCACCGCCTCACCATCCTCTCCGGTCCCAGCTTCGCCGCCGAGGTCTGCCGGGAATCACCCACCGCCGTGGCCGTGGCCAGCCACTCCCCCGAGGCCGCCCGCACGGCCCAGGAAGTCTTCCAGACCGAGCACTTCAGGGTGTACACGAATCCTGATGTCCTGGGGGTGGAGCTGGGAGGAGCCCTGAAGAACGTCATCGCCCTGGCCGCCGGGGCGGTGGCCGGTCTGGGCTTCGGTCACAACACCCTGGCGGCCCTCATCACCCGGGGTCTGGCCGAGATCTCCCGCCTGGGGGTGGCCATGGGAGCCGATCCCGCTACCTTCGCCGGGCTGGCGGGCATGGGCGACCTGGTCCTGACCTGTACCGGGGAGCTGAGTCGGAATCGGACCGTGGGCTACCGTCTGGGCAAAGGAGAGTCCCTGGAGGAGATCCTGGCGGACATGCGGGGCGTGGCCGAGGGCGTCCGCACGGTCCAGGCCGTCCGGGAGCTGGCCCGTGAGCACCAGGTGGAGATGCCCATCAGCGCCGAAGTCCACGCCCTCCTCTGGGAGGGCCGGAGCCCCAGAGAAGCCGTCCGCAATCTCATGCTCCGGGAACCCAAGCCCGAAGTGTGGTCCTGATGAAGGGAAGAACAGGGAGGTGCCCGTGAGAGAACCCGTGACGAAGAAGGTCTACTATTCCATCGGTGAGGTGTGCGACCTGACGGGTCTGAAACCCCACGTGCTCCGTTACTGGGAGACCCAGTTCGAGATCCTCCGGCCCACGAAGAACCGGGCCGGGAACCGGATCTACCGGTCCAAGGACGTGGAGCTCATTCTCCTGGTCAAGAATCTCCTGTACGACCAGAAGTACACGATCCAGGGAGCCAACAAGAAGCTCCTGGAGATGCGGGCCGATGGGGAGCTGGAAGACGGCAGTCACGAGATCCTGGAGCCGGAGTTCCTGGAGGCCATGAAGGCCGAGCTCCAGGAGATCCGCCAGATCCTCACGCCCCCCTCCCGTTCGGAGTCGGAATGAAGATCCTCTGCACCAACGACGACGGCTACCTGGCCCTGGGCCTGGACGTCCTGGCCTCGGCGGCCCGGGGCCTGGGGGAGCTGAGGGTCGTGGCCCCGGACCGGGAGCAGAGTGCCACGAGTCACTCCCTGACCATCCACCGGCCCATCCGCGCCCGGCAGGCTGGGGAGGACGTACACGTGGTGGACGGAACGCCCACGGACTGCGTCATCATGGCCATCAACCAGATCCTGGAGTCCCGGCCG
Organism: uncultured Gemmatimonadaceae bacterium; assembly: GCA_964652625.1. Lineage (GTDB taxonomy): Bacteria > Gemmatimonadota > Gemmatimonadetes > Longimicrobiales > Gaopeijiaceae > CAZZEL01. Next base: position 7,366 of record CAZZEL010000122.1, read on the forward strand.
GACTTCTGTCTTTCCGGGGTGAACCACGGGGCGAACATGGGGGAGGATGTCCTCTACTCCGGCACCGTGGCCGCGGCCATGGAGGCCACGGTCATCGGGATCCCGGCCGTGGCCCTTTCCTACACGGGGGACGACTACGAGAGCCTGGATGCCTGGGAGGATCTCCTGACCCGATTTCTGCGACAGATCCTCACCCAGAACGGCTTCCCCCAGCACACCCTCCTGAACGTGAATCTCCCTGCGGTGCCTCCGGAGGAGGTCCAGGGGATCCGGGTCACCACCCTGGGCCGGAGGAAGTACTCCGACTCCATCACCAGGGCCACGGACCCCAAGGGGAAGGAGTACTTCTGGATCGGGGGTGGGGTGTCAGCCTGGACCGGGGGCGAGGACTCGGATTTCCGGGCCGTGGAAGAGGGCTTCCTCTCCGTGACCCCCATGCACCTGGACCTCACGAACTATCGGATTCTGGAGGAGATTCGCGGGTGGAACCTGGGCCTGTAGACGACCACCGGTTCACCGGCTACCGCCGGCGCCTCATCGAGGAGATCCGCAGCCACGGCATCCGGGACCTGGAGCTCCTGGAGCTCTTCGACCGAGTGCCCCGGCATCTCTTCCTTCCCCGGGGGATCTGGAACCGGGCCTACGAGGACGCGCCCCTGCCCATCGGGCACGGCCAGACCGCCTCCCAGCCCTCCTTGCAGGCCCTCTACCTGTCCATCCTGAAGCCTGAGGGAGACGACCGGGTCCTGGAGATCGGCACCGGCTCGGGCTTCCTCACGGCCCTGCTGGCCCACATGGCCGACAGGGTCTACTCGGTGGAGCGGGTCCGGGAGTTGAGCGGCCAGGCCCGGAAGGCCCTGGACGCCCTGGGCATCCTGAACGTGGCTCTCATGGTGGGAGACGGGACCATCGGCTGGCGGAAGTTCGCCCCGTACCAGGTGATCGTGGTGTCTGCCGCATCGCCCACCGTTCCCGGCGCTCTCCTGGACCAGATGGCGGATCCTGGACGGATGCTCATCCCCGTAGGAACCCGGGAAGCCCAGGAACTCGTCCTGGTGCGGAAAGCCCGGGGCCGGGTGGAGGAGGAGGTGGTCCAGGGCGAGTGCACCTTCGTGCCCCTGCTCGGGCGCTTCGCCTGGAGCTCCGAGGTGCAGGAAGGGGGGACATGACGGGACCAGGGGAGGAGGGAAACCTGGCTCCACCCCGACCGGGGTGGGTCCGGAGGCTGTACGACTGGGTCCTGCACTGGGCCCACACCCGCTACGGGCCCCTGGCCCTGGCCCTCCTGGCCGCCGCCGAAGCGTCCTTCTTCCCCATCCCCCCGGACCCCCTCCTCATGGCCCTCTGCCTGGGGGCGGCCCGGAAAGCCCTTCGTTTTGCCGCCATCGCCACGGTGGCGTCCGTTCTGGGCGGGATCGTGGGCTACGGGATCGGGGCCGGGGCCTGGGAAGTCCTGGATCAGGTCTTCTTCACCTACGTCCCCGGGGTGTCTCCCGAGGCCTTCCAGAACGTCCAGAACCTCTACGACCGCTACGATTTCTGGGCCGTGTTCATCGCCGGCCTCACCCCCATCCCCTACAAGGTCTTCACCCTTTCCTCCGGGGTCTTCTCCATCAACTTCGGGGTCTTCCTCCTGGCCAGCGTGCTGAGCCGCGGCCTGCGGTTCTTCGTGGTGGCGGGCCTCATCTACCGCTTCGGCCCCCCCATGAGCCGGTTCATCGACCGGTACTTCAACCTCCTGACCTGGGTCTTCGGCGCCCTCCTCATCCTGGGCTTCGTGGTGGTCAAGCTCGTCCTCTAGAGGCCTTTTGAACAAGGGGGGTGCGGCCCTGCGCGGACCACCGCTTTCGCCGAAGAAGCGCCTCCCCCACTCCGGCTTCGTTCTTCTCCCTCCCATCAAGGAACCGGTATATTCCTTGTAGAGTGATGGTTACAGGGTCGCCCCCGGACGGGGGGTGGAAACGGCGGAGGGGCCGGGGACGGGCCCTGAAAGACAACCGGTAAGGAGAGCCGGGTATGAGCGAGGAGGAGAGAGTGTCCTCCGAGGGCGATTCCGGAGGGTCAGACAGGTCCGAGCCTCCAGGAGAGCCTCGGGACGACGAAGAGGAAGGGGCAGAGGCAAACGCCGAGGGGCACGCTGCCTTCCCCCGGGACGCCCTGTACTCTCCTGACGACGCCATCGTGCGTCCCGAAGGGGAGATTCCCAAAGACGCCATCTATTCCCCGGACGATCCCATTGCCGGTGGACACGAAGCGGAAGGGGTGGTGACCGGGATGGGTGGGGAGGCGCAGGAAGAGGCCACGTCCGGGAGGGACCGGGTCCGACAGATTCGTCATGTTGCCCACGTCCTGGAAAACCTGGCTCGGGAGCTTCAGGACCAGGGCATGCGGGCCCTGCGGGTACGTCCGAGCTCGGATCCCGTCGACGCCATGCTCCGGACCTTCGTCGCCGGGTACCTGGTGGGAAGGTCGGACGTGCAGGATTGACCATACGCTCTCCGCTGCCCTGCATTCATCGGCACCTCCACCCTACCCGCCTCGCTTCGTCCAGATGGCGACGGCGCACTTCACGCCCACACCCGCGAACTGGGCAGGAAGCGTCGCCGGGCCCTTGTAGACCTCCATGGCCTCCACGTCCATGGAGACGATCTCGCTCCAGATCCACTGGGGCTCCCCGCTGTCCGACACCTTGATCCCATCCACGTAGATGGCAGGAGTACATCCCCGCCGGAAACCGACCCGCCACAGAAACCTGCTTCGGGTCACGTCCACGCCCGGAATACTCCTCAGGGCCTCCGCCGGCGGTGGATAGCCCCTTGTCCGGAGCTCCTCGGCCAGGATGTACTCCCCGCCGAGCCCCCGCTCCATGCGCCAGCGGAGCTCG
>CAZZEL010000123.1:0-9951 GCA_964652625.1 uncultured Gemmatimonadaceae bacterium
GTGATGGGACGCCTGATTCACCGAAAGAGCCTGGCGAAGAAGCACAAGGACCATCTGCTCCGAGGGGAATGGGAAGGGCATCGGGAGTGCCACCTGGAATCGGATTGGTTGCTGATCTATCGGGTGGAGGGCGGGGTGATCACGTTCGAGCGAACCGGCACCCACGCCGACCTGTTCGACGAATAGTATCCAAGCACGGGGCGTCGCAGTTCCAATCCGATTGTTCGGGCCGCGATTCCCTGTGTTCCCCCTCCCCGAAACAACGACAGACGCCCGTTGGACCTTCATTCCCAGCGGGCGTTTGCTGTGTCCGGTTATTGCGGTTCCCCTAGCGCAATTGCGAGAAAGCGCACAGAGGGGTACATAACGGTTTGTGATTCTGCTGCCAGGCAAGATCCCAGCGGACGCCCGGAAACTCAAAGAAGATGCCCCCGAAAAAAGCACGGCCAGTGGCAATCGCGTGTTGGATCGATCCGTCACGGTTCCGGCTCCAAAGGGCCATCAGGGCCGGCTTTTTCGGACGCTCGTTCATGAAACTACCCACCGGCGGAGCCGTCAGCTCAAGTGCTCTGTAACCTCTGCCTTCTGCCCCGAGGGACCTGGCCGCGGCATTGATTTCATGACGAAGCTCCATTCTTGCATTCGTCGGGTGGACCCATATACTTAACTAAGTACTCTTAACAGAGAGGATGGGTGATTCGGGCTTGAAGCTCCGATGGCACCACCTGGCCTATGGTGCACTGCTGGCTTCGTGCATCCTCCTTCTTCTCCTCGTGAGGGAGCGCGACGACCTCGCCGAGAGATACGCACAACTCGTAGAGATCTCTGATGGTCCGCTCCAGGGTCGGTGGTATCCAGTTGTTGCGGCCCAAGGGTTGCGGGGGGATAGCGTTTGTATCGCGAACGCAGCGGGAATTCCGCAGTTCGTATTCCTCTTCAACACCGAGTGCGCGTTGTGTTCCATGGCCCTTCGAGCGTGGACGCCGGTACTGGATTCCCTCCTGACTTCTGGCAGCATCCGAGCTGTCGGCGTGGCGCTCGAGCAGGATTCCGCGACGGCCATGGCTTTTCTAGAGGATCACGATCCCCCTATGCCAGTAGTAATGCTGTCGCACGTCCGCTGGAGGAGCGTCTTTCGGGTCCGCACGCTCCCGATGATGGTGATCCTGGATGCAGATGGCCGTGTTCGGGCGGCCCGCGGAGGCGTGCCAGCCGAGGCCTTGGTACGGGACACGATTCTTCCTGGCATCGACCTACTCAAACGGACCGATCGTACGAATCGTAGAGCGGTGGGTTGCGTCGAGCATTGAAACTCGGCCAGCGGACTTCCATACCTTGCACGGAGGATGAAACCATGAAGTCGCTTCTCAGAATTGCCACCACATTCCTCTTCGTTGCTTTCGTGACCTTCTCTCTCGGTGCTGCGGGGAACAGACTTTTCGCAGAGTGGTCTGACGCCTGTACCGGTGAGGGGGAAATCGGCGTTTGTCCGGACTTCGGGAATGCCGTCGCAGAGGATGCTGCCTGTAGCTGCGCTTGCCAGGTGATCTTCTCGTACGGCGGTAGCTGCGACGTCACGGGCTGCTGCCTTTGCCAACTGTGAGTCATCGTTGGTGCTGCCGGGAGTGAGAACAGATGAAGACCCTGTCGCCCCGTAGCGGGCTTGCCGGCTTGTTAGCCTGCCTGATCATAGCCGTTTCCTGTACGGACCAAGTTGGCCCGCAGGCCGTTCGCGGCATCCGACTCCGTCCGGAATCTGCCCACCTCGAGCCGGGGGAGACCTCCAGCCACCGGATCGTAGTCCTGGACCAGGACTATCAGGAGATGCCCGAGGAGTGGGCTCCAAGGATCGAGTGGACCCTCCACACGCCTGACCTCGCGGATCTCGAGATCGACGGGAGTGAGCTCCGCGTCACAGCCGAGGCGCCGGGCACGGTCTACCTGGGGGCGGAGCTGGGGCCCGTGCGGCAGACGTTTACCGTGTGGGTGCGGCCGCCAGGGTTGGAGCGGATCGAGATCGAGCCGGATCCGGTCATCCTCTCGACGTCCGGGAGCCTCTGGGTCACCACCCACCTGTACCATGTGGACGGACACGAGCTGGACCCGGCAGACTTCCGCCTCTCCTGGGCTGTCTCCGATACCACCCTAGCCACAGTTCCCTTCCAGAACGCCGCTTCCGAAGGAATCGTGAGGGTCGTCGGAAACCACCCTGAAGGTTATGAGGCCGGAAAACCGGGCGACACCCGCTTCTTCGTCCTGGCGAGCGGCAAGACGGCCGTCTTCGATCTCTTTGTGACCCTGGAGCCCACGCCGCTCACGAACGCGCCGTCGGTCGGGGTCGAGTCGCCGTCGGTGTTGACCGTCACCTGGCCTAAGACGTTCGAGGCGAGAGACGGATACGAGGTAGAGCGGGCCCCCGACGTCGCAGGTCCTTGGGAGCATCGGACCTATACGGGCTCCGCCGCCTTTTCCCCTCATTTCGACACCACCTTCACGGACGCCGACCTGCCTCCAAACACGACGTACTACTACCGAATTCGGGGGTGCAACAAACACGGCTGCGCCGTGGCTCCCTCTCCGGTGGGATCCGGGACGACGGCGGGCGGAGGTTGACCTAGGCGAAGAGCGGGACCAGCGGGGACTCCGAGGGCAGGTAGAGCCTGCCTTCTCACTCGAGGGACTCCGGATTTGAATTCCATGGCCGGACTCGGACCGATTCTCTGCAGTACATCTGGCTTTACCACTCGTCTTCGAAGGAAGCTGGCGAGGCAATTCGGTGTTTGGGCCGCCGTCTTTCTCGCCCTCTCCTGGCTTCTTCCGTTCGGCTCTCTTTCCGCCCAATCCAGGACCACCGCCGCCCTGCGCGGGTCGGTGACCCGAGTGGACGACACGCCGGTGACCGGAGCCGTAGTGGAGGTGCGGAACGAGTCCACGGGAGGGACCTGGAGCGCGCTCACCAACGAGGAAGGCCGATTCCTGGTCCTCCTCCTTCCCCCGGGTGGCCCCTACACCATCTCGGTGAGCTACATCGGACTGTCGGAGGAACGTGTGGAGGGCGTCGTCCTTCGGGTTGGAGAGGCATTCCGGTTGAACCTGGTCTTGCGGGAAGAGCCCATCGAGCTGCCCGGGATTGAGGTGGCGGTAGAACGGGCACGGGTTTTCGATCCCGCCGAAGTGGGCCCGGCAACCCGCATCGCCGAGGGCACCCTCGAGTCCCTTCCCATCATGTCCCGGGACGTCATGGAGCTGGCCCTGATCTCTCCGCTGGTGAAGGCGACCGAGAGCGGAGGGTTCTCCGTGGCGGGCCAGAACGATCGGTACAACGCCGTGCTGGTGGACGGTCTCGTGAGCAAGGATATGTTCGGGCTCACCTCCGGGGGGGTCCCGGGGGGCCAGGCGGGCGCAAAGCTGATCCCCATCGATGCCGTCTCCCAGTATGAGGTGTTGATTGCGCCTTTCGACGTCCGGCTCTCGGGCTTCACCGGGGGGGTGCTGAATGCCGTGACACGGTCCGGGACCAACGAGTGGCGGGTCCGGGCCAGCGCCGTACATCGGAACGAAGCGTTGATCGGCGATTTGTCTCTCCCTACCGGCCCGGTGGCGGCATCCGGGGTGGATCGCTCTTTGATGGCCGTTTCCGTCGGCGGTCCCGTGATCCGGGATGCCGTTCACGTCTTCGTCGCCGGCGAGTTCGAGAAGCGAAGCCAACCCCCGTCCGGGTTCAACCTCTTCCGGGACGATCCCTCCCTCATTCGCATCTCCGAAGAAGCGGTGGAGAGCGCAGACTCCATCTTCTCTTCCCTGTTCCAGGCGGACATCGGGCGGTCCGGGCCGTATCCGTTGAAACAGAATCTGGCGAATGTGTTCGGACGCCTCGACTGGAACCTCGAGGGAGGACACCGTCTGACGATCCGGCACCTCTTTGCCCACGCCTCGAACGACCAGGAGCCGAACCGCTCGGCCTTCCTCCCCTATGAGCTTTCCTCCAACGGCGTCTTCAGAAACGCCACGAACCACCTCACCTCCCTTCAGCTGTTCTCGGAGTTCGGGGAGCGCTATGCCAACGAGCTGGACCTGGTCCTGCAACGCACCACCGACGGAACCTCACCCGCCAGCGATCTACCCCAGATGGAGCTCCGTCTGATCAGCTCCATCGACGGGACGAGCTATGCCCGGTCCGTGAGGGCCGGAGGCCAGTTCTTTGCCCAGCTCAACGACCTGGACCAGACGAGCCTCCGGATCACCAACAGCCTCGACGTGAAACTCGGTGGAGACGTTCTCACCCTCGGGCTCACCGGCTCGTGGTACGGGATCACGCATGCGTTCCTGCCGGGAGCAGCCGGCGAGTACTATTTCGCCAGCCTGGGGGATCTGGAATTGAACGCGCCGGAGCGTTACCAACGAACCGTCCTTGCGGAGGGCGAGACCGAGGCGGTGAGCTTCGATGTGCTGGAATGGGGCGCCTTCGCTCAGCGTGAGATCCACGCGGGAAAGGGCCTCACCATGCACTTCGGGTTGAGGGTGGATACCCCGCACCTCCTGAGCCGCCCCGAGCGAAACGTGGATCTCGAGGCCTTCTTCGGTTACAACACGTCCACTATGCCCTCGGGGAACTTCCTGATCTCGCCCCGGTGGGGATTCAATTGGCAGAGCGGGGGGCGGCGGAATACACAGGTGAGGGGTGGGGCCGGGATGTTCTCCGGCCAGATCCCCTATGTATGGCTTTCCAACGCCTTCCACAACAACGGGCTCCGATCGGTCACCCGGATCTGCGAGGGGCGGTGGTACGAGGAACCACCGAAGACCTGGGCGGTCCCTCCATTCGACCCTTCGGCTCCCCCGGTGTCCTGTGACGTTCCATCCAATTCGGTGCCTCCGTTTCGGGAGCTCCGGAGCGCGGTCCTGTTCAGTCCGGATTTCCGCTACCCTCAGGACATCAAGTTCTCCGCGGTGGTGGACCGGGAGTTGACGGACCGGATCAGTGGCTCTCTCGGCCTGTTGTTCAACAAAGCCTACAACCAGGTCGGGCTCCGGGACCTGAACCTGGAGCCTTCCGGCCCCACGGAGGAGATGCTGGCCCTCGCCGGACACGAGCGAAGGTACTATCAACATCTGACGGAGGACTATCAGCACGCCCTCCTTGTGACCAACGAAGGCGAGGATTGGGGGGCATCGCTGACGGCGGAGATGCGAGGGCTCCTCAGCGACGGCTTCGCGTTTCAGCTGGGGTACACCCTGGCGGGATCCTGGGATCGGACCAGTCTCGTGTTCACCGACATGCTCTCCAACTTCGGCTCGAACCCCTCCGCCGCCGATATCAACAAGCCCCCGTTGGAGACCTCCAACTTCGATCGCCCCCACAAGGTGGTGGCGGCGGTGTTCGGTACGCCCTTTCCGTGGCTTCCGGACACGGAGCTGTCGGTCCTCTACACCGGCCAATCGGGCCTTCCCTTCTCCTACGTCTACGATGGTGATGTGAACGGGGACGGGTACCCGGGGCTGGGCAGCTCATTCGACCGAAACAACGATCTGATCTTCCTTCCGGACTCCCTGGACGCGGCGCCGATGTCCCTCGTGACCAAGGGGCTGTTGAGCCGGGCAATGAGGGAGGACGAATGTCTGGCCCGTTTCCGCGGCCGGACCCTGCGCCGCAACGCCTGCCGCTCACCCTGGCAGCACCGCCTGGATGTCAGGGTTTCGCATACGATCCATGCCGGAGGCGCGGAGATCCGGCTGGGAGCGGATGTCATCAACTTCCTGAACCTGCTCAACCACGAATGGGGTCGGGTGGAGCGGACTCAACCTGTCCTCCCGCTCCTGGAGTTGTGCCGGGGCGGGTGTGGCGGAAGGGGACCTCTCCCCGCCACCTGGGGTGGCGCCGTGCTTCCCGAGCGGGATGAGGACGGCCGGTTGCGGCCGACGGAGCCCTGGACAGTCGCTACGCCCGAGTCGCAATGGCAAATGCAGATCGGGGCCCAGATGACTTTCGGGGTCGGGAGGCATTGATGAGACGGAATACACGGTGAAGCAACGCAGCTTGAGGCTGCGGAACACCGGAGCACGAGTTACGGCCCCTGACGCGGAGCGATAGCCAGAAGGTCGGGGGCTATGCGTAGAGCACCTCGGCCGAGTCAGCGGATGACTCGATAGGACTCCGTGATCATCCGCCCCCCGGGCCGGAAGGTGACCACGGTTGTCGATGGGTTGTGATTCCGGTCCCACATTGGTTGGTTCTGTCCCACATTCAATCGGCATCGTCGATGTCGGTAACTTCCCTGGTCCCTGCGACGCAGGGAGTTGGCGATGAGGCCCGAATCGGCCCTGATGTGGTGATCACACCTTTCAAGATCCTGCCGCCGGAGTTGAGCCGCCGCCGATTCTCCCCTGTGCCACAAGGGGCTCTATCGATCGTTGACGAAGTGGGCTTTCAGCCGCTGAGCCGGCTGGAGGCAAGCCTGTTCTTCCGGGAGGTCTCCTACCGGTACCAGCGGGGCGAGCGAACCTATCGATCCAACAGCTCGAGGAGGCTCTTTCTACTGAAGAGCGCTGTCGCCGGACCGGGTTCCAGAAAGGGTGTAACGTCCCTCTCAGCCGCTCTCCAGTCCAGGGATGCCACGCGCTCACGAATCACGGACTTCCAGCTTGCTTGGTCGAGGACCGGCCTCTCCCAACCCGTCTGCTTCAGGGCGTTGTTCAGGAGCTCGAGGTTGGGGTCGGGCCACGTCGGGTCGCTCACGTACCAGAAGAGGTCGAAGAGGTCCCGGCCCTTGGCCCAGCTCCTCTGCAGGATGGCATGCAGCTTCCCGGCCAGAAGGGACGGGCGGTCGTGATGCTGCAGATTCAGCATGGCATGTCGGCGTACCACGGTTGTGGTCAGACCAGCGCCCGGGGGAGGCTCGGTGTCCACTTCGATGCGGATGTTCAGTCGTTGCGACTCGTGAGGAGAAAGCCCTGCTTCGTACAGCACACCGGGAAAGCTCACGAGCAGACTCTCGACAACTCTCTCGGTCTTACCCTTTGTCAGCACGGCATGACCTTCCCTCTCGAGCCGTGCCCTGATTCGATCCTCTACCTGAGGCAGGTCAAACGGGTCACGATCCGGTCTTTCCAGGGCGAAGTCCAGATCCTCCGAGAACCTGGGAAGGCCGAAAAGGAAGCGGAGGGCCGTTTCACCCTGGAAGGCCAGAGGGATCATGGCTCCGGCCTGCTGCAGGGCCAACAGGATCCTGGCCTGGAGGTACTCTCGGGCCAGATTCCCGGCAAGCACAGGATTGTCGGTGTCTCGAAGGAGGCTGAGAAGCTCTTCTTTCATGCCTGGGTCCGCCTGCCTGGGATAGTCTCCTCCTTCATGCGGAGGATGTTCTTTACGGCCCGTTGAATCTTCTTCTTTTTCCACCTGCGAGCATGGCGGTGCAGATCCTCCTCTTTGAGATTCGCGATCCCCTCGAACCGAAGGGACCTGAGGTGTTCGAGCGTCTCTCCCTTCGGTGTGAAGTACACGAGATCCAGCAGAGCCTTGGCAGGTTCGGCCAATAGAGCTTCTTGCTCCTTGTGAGGAACGGAGACACGATCATATCCGAAGAACACTTCCGGGCGCATATGGCGGTAGATGTACCGACCGAAGGGGGTATCGATCTGAATCGGGCGAGCCGTTGTCACCGACGTGGTCACCGGCACCGCTTCCGGGATCATACCGTGATAGGCCAGGGCGGATTGAAGGCTTACGTAGGACGGGTGGTGGAGCTCGTTGGCGACCAGAAAGGGGTGGGGCTGGACACGGCGCCAGGGAGTGGCGAGGGCGTATAGGTTCCGCCGGAGCTGAAGGATCTTTCCGGATGCCGTCCAGCGGGAGAGTTGTCGTCGGACATCTCCGGGATCCCGATCTCCGGCCAGAAGCAGGCTGCCTTTGAAAAGAGGCAGGTCACCAACGGTCTCAAGGAGTTCGGAAAATCTCATTGCCGTAATTTGCCATTATCGGCAAGTAGATGCAATGAGTGTTCACATCCGCATCGCCTTCCCTTAGACTCGAACCCCGTGCTCCTCAGAAACCTCATCCGCCTGGATCTTCGGGGTTTCTACCCGGCACCCCTGATGTCCACCCTCACGATCCCCTTCTCCGGCATGACGAGGGTCCGGGTGATTGGCCGGTCCGGCAGCGGGACCTCGATAGTGATCTCCCCGGGGGGAACCCCGCAAACCCGGTAGAACCCTTCCTCGTCCGTCGTGATCTCGGTGGATCCCTCCCTGCCACGGAGAGGGATGTAGCGGAGCTCCATGGGCAGGCCACCGACGGGAGCACCTGGGACCGATACGGTTCCCCACAGCACACCGAACCTCGAGGCGGTGGGGAGGCCGGGACAGGTGAGCCGGAAGACGGTCTCCCGGGACGGCACGGCCAGCCGGACCGGTCGGTCCACGGGGAGGGACACGGCCCTGGCCGGCTCCCCGACCCCCAGGGTGTCCAGGAGGGGATGGGACAGGGTGACCAGCTGGGCTCCGGCAGGCAGGCCCGCCAGATGAAACCTCCCGCCGGCTCCCGTGGTGTCGGAGGCGGACAGGCCCGAGAGGCGAACGACGGCCCCGGCCAGGGGGCTTCCCCCGTGGATGCTGTCCACCACCAACCCGGTCAGCTCTTCCTCATCCTCTTCGGTCAAAGGGAGGCCTCCCCGGGTCCGGACCTCCAGCACCCTCCCCCCTTCCTCCACGATCTCCACCACCTCCGTATCCCGGAGGAGGCCGAAGAGGCGCCTCCCCTCCCGGAACCGGGGCATGCTGATGGTCCACGAGTCGATGACCCAGAGACCGTCCAGGATCTCCTGGAACTCGGCACGGCCCCTCGCCCATGTCTCCTCGTCTTCCTTCGTGGGATACCCGTACGCCAGCGCAAGGGGGGCCCCGGTTTCCCCGTCGATCCGGAACACGCCCCGGAGCCCCCGGCGCCGCCCTTTTTCTTCCTCCCGGCCCTCTTCCACGTAGGGCTCGAAGCGGAGGCCCGTGACCGAGCTCCGTGAGCCGTTCTCCACCAGATCGAAGCAGTGGGCGTCCATAAAGGTGCGGGACAGGAGGACGGACAGGTCGGGCATGAAGTGGACCAGGGTGTCTCCTTCCCGCCTCACGAAGCCGCCCTGGAGGAGGGAGTCCGGAGAAAGGGTGTGGAAGGGCTCCGGCAGCTCGCTGAGGGTGAGGCTCTCTTCCCAGATCGTCGTGCTGTCCGGGTCCAGGCGGCGCCGGAACCGGGCGACCCGGTAACGGAGCACCTCTTCCCGGTTCAGATAGGCGGCGGACTGAATCGCCTCACGGACCCGTTCCCAGATGGAAGCGGTTTCGGCCGCCGTTTCGGGCCGTAACAGGCACCGGGGGCTCCCACGGACGACGAGCCCCGGAATCGCCAGGGGGGAGGGAGTCAGGAGGAAGGTCCGGGTCACGGTGCCGGAGATCATCAGGGGCTGCGGGGTCTCGGACCGATACCCCAGGGCCTGGAGGCTGAGACGGTAGTGCCCGGAAGCAGGGGCCCTCACAGAGAAGGTCCCCAGGGAATCGGTCATGGAGGCGGCCACCGGCCGGTCGGCAGGGTCCAGGAGCTGGACGAACACCGAGGGAACAGGCTCCTCGTTGCTGGCGTCCCGGACCGTGCCCTCCAGGACCTGGCCAGGGACCAGGCTGGGGATGGCGAAGAGAAGAACGAGAGAGAGGAAAAGCGCCAGTTTCATTTCGCCCTCCGTAATCCGAATCCACCCCGGAGCCAAGAAGGTTGCCTGTCGGAGGACCCCGAGCCGGCCCGGCCCTCAGGTTGTAGACGCGTCAGGACCGCAAACCGTGGCGTGGCTGGCCGGACTTCGCCCCTTACCGGGACTCGCCCACCTCCTCAGCCAGGAGATCCAGGGCCAGGTTGCTGAGCCGGACCAGGTGGGGGTGGGCCCGGTTCCCGTTGGTGAGGAAGGCGACGCCGAA
>CAZZEL010000124.1:0-9941 GCA_964652625.1 uncultured Gemmatimonadaceae bacterium
GAAGCGTTGGGACGGATCGGGGTGGAAGTGCTGGGGAGGAGACGAAGATGGAGCGTTGGGACGGATGTCGATCAGGCCCCCCGGGAAGCCTCTCGTGGAGACGAGGGGGGAAGGTTCCATCCGCTCCTGTCTCAGCCCCGGTCTCTTCGCCGCCCATCGTGCAGAACGTGGGGGAGCTCCAGCGGATCGCCTTCCTTGACCTCCCCCCGGGCCCCTCTACCTTGTCCGGCGTGAACTCCGATGAAGGGACCCGCTTCCGCCTGACCCTCCACTACGACGGGTCCGGCTTCTCCGGGTGGCAACTCCAACCTCGGGGCCGAACGGTCCAGGGGGAGGTGGAGCGAGCCATCTGGCGCCTCACCGGGGGCCGACGTCCCGTGGTGGCGGCCGGACGAACGGACTCGGGGGTTCATGCCACGGGACAGGTGGCCACCGTGACCCTTCCGGGGGCGTGGGAGGCCCGGATCCGGGAGCTGCACCGGGGCCTGAACGCCCTTCTTCCGGGGGACATCTGGGTCCAGGAGCTGCGGAAGACCCACCCGGAGTTCCACCCTCGGTTCCACGCCGTGGGCCGGAGCTACCGCTACCAGGTGGGGATCCGACCCGAGGCCAACTCCCCCTTCCACCGGCCCTGGTGCTGGCCCGTGGAGGAGGAGATGGAGGTGGATCTCCTTCACCGGTGCGCCGCCCTTCTCCCGGGAGAGGGCTCCTTCCGGGCCTTCGCCAAGGCCGGTCAGGAGCACCGGGGAGATCGTTGCCGGGTGGAGGAAGCGGGCTGGAGGCGCTGGGAGGAGGTGGGCCTGGCCTTCCAGATTTCCGCGAACCGATTCCTGCACCACATGGTGCGATACCTGGTGGGGACCATGGTGGACGTGGCACGGCATCGGCGGGGGCTGGAGGAGATGGTGGAGCTCTTGGCCCGGCCCCACACCGACCTGGTCACCTCTCCTCCCGCCCCTCCTCAGGGTCTGTTCCTGACCGGAGTGGCCTATGCCGGGGAGGGGGAGCCGGAGAGTCCGGAGGACAGGAAGCCCGGTAGCCGGGTTACTCCACGACCCTCCTCCCCGCTAGATTAGGATTTCCTCTACGCCAGAGCTCATCGACAACCCTGGATTGCCATGAAGATCTTCCTGGATACCGCCGACGTGAACGAAATCCGCCGCGCCGCCGACGCAGGTCTCATCGACGGCGTCACCACGAATCCCACCCTCCTGGCCCGGGCCTCCGGAGGCCGGGACGCCAAAGAGATGTTCCGGGAGATCGCCGACCTGGTGGACGGGCCCGTGAGCGCCGAGGTCGTGGGCCTGGACGTGGAGACCATGGTGGACGAGGGCCGGAGGCTGGCAGCCCTGCACGACAACATCATCATCAAGGTCCCCCTCACGGAGAACGGACTCACGGCCTGCCGGACCCTCCGGGACGAGGGTATCGGGGTGAACGTCACCCTCTGCTTCTCCCCCCTCCAGGCCCTCCTGGCGGCCAAGGCCGGGGCCAGCTTCATCTCCCCCTTCGTGGGCCGCCTGGACGACATCTCCTCCGACGGGATGCAGCTGGTGGCCCAGATCCGGCAGATCTACGACAACTACGCCATGGAGACGGAGATCCTGGTGGCCTCCGTCCGCCATCCGCAGCACGTGGTGGAGGCCGCCCTCATGGGGGCGGACTGCTCCACCATTCCCCCGAAGGTCCTCTGGCAACTCACGAAGCATCCCCTGACGGAGAAGGGCTTGGAGGACTTCCTCAAGGACTGGGAGTCCCTGGGCCAGGAGATCTAGGAGGCCCGACGGATCATGTCCCGGCACCATTTCCTTCCCTTCATGGTGGGGCTCGGCCTCGCCCTGGCCGCCTGCGGCGGTGGAGAGGAGGAGGCAGGGTCCCCTCAGGAAGACGCGGCGCGCCGGGCCGGCCTCGCCCTTCCCGGCAGCCTGGACGCCGGCGAGGCTCCTCCTCCGGTGACGGCTCCCCTCCCCCAGGGTGTGGAAGTCCCGGAGTCCGTAGGGTCGGATCCCCGGTCCCAGGTCAGCCGGTCCATCCAGGAGGGCCGGACCACGGCCCTGGTCCAGGCCGCCGGCCGGGTGGCTCCGGCGGTGGTGAGCGTGAACGTCCTCAGGCGACAGCGGGTCCGCCCCCGAAGCCTCTGGGAGGAGATGTTCCTTCCCCCGGGGGCCACCCGGCAATCCACCAGCTACGGCTCCGGGATCATCTTCCGCCCCGCCGGCTACGTCCTCACCAACGACCACGTGGTCCGGGGGGCCCAGGAGATTCGGGTCACCCTCCCGGACGGGCGGGATTTCGCCGCGGAGCTGGTGGGCACCGACGGCGTGACGGACGTGGCGGTCCTGAGGATCTCCGGAACAGACCTCCCGGTGGCCCCCCTGGGGAGCTCCCGGGGACTCCTCATCGGAGAGTGGTCCGTGGCCATCGGCAACCCCTTCGCCTACCTCCTCTCCAACTCCGAGCCCACGGTGACGGCCGGCGTCATCAGCGCCGCCGGTCGCCACATCATTCCCTCGGACCAGGACCAGGGCTTCTACCTGGGGATGATCCAGACCGACGCCTCCATCAACCCCGGCAACTCCGGGGGGCCCCTGGTCAACGCCCTGGGGGAGGTCATCGGCGTCAACACCTCCATCTTCTCCCGGAGCGGGGGAAGCGAGGGCCTGGGCTTCGCCATCCCCGTGGACCGGGCTCTCCGGGTGGCGGAGGACCTCATGGCGTTCGGCGAGGTCCGGCGGGCCTGGACGGGCCTGGACGTGGAGGCGGTGGACGCCGATGCCTGGGGCCGGACCCGGGGAGTGCAGGTCTCCTCCGTGGCTCCGGGATCACCGGCGGACGACGCGGGACTGTCCGCCGGCGACCGGCTCCTCCGGGCCAACGGGCAACCCCTGGGCACGCCCCTGGACTTCGAGGCGGTCCTCCTGGACCTCCGGGCCGGAGAGGCCGTGGAGGTGGAGACGGAGGGAGCCCGACGCCCCTACCGGATCGTCACCGAGACCCTCCCCACGGCCCGGGCCCAGCGGGTTGAAGTGCTGGAGGACCTGGAGGTGATCACGGTCACGCCGGAAGTCCGCCTGGAACGGAACCTGGGCAGCGAGGGCGGGGCCCTCATCACGGGGATCTCCCCGGAGCTGTCCCGGAGCCTAGGCCTCCGGGAGGGGGACGTCCTCCTGGGCATCAACCGGCAGACCATCCGGACGGCGGAGGACGCGGCGGAGGCCATCCAGGACCTCCAGCCCGGCTCCCGGGTCCGGATCTATTTCGAGCGCAACGGGCAGGTGAGTTGGCGGGACTTCTACATCCGGAGGTAGGAGGGCTGCGGAAACGGGGAGCGTCCCCGTCAGCAAACCCCGACCCCAAGAGACCCGACCTGGAAAGGAGCCACAGTGACGGAGACCACCCCTGAAGGCGACCTGGACCGCTTCGTCCATCCCCTGGGCGACCGCTACGCCTCCCGGGAGATGCAGCGGATCTTCTCCCCGGGGCACAAGTTCGGCACCTGGCGCCGTCTCTGGCTGGCCCTGGCCGAAGCGGAACAGGAGCTGGGCCTGTCCGTCCCGGACCAGGCCCTGGAGGAGATGCGGGAGGCTCTCCACGACCTGGACCTGGCCCGGGCGGCGGAGTACGAGAAGCGCTTCCGGCACGACGTCATGGCCCACGTCCACCTCTTCGGAGACGCGGCCCCGGCGGCCCGGGGAATCATCCACCTGGGCGCCACCAGCGCCTTCGTGGGGGACAACACCGACCTCATCCTCCACCGGGAGGCCCTCACCGTCATCCGGGACCGGATCCTCCGGTGCGTGGAGGCCCTGGCCTCCTTCGCCCGGGAACACCGGGCCCTGCCCACCCTGGGCTTCACCCACTTCCAGCCGGCCCAGCCCACCACCGTGGGCAAGCGGGCCACCCTCTGGATCCAGGACCTCCTCCTGGACCTGGAAGAGGTGCAGTTCCGCCTGGAGACCCTCCGGTTCCGTGGGGTCCGGGGAACCACGGGCACCCAGGCCTCCTTTCTGGACCTCTTCGACGGGGACCACGAAAAGGTGGAGCGCCTGGGAGAGCGGGTGGCGGAGAAGATGGGGTTCTCCCGGTCCCTGGGGGTCACGGGCCAGACCTACACCCGGAAGGTGGACCAGGCCCTCCTGGCCACCCTGGCCGGGGTGGCGGCGTCCACGTCGAAGATGGGAAACGATCTCCGTCTCCTGGCCCACCTACGGGAGGTGGAGGAACCCTTCGAGAAGGAGCAGATCGGCTCTTCGGCCATGCCGTACAAGCGGAATCCCATGCGTGCCGAGCGGATCTGCGCCCTCTCCCGGCACATCATCACCCTGGCCCAGGACCCGGCCTTCACCGCCGCCACCCAGTGGCTGGAGCGCTCCCTGGACGACTCGGCCAATCGGCGGGTCTCCATCCCCGACGCCTACCTGGCTCTGGACGGGGTCCTCATCCTGGTGGAGAACGTGGCCCGGGGTCTGGTGGTGAATCCCATGGTGGTCAAACGGAACCTGGAGGAGCACCTCCCCTTCATGGCCACGGAGACCGTCCTCATGCGGGCCTCCCAGGGGGGAGGCGACCGCCAGGCTCTCCACGAAGCCATCCGCCGGCACTCCATGGACGCGGCCCGGCGCATGAAGGAGGAGGGAGCTCGGGCCGACCTCCTGGAGCGCATCGCCGCCGATCCGGCCTTCGGGATAACCCTGGAGGAGCTGGAAGGCATGGTGGATCCCCGGGGCTTCGTGGGCCGGGCGCCGGAGCAGGTGGACCGGTTCCTCACCGACTGGGTAGACCCAGTCTTGACCCGTTACGTCGCCGATACGTCAACCTCTCTTGGAGAACCCGATGTCCGAGTCTGACGCCTCCTCTTCCTCGCAAGCCCGCACCGTGCACGAGAGCGACCTTCCTCTCCCCCTCCTGAACCGGGGGAAGGTCCGGGATATCTACGAAGCCGGTCCCGACACCCTCCTCATGGTGGCCAGCGACCGAGTGAGCGCCTTCGACGTCGTGCTGCCCCAACCCATCCCCCACAAGGGTGAAGTCCTCACTCAGGTCACCGCCTGGTGGCTCCACCGGCTCCAGGACCGGGTGGACCACCACCTTCTCTCCGTGAGGCCCGAAGAGATCGCCCAGCGGATCCCGGAGCTGGAGTCCACCCGGGAGCAGTGGGCCCGGCGGGCCATGCTGGTGAAGCGGACCGAGCCCGTCCTGGTGGAGTGTGTGGTCCGGGGCTACATCACCGGCTCCGCCTGGAAGGAGTACAAGGCCGAGGGCACCCTGGCCGGAGAGCCCCTTCCTCCGGGGCTGGTGGAGAGCGGTAAGCTGGAGCCCCCCATCTTCTCGCCGGCCACGAAGGCCCAGGAGGGTGACCACGACGAGAACATCACCTTCGAGACCATGAAGGAGCTGGTGGACGAGGATCTGGCCCACCGTCTTCGCGATCTTTCCCTGGAGCTCTACTCCGCCGGCGCCCGGGAAGCCGAGGAGAAGGGGATCATTTTGGCCGACACCAAGTTCGAGTTCGGCCGGGATCCGGGGGGCAACCTCCTTCTCATCGACGAGGTCATGACCCCGGACTCCTCCCGCTTCTGGCCCCGGGAGCACTACCAGGTGGGGCGAGGTCAACCGTCCCTGGACAAGCAGCCCATCCGGGACTACCTGGACGGCCTGGACGACTGGAACAAGAAGCCTCCTCCGCCGGACCTCCCCCGAGAGGTTGTGGAAGCCAGCACCCAGCGGTACCTGGAGATCTTCCGGCGACTCTCGGGCACGGAGCTGGAGGACTACGATCCTCCCCGGTTCTCCTGACGATGGACGACCGGTGAGGGCTTGACGCCCGAATCGGAGGACCCATGCGCATGGCACCCGAGGGACGCCCCTTCCTGCTGGTGGGGGTGGCCCTCACGATTCTCCTCTTGTTGGCCGGCATGGTCCTGGGAGCCCTGGGACCGGCCGGGGCGAGCTCCGCCTGGCCGGGCTCCCCGGTTTTCTGGAGCCGGGTACTCTACGGAGGGGCCGGGGTGCTGGCCCTCCTCACGGCCTTCACCCTTTTCTTCTTCCGGGATCCCCCCCGGACGCCTCCGGAGGATTCCCGAGCGGTGGTGGCCCCCGGAGACGGGCTCGTGGTCCAGATCGCCGACGTGCACGAGCCCCTCTACATGGAAGGGGCCGCCCGACGCATATCCATCTTCCTGAGCATCTTCGACGTGCACGTCCAGCGAGCTCCCCTCTCGGGGGTCGTGGAGCACCGGAGCTACAAGGCGGGAGGCTACGCCATGGCCTGGAAGGCCCGGGCCAGCGAGGACAACGAGCAGGCCTCCCTGGGCATGGCCGTGGGGGAGGAGAGGATCCTGGTCCGGCAGATTGCCGGCTTCGTGGCCCGGCGGGTAGTGACGGATCCGGAGGAGGGAGACCGGGTGGAGCGGGGAGACCGGATCGGCCTCATCCGCTTCGGCTCCCGGGTGGACCTGGTGGTGCCGCCCCACTGGGACGTGACGTGCCGGAAGGGAGACCGGGCCCGGGGCGGGGAGACGGTGCTGGCCCGGCTGCCGGAGTCCCCCAGGGGACGGAAGGAGGAGGCGTGAACGCAGAGACGCCGGAACGGGCCAGCGGACCAGGCAGGAAGGAACGAAAGGTCCCTCTCCAGCAGGGGATCATCATCCTGCCCTCCGCCTTCACCCTGGGGAACCTCTTCTTCGGCATCTACGCCCTGGTGACGGCATCCCAGGGGGATCTGCTCTGGGCCGGATGGTACATCGTGTTCGCGGCGGTCCTGGACATGCTGGACGGAAGGGTGGCTCGCTTCACCCGGACAGGCTCCCGCTTCGGTGGAGAGCTGGACTCCCTGGTGGACGCCATCTCCTTCGGGGTGGCTCCGGCCTTCATCCTCTACACCCTCTTCCTGGCCGACGCCCCCTGGGGCTGGATCCTGTCCTTCGTCTATGTCACCGCCGTGGTCGTTCGCCTGGCCCGATTCAACGTGGAGCAGGGCGGGGAGGCCAAGACCCACTTCCATGGGCTGCCCTCTCCCACGGCGGGAATGATCCTGGCCACCTTCTACCCCTTCTCCCAGACGGCCTTCTTCCGCCAGCAGCTCGGGGATCTGCCCTGGCCCCAGGTCATGGGGTTGGTCACGGTCGTCCTCTCCGTCCTCATGCTGAGCCACGTGCCCTACGCCCTCTTCCCCCGGATCGGCTTCCGGACCCGGAAGGGGCTCTTCAACACCGGCGTGGTCCTTGCGGGCCTCTTCCTGGCCCTCACCGTGCCCCGGTACTACTTCTTCCCGGTCCTCATGCTCTACACCCTCTGGGGGCTGTCCAAGGCGGTTCTCCTGGGGTTCCTGGACCGACTCCCGGACCGGGACCCCCTCCTGGACGAGGAGGAAGAGGAAGACGAGGGGGCCGCCGAAGTCCGGGACGTGGACTACCGGGACGTGGCCCCGGCCCGATTCCGGGAGAAGCAATCCAAAGGAAAGGAGAAGTCATCCACATGAAGTCCGAGCCCAAGCGCATGCCCCTCCTGGACGACGCTCCCAGGGACGAATGCGGGGTCGTGGGGATCACTGGAGTGGAAAAGGCGGCGGAGCGGGCCTTCCTGGCCCTCTACGCCCTCCAGCACAGGGGACAGGAGTCGGCGGGGATCTGCGCCGTGGAGAACGGCGTGGCTCGCCTCCACAAGCGCCTGGGCCTGGTGTCGGAGGTCTTCGACGTCGATACCCTGGAGGGGCTGCCCGGGTACACGGCGGTGGGTCACGTCCGCTACTCCACCGCCGGGGGAGGCCAGCTGGCCAACGCTCAGCCCATCATGGTCCGCTACGCCGAAGGGGACCTCTCCATCGCCCACAACGGGAACCTCACCAATGCCCAGGACATCAGGAATCGCCTGGTGCAGGAGGGAGCCATCTTCCAGACGGACAGCGATTCCGAGGTGATCATCCATCTCATCGCCCGGTCCCGTCACGACACCATCGAGGGCCAGATCGATGACGCTCTCACCTACCTGGAAGGGGCCTTCTCCCTGGTCATCTCCGTGGGTGAGACCCTCTACGCCGTCCGGGACCCCAGGGGGTTCCGACCCCTGGTCCTGGGAAGGAAGGACGACGGGATCGTCGTGGCCAGCGAGACCTGCGCCCTGGACATCATCGCCGCCGAGCGGATCCGGGACGTGTATCCCGGAGAGGTGCTGAAGATCCGGGGCAAGGAGATCAAGCCCCTCCGGCACCTGGAGCCGGCCCTTCGTCAGGCCCCCTGCATCTTCGAGCTCGTGTACTTCGCCCGGCCCGACTCGGAGGTCTTCGGCACCAGCGTGGACCGGGCTCGACGGGCCTTCGGCCGGCAGCTGGCCCGGGAGCACCCCGTGGAGGCCGACGCCGTCCTGAGCGTGCCGGACAGCGCCAACTCCGCGGGTCTGGGGTTCGCCGAGGAGAGCGGCCTGCCTTTCGAGCTGGGCCTCCTGAGGAACCACTACGTGGGCCGGACCTTCATCCAGCCTTCCCAGGCGGACCGGGACTTCAGCGCCCGGGTGAAGTATGCTCCGGTGCGGGAAGCCCTGGAGGGGCGCCGGGTGGTGGTGGTGGACGACTCCCTGGTCCGGGGCACAACCAGCGGAAGCCTGGTGAACATCATCCGGGAAGCCGGAGCCTCGGAGGTGCACGTCCGCATCGCCAGTCCTCCGGTCCGCTTCCCTTGCCACTACGGCATCGACATGCCCACCAGGGAGGAGCTCATGGCCTCCCGCTTCGACGTCCCGGAAATCGAAGAGAGGATCGGGGCCGACAGCCTGGGCTACCTCTCCCTGGAGGGGATGGAGGAGGCCGTAGCGGAGAGCGGGCCCTTCTGCAACGCCTGCTTCTCCGGCGACTACTCGGCCCCCCTGGTGGACCTGGACCGGGGCCTCATCAAGCCCTCCGAGGTGGGGTGCTGCTGATGGAGGGTCCGTGAGTGGAGAGGTGAGCCGGGAGCGAATCCTGGCCCTGCCCAAGGCCGAGCTCCACGTCCACCTGGACGGGAGTCTGAGAGTCGATACCCTCCTGGAGCTGGGCCGGGAGGCCGGTGTGGAGCTGCCGGCACGGGAGCCGGAAGCCCTGGCCTCCCGGATGCGAGCTCCGGACGCCGGGGACCTGGCCTCCTACCTGGAGGCCTTCGCCACCACCCTGTCCGTCCTCCAGACCCCCGGCGCCCTGGAGCGAGCCGCCTACGAGCTGGCGGAGGACGCGGCTGCGGAGACCGTGCGGTACATGGAGGTCCGCTACTCTCCGGTCCTCCACGCCGACGGGGGCATGTCCCTGGAAGAGACCGTGGAAGCGCCCCTCCGGGGCCTGTCCGCCGCCCAGGAGACCCTGGGGATCCGCACGGGCCTCATCGTCTGCGGCATCCGCAGCCAACCTCCCTCTGTCTCCCGGGAGCTGGCGGAGCTGGCCGTGGCCTACCAGGACCAGGGCGTGGTGGCCTTCGATCTGGCCGGCGCCGAAGCCGGCCATCCGGCCCGTGAGCACCGGGAAGCCTGTCGGTGGGCCGCGGAGCACCACCTGCCGGTCACCGTCCATGCCGGAGAAGCGGAGGGGGCCTGGAGCATCGCCCAGGCCCTGCACGACTGCCACGCCCGGCGCATCGGCCACGGCACCCGCCTCCGAGAGGACCCGAAGCTGGAGGCCTTCGTCAACGACTTCCGCATTCCCCTGGAGGTCTGTCTCACCTCCAACGTCCAGACCGGCGTGACCCCGGCCGTGAGCCGCCATCCCTTCCGGCGGTACCTGGACGCGGGCCTCGTGGTCACCCTGAACACGGACAACCGTCTCATCTCCGGGACCACCCTGACACGGGAGTACCAGCGGGCCCACCGGGAGCTGGGCCTGGACTGGGACGAGCTCACCACCGTGGCCCTCATGGGCTTCCAGGCCGCTTTCCTTCCCTACGCCGACAAGGTGAGCCTCCTGGAGGAGGTGGAGAGGGAGA
>CAZZEL010000125.1:0-5605 GCA_964652625.1 uncultured Gemmatimonadaceae bacterium
ATCACCCTCTTTGCAGCCATCGATGCCTCCGACACCGCCCATGGCTGCGAACAAGATGATAATCACCCTCTTTGCAGCCATCGATGCCTCCGACGCCGCCCATGGCTGCGAACAAGGTGATGATCACCTTTTCTGAGAAACAAGACCCGCCGGCGCCCCGTTTCTTTCGGTGTCGTCCGGCCCGCAGGGGCCGGTGAGGGGGCTTCTGAGGCACGGGCTCACCCACGTTTCTTCCCGGAGGGCCCCCGCCCCACGGGCGCGGTGACGAGGCTTGACATTCCTTCCCCCACCCCCCGTATTTGCACGCTCCAACCCCAACAGGAGACTCACATGTCCGATGAAGCGACGGCTCCCCCCACGGGGAGGCCCTGGCACCTGTGGCTCGTCGGTATCCTCGGGCTGCTCTGGAATCTCATGGGCGCCTACGATTACCTGATGACCCAGACCCAGAACGAAGCGTACATGAGCCAGTTCACCCCGGAGCAGCTCGAGTACTTCTACGGCTTCCCGTCCTGGGCCGTGGCCTTCTGGGCTCTGGCCGTCTGGGGAGGGGTGCTGGGTACGATCCTCCTCCTTCTCAAGAAGCGCCTCGCGGTGCCCGTCTTCATGGTGTCCTTCCTCTCCATGGTGGTCACCTCCGTCTACAACTACATCCTCTCCGACGGGCTGGAGATGATGGGAGGCGTCGGGCCCCTCCTCTTCTCGGCGCTCATCTTCCTCGTCGCCCTGGGCCTCTGGATCTACTCCCGGGCCATGGCCAAGCGAGGGGTTCTGGCCTGACAGGACCCGTCAAGGGCTCGGCGACAGGAGCGCCCAAAGGGTAGGCGCGCCCATGAGGACCTTCCCGGGACGAGTCGGGGTTCCCCGTTCTCACTCGCATGGCAGCTCCGGGCCATCCTGTTCGACGCCCACGGGGAACCCCTCTCAACGTCCGGAGAAGCTCTCTCGTCAGGGCGAGATCGTCCCCGACCGGAGCGAGCTCATGAAGGTCCCTCCCTCGGAGTAGGGAGCGAAGATGATCCCTCCGCTTCCAGTCCAGCCCGCCGCACTCAGGACCCACTCGGTCTCGGTTCCCGCTGCCAGGCCCCAGACGTTGTCCCAGCCCGCGACGCCGGAGAAGTCCGGCACGGCGTAGTCGAATGACGTGCTTCCGCCCTGGTAGCCACGGGTCACGAAGATGGTCACCGCATTGGCAGCGCTCTGGCTGAAGCTCAGCGTCCAGAACTCATCGTACTCCGCCTGGACCGTGTACTGGGCCCGGGGGCGTACATTGGGCGTCGTGACTGAGGTGCTCAGGGTAACCCCGTTCAGAGGCGGGCCCAGTTCCACCGTCCTGTTCTCGGCCTCCTTGAACATGACCGTCGCGTTTCGGATGTAGGGCACCGGGTCGCTTTCCGGGGCTGCGGAGATGTTCAGCAGATGGAGGTCGTCAGCCTCTTGCTGGGCCCCCGGCACGCCCGGGTACGACTGACTGCCGCCCCCACCGAGGCTCCCGAAGAACGTGGAGCTCACGCCGTTGGCGGTAACGTACGACATGTTCACCGCGGCCTGGTCCGTACCCACGTTGTTGACCGTCAGATCTCGGATGACGGGATCGAACGCTTCCGAGCCCCCGAAATCCAGGACCGAGAGGGTGGCACCGTCAGCCGGATCCAGCCCCCGCCGGAAGATCAACTTGTCCACCGACAGGGTGACATCACTGCCCGAAACCTGGGTCACGACCTTCGAGGCGATCAGGTCCAGCGTCCCCTCCGCCACATGGTCCAGGGTGAAGGTCAGGGGGCCGGTGCCCGCCACGGAGGCCGATGCACCCCCCAGGGTCACGTTCGCCTGATCCGTGAGGGCCAATCCCGCCACGCTTCCGTTCACGGTCCGGGTCGTCTCGTCCGGACTGGAGCACTGACCGGTTCCCAGGGTGTTCAGGTCGTCCCGGGTGGCATAGAAGATGGAGCTATCGAAAGTCCCCCCATCGTCCTGCGTGACGAAGGCGACCCCGGCCACATCGGAGTTGATCTCGAACTCATAGGTGTTGTTCGCACCGGTAACCTGGGTCCAGGCTCCGGATCCGTCCTTGAAGGCAACCCAGAGAGGCACGCCCGAATCCTCGCAGAACACCCACGTCACCTGCTCTCCGCCGGTGGATGCCGTGACCGTGAGGGCAAGATCCGCACTTTGATCCGTCAGTCCGTCGGCCGTCCCCTCCACGGTGAGGGTATAGTCGCCGGCCGCAGCGCCTGCTCCCACCGTAACCGTCACCGTCGAGCTGGCCCCTGAGGTTGTAGCCGGATCCGCCGAAGCGGTGACGCCGGAAGGCATCCCGCTCACCGAGAGACTGACGTCACCGGCAAACCCTCCTTCTCGGGCCAGATCCACGGCAGTGGTGCCGGTCCCACCCTGAGGGACGGAGAGGGAGGGGGGATCCAATGCCAGCGAGAACGAGCCGGTCACGACCTCGACCACGGTCACCGAGAGACTGGCGGTCTGGTCCGGCAGGCCCGAGGCCGCCGCCGTCACCGTCAGGTCGTACTGGCCGGGAGCTACCCCCTCATCCACAGAAATCGTCAGGATGGAGCTGTTGCCCGTGGCGCTCGCCGGGTCGGCGGAGGCGGTCATCCCGTCGGGAGCTCCGGAAACGGAGAGTGAGATCCCACCGGAGAAGCCCCCGGTGCGGGTGAAACTGACGGTGGAACTCTCCTGACTGTCCTGATCAATGGAGAGCTCGGTGGGAGAGAGGGAGAAGCCGAATCCGGGCATTTCCGTGACGGTGAGGTCCAGGGCCGCAGACACGTTGCTGACCCCGGATCCCGAACCTCCCACCGTCAGGGAGTAGGTGCCCGGATCCACGGAGGGAGAGACGGCCAGGGTGAGGGTGCTGGTCGTGCTGCCTGCGGGAATGCTGGCCGGATCCGTTGTTGCCGTAACACCGGCGGGAGCCCCGGTTACCGAGAGAGACACGCTCCCGTTGTAGCCGCCGCTGCGACCCACGGTCACCGAGACCGTCCCTTCATCATCCTGTTCGATGGTAACCGATGAGTTGCCCAGGGAGATCGTGATGGAGGGATCCTCCCCCCCATCCGTAGGAGAGTCACCACTGGCGCATCCCGAGAGGGCGGCCGCCATAAAAAGAACACACACCACGAGTACTCTTGTGACCTTCGAGGAGCCCACAGGAACCTCCTGATCCTCGGTGATTGTGATTGGGATTCAACCCCGGAACGGAGACATCGTCTTCGAGGTGCGTCCGGCCGGTGTCCCTTCGCTAGTCCCAAAAGCGTAAGACGGGACTCGACTCCGCCATGAGCTGTGGGTCCGGGGCTCCAGCCCACGGATCTGGAGGCCGTCGGCACGGCCGGTTGTGCCAGGTGGGCTCGCATCTGCCCCGATGGTTGCGACATGAGGTGAGGCGTCCGAAGCGGTTCCATCCGCATCGGCTCACGGAAGGGCAGGCGCGGCGGGAGGTCTGTGATTCTGCTCCGGGGGAGCCTGCTAGCAGCCGGGCCGGCCGGGGAAGCCCGGACAGCCCTCTGACCCCTGAAGCCCGGGGAGGCGAAGAGGCCTCAGCCCGATCCGTCGCCGGCCTCCGTCGCCTCCCGGTAGGCCTGGTACGTCTCTCGGATCTTCCGCACGTACCGCACGGGCTCCTGGCAGCGGCAGTAGCCGTACCGGGCGTTGCGGTGATACTCCGGCCGAGCCAGGAGGGGCATGACCGGGGCCACTCCTGTGAACCAGCGGTCGGGGTTCCGCCCCATCTCCGAGGCAATTCGCCGGGCATCGACCACGTGGCCGTACCCGGCATTGTAGGAGGCCAGGGCGAACCACAAGCGGTCCGTCTCCGTGGCCACGTCCTCGAACCGTTCGTACTGACGCTCCAGGTAGCGGGTCCCGGCGTGGATCCCCTCCTCCGGGTCCAGAAGATCCTGGAAGCCCAGGGCGCTGCCGGTCTCGGGCATGACCTGCATGATGCCCACGGCCCCAGCGAAGGACCGGGCCCCGGGGTCGAACCCGCTCTCCTGAAAGGCCTGGGCCGCGATGAGGCGCCAGTCGAAGCCGAACCGTTGGGCGTAGGTCTGGAAGAGCCCGTCGAAAGGGGAGATCCGGCCTGTGCGCTGAGGCCGCTCCGTGGCCTGCCGCCGGACACGATGCTCCGTCTCGAAGTACTTGTTGTAGGTGATGTTGAACCAGCGCCCCCGATACTCGGCTTCGAAGAACGCGTCCAGGGCCTCCAGGAGCGCCGTATCCTGGGGCCGAACCGCCCAGGCGTGGGCCACCGAATCCCCCAGGGTGAGCAGGCCCTTCACGTCGTCCCGCCAGGTGAGCTCGATGTCCAGGATGTGGGAGTCGGCGATGGTGAGGTCGTAGACCCCCCGGGCCACCGCGTCGATGATGGCCTCCGTCTCCAGGCTGTCCGGGGCCGCCACCAGCTCCAGGTCGATCCCCCGTTCCTGCAGGTCCAGGGCCGTGGACCAGTAGGGGCTTTCCCGCCTGACGGCCAGGGTCCGCCCCTCCAGAGCCTCCGGCCCCTCCAGCTCGGGCTCCGAGGCCGGTCCTACCACGGTCTCCACCACGTAATGGTAGGGCCTGGAGAAGGCCACACCCCCGGCCTCCCGTTCCCGGGTCGCCGTCAATCCCGCCGCCACCAGGTCGCCGTACCCGTCCTTCAGCCAGGGCAGGAGGTCGGAGCGTGTGGGCGGGACCACCATCTCAAGCCGCACCCCCAGGCTCTCGGCAAACCGCCGGGCCAGGTCGTACTCGAAACCCATGAGCCGGCCCCGCCAGATGAAGTAGGTGGCGGCGCTGTTCCGGGTGAGGACCCGGAGAACCCCCCGGTCCAGAATCGTGGAGAGATCCCCCGTGTAGCGGGTTTCCCGACGGGCCTCGGGAAGGGCATTCTGAAGGAAGCCGTCCAGGGCCGACTTCAGCTCCCGGGCGTCGGCCCGGAAGGCCAGGGCTGTGGGCCGCTCGCCGGTTACGTCGAAGGCCACCCGCAGGTTCGGCATATACCGCCGGGCCTGGGCCACCAGGTTGTCGTCGGCGATGGTGAGGTCGAGCTGGCCCCGCTCCACCCGGTAGAGGATCTCCTCCGTCTCCAGGCCCTCGGAGACGGCCTCCAGCTCCAGCCCCGGATGTTCCCGGGCCAGGCGTTCCGCCGTTCCCCAGTAGGCCGAGGACCGCCTCAGAGCCAGGGTGCGGCCGGCCAGATCCATCGGCTCCGCCAGGGCGGTGTCTGCAGCCCGGGTCACCACCTGCTCCCGAATCCAGCTCAGAGCCCGGCTGAAGGCCACGGCCTTCTGCCGGTCCTCCGTCACCGTGAGTCCCGCGGCGATCAGGTCCCCCCGACCCTCCAGGAGGGCGGGAAGGAGACCGTCCCGCTCCTCCACAACCTGCCAGCGAACCTCGAGGCCCTGGGAGCCAGCGAACTCCGCGGCCAACTCCCGCTCGAAGTCGAAGGGGTGTCCCTCCCTGGGAAGCCGCTGGTCTCGGGGGGTCTCCGGGACCAGCACCCGCAGGACGCCCCGCTCCTGCAGGGCTGGCAGGTCCCCCGTCTCCGTGTACGTCTCCTGGCACCCGGCCAGGCAGGAAAAAAGGAGGCCCGCGGCCAGGGGCA
>CAZZEL010000125.1:5705-9555 GCA_964652625.1 uncultured Gemmatimonadaceae bacterium
ACACGCCAGCTGGATCCCGGCCCGCTGGACGGCCCCAACCCGTCCCATGCGAACGCCAGGAAACGATGTCCGTCACCAATGATCCACTCTATATTGGGCCCCGGTTTGATACTCCTGGGCTCGGCTTCATCACGCCTCCGTCTCTACGACGCCAGGAACCCGTGTTCTTCATCCAGGAGGCATTCATGAGGAAGATCCAGGGAACGCCCGCCTCCAGGTCCGTGAACCCCATCGCCAAGCGGATGCGTCCCGTTCGCAGAAAGAGGAAACTCGTCAGCGGACGCAAGGAGCCAGCCATCCGCCCGGGATCTCTGGCCCGTCTGATCCTCCTCCTTCTCGGCCTCGGAGGGGCGCTGGCGGCGCCGGTGGGAGGCCAGGAACGCACTGCCCGGGGCCATTCCTTCATGGTGGCTGCCCCCACACCTGAGGCCATGGAGGCGGGCCGGGCCATGCTGGAGGCCGGGGGTAACGCCGTGGACGCCGCTGCGGCTGCGGCATTTGCCCTCTGGGTCACCGACCCTCAGATGTCCAGCGTGGGCGGGCGAGCCCAGATCCTCGTCCGCCTGGCCGACGGTACCGTGGTAGGCATCGACGGAGCCACCCAGGCCCCGCTGCGTGTGGATGAGCCGGCCAACCGGGGCCACGGCTACCAGACGGCCCCCATCCCCGGAAGCCCGGCGGCCCTGGACGAGATGCTCCGCCGCTTTGGCACCGTGTCCCTGGAGACGGCCCTTCAGCCGGCCATCCGGCTGGCCGAGGAGGGTGTTTCCCTGCCTCCCGATGTCCACGACGCCCTCCGAAGCTACCGTCTCCAACTGAGTCGCTACCCGGGGACCCGGGCGCATTTCTACAAGGCCGACGGATCCCCCTACAGGGAGGGAGAGGTTTTCCGGCAGCCGGCCCTGGCCCGAACCCTCCAGATTCTGGCCCGGGAGGGGACCCGAGCCCTCTACCACGGCTCCCTGGCACAGGCTGTGGTGGCGGATATGGAAGAACACGGCGGGATCATCCGCCTGGATGACCTGGAGGGGTACGAACCCGAGGAAGGACCGGTGGTTCGAGGAAGCTACCGGAACTACGAGATCGTCTCCCGGGGCGGCAACTGCGACGGGGCCTCCGTCATCGAGATGCTGCAGATCCTGGAGCACTTCCAGCTCGCCGACTACGACCTCGCCGACCCGGAGTACATCCACATCCTGGCCCAGGCCCTCTACATCGGGGGTTTGGACGAGTACGTCTCGGACTGGATCCAGGTCTCGAAGGCCCACGCCGCCCGCAGGGTCCGGGAAATCGACCTCCACCGGGCACTACCGGTTCCTGTCCGTGATCCCGGGGCCAACCGGGCCCCCTCCGTCACTGTTCGCGATTCCGGCGCACCTCGGACCCTCCACGTTCCCGCGTTCGACCCCGGGACACCACCGGCCCGTGGCCCTTCCCTCCCCGCCCCCGACGTCCCGGGTGGGGACACGAACCATGTTTCCGTAGTGGACGCCGCCGGCAACGCCGTGTCCATCACTCAGTCCATCGGACCCCGCTTCGGTTCCAAGGTCGTGAACCCTGAGCTGGGCTTCTTCTATGCCTACAGCTACGACATGAACGACGACCCCGTGCCCGGACAGCGGGAGAAGACGGAACAATCGCCCACCATGCTGCTGAAGGACGGGGGCCCCTTCCTGGTCCTTGGGTCCGCCGGAAGCGCCCGAATTCCGGGCTCTATCGTGGCCACGACGGTGAACGTCATTGATCACGGGATGAGCCTGGAAGAGGCCCTTGCGGCCCCCCGCTGGTTTCTCATGGAGGGGGAACTCCGGATCGAGGCCTCGCACCTCTCCCACCCGGTCCTGGAGACGCTGGAGGGACTGGGGTACACCCTTTCCGCCTACGACGGCCTGGACGGGTACTTCGCCAAGGTGCACGCCGTCCTGGTGGATCCATCCACGGGCCTTCTGTGGGGAGGTAGCGACCCCCGGGACCTGGGGGCGGCTGGGGGAGGTTAGGGGCTCTCAGCCAGGAACCTCCACCACCCCCTCCTGCGCCAGAGCGTCCACCGCCCCGGGCTCATAGCCCAGGACGTCCTCCAGTACCTCCCGGGTGTGGGACCCCAGGGCCGGGGCCGGCTCCCGTGGGATGTCCGGCGCCCCGGAGAGGTGGGGAACGCTTCGGGCGAAAGTGTGGGGCCCCACCTCCGGGTCTTCCACCTCCGGGAGCATCCCCCGGACCCGGAAGTGGGGATCGGCGAAGACGTCGGCGGCGTCGTAGACCGGGGCCGTGGGCATACCGGCAGCGTTCAGGGCGTCCACCACCTGGGCCCGGGTCTTGTCCGCCATCCAGTCTTCCAGGATGGGCTGGAGCTGGTCGGCGTTGGCGGCCCGGGCCGTGCCCGTGGCGCTCCGGGGGTCGTCCACGAGGTCCGGGCGGCCCACCGCCGTGGCCAGGCGGGCCCAGATCCCGTCGTCCGGCACGTTCAGGGCCACGTACCCGTCGGAGCAGCGAAAGGCGCCCCGGGGCCAGAGGTGCTCCAGCCGGCCCCGGTGGGGAGGCTCTCCCGTGACAGAGTAGAGAGCCACCATGCGCTCGTTCAGAGCCAGCATACTGTCCAGGAGAGCGACGTCCACCAGCTGCCCCTCTCCGGTGCGCTCCCGGACGAACAGCGCCTGCATGATCCCGAAGGCCGCCACCATACCGGAGTACACGTCCGCCAGACCGTAGAGGGTGTAGGTAGGGGGACGATCTTCGAACCCGATGAGGTCCATGACCCCGCTCATGGCCTCGGCCACGATGTCGAAGGCCGGGCGCCGGGCATACTCGCTCTCCAGTCCGGGCATCCGACCGAACCCGGAGATCATGGCGTAGACCAGCCCCGGGTTCAGGGCCCGGAGGGCTTCATGTCCCACCCCCATGGTGTCCATGGCCCCGGGCCGGAGGTTCTCCACCACCACGTCGGAGACGGCGGCCAGCCGCCGGAGGATCTCCTGGCCCTCCTGGCTCCGGATGTTCAGGGCCAGGCTCTTCTTGTTCCTATTGTAGGCCATGTACCCACAGGCCTTGCTGGCCTCGCCCCGCCGGGCGAAGGGTGGGATGGACCGGCGGGGATCTCCCTTGCCCGGGCGCTCGATCTTGATCACCTCCGCACCGGCGTCGGCCAGAAGCATGGTGCAGTAGGGCCCCGCCATGTACTGCTCCAGGCCGATGACGCGGACGCCGGTCAGGGGACGCAGTGGCGGCTGATCCGTCATGTCTCCTCCTTGGCTTCTCGCCGGGCTTCGGGCCCCCAGAGTCAATCTCCCACCCCCACGCACAGAGTAGCCAGATCGTAGTAGGGGCGCTCCACCGCCGGCGCCCTCCGCTTCATCTCGTGGAGCAGGGTCACCAGGATTCGGGCCCCGGAGCAGCCCGTGGGATGTCCCAGGGCGATGGCCTCCCCGTTCACGTTCGTGATGGCCGGATCCAGGCCCAGCTTCCGGTAGAGTCTTGTGCCGCGACCTGTGCCGCGACGGCCCCGACCCCTCCTGTCGACCCCCGGGATGCCAGCTTTCCTCTCCTACCCTCCCGCCGCGGATTCGGCATAGATCTCCACCGGAGTGTGGACGGCGTCCATGGGACCGAATTCCCAGACCAGGGTCGTCCCCTCCCTCTTGTGGGCGTTGGAGTCCGTGACCCGGCCAGGCATACTCAGTCGGAAGACGATCTCGCTGTTCAGGGCTACGGCGAGTCCTTTCAGCTCTTCCTCGAGGAAGGTGATCAGCGCCTCGTCGTTCCCCAGGAGAGAGCGGGTCAGGACCTCCCTGAAGTCTTCCACGTCCTCCCGGGGATAGCGGACCCGGACGATCTCGATCCCCTTCTCCGCCGT
>CAZZEL010000126.1:0-9323 GCA_964652625.1 uncultured Gemmatimonadaceae bacterium
CTCTGCAGTCGTCTTGGCGGTCGGCCGTGCCGCCGACTCCGGGGTCGTCCTGAAGTACGGAGTCGGTATCCGGCTTCTTCACAGACGTTCCTCATGGACGTCCGTCACAGCCTGCTTCTGATCCTTACAGACGGAAATCTCGGAGCAGACGTTTCTCCTTTTCCCCGTCGATCTCCGCTTCCAGCTCGATGTGGGGCTCCAACCGGCTTCCCTTGAGCTTGTCCCGGAAGAGCTGGTCCAGCTGGAAGACCCCGGCGGAGTTCGTCATCTCGATGACCAGGCGGATGGGCTTGTCCTTCCCTTCCTCGATGTTGACCTGGTCGATGGCGGCGGCGGAGATGGAGTGGATGCTCGTGGAGCGCTCTTCCTCGAAGGGGATGCGGGACCTTCCCTTGGCCATGTCCAGGGCATCGGCAACCCGGACGATCCCGGCTTCCAGGGTCAAGGGGTAGCCTCCGGAGCGGTGGGCGATGATGGCGTGGAGGATCTCGCTTCGGACGATGGTGGCTTCCGCCACCCCGTATTCCGTGGCCAGCAGCTCCTTGAGCTTGGTCTGGGCCACGAAGAGGGAGTAGCCCTCGTGGTCCTGCCGGTGGATGGACATGCCCAGGTCGTGAAGGAGAGCGGCCAGGGTGACCACGACCTCCGCGTCCCCCCGGGTGAGCCCGTGATCGATGACCACGTTCGGCTCCACACCGGCCTTCATGAGGAGACGCAGGAGCCGGAGGGCGATGTTGGTGACGATCTTCACGTGCACCGGTCCGTGGTCCGTCATTCCCAGGCGGTTGATGGCCGTGACGTTGGCCGCTGTCCATAGGGCGTAGAGCTCGTCGTCTTCGTTGATGCGGCGAAGGAGGCGGGCCAGGCAGGCGTTTCCCCGCTCCGGTACCTTGATGACCACCCGTCGCTCCAGGCGTTCCCGCAGGGTCCGGGGGAAGTCGTCGCCGGCTCCACCGTTCTGTTCCATGATCCGTCTCCATTCCAGTGGCCACTGTGAGAGAGTTGTTGAACAGGGGGGCGAGCCACGCCCGCACTCCCCTTGTTCAACAGCCCTCGAGAGGCTGAGGGAAAGGTGGGCGAGCCGGGTCCCCGGCGCCACGGCTTCAGGCTCCCGGGGGCGAGGGGTCTCGGTGTATTCGTTGCCAAACCCGCCCGCTTTTTCGATTTTTCGACAGTATGCGCATCGGTTATCTGGACGGTCCCCGGCTGCGACGATCACTCCTGGCGGCCTGCGAGTACACCCAGGGGCAGCGTCGTGAGTTGAACCGGATCAACGTTTTCCCCGTGCCCGACGGCGATACGGGCACGAACCTGGCCCTGACGGTCCAGGCCATCGCCGATCACCTCCGGAAGAACCGGGACCGGCGCTTCTACGCCGTGGCCCAGGGGGCTGCCGACGCCGCCATTCTCGGAGCCCGGGGCAACGCCGGCATGATGCTCTCCCACTTCCTCCTGGGCTTCGCCGAGGAGACGGCCGGTAGGGCTCGGCTGAACGTCCAGGAGTTCAGCGCCGCCCTCCGGGCCGGGGCCGACCGCCTCCAGGAGGCCATCGAGCGTCCGGTGGAGGGGACGATTCTCACCGTCATCCGGGACACGGCTCGGGCTGCTCTGGATGCCCGGGTCCAGGATTTCCAGCAGCTCATGGAGGAGCTCCTGGAGAGATCCCGGGCCTCCCTGGATCGGACCCCGGAGCTTCTGCCTTCCCTGAAGAAGGCCGGTGTGGTGGACGCCGGAGGTAAGGGGTTCGTCCACTTGCTGGAGGGGGTGGTGCACTATATGAAGGGGGACCCCCTGAACGCCCTGGATTCCGGGCCCGAGGAGGGTCCTTTGGGTCCCGTGGTGGTGTCGGTTGCGTATCCGGCGGAGGACGAGACCTATCGGTTCTGCACGGAGGCTCTCGTCCGAGGGGAGTCACTCCCGGGCCGGGTCGCGGTCCAGGAGCGCCTCCGTGGGTATGGCGACTCCCTCATCGTCCTTCGCTCCCAGGGTCTGCTGAAGGTCCACATCCACACCGACGAGCCCGAAGAGGTCTTCCGGGATCTGAAAACCATGGGTCACCTGGTGACCCACAAGGCCGAGGACATGCGGGCCCAGCATGCCGCTACGGAGCGGGCGGCCAGGGGGCATCTGACCCTGGCCCGACGGCCAGTGGGAATCGTCACCGACAGCGCCGCCGATCTTGCGGAGGAGATCATCCGGGCCCACGGCATCAAGGTCGTTCCCCTGGTCATGGTTCGGGGAGAGGAGAACCTGCGGGACGGGGTGGACATCACGGCGGAGGAGTTCCACGAGAGCCTCCTGTCCGGGGGTGAGCTTCCCACCACCTCCCAGCCCCCCCCCGGGGCCTTCCTGGAGGCCTACCGTGAGGCCGCCGAGGAAGCCGAGGAGGTGGTGGCGGTGGTCCTGGGCTCCAATCTCTCCGGGACCGTCAAGTCGGCGGAGGCGGCGGCCTACCGCTTCAACGACACACGGGTGCACCTGGTGGACAGCCTGGGAGCGACGCTCCTGCAGGGTCTCCTGGTCTTGAAGGCCACGGAGCTGGCGGAGCTGGCCCTGGCTCCCGGTGAGATCGTGGACGAGCTGAACCGGATCCGTCGGCAATCCGGGCTGATCCTCACCGTGGATCGATTCGACCGACTCCTGGCCTCCGGTAGGGTGGGCAGGGGCCGGGCCTGGATGGCCAGCGCCCTGGGCCTCAAGCCCGTGATGTCCGTACCCACCGACGGGCGGGCCGTGGTCTCGGTGGGCAGGGCCCTGGGCCGGCGGAGGGCGGTATCCGCGGTTCTGGAAGCCCTCCGAAAGGAAGTTTCACCCCGGCCGGAGAGGATCCGTTTCGGTGTGGTCCACGTGGGTCGGCCTGAGATCGTGGAGCCGGTGAGGGAGGCGTTGAGGGCGGAATACGGCGATGTAGAGATCCTGTCGGCTCCGGCCACCCCCGTCCTTTCCACCCATACGGGATACGGGACCTGGGCCGTGGCCTACCTGGTGGAGGATTGATGCAGGAGGGCGTGACAGCCACCCAGATCGTAGCGAACGGGTACGCTGTGGGGGCCTTCCTGGGCTATCTTCTTCTTCTCCTCCTCATCGGGATCTTCTCCTCCCGCTTCTCCTCCGAGGGCATCTCGGAGTTCTTTGTGGGGGGGCGCCGGATGAACCGCTTCGTCGTCGCCCTTTCCGCCGTGGTGTCCGGGCGAAGCGCATGGCTGCTGCTGGGGGTCACGGGGATGGCCTATGCCATGGGGGCCTCGGCCATCTGGGCCGTGTCCGGATACACCGTGGCGGAGTTTATCCTCTTCCTGACCTATGCCCGTCGGCTCCGACGCTTCAGCGATGTGCACGACTGCGTCACCCTCCCGGATTTCTTCGAAGCCCGCTTCGGAGACCGGACGGGACGCCTCCGTCTGACCCTGGCCGTCATCATCCTCATCTTCATGGTCGTCTACGTCTCCTCCCAGTTCGTGGGGGGAGGCAAGGCCATGGCCGCCAGCTTCGGTATGGAGCCGAACGTGGGGGTCCTGGTCACCGCTGTCATCGTCCTGGGCTATACCATGCTCGGCGGGTTCCTGGCGGTGAGCCTCACCGACACCCTCCAGGCCCTCTTCATGATCCTGGGTCTGGTAATTCTGCCCCTGGTGGCCATCTCCGTGGCCGGGGGGTGGGGTCCGGTGGTGGCGGAGCTCAGGGCCTACGATCCGGCCTTCGTGGATCCCCTGTCCCTGGGGTTCGCCGCCTGGCTGGGCTTCGTGGGGATCGGGCTGGGGTCCCCGGGCAATCCCCACATTCTGGTGCGGTACATGTCCATCCAGGACGCGGAGCAGCTCAAGGTGGCCGCCCTGGTGGGGACGAGCTGGAACGTGATCATGGGTGCGGGGGCCGTGCTGGTGGGGATGGCCGGCCGCATCTACTTCCCGGACGTGAGCCTCCTGGTGGCCCAGGACACGGAAAACCTCTACCCCATGCTGGCCCAGCTCCATCTGCACCCCATTCTCTTCGGCATGATCGTGGCCTCCATCTTCGCCGCCATCATGTCCACCGCCGACTCCCAGCTCCTGGTGGCGGCCTCGGCCCTGGTCCGGGACTTCTACGAGAAGGTCGTACGGCGAGGGGAAGAGGTCCCCCGGAAGCTCCTGGTCCTCTACTCCCGTTCCATGGTGGGGCTTCTGGTGGTCGTGGCCCTGATCCTGGGATGGCTGGCGGAAGAGCTGGTCTTCTGGCTGGTTCTCTTCGCCTGGGCGGGCCTGGGTGCGGCCCTGGGGCCCATTTCCATTCTGGCTCTCTACTGGCCTGGGCTCACCCGGGCCGGGGTCTTCGCCGGCCTCTTGACCGGAACCGGGGTGACCTTCCTGTGGAAGTCCCTCCCCGGCCTGGCCGATGCCCTTGAGGGCACGTGGCCGGGGCTGGCCCATCTCCTCCGGGACTGGTCGGGGCTCTACGAGCTGATCCCGGCCTTCACCCTGGCCCTGGTGGCCACGGTCCTGGTAAGCTGGGTGACCCGGCCGCCCCCGGAGGCCCGGAC
Organism: uncultured Gemmatimonadaceae bacterium; assembly: GCA_964652625.1. Taxonomy (GTDB): domain Bacteria; phylum Gemmatimonadota; class Gemmatimonadetes; order Longimicrobiales; family Gaopeijiaceae; genus CAZZEL01. The sequence goes on from CAZZEL010000126.1 coordinate 4,517, forward strand.
GCTCATGGAGGCCATGATGCGGAAGGGGGGCCATGCGAGCCCCCCGGCCGACTCCCGTCGTTGAGCCGGAAGAGGAGAGTCGCGGGGCTCCGGGATACCGGGTGTGTTCGGCCCGGACGCTGACCGTGTCCTTTTTGAAGAATACAAGCCTGAAGAAGACGAGCCATGTCCCGCCTGAAGCCGTTGTCCATCGCCACGCTGCCCAGCCTTCTCACCGTCGGCCTCCTGGCTGCAGGCCTTCTCGGGATCCGGCCGACGCACCTGCAGGCCGAAAGAGGGGGCGGACCTTCTCCCGGATCCTCTCCGGGTTCCTCCCCTTTCGGCTCTGTGACGCCCACTACCAGGCCTCCGGCTCCTCCGGAGTGGCGGCAGGGCATCCGGTACCGCATCGAGGCCCGCCTGGACGAAGAGGCAGAGGTCCTCAGGGCCCGGGGCGAGGTCCGCTACCGGAACGAGTCGCCGGACACCCTGCGGGACTTCTATTTCCACCTCTACCTGAACGCCTTCCGGCCCAACTCGGCCTGGGCTCGCTACGACCTGGAGCGGGGGGTGCGGACCTTCCAGGACCTGGGTCCGGAGGAGCACGCCTTCGAGCGGGTCCGGGGCATGACCGTGAACGGACAGCCGGCCCGGACCAGCTATCCCTACGCCCCGGACTCCACGATTCTCCGGGTTCATCTCCCCAGGCCCCTTCCTCCCGGGGACGCCCTGACCCTGGCCTACGACTGGGAGGCCCGTCCGTCCGTCGTGCCCCGGAGGCAGGGCCGGCGGGGACGTCACTACGACTTCGCCCAGTGGTATCCCCGGGTGGTGGCCTACGACCTGGAGGGCTGGGCGGACCATCCCCTCTACCGGGCCGGGGAGTTCTACGGGGACTTCGCCACCTACGACGTCACCTTCCCGCTCCGGGACGACCAGGTGGTGGGCTCCACGGGGGTCCCCCTGGAAGGGGACCCCGGATGGGAGACAGCGGCGGTGCCGGGGACGGGACCCATCGACTACGCCCGGGACTTCTACGGCTCCGTGGGAGGCCCCCCCTGCATCACGGGCCCCTCGGGCGAGACCATCTGCGGCATCGCTCCCCACCGGGACGGCCCTCCCAGGGCTCAGCCCCTGGGGCTCCTGGAGCCCCGTGCCCCCGCCGGCTGGAAGCAGCTCCGGTTCTACGCCCGGGATGTGCATCACTTCGCCTGGTCCACCTCCCCGGACTACATCTACGAGCACGGCCAGGAGGGTGGCACGCCCATCCACGTGCTCTACCAGCCCGGGGACGAGGAGAGTTGGGGGGGAGGGATCGCCGTGGAGCGGACGGCGGTGGCTCTGGAGTGGCTGAGGCACGTCTTCGGCCCCTACCTCTACCCCCAGATCACGAATCTCCACCGTATCGAGGGCGGGGGCACGGAGTTCCCCATGGTGATCATGGACGGATCGGCCTCCCTGGGTCTCATCATCCACGAGGCGGGGCACATCTACGCCATGGGCATGCTGGCCAACAACGAGTGGAGGGAGGGTTGGTTGGACGAGGGATTGACCAGCTTCCAGACCGCCTGGTTCAACGAGCGGCGAGGGGCGGGCCGGCGGGCCTGGCTGGGATCGGAGATGCGGGTGTTGAGCCTGGACCTGCAGGGCATCAGCGAGCCCGTGGTCCAGCCCTCGGAGCACTACACGGACATGGGCGTCTACTCCACCATGATCTACACCAAGGGCTCCCTCATCTTCCGGATGCTCCGGGACATGGTTGGTGATGAGGCTTTCCTGGAAGTGCTCCGCACCTACTTCCGTCGCTACGCTCCCGGTCACGTGGACCAGGAAGCCTTCCAGTCCGTGGCCGAAGAGGTCCTGCGCATGGAGCTGGACTGGTTCTTCGGGCAGTGGCTCCACGCCACAGGAGTTGTGGACTATGGGGTGGAGGACGTGGAGACGGGGGAAGGGGAGGCCGGAGCTTTCCAGACGGAGGTTCGCATCCGCCGGCACGGAGAGATGGTCATGCCTGTGCCCGTGCGCCTCTGGGGTCCGGAGGGCAGACACGGGGGCCAGGTCGTGGATACGGTCCTTCCCGGCTCGGGCCGGATTCTCAGCCACCGAATCTCCACCCCCTGGCGACCCGAGGCCCTGACCCTGGACCCGGAGGGGACCATCCTGGACTGGAACGGGCTGAACGACCACTGGCCCCCCTGGGGCTTCCGGAGTCCCGCTCGTGACCGGCGCCTGGACCGGCCCTTCCGACCCCAGGTCAGCGCCCGGGATCAGCTCCTCTGTCTCCTCTTTCCCCTGGTCTGGTACAACGACGCCGGAGGGGCTGTCCTGGGCCTCCAGCGCAGGGGCAACTACATGGGCTTCATGCAGCGCACTCTGGTGCGCTTCGGGCTTCCGGCCTTCGAAGTGGGAGACAAAGGTGGAGAGGCCGAGACCACGGACTACGGAAGCTTCTACTTCAGACAGGAGAACCCCATCGTCCTCCATGAGCCCGCATTCGGCCTGTCCATGGAAGGATTCGTGGGAGAGGGACGGGGGTTCCTCTCCAGTACGCTCCGGAAGGACCTGAGCAACCGGCCCTTCTCGGGGCCTCGCCGGGCCGTGAGGACCTTCGCCTCCGTGGCCACCGTCTACGACAGCACCTACCTGCGGCCGGGGCGTTGGGAGATGGTGGATCACACCACGGTGGAGGGGGGGGTGGGCGCCTCGGGGAGCCTTCAGACCCGGGAGACCTCCATTGCCCTGGACCTCTCCGGAGCCGGGGGGCTCACCACCCGGGGCCACCGGTATGTCCGGGGAAGCATCACCGCCACCCTGGACCGGGACCTGCCCCGGGACGCTTCCTTCCGCCTTCGGGCGTTCGCCGGGGCGGTCACCGGGGACGAGTCCGGGGACGGGGAGGACTGGGGAGGGGACCATGTCCCCCTGGAGCGGAGGTTCTTCCTGGCCGGGGGCGGTCCCTGGGAGACCCTGGGCAATCCCTTCTTCCGAAGCGCTGGAGCGCCCCTGGCCGAACGGGGATTCGTCCCCGGAGGCGGGGGGGTTCGAGGGGTGGATCCATCCCGGTGGGTGGATCAGGTTCTTTCCCTGAACGCCGACCTGATTTCCGGGTCCGTGGCTCTCGGGCCTTTGGATCTCCGGGGTCGGGCCTTCGGGGACGTAGCCTACACGCCGGGTCTGGAGACCGTAAAGAGGGAAGGGGACGTGATCTCCATCCAGGAGCACACGCTCGTCATGGACTCCGGTGTGGGCTTCGATGTGGGTTGGCGGCGCTCACCCATCCGGCTCCGGGTGGACTTCCCCCTGGTGGTGAACGACCCGGCCGTGGCCCTGGAAAAGCGGGAAGAGACCCTGGGTTTCCGGGGCGTGATCTCGGTGGAGGGCTACTACTGAGCCACTACTGAGCCACTACGGAGTCGATTGGCTGGGCAGCTTCTGTTTTCCCCGGACCAGGAGCTCGAAGGTGGCTCGCTGAGCCGTGGAGAGGGTCGGGGGCAGGGAGACCAGGATGGCCCGGGCCTTCTTCTGGTCCGGTAGGTGCAGGACCAGACGCTCCAGGGGGGTCTGGGAGGAGTAGGGCTCGGCCCGTCCCGATTCGTCGATGGCCATGGTCCGGCCCGAGGCCGTGGCCTCGGCGATCTGGCGACCGTACTCTCGCCAGGCGAGAAGGGGATCCGACTCCCTGGACGCGATGGCCGGGATCAGGACCTCTTCGTAGTGGGCCACCGCCTTCCGGTAGGCCTCGGCGTCCACGTCCCGCAAGTCCCGGAGAGCTTTCCGGTAGAATTCACGGGGGTCCCGGGCTCCCGCGGCCTCCAAGGCCTCCTGAAAGAGCCGGTCCGCCTTGTCTTTCGGGTCTTCCGCCATGCCTTGCCTCCTCCCGGAGAGAGGATGACGGGCCGGCGGCAGGCCGTCAAGCGGCCGGGACGGGGCGACCTCCCGTTGCCGCCCCTGTCATCGTCCTTGTACCTTTCATCTCCTTCTTTGCCACGGATCGGAGCACCCCATGAACGCTGGCCACGACTTCGGAGGCGGCCCCGGAGCCGATTCCACCGAGTACCTGGATCTCTCCTGGGAGATGTTCGGCGAGTTGTGTCGGGCTCTGGCCCTGAGGGTCACCCGGGATTACGACCCGGACGTGGTGGTGGGAATCGCCCGGGCCGGGGTGATCCCCGGCGCCGTGGTGGCTTCCATTCTGGGAAAGGACTTCTACGCCCTTACCATCTCCCGTCGGGAGGGCTCGGAGCTGGTCAGAGAGCGGCCCACGGTTCTCTCCGCCGCGCCCCTCCAGTGTCAGGGAAGTAAGGTCTTGCTGGTGGACGAGATCACCTCTTCCGGAGATACCCTCCGTCTGGGCCTGGCGGCCATCCGGGGCACCGAGCCCCAGGAGGTCCGCACCGCCACGAGCTTCACCCGGCCCGGAGGATACCGGCCCGACTTCACTGCCCTGGAGACGGACGCCACCATCATCTTCCCCTGGGACCGGAAGATCTTCGAGGGAGAGGACCTGGTGGTGAATCCCCGCTACGAGGACGTCATCGAAGGGTAGAGACCGACGGCCGCCGGGCATGGGCCTTTCCTCCTCCCGCAGGGACCGGCCCGGACAGAGCCCAGGGAGGATCTTGCAGGGGTGAGGGAACGGAGGCCAGGTTCGGTTCAGGGCCTTCGGGCCCCAGTCCGTGCGGCGTCTCCGGTCTCGGCGATCATGCCCTCCCGGCCCCGGTCGAGGCCTGACAGTCCGAGGATCTACACCGTCTTCGCAGCAACGAATGCCCTCCGCCGCGTCTGTTGCTGCAAACACGGTGATTATTACCGTCTTCGCAGCAATGAA
>CAZZEL010000127.1:0-6145 GCA_964652625.1 uncultured Gemmatimonadaceae bacterium
CTTTACCCTATATTAAATGTACCCTTCGGGAAAGGTTTGTTTACCGCCTCCCCGGAGGGAACTTCTTTTCCGGATCTCTGCAAGATCTTCACCATTTCCTCTGTCGCCACGCCCTATGAAGGTACTCCTGACGCATGGTTTGCTGGCCCTGAGCCTCCTGATCCCGACCGCTGTGGTGGCCCAGGTGCCCTCGGGCTGGGACGCCTCGGCGTTCCAGATGACCCGGGAGGAGCTGGGCCAGTTGCTGGCTCGTTACGAGTCGGTGCTCCGTTCTCCGGGCTACAGCGAGGCACTGAAGGAAGACGCCCGGCGCTCCGCCGAGCTCATCCGGGCCCGCCTGGAGGAGGGAGATTTCAAGGTGGGGGACCGGATCGTGGTCCGTCTGGAGGGGGCCCAGCGCGGGGTTCTGCCCGACACCCTCCGGGTGGTGGAGGGTCCGGCCCTGGACATCCCCAACATGGGGACCATCTCCCTGCAGGGGGTGTTGCGGTCGGAGCTGGAGGGGCACCTGACGGAGGAGCTGGCTCAGTACGTCCGGGATCCGACGCTCTCGGCCCAGTCTCTCATCCGGCTCTCCGTCCAGGGATCCGTGGGGGCGCCGGGGTTCTACGTCTTCCCCTCGGAGATGCTCCTGAGCGACGTCCTCATGCAGGCCGGAGGACCGGCCCAGAATGCGGACCTGGAGGACCTGCGGGTCCGGCGAGGGGAGGAGCTGTTGATGGACGGCACCGAGGTCCAGACGGCCCTGGACGAGGGCCGCTCCCTGGATCAACTGGGCCTCCAGGCCGGGGACGAGATCACCGTGCCCCAGGCTGCGGCGCAGTCCTGGTGGCCCCAGGCCCTCCGAATCGCTGCCGTTGTGGCCTCCAGCGTTTTCCTGGGGATACGCATCTGGTTCTGAGGCCGGTTTCTGAGGCCGCTTCTCCTCAGCCTTCCCCGCCCGGCTCCGTCACCGTGACGCCCTCGGTGGCCACGTCCTCTCCCACATTCCCCGACACCGTCACGTCCACGAGCTGAAGCTGGCCCTCTCCGTCGCCGGCCTGGCTGGCGTCGATGCCGTTGTCCCCGTTGCCGCCGATGGAGGACTGGGCCATCTGGCCCGTGAGGTTCCCCTCCTTGTACTCCGCCAGGCGGACGCCGTCCCCGGCGGCGCCGGTGGCCGTGAGCTCGGTGAAGGCCAGGTAGAGGGACCCCTCCCCTGAGCCCACCTCCCCGTCCTCGTCGGCGTCCTCCGCCAACCGGACGTTGTCCTGGCCGTTGCTGGTGGCGGTGAAGACGGTGAGGGTCCCCCTCAGGTCCCCGACTCCGTCCTCCACGGCGTCCAGGCCGTCCCCGGCGTTCCGGCTTGCCGAGGTGTTCAGGAGGCGCACGTCCGCCGTCCCGTCTTCTCCCTCCCGGACTTCCACCCCGTCGGAGGGGTCCTCGGGTCCCGTGGCCAGGGCTCCGTTGTCGTCGAAGAAGGAGTCCTGCACGTGGAGGGTGAGCTCACCCTCCCCCGTCTCCTCCACGGCCAGCCCCCGGGCTCCGTTGTCCGAGGCGTCCAGGGTCCAGGCCGTGGCGCTCAGGTCCCCCTCTCCGAGCTCCTTCACCACCACCCCGTCTCCGTCCGTCTGACCTCCGGTGAGCTGGTCCAGGGTGACGGTGAGTCCGCCGGAACCGCCCTCGGGATCCCCTTCGGCGTCGGCGTCCTCCACCACGTAGAGGGTTCCCCCGTCATTGCCCGTGGCCGGGATCACCCTCAGGTCGGTGATCAGGTCACCGGAGCCCTCCTCGGTGATCTCCATCCCCGTGCCGCCGTTGTTCTGCACCGACGTGTTCTCCAGCTCCACCTGGAGGGTCCCGGGGCCTCGTTCGGCGATCTCCAGGCCGTCTTCCAGCTCCTCCGGGTTCACGGGTCGGCGGCCGTTGTCGTCGAAGAAGGAGTCCTTCCCGTCCAGGGTCAGGTTGCCGATGCCGAATTCCTGCACCCGGAGGCCGTCGCTGCCGTTGTCCGAGGAGCTCAGGGCCCGGGCCGTGAGACTCAGGTCACCCACACCGAACTCCGTGAGCCGGATTCCCTCTTCTCCGCTCTGGCCGGCGGTGACGGCGGTGAGGGTGGCCGTGAGGCTTCCGGCACCCTCCGTGGGCTCGCCTTCGGCGTCCGCGTCCTCTGTCACCGCCAGGCTCCCGGTGCCGTTGCCCGTGGCCAGGAGCCGGCTCAGCTCCAGGACCACGCTGCCCGAGCCCTCCTCGGTGATCTCCAGGCCCATGTCGCCGTTGTTCCGGAGGGAAGCGGTCTGGGCTTCCGTGCCCTTGAACGCCACGCTCACCCCTCCCGGGCCCCGCTCGGCCAGATCCAGCCCGTCCTCCAGCTCGTCCGGGTTCTGGGGCTGGGAGCCGTTGCCGTCCAGGGTGTTTCGCCGGAGGTCCAGGACGATGCCGCCCAGGCCCTCCTCCCGGACCCCGACCCCGTCTCCGGCGTTGCTGCTCACCTGGCTGTCCGTCATGCGGATCTCCACGTCCCCGCTTCCCCCTTCCTCCATGCGGATGCCGCCCCGGTCCGTGACGTCCTGCCGGAAGCCGTTGCCCTGCACCGTGGCCCCCTCCAGGACCAGCAGGAGGCCGGCTGCCGAGTTGGCCCCGGTGCCGCCGCCTCCGGCGTCGGCCAGGTCGTCCATCCACACGCCGTGGAGCCCGTTGTCCAGGATGACGGCCTCGTCCAGGGTCAGGGTGACCGGGTCCGTGGCGTCCGACGGCACGTCCATGGCCAGGCCGTGGCCTTCCGCGTCCCTCACCGCCAGCCTCCGGAGGGTGAGGTCGCCACCGCCGGTGACCGTGATGGCGTTGCCCGGGGCGTTCCGGAGGCTCAGCTCCTCCAGGGTCAGGCTCCCGCTGCCGGTGACCTGGAAGGCGTCTCCTCCGGCGTCCTCGGCGTCCACCACGGCGCCTGCACCCCGAATGAGGAGGTCCTGACTGCCTCCGAACTCCAGGGCCCGGGTGATGTCGATGGTGCCGATGCCGGTCTCGAAGAGGATGGTGGAGATGCCGTCGTCTTCCGTGGCCAGCTCCAGGGCGGCCCGGAAGGAGCCGAAGCCCTCGTCCTCGTCGGTCCGGACCCGGGCCGTGGTGGTCTGGTCGCTGCCCTCGGTAACGGAGGTTCCCTCCGACGCCACCGGGAGGCCGCCGTTGCCGTCGGTGACCACCCGGACCAGGAGAAGCTGGCCCCTGCCCGTGCCCCCCTGGCTGACGGTGAGACCGTCCCCGGCGTTGTCGCTGAAGTCCGCGTCCTGGATCTGGGCGTTCACGTCCCCGGCCCCGAGCTCCTCCACCTGGACTCCATCATCCTCGGCGTCCTGGGCCGTTACCTCCGAGAGGGTGGCGGTGATGCCGCCGGCTCCGGGCACGGAGCCCCCCCGGGCGTCCTCGTCTTCCGTGAGCTGGAGGTTGTCTCCTCCGTTCTCCGAGGCCTGGAGGCCCGTGAGGGTGGCCCGGAGATCCCCGGCTCCCGACTCGGTGAGCTCCACCCCCTGCTCGTGGTTCCCGTCGGCGGTGCTGGACAGGAGTCGCACGTCCAGGCTCCCGGCCCCGGCCTCACCGGCGTCGAACCCGTCTTCCGGGGCCGAGGGGCTCTGGGGCTGCTCCCCGTTGTCGTCGAAGGAGGAGTCCTGGACGTCCGCCACCAGGTGGCCGTTTCCGGCCTCGTTCAGCTCCACGCCGTCCCCGGCGTTCTCCGTGGCCTCCACGTTGCCGGCCACGAAGGTGAGGGTCCCGTCCCCGGTCTCGTCCACCCGGATCCCGTCCAGGTCCTGGGTTCCGTCGGCGAAGCCGTTTCGGCGGGCCGTGACCGTGACCAGCTCCACCCGGAGGCCCGCGGCGGTCCCGCTCCCGGCTTCCGAGACGTAGATGCCGTGGCCCTCGTTGTCCTCCGCCGTCACCCGGACCAGCCGCAGGCTCACCTCCCCGGTGCTGCCCTCCGGCACCTGCATCCGGAGGCCGTGGTTGCCTTCCTTCACGGTGACGTCGAAGAGGTCCAGGTCGGCCCCGCCGGTGGAGACCAGGACGTCGCAGGCGCAGCCGCTTCCGTCCAGGACCACCCCGTTGCCCACGATGCGCAGGGCCTGGCTGCCCGTGTACTCCAGGGACCCGGAGAGGCTCACGGTCCCCACCCCCGCCGTCACCTGGATGGAGTTCACCTCCGGATCGGAGCTGGCGGCTTCCAGGGCGGCCCGCAGCGAGCCCTCCCCTTCGTCGGCGTTGGTCTCCACCAGCAGGGTGGAGGACGGCTCGTCGATGATGAGGATATCGCTGCCGTCCTCACAGGCGCTCAGGAGGAGCGCAGCGGCAAGGGTGGAGTAGAGCAGAACACGTCGCACGGGAGCCTCCGGCCGGAAGGTCCTGGAGATGGGGAGTTGGGACACGGTAACCCGGTATGATCTCAGACCGAGGGCCTCCCAGCAAGGGTGCCGGGAGGCCTGCGGTCCGTCAGGCCTGCTCGATACTGCAGATTCCGGGCCGGGGATGTCCCTACCGCACCTCCCTCACCACCGGTTCGGTGCTCCGGAGCCCGTCGGAGAAGCTCACCTCCAGGGTGGCCAGCTCCGTGGGAATGCGGACGCTGCCGCCCCGGGCGAAGGAGAGGATCTCCCCCGTGGCCGGATCCCGGACCAGGGCCATGGGATGGGCGGCGGCATTCCACGTCACCTCCGCCATCCGGCCCTCCGGGCCTCTCACGGCCCGGATTCCGGGCTCCTGGGTGGGGGCCGCTTCCGGTCCCCTCGCCGGCTCCACCACGGCCTGCGTCCTTCCCCCTCCCCGTACCCTGAGGCTGCCCAGCCGGCTCTCGTCGAAGGAGGACAGGGGCAGAGCGAAGGCGAAGTGGGCCTGGTTCCCGGGGGCGTCCGCCACGGGAGTGGCCTGGAACGCCACGGAGAACAGAGACGCTCCTTCCGGGTCCAGCCCTTCCAGCCGGTACTCTCCGGTGCCGGAGGGAAGGTGGGGCCGGGTGGTGACGCGGAAGGCGGGCTCCAGGACGATGCGGCCCTCCTCCACCCGTCCCCACACCAGCAGACTGGGCTCCGGTGCGCCGTAGGCGCCCTGGGCACCATGGGTCTCCCGGTACGAGAGGATGGCCTCGTAGAAGTAGTCGCTGATCCACTCGGGACTGCAGTAGGTCATGAAGTCGTAGTGGGTGTCGGGAGACTTCAGGGCCAGGGATCCCAGGCCCAGGGATCCCACGTCCAGCCCCCAGACACCGATCTTCCCCTCGGCGTAGGGATAGGCCGGGTCCGGGTTGGCGGCGCCGCAGCCCGGGGCGTGCCGGAGATCGAAGTTGTGGCCCCACTCGTGGGCGGCCACCCCGGAGCCGCTGGGGAGCTTGTCCCAGCCGATGGCCGCGGGCAATCCCAGGTAGCCCATGCCGGCGATGCCGCCACCATAGCTGACCTTGACCACGCCGTAGTAGTATTCCGATGACCCTTCCGCCACCCGAAGAGCCCTGATCTCGCTCAGGATCGTGCTCCAGGCCCCGTTCCCGTTGTCGCTCTCCAGGGCCGGGGCATCGGTGGCGTACTCGGCGTGGACGGTCCAGTTGGCCTGGGCGAAGGGGAGCAACTCCAGGGCGTCCTCCAGGAAATCCTCGGCGTTGGCCGCCGAGACGTCCCCCACCAGGCCGTTCGCGGTCTGGTGGACGGGGACGAAGGTCACCTCGAAGGGGTCGGTGTCCCGGACGTCCAGGACCTGGGGGGAGCCGCCGGCGGGGAAGAGGTTGTCCGTCTCGTCGGACTCGCTGGCCACATCACCCGGATCCACCTCCGCCAGGACGGAGAGTCCCGGCTGGATGAGGGCCGCCGGCACCGTCACGTTCCAGCTCAGGGCCAGGTCGCCTTCCGATACGGCCGTGGGGACCGCAGCCGCCGGAGCCGTGATGGTTTCGGTGTGAACCGGCGTTCCTCCCTGATAGAAGTCCACCCGGACGTCGGGCTGGAGGCTGTTGCCCTCGCTTGCCAGGACGAAGACCCGAAGGTAGCCGTCCCGGTCCGCCACCAGGGGCACGGTTCCCCCGGGGGCCTGGGTGGCCTGGACGATGTAGAGGTCCGAGATGAAGAGGTTCGGACCGCTGGGGGTCTGGGTCGTGACCGACGACTCGTTGCTGAAGGCCGAGCAGCCC
>CAZZEL010000127.1:6245-9193 GCA_964652625.1 uncultured Gemmatimonadaceae bacterium
CAGGCCCGGACCCGGTAGGTGTACGTGGTGGCCGGGGTGAGCCCGGTGTGGCTGAAGGTGACGGTGTCCCGGCCCACCGTGTCCAGGGCGCTCCAACTCGCTTCGCCCTCTTCCTTGCCCTCCACCTGGAAGCCCCTCTCGTTGTCCGAGACGTCCGTCCACTGGAGCCCGATGGCCGTGGAGCTCACGGACTGGGCCTCCAGGTCCACCGGCGCCTCCGGGGGCACGTCTTCCGTGGTGGCGGAGGCTTCGTCGGCCCAGGGGGAGCACCCGAAGTCGTTGCAGGCCCGGAGACGGTAGGTGTACGTGGTGGCCGGGGTGAGGCCGGCGTCGGCCAGGGCGGTGGTATCGGCCCCCACCGTGTCCAGGACGGCCCACTCTCCCTCCTCTCCCTCTTTCCGCTCCACTTCGAACCCCGTCTCGTTGTCCGAGGCGTCGGTCCAGGTCAGGTCCACGGTGCTGGAGCCGGTGGCCTGGGCCGCCAGGCCTGACGGGGCCTCCGGGGGAACGTCGTCCGTGGTCCCTGAGGCTTCCCCGCTCCAGTCCGAGCATCCCATCTCGTTGCAGGCCCGGACCCGGTAGGTGTAGGCGGTGGCGGGCTCGAGCTCGGCGTCGGCGAAGGTGGTGGTGTCGGCCGCCACCGTGTCAAGGACCGACCAGGGGCTCTCGGACCCCTCCTTTCGTTCCACCTGGAAGCCGGTCTCGTTGTCGGCCCCGTCCGTCCACTCCAGCTCCATTGTGCTGGAGCCGGTGACCGTAGCCACGAGCTCCGAGGGGGCCCCCGGAGGCACGTCGTCCGTGGTGGCCGACGCCTCGTCGGTCCAGGGGGTGCAGCCCACGTCGTTGCAGGCCCGGATGCGGTAGGTGTACGTGGTGGCGGGCGTGAGCTCCGTGTCGGCGAAGGTGCTGATGTCGGCCCCCACCGTGTCCAGGGGGCTCCATCCGCCCTCATCCACTTCCCGCTCCAGCCGGAACTCGGCCTCGTTGTCCGACTCGTCGGTCCAGGCCAGCTCCACCCGGTGGGCTCCGTCGGCCACGGCCACCAGATCCGAGACCCCTGCCGGGGGCTGGGGAATGGCGGTGCCGGTGAAGTCCACCGTGAGCTCCGCCCCCTCCGAGGTCGTGACCTCCCGCTGGGTGACGGCGAAGGCGTAGAGAGCCGGGTCGAAGTTCGACAGGGCCAGGGTGTAGGAGCCCGGGGTCAGCTCGTCGAAGGCGAAGCTCCCCTGGGCGTCCGTGGTGGTGGAGTGGAACTCGGTCCCGCTGAGGGTGATGATGGCCCCCTGTAGCCCCGTATCCTCCACGGTCACCGCACCGGTGATGGTGGCCGCCTCCGGCTCCTGGTAGCGGGGGTCCAGGAGCTGGTCCTCCCCCGCCTTGTCGCAGGAGGTCGTCAGCAAGAGGGTCGCGGCGGCAAGGGCCGCACCGGCCGTCTGGATGGTCTGTCGCACGTTCATGGTCCTACCCGGGCCGAGAGGAGGGTATGGGCATACTCCGCATCCGGGGGTTGGACGTGCAACGGGTGAGCCAGGCGACAGGGGGACAGGGGCGCGGTCTCCCATGGCCCTCAACGTAACGTATCACAAAGACTTAGGAAATGCGGGCCAGGGATGGTCCGGAGGCGTGGCCCGGACGAGCCGGATGCAAGCTTTTCCCCCCGGGGGACCTTCTTTCCGGGTGGCTGCCGACTTCCCGGCTCATTTTCCCCTCGAGACGTTCCGTGTTCATGGACCCTCAACAGCCTTCTGAAGCCTCCGGAACGAAGCCTCTTGATCTGTAAGCCTGTTTTTCAGATATTCAGAGCATCAGAGGAGAAGTCATGGCAGCGACGGCATCGGGCAGAATCGGGAAGCGGGGCACGTTCGTCATCCCTTCATCGTTGCGGAGGCGCTTTGGCCTGGATGAAGGTTCGGAGGTCATCGCAGAGGAAACGGACGAGGGGATCTTGATTCGTCCAGCAATGACGATTGCCCTGGAGATCTATCCACCGGAGCGCAGAGCCGAATTCCTGTTGAACAACGCGGTGGACGAAGACGATTACGCCGATGCCAGGGAGGAAGTCCTGCGTCTGGGGTTGGACCCGGATGCAATTCCCCATGCTCGTCCCTGAGGAACCTTCCCCTTGGATCGGCTATTCCTCGATGCAAACGTCCTCTTTTCAGCCGCTTATCGTCCGAATGCGGGGGTCAAGGGATTGTGGCAAATGGAGGAAGCGTCTCTCCTCACCTCCAGCTTCGCCGTCCAGGAGGTTCGCAGGAACCTCCCGGAGGGGGAGCAGATGGACCGGCTGGAGGAACTGTTGAGAGACGTGCAGATCGGTGAGGCGTTGATGCTGCCGCTGGACCGTCGGGGGCAGATTGAGCTTCCCGAAAAGGACTGGCCAATCCTGGGCGGAGCCGTGACAAGTGGGGCCACACACCTGGTCACCGGCGATCAGAAACACTTCGGAGAGTACTTCGGGAGTCGGATCCTTGGCGTCTGGATCGTAAGGCCCGCAGACTACCTCTGGGACAGGCTCTGATCACGGATTCTCTCCCGCCGAGTCGTCCTGCCTTCTCACCGAATTCCTTCCCGGTCGTTCTTCCCGCCCCCTCTCTTGGCCCCACGCCCCATCCTTGGTAGCTTCCTGTTACCACAACCCAGCCCGGGCGATTTGCGGCGTATTGCGGCCCGAGGATCCGGAAGGGGGAGAGCCTGCTCCCTTCCCGCCCCTCGAACGAGCTAAAAAGCCTTGCTCCGGTGCGGCTGGTTGACCGGAGCGTTTTCTATGGAGCCTATCCCGTGAGGAAGTCCTCTCCCTCGTCTTCCGGTCCCTCCGGACACGATTCCGTCAGCCAGGATCCCCGGGAACGCATCCGGCGGCTCATCCGGGAGCTCCGTCGCCGTGTCCTGGTCCTGGACGGGGCCATGGGCACCATGATCCAGGCCCGGGGCCTGACGGAGGAGGA
>CAZZEL010000128.1:0-8768 GCA_964652625.1 uncultured Gemmatimonadaceae bacterium
TCAAGCAGGCCCAACCCTACTCCCAGCGGGCCGACGGCATGACCCTGCGCTGGAAGGACCCCTCTGGGGCGGAGCTCTGGATCTACATCGACACGGAGGGCAACATGCGCTCCGTGCAGCCCCACCTGGCCGGGGGCCCCCGGATGACCCTGGAGCTCCAGGCCGTCCTGGAGCGACCCGACATCTCCCCCTTCGACGGGGGGTTTCTGGGCCTCACCGAGATCGGGGGCAACAACCCGGCCCTGGGAGGAGGCTTCGCCGTGATCTTCGACGCTCCGGACTTCCCCGATGTCCGGGACGCCACCCTCACGGCCAAGCACGAGGTGGAGCTGGCGGGCTTCGCCCTGGAGCTGAACGCCTTCGACACCGAAGAGTCCTTCCGGGAAGCCCAGCCGGAGCTGAAGCCCCTGGAGATCCCCTCCTTCATCCCCGCCGGGATGATGAGCCAGACCGAGGACGAGCCCCCCACAGCCCATGCCCTCATGGTGGGCCGGTTGCTGAAGGGGGAGACCCTGACGAACGAGGTCACGGGGGAGAACTTCCTCTGTCTGGAGATAGAGACCCCGGGGGGCCCGGTACGCATGGCCGTGGCCCCGGAGACCATGGCCGAGATCCCGGCGGAAGGGACCATCCTTCAGGCCGGTGCCTGGCTGTCCGGGCGTCTGACTCCGGAGAACGACGAGAAGTAGAGGGAGGATGGCCGAGACCCGGCGGGACTTCCTGAAGAAGTCCGGCTCCGCCGCCCTGGGGGCGTCCCTGGCCGGGGTCCCCCCGGGGAAGCCCCCCGGCGTTCCCGGGGCGGATTCCCCTCCGGGCCTTTCCAGGGGAACGTCACGCCAGGCCCGGGAGTTCGCCTCCCGGCGCCCCCCGCCATCGGAGCGCCGCTTTCGCTCCCCCGCCGTGGAAACCCTCCTGGACCGGGTGACGGCGGACCTGGCCGATCCGGAGTTGGCCTGGCTCTTCCGCAACTGCTACCCCAACACCCTGGACACCACGGTGGAGCCAGGCACCCTGGACGGGAAACCGGACACTTTCGTCATCACCGGAGACATCGAGGCCATGTGGCTCCGGGACTCCTCGGCCCAGGTCTGGCCGTACCTGCCTCTGGCCACCCAGGACCCGGCCCTGCAGGAGCTCCTCCGGGGCGTCATCCACCGGCAGAGCCATTGCATCCTCATCGATCCCTACGCCAACGCCTTCAACAAGGAGCCGGGGGAGAGTCCCTGGAAGGACGATCTCACGGACATGAAGCCGGAGCTCCACGAGCGGAAGTGGGAGGTGGACTCTCTGTGCTACCCCATCCGTCTGGCCTACGGCTACTGGCGGGCCACCGGCGATACCTCTCCCTTCGACGCCCAGTGGGAAGAGGCCATGAACGCCGTTCTGACCACCTTCCGGGAGCAGCAGCGCAAGGGGGGCCGGGGACCCTACAAGTTCCAGCGGGTCACGGGCTGGCAGACGGATACGGTGGCCGGGGCGGGCTACGGGAACCCCATCCGGCCCGTGGGCCTCATCGTCTCCATCTTCCGGCCCTCGGACGACGCCACCATCTTCCCCTTTCTGGTGCCGTCGAACCACTTCGCCGTGGTGGCTCTCCGGCGAGTAGCGGAGATGGCCCGGCACATCACCGGTGACTTCGGCTTCGCCCTGGCCGCCGAGGCCCTGGCCAGCGAGGTGGAGGAAGCCCTCCGGGCCCATGCCGTGGTCCGTCACCCCACCCGGGGACCCGTCTGGGCCTACGAGGTGGACGGCTTCGGAAACCGGCATCACATGGACGACGCCAACGTTCCCAGCCTCCTCTCCCTCCCCTACCTGGGCGCCTGCACCCCGCACAACCCCCTCTACCGCAGGACCCGGGACCTGGTCCTGGGCCCGGACAATCCCTACTTCTTCAGGGGTGAAGCCGGAGAAGGGGTGGGAAGTCCCCACGTGGGCCTGGAGATGATCTGGCCCATGGGGATCATCATGCGGGCCATGACCTCCACCGACGATGGGGAGATCGCCACCTGCCTGCGCACGCTCAAGGAGACCCACGGAGGCACCGGGTTCATGCACGAGTCCTTCCATCAGGACGATCCCACCGAGTTCACCCGGGAGTGGTTCGCCTGGGCCAACACCCTCTTCGGGGAGCTGATCCTGAAGGTCCACCGGGAACGTCCCCACCTCCTGGCGGGCTGAGGCGAGGCGTCCATGGGCCGACGTCGGGGGTCGCCGTGGCGCTGGTAACGCGGCTCGCCCCCCTTGTTCAACAGCCCTCCAGAGACCACAACAGGGAGGTCCTCTCATGAGGTTCCTGTCGTTCTCCGTGTCTCCGGGACCCGCTCTCAAACCGGGCCGGCGCCTCTTGGCCGCCTGCCTGGGGGCCGGTCTCCTGGCCGCCGGATGCGAACCCCCGGACCGGCCGCCGAAGCTGGAGCTGGGTGGCTTGGAGCCCCTCACGCCCCTGGTGGATCCCTTCATCGGCACCGGAGGCCACGGCCACGTGTACCCCGGAGCCACTGTCCCCTTCGGCATGGTCCAACTCAGCCCGGACCAGGGCCGACAGGGGTGGGACTGGATCGCCGGCTACAACTGGGAGGACTCGGTCCTGGTGGGCTTCAGCCACACCCACCTGAGCGGCACCGGCATCGGAGATCTGCTGGACATCCTGGTCATGCCGGTGAAGGAGTGGGTTCCCATCGACGGCGTCTACCAGGGCCGTTGGGACCGGCCCGCCCGTTCCCGCTTCTCCCACGAAAGGGAAGAGGCATCCCCGGGCTACTACGACGTGCAGCTGGAGGACCAGGAGATCCGGGCGGAACTCACCGCCAGCCCCCGGGTGGGAATGCACCGCTACACCTTCCCGGCCACGGAGGAGCCCGCCCTCTTCCTGGATCTGGGCTACGCCGTCAACTGGGACGCCCCTGTCCAGACCCACCTCCAGGTGGTGAACGACACCCTTCTCACGGGCTACCGGTTCTCCTCCGGCTGGGCCCAGGACCAGAAGCTCTTCTTCGCCATGACCTTCTCCCGTCCCCTCCTCCGGGTGGCCCTGGCGGACTCGGCCCGTGCCCTGGACATCCTGGGCCCGGAGGAGCTGGAGGCGTCGGCCACCGCCACCGCTCTCCGGGCCCTTCTGGCCTTCGCCCCCATGGAGGATGGGGAGGAGCTCCTGGTGAAGGTGGCCCTGTCCTACGTGGACCAGGAGGGGGCCCGGCGGAACCTCGAGGCGGAGGTGCCCCATTGGAACTTCTTCCGGGTCCGGGAGGACGCCCGGCGGAGGTGGGAAGCGGAGCTCGGGAAGATCCGCGTCCAGGGAGGCACGGACAGCCAACGTCGCACCTTCTACACCTCCCTCTACCGGACCCGCCTGGCCCCCGTCCTCTTCGAAGACGTGGACGGCCGCTACCGGGGGGCCGACGGACGGATCCACCATGCCTCCGGGTACCGGAAACACGCCATCTTCTCCCTCTGGGACACCTTCCGGGCCCAGCATCCCCTCTTCACCCTCATCGACCCGGACCGGGTGGACGACCTGGTGAACTCCATGCTCTCCTTCTACGACGAGCACGGACTCCTGCCCGTCTGGTCCCTGGTGGGCAACGAAACCAACACCATGACGGGGCACCACGCCCTGCCGGTCATCGCCGACGCCTACCGGAAGGGGTTCCGGGGGTTCGACGCCTCCAGGGCCCTGGAGGCCATGCTGGCCAGTGCCATGGCGGACCACCGGGGTCTGGACCTCTACCGGGAGTACGGCTACATCCCGGCGGAGCTGGAGCGGGAGTCCGTCACCAAGACCCTGGAGTACGCCTTCGACGACTGGGCCATCGCGGCCATGGCCCGGGAGATGGGAGAGGAGGAGATCTACTCCCGTTTCCTCCGGCGGGCCGGTTGGTGGCGGAATGTCTTCGATCCCGAGACCGGCTTCATGCGGGGCAAGCTGGCCGACGGCTCGTGGCGGGAGCCCTTCGATCCCTTCCTGGCCAATCACCGGATCCACACCGACTACACCGAGGGCAACGCCTGGCAGCACATCTGGTTCGTGCCCCACGACGTGGCCGGCCTCATGGAGGCCATGGGAGGGGAGGAGGCCTTCCTCCTCAAGCTGGACTCCCTCTTCGAGATGGAGTCCACTCTCCACGGAGAGAGGGTGTCGCCGGACATCACCGGGATGATCGGTCAGTACGCCCACGGCAACGAGCCCAGCCACCACATCGCCTACCTCTACCACTATGCCGGCCGGCCCTGGCGCACGGCGGACCGGGTCCGCCGCATCCTGGCAACCCAGTACGACGACACCCCCTTCGGACTGAGCGGAAACGAGGACTGCGGCCAGATGACGGCCTGGTACGTCCTTTCGGCCCTGGGGCTGTACCCGGTGAATCCGGCGGAGGGAGCCTGGGTCTTGGGAAGCCCCCTCTTTCCCGAGGCCGTCATCCACCTGGGACAGGGCCGGACCTTCGTCATCCGGGCCCCCGACACCTCGGAGGAGAACCGCTACGTCCAGAGGGCCACCCTGAACGGGAGGCCCCATGGCCGGAGCTATCTCTGGCATTCCAGCATCGCCCGGGGAGGGGTCCTGGAGCTGGAGATGGGAGCCCAACCCTCCCACTGGGCCACGGAGCCCGGGGCCCGGCCTCCCAGCATGTCCGAACCCACCGGAGACCCATCAGCCACACCCGCGTCGGCCCCCAGTGTGGGATTGGGAGAGGATCCGCTGGGCCCGCCGGTGTCAGCCGACCAGCTTCCCCCGGAGCCGGCCATGGCCGAGGCCGTGAAGGAAGCGTTCCTCCACGCCTGGCGGGGGTACCTGGAGCACGCCCGGGGCCACGACGCCCTGAAGCCCCTGAGCCGGACGGGTCAGGACTGGTACGACGCCTCCCTTCTCATGACCCCGGTGGACGCTATGGACACCATGCTCCTCATGGGCCTGGAGGAGGAGGCCGCCCTGGCCCGGGAGATGATCCTGGAGGATCTGGACTTCCAACGAGATTTCCCCGTCCAGGTTTTCGAGGTGACGATCCGCCTCCTGGGCGGCCTCCTCTCGGTGTACCAGATGCAGGGAGATCCCCGCTTCCTGGAGCTGGCCCGGGAGCTGGGGGACCGGCTCCTGCCGGCTTTCGAATCCCCCACGGGTATGCCGTACCGGATGGTGAACCTGGAGACGGGAGAGCCGTCGGCTCCGGTGAGCAACCCGGCGGAGATCGGGACTCTCATGCTGGAGTTCGGTACCCTGAGCAGGCTCACCGGGAACCCGGCTTACTATGAGGCGGCCAAGAAAAGCGTCCAGGAGGTCTTCCGCCGGCGCTCGGAGCTGGGCCTGGTAGGCACGGCCATCCACGTGGAGACCGGGGAGTGGGAGGATCCCACGTCCCACATCTCGGGCCGCATCGACTCCTACTACGAGTATCTCCTCAAAGCCTGGCTCCTCTTCGGCGACGAGGACTTCCGGCGCATGTGGGACGCCAGCATCGGCCCGGTGAACCGGCACCTGGCCCACCAGGTGCGGGGCGAGCTGTGGTACGGTCACGCCCACATGGCCACAGGAGAGCGCACCGCCACCCGCTTCGGAGCCCTGGACGCCTTCTGGCCCGGGGTCCTGGCCCTGGCGGGAGACCTGGACCCGGCCGCCCGGCTCATGAGCTCCGTCCACTCCATGTGGACCACCTTCGACGTGGAGCCGGAGCAGATGGACTACGTGACCATGGAGATCACCTCCCCGGGCTACCCCCTCCGGCCCGAGGCCCTGGAGTCGGCCTACGTGCTGCATACCCTCACGGGAGACGAAACCTACAGGGCCATGGGATGGGACATCTTCCAGCGGATCCAGCGGTGGTGCCGGACCCCGGAGGGCTTCGCCCACCTGGCCGACGTCACCACCAAGGAGAAAGCCGACGCCATGGAGAGCTTTTTCCTGGCCGAGACCCTGAAGTACGCCTACCTCCTCTTCTCTCCCCCGGAGACCCTGTCCTTCCGGGAGATCGTCCTGAACACGGAAGCCCATCCCCTGAGGAGGACATGGTGATGCGTTCAGCCGTTCGCTCCGCCGGCCGGGTCTCCGGGTTCGGTCTCCGGTCTCCTCAAAGGCGGCATCGCCGCCGGTTTCGGGGCCGCTTTCCTTCCGGGCTCGCCCCCTTCGCCTTTCTCCTCGCCGCAGCCACCACGGCCTGCCAGGAACCGGCGCCGGCGGTGCGGCGGGTGGCCCTGGATCAGGGCTGGGAGTTCCGCCTGACCGAAATGGCGGCGGACTCCGCCGAGGCCCGGCCTGCGGACGAGCCCGCGTGGCGGGCTCCAGATGCGCCCGGGGCCCGGGGCGCAGGCCTCTCCGAGCCCGGCGGTCCGGAAGAGGATGGGCGCCGCAACCGGGCCGGACTCGGTCCCGGGCTGGCGGACACCCTCTCCCGGTGGCATCCGGCCACGGTACCCGGCACCGTGCACACCGACCTGCTGGACAACGGTCTCATCCCGGACCCCTTCTGGCGGGACAACGAGCTCAGGCTCCAGTGGATCGGCCGGGAGGACTGGATCTACCGGACCACCTTCCAGGCGGACTTCCGGCTCCTGGAGGCGGAGGTGGTGGATCTCCTCTTCCACGGCCTGGACACCTTCGCCGAGGTGAGGCTCAACGGGCGCGAGCTGCTCTCCGCCGATAACATGTTCCGGCGCTGGCGGGTGGACGTGACCCGGGTGCTCGAGGAGGGGGAGAACACCCTGGAGGTCCGCTTCCGCTCGCCCCTGGGCCCGGCTCTGGAAGCCCGCCGGGCCCTCCCCTTTCAGCTCCCCATGGGCAACGACCGGGGTGACCCTCCCACCCGGGCCTTCGTCCGAAAGGCCGCCTACCACTACGGGTGGGACTGGGGCCCCCGCTTCGTGACCATGGGGATCTGGCGGGGGGTGGAGCTGGTGGCCTGGAGCGGAGCCCGCCTCACGGACCTCCACGTGGCCACGGACTCCCTCTCGGAGGAGGCGGCCTTTCTCACGGCCCACGTGGCCCTCACCACCTCACGCCCCGAGGCGGAACGGCGGACGGCCGGGGGCCGGGTGCCGGCGGTCCTGACCCTCTCCAGCCCCGACGGAGCCTTCCCTGGGGTGAGCCGTGAGGTCGTCCTGGAGGAGGGCCCGGTGGAGCTGGCCGTGCCCCTCACCCTGCAGGAGCCCCGCCTCTGGTGGCCCAATGGGGCGGGAGAGGCCCACCTCTATCCGGTCCGGGCCGTCCTGAGCACGGGCCGGCGGGTGGACACTCTCCACACCCGGGTGGGTGTCCGGACCGTGGAGCTCGTTACCGAGGCCGACTCCCTGGGAGAGAGCTTCCACTTCCGGGTGAACGGCATCCCTCTCTTCATGAAGGGGGCGAACGTGATTCCCCTGGACCACTTCTCTCCTCGGGTCACGGAAGCGGACTATCGGGCCCTCTTTCGGGACGTGGCCTCGGCCCACATGAACATGCTCCGGGTATGGGGCGGGGGCATCTACGAGGAGGATCTCTTCTACGACCTGGCCGACGAGCACGGGATCCTCATCTGGCAGGACTTCATGTTCGCCAACGGGATGGTCCCTCCAGATTCGGCCTTTCGAGCCAATGTCCGAGCCGAGGCCCGGGACCAGGTCCGCCGGCTCCGAAGCCACCCCAGCCTGGCCCTCTGGTGCGGGAACAACGAGATGGAGGAGGGATGGAGGCACTGGGGCTGGGCCCGGGCCTACGACACCCCGGAGGACTCGGCCCGGGTCCGGGAGGCCTACGACGCCATCTTCCACGGCGTGCTCCCGGAGGTGGTTTCCCGGGAGGACCCGACCCGGGGCTACTGGCCCTCCTCCCCTTCCGTGGGATGGGGCAGCCCCGAGAGCCTGGTCCGGGGAGACGCCCACTACTGGGGTGTGTGGCACGGCCGTGAGCCTTTCTCCGTGTTCGCCGAGAAGCTCCCCCGGTTCATGAGCGAGTACGGCTTCCAGGCTTTCCCCCCCATGGAGACGGTGGAGGCCTTCACCGAGCCCGGGGACCGGCACCTGCACCACCCGGTTCTCCTTGTGCACCAGAAGCACCCCATCGGCAACGAGCTCATCCGGGAGTACATGGGCCGGGACTATCCCGTCCCCTCGACCCTGGAGGACTTCGTCTACGTGAGCCAGCTCCTCCAGGCCCGGGGCATGCGAACGGCCTTCGAGGCCCATCGCCGGGCCCGGCCCCGTACCATGGGCACCCTGTACTGGCAACTCAACGACACCTGGCCCGTCATCTCCTGGTCGGGACGGGACTACTTCGGCCGCTGGAAAGCCCTGCACTACGCCGCCCGGGAGGCCTTCCACCCCGTCCTCCTCTCCCCGGTGCTCCGTGGCGACTCGGTGGAGGTGTGGGGGGTCTCCGACCAGATGGAGGGGTTGGAGGGCACCCTTCGTCTGGAACTGGTGGACTTTCAGGGCACCACCCTCTGGCAGAGCCCCGTTTCCGTGGACCTGTCCCCCAACCGGTCCACCCGACTCTGGGCCCGGGGCCAGGCGGATCTTCTCCGGGACGCCGACCCGTCTCAGGTGGTCCTGGTGGCCACCCTGGAGGGTCCGGAGCCCACCCCCCCGGAGGCTCTCCTGTACTTCCGCCGGCCCCGGGAGCTGGCCCTGGCCGCTCCCACCCTCAACGTGACGGCGGAAGAGGCCTCCGGGTCGGGGCAGGTCCTCCTGACCCTGGAGTCGGACGTCCTGGCCAGGGACGTGTACCTGGCCCTGCCCCCCGGATCCTCAGAGCACTTCCGGAACAACTTCTTCGACCTCCTCCCCGGCCGGCCCCGACGGGT
>CAZZEL010000129.1:0-8472 GCA_964652625.1 uncultured Gemmatimonadaceae bacterium
CGGGAAGAGGATTCAACCACGAGGTGATCATGAACGACGCATTGAAGATGCTGAAGCAGAACCCGGTCTTCCGAAGCCTCACCGATGAGGACATGGAGGCGTTCGGGCCTCACATACAGGAGGAGCGCTTCGAGGCGGGGAGCGTCGTGTTCCGTCAAGGAGACCCCCGGCGGCGCCTCATGGTCATACGGTCCGGAGCCATCCGGGTGAGTGAGCGCTTCGAGGACCAGGAGAAGATCCTGGTCACCTATCATGCGGGGCACTGCCTGGGGGAGATGGCTCTCCTGGATGAAACGCCCCACAGCACCACCGGCCGTGCCCTGGTGGACTCGGTCCTCCTGACCCTGAACCGAGAGACTTTCCTGGATCTCATGGAGCGAAAACCCCGCCTGGGGGCCCGGATCATGAGCCAGGTGGCCCGGGAGATCTTCACCCGGATGAAGGGGGACGGGGACAGGGGACCCTCGGACCAGTACCGGACCGGCGCCGTGCGCATGGAGCGCGATCTCCTGGGAGATCTCCCCGTCCCGGCGGACGCCTACTACGGCATCCAGACCCTCCGAGCCCTGGAGAATTTCCACATCACGGGGATTCCCCTCTCCCACTTCCCTCACTTCATCCGGGCGCTGGCCATGGTCAAGAAGGCCTGCGCCCTGGCAAACCGGAGGTTGGGGCTCCTGGAGGAGGACGTGGCCGGCGCCATCGTGGAGGCCTGCGACGAGATCATCGACGGGCACCTCCACAACCAGTTCGTGGTGGACATGGTCCAGGGCGGGGCCGGGACCAGTACGAACATGAACGCCAACGAGGTCATCGCGAACCGGGCTCTGGAGATCCTGGGAGAGCCCTTGGGAACGTATAGCCGGGTAAACCCCAACGATCACGTGAACCGGTCCCAGAGCACGAACGACGTGTACCCCACGGCGGTTCGCCTGGCCATCCTCCTCAAGTACGGCGCCCTGGTTGAGGCCATGAAGGCCACGGTCACCACCTTCCACGAAAAATCGGGGGACTTCGCCCACATCCTGAAGATGGGTCGGACCCAGCTCCAGGACGCCGTTCCCATGACCGTGGGGCAGGAGTTCGCGGCATGGGCCCACACCATCCAGGAGGACATCCACCGGATCGAGGAGAACGTGAGGCTCTGCCTGGAAAGCACCCTGGGGGGGACGGCCATCGGAACGGGGATCGCCACCGATGAGCGATACGCCCCGGAAGCCCTGGAAGCTCTCAGGGAGGTCACGGATCTCCCCTTCACGCTGGCCCAGGACCTGGTGGAGGCCAGCAGCGACGTGGGGGACATGCTCCTGGTCTCATCCTCCCTCCGACGGGTGGCGGTGAAGATCAGCAAGATCTCCAACGATCTCCGGCTTCTCTCCTCGGGCCCCCGGTGCGGGCTTGCGGAGATCCGCCTTCCAGCGCGGCAGCCAGGCTCCAGCATCATGCCCGGCAAGGTGAACCCCGTCATCCCCGAGGTGGTGAACCAGGTGGCCTTCCAGGTCATGGGCAACGACCTGACGGTGACCCTGGCCGCCGAGGCCGGTCAGCTCGAGTTGAACGTCATGGAGCCCGTCATGGTGTTCAACCTCTTCCAGAGCATCGACATGCTCACCCGGGCCTTCGACACCCTGAGGACCCACTGCCTGGAGGGGATCGAGGTGGACGAGGAGCGCTGCCGTTCCATGGTCTACAACAGCATCGGGATCGTCACGGCCCTCCTACCCGTCATCGGGTACGGCCCCGCCACAGAGATCGCCAAGGAAGCCCTGCAGACGGGACGCTCCGTCATGGACATCGCCGTGGAACAGGGGCGCCTGACCCAGGAGCAGGTGAGGGAGATCATGGATCCGCTGGCCATGACCCGGCCGGCCAGAGCGGAGGAGCCGTAGGAGGCTAAGGCGTGGGCCATGGTATGGAAGACAGGAGCCCGGTGACCCAAGGAGCCGATAAGGAGGATGCGGCGGCGGTTCTCGGATAAGCCCTCCGGGACAACTACCATGGGTCCTTGACCTTTCCCTTCCACGTTGCCGGGTCCTTGTCACAGCCGTAGGATCTCCCACCATGTCGCACGTCCCGTTCGGTGCCCCTGGATCGGCCCGGGTCGTCTCCCCGGCCCTACCCCTGCATGCCCTGTTCGCCGGCGTTCGCCGGGAACCGGCCACAACAGCACAGTCCCCCCACCCTCGTTGGGAAGGTCCCACGGAAGAAGGAGAACAACATGCGTAAAGGCTCCTGGACCAGGCTCCTGGCCTTACTGCTGATATCGGTGCTCACCCATCTGCCCGTTGCCGTGGGCGCCCAACAGGTGGCCTCGGGAACGGAGGGGATGGTGGCGTCAGCCCACGAGCTGGCCTCCCGGGCTGGGGCCGAGATCCTGGCCGCCGGGGGCAACGCCGTGGACGCCGCCGTGGCCACGGCCTTCGCCATCACCGTGGTGGAACCCAACGCGTCGAGTCTGGGGGGAGAGGGGTACATGGTGCTGAGCCTGGCCGACGGTCGGGACCTGGCCATCGACTTTCGTTCCTGGGCGCCGGGCCGGGTGAACCCCGGAACCGACACGGACGTCATGACCGGCCCCGAATCCACCTGCATCCCCGGCGTGGTGGCCGGCCTCACCCTGGCCCTTCAGGAGTACGGAACGAAGCCACTGCCGGAGGTGCTGGCCCCGGCCATCCGCCTGGCCCGGGACGGGTTTCCCCTTGACGCTGTCCTCTACGATCGCCTCACCGAGCTCTACGGCTTCACCGATTACGGAATGGATCCCGTCATCGGACCCATCTACTTCCCCGACGGCCTGGTTCCGGAGATCGACACTCCCATGGTGAACGAGGATCTGGCCCGGGCCCTGGAGTTGATTGCCCGGGACGGGGCGTACGCCTTCTACCGGGGAGAGTTGGCTGACGCCATCGTCCAGGCCATGGACGGCTGGTTCACCAGCGCCGACCTCCAGCGCTATCAAGCGGTGGAGCGGGACGCCATCGTGAGTGAGTACCGGGGGCATACCATCATCGGCACCCCCCCGAACGTGGCCGGGATCGTGGTGGCCGAGGCCCTGAACATTCTGGACAACTTCGACCTCTCGGAGACCGGCGGCTGGGACGACCCGGAGGCCATTCATCTCATGGCCGAAGCGTTGAAGCTGGCGTCGGCGGACCGGAATCCCTACGTGGGAGACCCGGACTTCCACGAGGTCCCAGTGGCCGGCCTGCTCTCCGAGGACTACGCCACGGAACGGGCGGCTCTCATCGATCCCGGTGCGGCCATGGTACCAACCAGAGCCACGCCCGCCGGCGATCCCTATCCCTTCATGACCGCTCCCGTGGGCGTTGGCGAGGAAGCCGAATCCACGCCCCTGGTCCCCATCGGCGTGGCGGAATCTCCGTCCACGACCCACGTCAGCGTCCTGGACGAAGCCGGAAACGCGGTGAGCATCACCCAGACCATCTCCAACTTCTGGGGGTCCCAGGACATGATCCCCGGCTACGGGTTCTTCATGAACAACGAGCTCCACAACTTCAACAACTTCAACCCGGACCGGCCGGACGACCTGAACGTCCTGGCTCCCTACAAGCGCCCCCGGACCGTCATCGCCCCTACCATCGTCCGCAACCCGGCGGGGGAGGTGTTCCTGGTCATCGGAACACCCGGGGCGGGACGGATCCCCTCCACCGTCCTCGAGACCATCGTCAACGTCATCGACTTCGGAATGTCTCTGGAGGATGCCATCAAGGCGCCGAAGTTCACGAGCCGGGTGGGCTACTCCGTGCTTCACATGGAGGGCGGCTACCCGGAAGAGACGATTGCGGCGTTGGAAGCCCTGGGACACCCGGTGGACGCGTCCCACGGAGAGCTCGACTACTTCTTCGGAGGCGTCAACGCCATCATCGTGGAAGACAGCCTGATGACGGGCGTGGGATCGTTCCGCAGGGCTGGAGGTGCGGCGGGGAGACGGTAGATTCAGGGGTCATTTGACGTGCCGTCCGGCGGGGGGCTCCTCTCCGGACGCATCGCATGGACAAGGAGAAGATATGCATATACGCCACGGATGGATCTTCGCCCTGGCGCTGGTTTTTTCGGCTGGCCCTGCCCTCCAGAGCGAGGGCGGCGTCGCCGCTCAGTCCTCGACGTTCGAAACCCCCCTCTTCATCGCCTCCGTGGGCCAGAGCGCCGGAGCTCAGCAGGCCAGGGTGCTGGCCATGAGGGCCGGCCTGGAGTTCACCTTCGAGGCTCGGCCCGCCCCCGAAATGCTGGAGGGACACGAGACCCTCATCGTCGTCCTGGGTGCCAGCACCAAGGGGCTCGGAGCGGCCGGCGTGGACGTGGACGCCGAGATGGCCTGGGCCACCGAGTTGTTCGAGAGGGCCCGGGAGTCGGATATGTCCATCGTCGCCATGCACATCGAGGGTGGCACGCGGCGGGGCCCTTCCAGCGACCAGATCAACACGACCTTTGCGCCCATGGTGGACCATCTCATCGTCAAGGGCGCTGCTCCTGGCCAGGAGTGGACGGAGGCGGAAGAGGCCAACGGCAACGCCGACGGGCTGTTCACGACCATCGCGGCCGAGCACGAGATCCCCGTCACCTACATCACCCGGACGCTGGAGGCCGTGGGTGCGCTGCAGCAGCTCTTCGGCGTCGAGGGCAGCCCGTAGTCCCATGAACGTACTCGGAAGGAAATCCAAACCCGGCCCTGCGGTCCTCGGGCTGGCGGCGGCCCTGTGCATGGTGTGCGTGTCGGCGGCGTTCGCCGCGGACGCAGCGGTCCAGGAGGCTCGCCCCGCCGGCCCGGCGTCACACGACATCCGTCCAGGCTACGGCGTCACCGAGATCCGCTGGCTGAGCGACTACCTCCCGGCGCTGACCAACACCCCCGGGGACACGCCCATCTACGTGATGCAGGGGGAACGGGATGGTGGCACCCTCCTCCTCCTGGGCGGAACCCACGCCAACGAGATTGCCGGCGTCATGGCCGCCACCCTCGTGGTGGAACGAGGAGTCGTCTCCCAGGGCACCGTCATCGTCATTCCTCACGCCAACAACAGCGCCGCCCGGTACAACGACAAGACCCGTCACCCGGGAACTCCTGACTGGATCGAGCTGACCACGGCCTCCCATGAGACCCGTCGGTTTCGCTACGGGAGTCGGCGGACCGCCGTGGAGGACCAGGCTCCCGATCCCCAGGGGTTCGTACATCCCCTCGGTGGCGAGGAGCTCCCCGGATCGGAGGCCCGCAACCTCAACCGCAACCATCCGGGCAAAGCCGACGGCACGCTGACGGAGCAGATGAGCTACGCCCTCTTCCAGCTCACTGAACGCGAGGGGGTGGACGTCGTCATCGACATGCACGAGTCCTCCATGAGCTCACGGCTGGCGCACATGCTGGTCTGTCACCCCCGTGCCATGGACATCGGGGCCATGGCCATCCTGGATCTGGAGATGGCCGGGATCGCCCTGAAACAGGAGGTGTCCCAGGAGCAGTTCCGGGGCCTGAGTCATCGTGAGTTCGGAGACCACACCGACGCACTGGCGTTCCTGGTGGAGACGCCGAACCCGGGGCAGGAGGACGCCATCGAAGATCCCGATGTGGTCAACAACCCCCAGGCGCCCCTCTCCGACCGGGTCCGGACGCACCTGGAGACGGTTCACGCCATCCTGACCAGCTACGGGTTCACGGTGGGCCCGGACGAGACGATCAAGATGGAGTACCCGTTCTCGCTGGACGCCCTCTCAGCGAGTGATCTGGGGACGTTTCTCCGGTGACTGAATACCTCCCGGAGTTGTGGCCCGTCCTGGCCATGGTGGGTGCCTTCGTCATCGGCACCTTCGCCCTGAGATTGCCGGTCTCCCTCTCCCTGGTCATCGCATCCGTGGTGGGAGCGGTGGTGGGTGGCGAGGGCTTCCCCTTGCGGCACCTGGTGGAAGGCACCCTGGGCTACCTGGATCCGCTGTTGATCATCGCCACCGCCATGGTCTTCATGCGCATGATCCAGGCCTCGGGGTTGCTGGACACCGTGGCCCACGGCATGACCGCCCGGCTCCATCATCGGCCCGCCACCCTCCTGGTGCTGATGATGCTCTTCGCCATGTCCGCCGGGATGATCACCGGTTCCTCCACTGCCGCCGTGTTGACCACGGGAGCCATCGTGGCCCCCGTCTTCATGGCCCTGGGCATCTCCCGGAACAGGACCGGAGCCATCATCGCCATGGCGGGGATTCTGGGGATGATCGCTCCCCCGGTGAATATTCCCGTCATGATCATCGGAGGCGGCGTGGACATGCCCTACATCGGCTTCACTCTGCCCCTTCTGGTCCTCACCCTTCCGCTGGCGGTGATCATCGTCCTCTTCATGGGCCTTCCCTCGGCCCGGGTGGCGGACATGGACCCGGAGATGTTGCCGATGTCCTACCATGAGGAATACGGGCTGAAGCTCTACCTGCCCCTGATCCTCCTGGTGGTTCTCATCGTCGGCGAGCAGGCCCTTCCAGGAATCGTGCCGCCCCTGGGGATGCCCCTGATCTTCACCATCTGCGCCGTGGTCACTCCCTTCACCGGCAGGCGGTTTCCGGCTCTCGCCGCGTCCCGGGAAGCCATCGCCGCGGCCCTTCCGGTCATGGCCATCCTGGCCGGCGTCGGCATGTTCCTGCAGATCATGGCCCTCACCGGTGGGCGTGGTTTCCTGGTCTCCATGCTGGTGGGGCTCCCGCTGGCGCTCCTGTACGTCAGCATCGGCGTCAGCATGCCCCTGTTCGGGGCCGTGTCGGCGTACGGATCCGCGTCGATCCTGGGGGTCCCCTTCGTTCTGGCGCTCCTGGGATCCAACGAGGTCCTGGTGGCCTCGGCCCTGTCCATGACCGCGTCCATGGGCGACCTGATGCCCCCCACGGCCCTGGCCGGCCTCTTCGCCGCCAAGGTGGTGGAGCAGCCGAACTACACCAAGATCCTGAAGCACTGCCTGGCTCCGGCAGGCCTGACCATTCTGGCAGCCCTGGGGTTCATCGCCACGGCCGGGTTCTGGGACCGCTTCCTGTTCTGGGACAACCGGCTGGGCGTATTCGGGATCCTGGCCGGGGCGACGGTCCTGGTGGCCGGACTGGTGCTCCTCCTGGATCGAACCCGTCGGAAGCCCGAAACGGAGGCGACCGCATGACGTTGATCTATCAAGGGATCACCCTGGTCGTCGTGCTGCTCATCGGTTGGCACATGCTCCGGGATCGGCGACTCACCGAGCAGTTGGAGGCGGCCCTGGTCCTCCTCCCCCTGATCCTCAGGCTCCTGATGATCAAATGAGCTCGAACTCCGCGACGAAGCAGCCTCGGGGCAAGGAGGATCCAGGGGGCTCGGGCCGTGCGCCCGAGACCACCCGGGGGTTCGGAAACCGGTGGACGGCCCTGGGCCTCCTGGGGGTGACGGCGGTCACCGTCTTCCTGGTGTCCCTGGAGTTCCGGAAGATGTGGCGCGACCCCCCCGTCTACCCGGGCCCGGGTGTGACCGGACAGGCCCGCCTCAGCGACTACTTTCCCGACATCGAGGGCACGGCAGCGGACACGGACGTCTACTTCCTGGAGGGAGACGAGGCGGGGGGGACGGCGCTGGTCCTGGGTGGGACACACCCCAACGAGCCGGCGTCCTCCCTAACGGCCATCACCATCCTGGAGAACGCCGTGGTGACCCGGGGACGGTTGATCGTGGTCCCCCGGGCTGCTCACAGCGGGTTCACCGCCACCGACCCCCAGGAAGGCTATCCCCAGTTCTACGGGATCGAGACGCCCCGGGGAACCCGACGGTTCCGCTACGGTGGTCGGGGCACCAACCCCATCCACCAGTGGCCGGACCCGGTCATCTACGTGAACGGATCGGGCCAGAAGCTCGCCGGGCCCGAGGTGCGGAACCTGAATCGCTCCTATCCCGGCGATCCGGACGGCTACCTGACGGAGCGTCTCGCCTACGCCATCGTGGAGATGATCCGTCAGGAGGAGATCGACCTCTCCATCGATCTCCACGAGGCCTCTCCGGAGTACCCGGTGATCAACGCCATGGTGGCCCACGAGGACGCCATGGACCTGGCGGTGGAAGCCGCCCTCCTCCTGGAGTTCGAGGAGATCCAGATCGCCGTGGAGCCCTCCCCGGAAAACCTCCGGGGCCTGAGTCATCGGGAATGGGGCGACGCCACGGGCACGAAGGCCATCCTCATGGAATCGGCCAATCCCATCCAGGGACGCCTGCGGGGAGCCACCAACGAAGCCCTCATCGTGGAAGGCGTGGATCCGTACTACCAGCGGGCTGCCGAGATGGGTCTCCTCTACGTGCCCTTCGGTCAGGAGGGCTCACCCATCGAGGAACGAGTGGGCCGACACATTCAGAGCGTGGCCACCCTCCTGGAGGTGCTCTCCTTCCACAACCCCGACCGTGCCATCACCGTGGACGGTCTGCCCGGTTTCGGAGAGGTCATGGAAAAGGGCCTTGGGCCGTTT
>CAZZEL010000130.1:0-8460 GCA_964652625.1 uncultured Gemmatimonadaceae bacterium
GCAGCTCCACCGCCCATTACTGGAACTTCTCCTGCAGGTCCTCGGGAACCTATCCCTCCACGTATTCCCCCGTGAGGGTGCCGGCCTTGAAGATGTGAGCCTTCTGGCTGAAGAGATTGATGATTCCCCGGAAGTCCTCCCCGGCGCCGATGGGGATCTCCACAGGAAGGACGTTGGGAGCCACCCGCTCCTTGATCTCCTGATAGACGGCGTCGAAGTCCGCGTGCTCCTTGTCCATCATGGAGACGAAGATCATCCGGGGAATCCCCCGGTCCTCGGCGTACTTCCACACGACCTCGGTCCCCACCTCCACCCCGGAGGTGGCGCTGACCACCACCAGGGCCCCGTCGGCCACCCGGGCGGCGGCCATGGCGTCGCCGGTGAAGTCCAGGTATCCCGGAGTGTCCAGGAGGTTGACCTTGGTGTCCATGTACTCCGCGAAAGCGGGAGTGGTCTGCATGGAGATCCCATGCTCCAGCTCCTCGGGAGTGGTCATGGTCAGAGCGTGCCCCTCCTCCACGCTCCCCTTGCGCCGGGAGGTCCCGGCGGTGAAGCAGAGGGCATCCACCAGGGTGGTTTTGCCCGAGCCTCCGTGGCCCAGCACCGCCACGTTGCGGATGTTCTCAGTGGAATATTCTCTACCCGACGCCGCCATACTGCCTCCTGAGCGGGATCACAATTCGGTAACTGGAAAGTGGACCGGGATTCTAGAGATGCCCGGGGAGAGGGTCAAGGCAGAGCCTCCCCTCCCCGGCCACCTCCTTCTGGCGGTGGGTGCCGGACCTCTGCGCCAGGCCCCGACACTGGGCGTGGGCGCCGGATCTCGACGGCAGGCTTCAGCGCCGGACCTCTGCGCCAGGCCGCGGCGCTGGGGGTGGGCGCCGGGCCTCCCTGGCAGGCCTCAGCGCCAAACCCCTACGCCAGGCTTCAGCGCCGGGCGTCGGCCTCCGCCTCCGTGGGCACGAACTCCCCGGTAGTGAGCTCCAGGACGATCCGGTCCGCCTCGTAGATGTCGTCCAGGGCCTCCACGATTCCCCGGCCGTCCACGGCCACGGCCCGGTTCCGCTCCGGGAGGTAGATGTAGTCGCCGGGCAAGCTCTCGATGTTTCCGTCGAAGATGAGGCCCACCACCTCCAGGTCCCGGTTGATCACCGGAGACCCGGAGTTGCCGCCGATGATGTCCGCCGTGGACACGAAGTTCAGGGGCGTGGACAGCTCGAAATCCTCCGGGGGGGATAGCCAGCGCTGGGGCAGGTCCCAGTCGCTTCCCGGTCCGTAGGAGTAGTAGTGGTCATAGAGCCCGTAGAAGGTGGTATAGACCGGAGCCACCGTGCCGTTGTACTCGTAGTCCCGGACCACGCCGTCGGCGATGCGGAGGGAGAAGGTGGCGTCCGGGGGCACGTCGGTGCCGTAGACCTCGAAGTGGGCCCGACCCAGGGTGCTGGCGATCTCCGCCTCCTCGGCCATGGTGGCCTGCTGCACCTGCTGGGCGGCAGCCAGCCTGGGAATCATGGCCCGGGCCGCCTGGACTGCCGGGTCGGACATGGTGAGGGTCCCGTCGGCCAGGGCCCGAGCCGTGGAGGCGGAATCGGCCAGGACCGACTCACTCATGATGACCGCGGCAGCCCCCTCCGGCGTCCTCCCCTGGAGGACCTCCTCCACGAAGGGCGCGTCCTCACCGAAGTTCCGGACGAAGTCCCGGAACCTCTCCACCATCTGACCCTCGTTCAGCTCCCTGGGCTGGGAGGGCACCCCCCGGAGGGCCTCCTCCAGGCCCTGGGTCGCCTGGGCAGGAGCGCCTTGCTCCCTGGCCGACAGGTACTGGAAGGCCAGGAGGGCCCGACCCAGGGTGGCGGAGCCCAGGGTCTCGTGACCCACGGCCAGGAAGGAGGCAAGCTCCGCCGCCCGCTCCCGCTTCCGAGCCTGGATCCGGGCCATCCGGTCGATGAGGTCACCGTAGTCGGCCCTGAGGTCCGGATCGGCTTCGATGGCTTCCTGGAAGGACCGCTCGTGGTCCGTGCGCTTGGCTATGATCACGGGATCGTGGAGGCCCTTCACCACCCCGGTCTGGCTCTTCAGGTAGTTCAGGAAGCCGAAGAGGGTATTGCGGAGGTCCATCTCCCGGGCCAGCTCCGGGTGGCTCTCTGCGAATTCCTGGAGAACCTCCGTCCGGGTCCGGAGCAGATCCAGGGTCGCCTGGTCCTCCACGTCCCGCCGATACTCGAGTTGGGCCACCGTGTGAAGTCGGGTGGTGCTGCCGGGATTGCCGATGACGAACACCAGATCCCCTTCCTCCACCCCCTCCTCGTCCATGGGGAAGAAGTTCTCCGTCTCCAACGGCTCCCCGTCGTCCCCGTAGACCCGGTAGAAAGTCACGTCCAGGTCGTAGCGGGGATAGGTGAAGTTGTCCCAGTCCCCGCCGAAGTAGGCCACCTGCAGCTCCGGGGACATGACCAGGCGGAGGTCCGTGTACCGGCGGAAGATGTAGACGGAATAGCGGCCGCCGGCGTAGAGCTCCACCATCTCCACGTTGTACCCGCCGTCCTCGCCGCCGAACTCCTCGGTGATCTCGGTCACGATCTCGTCCGTCACCGAGGAGCGTGCTTCGGCCCGGGCCTCCGTGCCGGTGACGCCTTCCAGGGCGGCGTAGACCCGGTCGGTGACGTCCCGGATCTCCACGAGCTGGTCCGCCCAGGAGTCCTCGATGGGCCGCTCCTCCTCCAGGGTGGCGGCGTAGAACCCATCGGCCACCAGGTCCTCGTCCTCACGGCTGACCTGCTGGATGCTCCCCCGGGCGCAGTGGTGGTTCGTCATCACCAGGCCGTTGGGGGAGACGAAAGAAGCCGTGCAGCCGGGAATCCGCAGGGCGCCCAGGTGGGCCCTTTCGAACCAGGTCTCGTCGGCCTGGAAGCCGTAGGTCTCCTCCAGGTATTCCAGAGGAGGATACTCGAAGGTCCACATCTTCCCGTTGTCGAAGACCCCCGCCCGGACCGTGTCCAGGGCCGGATCCACCGGTGGCGGAGGCGTCTCTCGAGCTTCCGGAGCCGCCGGAGCCTCGGCCTCGGTGGGAGACGCCGGCTGGGGAGGGGCGGGGCCGGCCTCGGGCCCCGACGAGCCTGCGCAGGACGAGAGGAAGAGCAGCAGGAAGCTCCCCAGGGCGGAGAGCCCGGAGAGACGCAGAAGCGGAGCGGTCACTCGCATGAATCCGAATCCCTTTGAAGTCGGTTGGCTTGGAAGACCCCCAGGGTCCCCCGGCTGAGAAGCGTCGCCGAGAATAAGGTCTCTCCCCGGCAGGGGCCCAGCAAGGGGCGGGTGCCCCCCCCTTTTCCCTCAGCTTTACTGGCAGCTTTCCCGGTCTGCTGGGGGCCCTTCAGTTCGAGCGGGACTTGCGGGAGACCTCATCCAGGATCTTCCGCTCCTTCTCGGTGAGGGAGGACATGCCCCGGGCGGAGATCTTGTCCAGGATCCGGTCCACCTCGTCCAGCAGAGCCTCGTCCCGGGAGCTCCAGCCCGGGGAATCCACCGCCCCGGAGTCGGGCTCCTGCTCCCCTTCGTCCTGGGGGACGATGGCCAATCGGCGGATCCGGGTTCCCCGGCTCTTCTTCTTTCCGGAGCCGGGACCCTTGACCCCGGACTTTGCCTTCCTCGGTTTGCCACGCCACCAGTCGCTCTTGAGATACAGGAACCCGGCAGCCAGGCCGCCCAGGTGGGCGAAGTGGGCGATGCCCCCGCCGGCGCCGCCGAAGGCGCTGAGGACGCTCACCACGAAGAGGAAGGCCACCAGCCACTTGGCCTTCACCGGGAAGATGCCCCAGATGTAGATGGGGGCGTCGGGCCAGTTCATGGCGAAGGCCAGCATGAGCCCGTAGACGGCGGCGGAAGCCCCCACGATGGAGTAGGAGGCGAAGAGGAAGCTGAGGGCCACGCCCCCGAGACCGCAGATGAAGTAGAACTTGATGAACTCCCGGGACCCCCAGCGGGACTCCAGGGGCGGCCCGAAGAAGAACAGGACCAGCATGTTCACGAAGAGGTGCCAGAAGTCCCCGTGGAGGAACATGTAGGTCACGACCCCCCACGGCTGGGTCAGGATGTCCGAGGGGGAGAAGGCAAACCACCGGAAGACGAGGCTCTGCCCCAACGCCAGGGTGAGGAGGAAGACCACCCCATTGGCGATGAGGAGGCGTTTCACCCAGGGGGTGATACGAAATCCGAAGGGTGCCTGGTAGCTGACCTGCCGCATGCCTCTCGAAACGCTGATCGATGGGTGCGAGACCGTGGAACCGGGCCCTCCCCCTTCCTGGGAGGGGGTACCCGTCAAACCCCCGGATCAAGCCGGGAGTTCCGAAAGGGGAAGCCCGGGTTCCATCCCCGACCCATGGCTGCAAGGTACGAGCCAGCTCCGGGGAGAATCACGATTCCCGCGCCCTCCCCATCTCCGCCACCCGCCGGCAGAACTCCGGAAAGGAGATGCCGGCGGCCCGGGCCGCCTGAGGAACCAGGCTGTTTCCCGTCATTCCCGGCAGAGCGTTCGCCTCCAGACACCACGGGGTCCCCTCCCCGTCCAGGATGAAGTCCACCCGTGAGAAGTCCCGGAGGAGGAGGGTGTCGTGGACCCGGAGGGCCGCTTTCTGGGCCAGACTTGCCGCTTCCGGGGAAAGATCCGCCGGGAAGATCTCCCGGGCCATGCCCGGCCGGTACTTGCACTCGTAGTCGAAGATCTCGTGTTCCGGGATGATCTCCCCCACAGGGAGGGTCTCCCTTCCCAGGATCCCCACGGTGATCTCCCGGCCCCGGACGTAGGTCTCGAAGAGGATCCGTTCCTCGTACTCCAGCGCCAGGTCCATCCCCCGCTCCACCTCCTGGCGGTCGTGGGCCAGGGTGAGGCCCAGAGTCGAGCCCCCGGAAGGCGGCTTCACGATGAGGGGAAGGCCCAGGGTCTCCACGATCCCCGGCAGGCGGGCCTTTCCCTCTTCCCTGCCCTTCACGGTGATCCAGCGGGGGGTGAGAATGCCTCCCTCCCGCAGGAGACGTTTCGTAAGATCCTTGTCCATGGAGAGGGTGCAGCCCACCCGGTCGCTTCCGGAGAAGGGGATCCCGGCCAGCTCCAGGAGCGTCTGGATGGTGCCGTCCTCTCCTCCACGGCCGTGGAGGGCGGGGAACACCACGTCCACACCGTCCAGCCCCGTCCGCCCGATGAGGGAGGTCATGTCTCCGGTCCGCAGCAGGTCTTCGGCCCGGGAGGGTGGCGGAGGAGGTCCCACCCCCGAATCCAGGAGAGCCGCCTCCTGGTCAGGGTCCAGGAGCCCGTGGGATGTGTCCACGCTCAGGACCTGGTGCCCCGCCTCCCGGAGGGCCTGGGCCACCTGGACCCCGGACTGGAGGGAGACTTCCCTCTCCTCGGAGATCCCCCCCATAAGGACGGCGATTCTCATGGTTCTCTCCCCCCTGGTTCGGACCCTCTCACCGGGTGACTCCTCTCTCCGGCCGACCTCCCATGTGCGGGTGACCTTCCACTCTCCGGGGGGCCTTCCACTGTCCGGATCGCCCTCCACTGTCCGGGTGACCTTTCACTGTCCGGGTGACCTTCCACTGTCCCGGGTGACCTTTCACCGTCCGGGTGACCTTCCACGGCCGGCCGACCCTCCTTCACCGGGTGAGGTCCCCGTCCTTGGTGAACTGAATGGGAACCTCCGCCCACACCGTCAGGCGCTCCCCCCCTCGCCGGGCGGGGCTGTACCGGAGCTGCAAGGCACCCCGGACGGCGGCGGAGTCGAAGGCCGGGTAGCCGCTGGCCTCCAGGACCTCCACGCTGTCCACCGTCCCCATCTCCGTGACCCGGACCCGGAGGAGGGTTTCGCCCTCCACGTCCGCGTCCCAAAGCTGCAGGGGATACTCGATGGGCACGTCCCCGTAGAGGGGCGTGGGGGGCTCCATCTCCTCACCGCTCCCGCAAGCCAGGAGGAGGAGGCTCAAGACCCCCGCAGAGACCGGGGCCAGGGCATGCCGCCCCGGGGCCGCCGGGATGAAGCGTCTTCTCATTCTTCGTCGGTCCTCTCTCCGTCTTCGTCGGTCCGCTCTCCGTCTCCGGCGGTCCTCTCTTCGTCTCCGGCGGTCCGCTCTCCGTCTCCGGCGGTCCTCTCTTCGTCTCCGGCGGTCCGCTCTCCGTCTTCCCCGGCTTCCTCCGCCACCTCTCCCTTGAGAGCCGCCAGGAGATTCAGGGCATCCAGAGGCGTCATGGACTCCACGCTCAACTCTCGGAGTCGAGACACCACCGGATGCTCCGCCCCGAACAGGGACAGCTGATCCCCGGGAGGCTCGGAGGGAGGCCGGTGCCGTCCGCGTCGCCCCAACCCCTCCCCTCCTCCGCTGTGGCTCCCCTCCAACTCGGTCAGGATCTCCCTGGCCCGTCGGATCACCGGATCCGGGATGCCGGCGAGTCGGGCCACCTGGATGCCGTAGGAGCGGTCCGCGCCACCGTCCTCCAGTCTCCGGAGGAAGACGATGTCGTCTCCTGCTTCCCTCACCGAGACGTTCAGGTTCCTCACCCCGGGAAGGAGGTCCCCGAGCTGGGTGAGCTCGTGGTAGTGGGTAGCGAAGACCGTCTTGGCCTTCACCTCCTCGTGGAGGTGCTCCGTCACGGCCCAGGCGATGGACACTCCATCATACGTGGAGGTGCCCCGGCCGATTTCATCCAGGAGGACGAGGCTGGCCTCCGTGGCGCCGTGGACGATGGCCGCCGTCTCGTTCATCTCCACCATGAAGGTAGATTGGCCCCTGGCCAGGGCGTCGGAAGCCCCGACACGGGTGAAAATCCTGTCGCACACCGGGAGTCGGGCCCGGGCCGCTGGCACGAAGGAGCCCACCTGGGCCAGGAGCTGAATGAGGCCCACCTGCCGAAGAACCGTGCTCTTCCCGGCCATATTCGGTCCGGTGAGAATGATGATCCGCCCCTCCTCGTCCATGCGGAGGTCGTTGGGAATGAAATCCTCGGCGGGCATCATGGTCTCCACCACCGGATGGCGACCGGCCCGGATCTCCGTCTCGAATCCGGAGTGTATCCGGGGCTTCACGTAGTCCCGTTTACGGGCTACCTGGGCCAGGGAGGAGAGGACGTCGAGGCTGGCCACGTTCCCGGCCGTGTCCTGGAGGCGGGCCACCTGCACCTTCACTTGCTCCCGAAGGCGGGAGAAGAGCTCCGTCTCCAGCGCCAGGATCCGGTCCTCGGCTCCGAAGACCTTCTCTTCCCATTCCTTCAGCTCCGGGGTGAAATAGCGTTCGGCGTTGGCCAGGGTCTGCTTGCGGACATAGCTGTCGGGAACCCGATCCAGGTTCGCCTTCGTCACCTCCAGGTAGTACCCGAAGACCTTGTTGAAGCCCACCTTCAGGGATCCGATCCCCGTTCGTTTCCGCTCCCGGGCCTGGAGCCCGGCGATGAACTCCCTGGCCCCGTCCCGGACGCTCCTCAGCTCGTCCAGCTCGGCGCTGTGGCCCTCCCGGATGACCCCCCCGTCCTGGAGATTTGGGGGCGTGTCGGGAGAGATGGCCCCTTCCAGGAGCTCCCGGAGATCCTCCAGGGGATCCATCTCATGGAAGAGCTCCTGGAGCAGGGCCGAGTCGGCGTCCCGGCCCAGGGCCTGGAGCTCCGGAAGCCGGGCCAGGGAACGAGCTAGAGCCAGGAGATCCCGTGGCCCCACCCGTCCGGTCCCCAGCTTCCCGGCGAGGCGCTCCAGATCGCTGATCCCCCGGAGCCGGTCCCGGATCCCTTCACGGAGATCCTCCTTTTCGTGGAGCTCTTCCACGACTTCCAGACGACGCCAGATCTCTTCCATGTGGAGGAGCGGGCGAAGGATCCACTTCCGGAGCAGCCGCCCCCCCATGGCCGTCACCGTATCGTCCAGGATCTCCAGGAGGGTCCCCCCTTCCTCCCCCGTCCGGAGCACTTCCACGAGCTCCAGGTTCCTCCGGGTCATCTCGTCCAGGAGCATGGTGGAGCCCTTGCGGAGAATCCGGGGCGGCCGGAGATGCTCCACACCCCCAGGGCGGATCTCCCGGACGTAGGCCAGGAGGGCACCCGTGGCCCGGATGAGAGGCTCGTCTCCGGGCTGGAAGCCGAAGCCCTCCAGGGAGTGGACGCCGTAGAGCCCCTCCATCTCCTCCCGAGCCAGCTCCTCGTCGAACAGCCAGTCGTCCCGGTGGGTGTGGGGAACGCCGTGGGGAAGGCGCGGCCCGCCCTCGCCGGCGTCGGCGAAGCTCCGGGGGAGAAGGAGCTCTGACGGCTCCAGGCGGCCCAGCTCCCCGGCCAGCCTCTCCCCATCTCCCATCTGGGTCTCGATCTCTCCGGTGGAGAGGTCCATAGCAGCCACACCGAAGGAGAGAGCCTCCCCGAGCTCGCCTCCCATCTCCCCGTCCGGCTCCGCCGGGACCAGGGCCACCAGGTGGTTGTTCCGCTTGGCTTGAAGG
>CAZZEL010000131.1:0-8405 GCA_964652625.1 uncultured Gemmatimonadaceae bacterium
TCAGCTCCCGGGAATCGTCTCGTCCTCCCGGATCCGGGGTGCGATGGCGAAGCCCGTGAAGCCGTAGAGAAGAGCGAAGACCACCCCCAGGTAGCACATGAATGCGAAGGGGGCGTAGGACAGGGTGGGCACGCCCAGGGTTCCGGCCATGTACACCCCGGCGATGCTCCAGGGGACGATGGGCACGATGACCGTCCCCGAGTCCTCCGTGGTCCGGGAGAGGTTCTTGGCCGCCAGCCCCATCTTCTTGTAGGCCGGGGCGAAGAGCTCTCCGGGAATCAGGAGGGTCAGGAAGGAGCTCCCCGTCATGATGGCCACGGCGGCGCTGGAGGCGGCGGTGGCGGCGATGAGGCGACCGGTGGTGTGGGCGAAACGGGTCATGGCCTCCAGGAGGACGTCCAGCATCCCCGCCTTCTGGGTGATTCCGGCGAAGGCGAAGGCGCAGAGGGCGATGAGGGTGACGTCCATCATGTTCATCATCCCCCCCTTCGTCAGCAGCTCGTCCACCAGGGGAAGCCCCGTGTTGGAGGTGTAGCCGTGGACCACAGCGTCCACCACCTCCCCCATGGGGGCGTCCTGGTAGATCATGGCCAGGATCATGGCCGCCAGGGACGAGACGAGCATGCCGGGGATGGTGGGTTTCTTGGAGATGGCGGCGTAGAGGGTGATGGCCGGGGGGATGAGGAGGAAGATGCTGAACTGGAAGGTGGCCGGGATGGTCTCCATGATGGTGGCCATCTGCTCCGACTCCAGCGTTCCCTGGGCACCTCGTCCCAGGAAGTAGTAGAGGACCAGCCCCACGAGCCAGGCCGGGGTAGTGGTCCACAGCATGTGCTTGATGTGGTCGAAGAGGTTACTCCCGGAGGCGATGGGAGCCAGGTTCGTGGTGTCGGAGAAGGGGGAAAGCTTGTCCCCGAAATAGGACCCGGCCACGATGGCTCCGGCAGCGTGGGAAAGGGGAATGCCCAGCCCCTGAGCGATACCCACGAAGGCCACGCCCACGGTTCCCGCCGTTCCGTACGAGGTCCCCGTCACCACGGAGATGATGCTGCAGACCACACAGGCCGTGACCAGGTAGAAGGACGGGGAGATGACCTTGAGACCGTAGAAGATCATCATGGGAATGGCCCCGCACGACATCCAGGTGCCGATGAGGGCCCCCACCACGATGACCACCATCATGGCGGGCATCCCCTTGGCGATGCTCCGGACGATCCCCTCCTCCATCTCCTTGTACGTGTAGCCCAGGCGCACGGCCAGGATGCCGGACACCGCCGCGGCGGCGATGAGGAGGACCTCGATGTTGAACTGGTAGATTCCGTAGCCAACGCCCAGGAAAAGGGCGATGGCGAAGATGGGAATCAGGGACTCGAAGAGGGTGGGAGTCTTGTGGGTGCTCGGGGGTGCGTCCCCGCCGTTCGTGGAGGTGTCGCCGCCGCTCCCGTCCGTCGTCTCGATATTTTCGTTCTCGGCCATGGCCAGTCGCCTTCCGGGTTCTCGTGCCCTGGTTCAAGGACCCGGACATTATGCGGGCCCGACCCCTGTCTGGCCATGGGGGCCGGGCCCGCGGGCTCTCAGGGGATCCGGAATGGAGGCTTCAGGAGGCGCCTCCGACGGACCCTCAGTAGGCGTCCCCGAAGAATACGGCGTTCAGCAACAGCCGGTCGGTGCCGTACCAGAATCCCCGGAAATCCGGATCATCCATGATGAGGGTCACCGTGCCGCTACCCAGCTCGTCGGCCAGGGCCGCGGCGCTTCCTCTGAGTTGCTCCAACCGTTCCTCGGAGACGTACCCGCTCAACAGGGGCTCCGACGTGTAGCGGGCCACTGTGACCCCGGGTCGAGCTGTCGGCTCGTAGGCCCGGATGCCCTGGCGGAAGACGGGCAGCTCATCGCCGATGCCGAAGGCCAGGGGATGGGTTTCGTCCAGCTCTGCCTGGAAGATGGATCCCCCGATGACCTGGGCTCCCCGGGCTTGATCCAGGTCCGCCCAGGACTTCCCGGCCAGGACCCCCGACAGGTCCACCTCCCGGGGCTCCAGCTCCATCAGGCCGGCTTCCACCACCCACTCGGCGCCGCTCTCCAGAGCCACCAGGCGGCCTCCCCGGGCCACCCACTCCCGGATCCGGGCCGCCGACAGACCCGAGAAGGACCCGCCGGACAGAATCAGGACGTCGTAGCGACTCAGGTCCGTCTCCTGGACCCGGGCCAGATCCAACAGGGTCACGGGCATCTCCATCCGCTCCGACAGGAGATGCCAGGTCTCCCCGACATCGTAGCCACTGGTCCCTTCCCCACTGAGGATGGCCACGTGGGGCCCCTCCAGGACCTCGGCGGACGGACTTCCCAGGTCCCCTCCGGAGGGGGTGAGACCCGTGGACGTGGCGTAGAGGCGCACATGATCCTCCTCCACCGCCGTCCGGGCCAGGTCATGGAGGCCCGGGACATCCTTGTCCGGCCGGTTCGCCGGGATGACCACCGTCCCAGCCGGGAAGGACATCACCTGACTTCCCACCCGAGCCGAGAAGGGAGCCGTCATGAGCCGGGGGAGGGCTCCCGCGGCCTGAAACCGGTGAAGAGCCCGGGGGGCGAAGTACCGGTCCCAGGGCATGAGGTAGGCGTACTCCGCCGTCCCTCCTGCCAGCTCTCCCCCATCCAGCTCCACCGAATCCAGCTCCTGCCCAAGCAACGATCCCACGTCTCGCCGGAGCTCGGCGTACGTCACGTCGTAGGCCAGGGGCAGGGTCCAGGCGGACACGTCGTAGAAGAGGGAGTCGGTGAAGGCGGTCCGCCGCTCCATGATGGCCGTCAGGAACCGGCTCTGGGGCTGGCGTGCGGGCACGATCCAGGCTTCCCCGGCCCGGTACGTCTTGCCTCCAGCTTCCACGTCGGAGGCCAGGGCGTGAACCCGGATCCGGTGGGACTGGAGAAGCCGGGCCAGCATCTGGGAGCGGGTCCGGGCCTCGTCCAGGGACACCACCCAGGCCTTCACCTCCTGGCTCTCGGCGGCCTCCTCGGCTCCGGCGTAGAAGTCCCGCTGGTAGGTGAGAAGGTCTACCCGGAGGTCCACCATCCCCTCCAGGGTGGAGAGGGAGGCCAGGAACTGGTTTCGCACGGTGAAGTCGTAATCCAGTACCCCGTTGATCGTCTCCCGCCTCAAGGCCCGGGAGGATGCCTGCTCGAAGAGGATGCCCACGGCTCCCTGGGCGTCGGGGAAGGTGGAGCCCTTCCCCACGTAGTAGTCGTCGAAGGTCTCCTCCGAGTAGTAGAGGGCACCCACCTGGTCCAGGTTCCGGGCGTGGTAGGCGGCCAGCCTGGCCGTCAGCTCCTGATTCACCTGGGGCGTGGCCGGATGGATTCGGGTCTGAATGCCCGGCATGAAGAAGTACGTGTTGTCGCTGCCCATCTCGTGATAGTCCGTCAGGACCTGGGGACGCCAGCGGTGGAAGAGGGCCACTCTGCCCCGGGACTCGGGATGGACCAGGGGAAGCCAATCCCGGTTCAGGTCGAACCAGTAGTGGTTGGTCCGGCCCCCGGGCCAGGGCTCATTATGCTCCCGGTGCAGGGGATCCGACGTGGCCACACCACCCCGATTCCGGTTCACCCAGTCCGTGAACCGATCCCGACCGTCGGGGTTGAACATGGGGTTGATGAGGACAACCACGTTCTCCAGGACCTCGTCCACGGCATCGCCCCGTCCCGCCGCCAGGTGGTAGAGAAGGAGGATGGCCGCTTCGGAGCCGCTGGCCTCGTTGCCGTGGATGCTGTAGCCCATGTAGGCCACCGCCGGCATCCCGGCCAGATCCTGGTCCGAGACGGAGCCGGGCTCGTCGGAAAGCCGGAGATTGGCCCGACGAAGCTCCTCCAGGCGGCCCTGGCGTTCCGGCGTGCTGACCAAGGCGTGGATGAGGAGGCGGCCCTCGTGGGTCCTGCCGTGGGTGTCCAGGCTGACCCGGTCCGAGGCCTCCGCCACGGCTTCGAAGTACCGGACCACTTCGTGGGGCGGGGTGTGCTTCTCGCCGATCCGGTGCCCCAGTACCTCCGGGGGCGTGGGAACGGCCGGATCATAGGTCACTCCCGGGGGGAGGGGTGTCTCCAGGGTGAAGGGAAGCTCCTGGGCCTGGAGGGGACCCGTCGGCTGGAGAAGGGTGAGAAGGCCGAAAAGGGCCGGGAGAACCATGGCCAGAGTGGTCCGAATCGGTCCTGCGCTCATGCTGACTCCGGGTCGAGGAAGAAGGGCTGGGAATGGGAACACGATTGTGGGATATCGGCGGAACATGACCGTTCCATGTTGGTCGAACAGGACAGTCCGGTTTCCATCGAACATGACAGTCTGATTTCGGTTACCAACCGGGGCCAGGGCTGTTCCCGCTATTGACACCCGTTCGTTCTTTCACCTACTGATTTGCCCTGCTGATTTCCCGGCCGCACTCCGCCACCTGGAGACACACGGTTCCCGAGCCACTCTGACCCGATCCCTGCCCCCAGCCTTGACCCTCCTCACCTTCTCCTCCGTTTCCGTCGAGTTCGGCGCCCGCCGTCTGTTGAGTGACGTGAGCTTCAACGTGGATGCCGGCGAGCACTGGGGCGTGGTGGGCCGGAACGGGACGGGGAAGACCACGATCCTGAACCTGGTGAGCGGCGAGCTCGATACCACGGACGGGGTGGTGAGCCGACGGCCGGACCTGAGGATGACGGTGCTGGACCAGTACCGGGACTTCGGGGAGGCTCGAACCGTCTGGGAAGCCGCCGCCGCAGGCTACGGAGATCTCCTGACCCTGGAGGGCTCCCTGGCCCGGGAGTCGGAGCGGATCGGAGAGCTGGGCAGCCGAGCCACGGAGAAGGACCTCCGGCGTCTGGACGAGATCCAGGAGCGCTTCCTCCACCGTGGAGGCTACGAGTACCACGCCCGGGTGGACGCCATACTCCAGGGACTGGGCTTCGACGCCGAGGAGGCCCGAGAGCAGTCTCTGGAGACCCTGAGCGGTGGTGAGCGGGGCCGGGTGGGCCTGGCGGCCCAGCTCGCCGCCCCCGCCGATCTGCTCCTCCTGGACGAGCCCACCAACCACCTGGACCTGGAGACCATCGAGTGGCTCAAGGGCCACCTGAAGGAGGGCCGGCGCACCGTCATGGTCATCAGCCACGACCGGGCCTTCCTGGACGAGATGGCGGACCACATTCTCCATGTGGCCGAGGGCACGGCCA
Source organism: uncultured Gemmatimonadaceae bacterium (assembly GCA_964652625.1). Classification (GTDB taxonomy): domain Bacteria; phylum Gemmatimonadota; class Gemmatimonadetes; order Longimicrobiales; family Gaopeijiaceae; genus CAZZEL01. The sequence goes on from CAZZEL010000131.1 coordinate 5,206, forward strand.
CGCCCTACACCGGCGGATACTCCTCCTTCGCGGCTCAGCGGGAGAGGGCTCGCCTGGCCCGGGAGCGAGAGGTGGAGGAGCAGAGGAAGGACATCGCCCGGCAGGAGGAGTTCATCCGCCGCAACATCGCCGGGCAGAAGACGGCCCAGGCCCAGGCCCGGCGCAAGCGCCTGGCTCGCATGCCCCGCCTCTCCCCTCCCCCCTCGGAGGACGACCCAATGGCCGTCCGCTTCGAGCTCTCGGGACGGGGAGGCGACCAGGTGCTGGTGGTGGAGGACCTGGCCGTGGAAGCGGGAGGCCGACGCCTGGTGGAGGGGTTCTCCGCCATCGCCCGGCGGGGCGACGTCATCGCCGTGGTGGGGCCCAACGGCTCCGGGAAGACGACTCTCCTGGCCACCCTCCTGGGAGAGCGGGAACCGGCGTCTGGCTCCGTGCGCCGGGGAGCAAGCATCGAGCCGGCGTGGTACCGCCAGGACCACCCCAACCTCCCCGACGGCCGGCGGATCTACGACATGGTCTCCGACGCCCGGCCCACCTGGAACCGGGGCCAGATCCAGGATCACCTGGGCCGCTTCGGCTTCAGCGGGGACGAGGTGAAGCGGAAGACCGATGCCCTCTCCGGCGGCGAGCGGGCCCGGGTGGCCCTGGCCCTCATCACCCTCCAGGGTTCGAACCTCCTGGCCCTGGACGAGCCCACGAACCACCTGGACGTGGAGTCCATCGAGGCCCTGGAGGACGCCCTGGAGGCCTATCCCGGCACCGTCCTCCTGGTGAGCCACGACCGGGCGCTGCTCAGGGAGCTCACCACCCGGGTCTGGGCGTTCCGGGCCGGCCACATCGAAGACTACCCCGGCCCCTTCGTGGACTGGGAGCGGAAGGCGGCGGAGGAGGAAGCGCAGCGGGCGGCCCGGGAGCTGGAGGCGGAGCGGGAGGCCAGGGAGGCGGCGAAGGGCCGGAGCCGACGTGCGGCCGAGGCCCGGCGGGAGCGGGAGGCGCCCCTCCGGGAGGCACGGAAGGAAGCCGAGAAGGCGGAAGAGGAGGTCCACGCCGCCGAGGAGGGCCTGGCCGAGCTCCGGGAAGCCCTGGACGACCCCCGCCTCTACGACGGGAGCGCCGACAGCGCCCGGGAGGCCGGCCGCCTGAACCGGGAGATCCGGAAGACTCAGGAAGCCCTGGACCGGGCCATGGCCCGGTGGGCCGAGGCCGTGGAGACCCTGGAGGGGCTGGAAGGGGGCTGATACTGCGCCGAGCGTCGCGTGCTCCAGCTACCAGACCCCCGCGAAGAGGGTAATCAGAATTTCATCCCGACGCCGATTCCCAGGGATGAACCCTCGAGTCCGACGCTGAGGGAGGGTCGATCGTCAGAGACCCCCAGCTCAGAGTCAGGGCTATCTCCATCGCCCATTCCATTTGAAATCCGTCGGAGGGTGGTGTCACCTCGGAGGGACGGAGGCATACCCCCAGGTAGTTGGCCAGCTCATCGAGCTGTTAGGCTCATGCCGTCTGCGGCGTTAGAAGAACGACCAGAACCAGGCTCAGAATGGTAGAAGGTACACCGCCACGGCATCACTTCGACAGGCGGTAGCGAAACACGCGCTTGACGCCCCATTCGTCGGTCCTGAGCACCAACAGGTAGTCGTCGCCGATCTCGAGGATCGAGGAGAGTGCGCGGTATCGGGCAGTCGGGACCAGGAGCGCGAAAGGGACGCTCACCTCCGCAAGGGGGGCGCCGTCGGGGCCGAAAACCTCGAACCGGAAGGGCTTCGTGGAATATGGGGGTTCGTACAGCTCAGCCCAGAGTCGGTCCCCACGATCCACCAGCAGCCCCGCCAGCACCGGCATGGTGTCCGGATACTCCACCGACCTGTGGTGCCTGCGGTATTGGCTTTCGAGCTCGCCCGACACCGATCTCAGGTCGAATTCCTGCCACCTCCGGCGAGACTCACGGGTCACCGCATACGGCGCTTTCCTGACCACTGCGGTCAGTCGTCTCCCGTCGAAATGCAGACCCTGCATCGTTCGTGACGCCGCGCTCCCGAACCATGTCGTGTTGGGCCCTGCTGCCCACACGGGTTCCGGCTCGAAGGGCAGGTGCAGGAATGCCCCGTTTTCCCCGATCATGCTTCTGCTCCCGACGACGCCGAACGTGTCCGCCCGGGCCGATGTGGTATCGGCGGCGATGAACAGGGTCTCATACTCGGTGGGCCTGCCCCGCACCTCCCGACCGGTGGCGGGCCGGGAGCCCAGGAGCACGAGGCCTCCGTCACTGCGAAGCACAAGGGGGCGAGCAGCGGGAATCGGTGGCAGCCTCCCGGAACGCCCCGGCCTTCCTCTGGGCCCGAAGACAGCGAATCGAAAGGCCCGGCTCACAATGAACAGGGAGTCTCCGGCGAGCCTGGTGACGGCGCTGGGTGTTGATCTGAACTCGAACGGACCCGGTCCCCAGCGACCCGCAGAGGCCATGTGCCTGCCCTGGGGATCGAACCAGCGGACCTCGAAGAAGCCCCGGTAGAACTCGACGATGGCCACGCTGCCATCGGACAGCGTGGTGGCATCGAGCACATTCACGAACAGGTAAGCTTCGTCGCCCTCAGCCTCTCCGATGACGAGGTCAGGCGGGGCCTCTACCGTCCACTGCTCCACGTCCTGTGCACCGAGGCAGGGGGCCATCCCCGGTGGCCCGGCCACCCCTAGCAGAGCAAACCCCACCACGGCGACTGCAGGTACGCCGTTTGCTGGTCTTCCGGATGAGAATAGCTTCATGATCCGGTCTTCAGTGATTCCTGGGTTCTTTCGAAGAGAGCGGCCGAATCCGGCGGAGTAGGCAGGAGTGTGCCCTGGAAGATGATGGTGGGATACACCGGCGGTGGGGGCCCTGACCGATGTTCCAGGCCTCCTCACCGAGGAACGGGGTGTCGCTGAAGATGACCTCGCCGGCTCGCTCCGGCCCATTCTGCTCACCTGGATTGCAGGAGAGGCACAGTATCGCAATGGAACAAAAGGCTGTTCGCTTCATCTCATGACCAGCCTATTCTCGGGTAGTGGGAGCCAAAGGTAGGAGTACAGGGCACTCCAATCCCAGTGCGGACCTCCCCTCGCTCGGTTCACGGCTCGCGGCAAAGAACCGATCAGACCAGGTATCACTTGAAAACAGACGAAGGTCCAGAGCCTGGTCATCCAGAACCACCAGGCCCCTCCCC
>CAZZEL010000132.1:0-8283 GCA_964652625.1 uncultured Gemmatimonadaceae bacterium
CGCTGGGTCAATCGCCCTTCCAGGTCCGTCATGAAGAACTCCACCAGGGCGTCCGAGGCCTTGTCCCATCGGAAGCGTTCCCGGTAGGTGAAGGTGGTGTTGCCCTCGCTGTCCGCAGCCCGCCGCACGTCCACCCGATTTCGGAAGCGGATGTCCCCGAAAGAGACGTAGCCCACGGAGTCGGGGCGGGAAGCAGGGGCTCCGTCGATCCGGACCTCATCGTTCAGGCCGGACCAGGAGGCCAGGCTGGCCACCGGAATCACTCGCCGGAAGAGATGATGGGTATCCCCGCTCTGATCCACCTCCACTTCGTGGCTCCACCCCCGGTCCTCTCCCACGTGCATCATGGAACGGAACTCGCCGGAGGAGATGTCCAGCTCCTCCTGCTCCACCGCTTCCATGAGCTCCTCCCGGACGCCGCTCCCATCCGGGTTCAGGGTGGTGTCCAGTGTGTACTCCATGCAGCCGCTCAAAGCCGCCACCGCAACCAGCAGGAGAACGGCGGGGATGAACCCGTTGGCCGTCGCTCGGGTGTTCGCCGCTGCTCGGGTGTTCGTCACCGCTCGGGTGTTCGTTACCGCTCGTGTGCTCGTCGCCGCTCCCGCGGCCCTCACCCCTCTATTCCTGTTCATCGTCTTCGCCTTTCTCTCCGGGAGGCCCATTATCTCGTCGCAGGCCCTTCGTGTCGTGCGCGGTCTTTCATTTCGTCGAAGGCCCTTCGTCGCATCAGAGACCACTCGTTTCGCCCGGGGGAGAGACACCGCGTGTCTCCGCCGGCGGCGCCGGCCATCCATGCCGACCGGCACCTCTCAGATATCAGCTCACCAGATCCACCAGCTCCGAGACCGGCACCGTGGCCTCCGGACCCACGTCCAGGGTCTCCAGGGCCCGGAGAAGATCCCGGGCCCGGACCCCGTCGTCGCTCTGGATCCGGGCCAGGACGTCCCGGAGAAGAGGCGGGGTGAGAGGTGCCGGGCTCCGCCGGACGGCCTCCAGCCGCTCCGCCTCCAGGAGCACCCGGTCGCCGGGCATGGCCCGGAGCAGGCTCCGAAGTCCCTCCAGGCTGATGGTCTCCTGGCGTGAGAGGGCCCGGACCCAGGGACTGCGCCCCGCCAGGGCGGCCGTCCGGGCCACGGGATCCGCCCCAGCGCTCACCTCCAGCTCCGCCAGCCAGCGGCGCTGCTCCACCACCTGCTGGGCCAGCACGTCCTCCCGGGCCCGGAGCTGGCGCATCTCCCAGAACAGGAACCCCGTGGCGAACAGCAAGGCCACCGTGGCCGCCGCCAGGGTGGGCACCAGCCAACCGAAGGGCCCCGGGCCGGACCCGCTGTCCCCAGCTTGTCCCGGCCGCCGGAAGTGCTCCCGTTCCCTCCCTCGCCCATCCGTCTGTCCCCCCGCAGCCGGCTCCACCTCGGCCACCGAACGAGTTCCTGCACCAAGCCCGGGCCCCACGTCCCGCCGCACCCGGTCCCACATGGAAGCCACCATCTCGTCGGGCACCCGCTCCTCCAGCTCCTCCAGGGAGGGAAACGCCAGGTGCTCCTGGACCTTCAGTTGCATGGCGCAGTCCGGGCAGCTCTCGGCGTGCCGGCGCATGTGCCGAACTCCTTCCGGAGGAAGCTGTCCTTCCACCAGGGCGTCGAGCTGATCCTCGAACACCCGGCAATCCACGTTCTCCATCTTCTCACCTCGCACGTCGGTCATGTCCCGTTCCTCGCTTCCACGGCTCGGCGTCCACGTCCCGGCTCATGGGCTTCTCCGCCGGCTCGCCTGGAGCCTCGGTCTCCGATCCGGCTCACGTCCCGTGCCTCCTGGTTCATCGACTCGCCGCCCTTGGCCCGGCTCACGGACTCGTCCCCATTTCACGAAGGCCCGCCGCCACCCGCCGTCGGGCAAAGTGGAGGGTCGTGCGCAGCGTCCCGAACTTGATCCCCAGTGCCCGGGCCACGTCCTTCTGGCCTTCCCGCTCCACATCCACCCGGAGGAAGATCTCCCGCTGGGTGTCGGACAGACCGTCCGCCGCCGCCAGGATCCGCTCCCGAAACTCCCTTCTCTCCAGGTTCTGCTCCGGATCGTCCCCGGCCGGACCCGTGAGGTCCTGTACGATCTCATCCCCCGGGGCGAGCTCCCGCCGGACCCAGGGCCGGCGCAGGTGGTCCCGGCAGCCGTTCCTGTGGATGGCGTAGAGCCAGGAGGAGAAGGAGCGACGGGGGTCGTAGCGGTCCAGCTTCTGCCACACCCGGACCCACGTGTCCTGGCTCAGGTCCCGGGCCCACTCCCAGTCGCCGGTGTAGCGGTAGGCCATGGCCACCAGGGTCCGGCTCAGGGTCTCCACCAGCGTCCGGAAGGCCTCTTCCTCGCCGTCCTGGACCCGTGCGGCCAGGGCGTTCAGCTCTCGCTCATCCACGCCTGATGTTCTCCATGACCCGTGACGCCTCTCTCACTGAGGATTCACTCCCCGTGATCCGCAATGCCCTTCCCGGGTGTGATGCTCTCGCTGACCCGGGGGCCCCTTGCCGCTTCTGGAGAGGATACGGTGGGAGGTGGAGAAATGTTAATCCAATTCCTCAGACAGGGTGTGTGTGGCAGGCGGGGTTGAAGGCGTGTCTCGCCCGCCCAGCGCCGCGACCACGGAGGGAATGTCCCGGCCGGCGACTCTCTCTGGTGGCGGGTCAGGTCCACGGCCACGGAAAGAACGCCCCCGGACGGCAGCCCCCTCCGGTGACGGGTCAGGGTTGGGTCCGGTGCGCCTCACAGCAGCGGTCCGATGGAACGGGAGTGAGCCGCCAGGACACGAGGGAACGACGCCGCTGGAGGAGGGGTTCACCATGGCAACAGCTCTCTGACACTCGGACACGACAAGGGACCATGGACACCACTAACAAGGTCGCTCTTCTGGGGGATGTGGAGATCTTCCGCCTCGTGGAGGACGAGACCCTGGAGGCGGTGGCCTCGGCCCTGGAGGAACGCACCCTGGAGTCCGGCAATCTGCTGTTCCGGGAGGGCGATCCCGGGGGGTACGTGTTCCTGGTGGCACGGGGGCGCCTGGAGGTTCTCAAGGAGACCGAAGACGGCCTGCCCGTTCTCCTCCGGGTGATGGACCGTGGCGAGGTGGGCGGCATGACCAGCACTGTGGTGGGCCGTAGCCGCTCCGCCACTCTCCGAGCCCGGGGCCAGGTTACGGTTTTGACCCTCCCCCGGGATCGCTTCCTGGACCTCCTGGAGCAGCGGCCGGATCTGGCCCGGTCGGCCCTGGCCTTTCTCGGGGACAAGGTTCGCCGGAAGACCGCCCGACTGGCTACTCTCTCGGCCCGGGATCAGTCGGGAGAGGGCGAGCCCATGGCCGTCTTCGACACGAAACCCTATGACCGGCATCACCTGACCGAGGCCAGCGGCGACGAGCTGGCGCCCACTTTCTTCGAGGCCCGCCTGCGGCCCGAGACCGCCGGTCTCGCCCGGGGATTCCGGGTGGTCTGCTCCTTCGTGAACGACGAGCTGGGTCCCGACACCCTGGAGCGCCTCGCCGAAGGAGGAACCGAGCTCGTGGCCCTGCGCTGCGCCGGATTCAACAATGTGGACATCCCGGCTGCCCGGCGTCACCGCATTACGGTGGTCCGGGTGCCCTACTACTCACCTCACGCCGTGGCCGAGCACACGGTGGCCCTCATCCTCAACCTCAATCGGAAGATCCACCGGGCCTACCAGCGGGTGCGGGAGGGCAACTTCTCCCTGAACGGGTTGGTGGGCTTCGACCTCCACGGACGAACCGCCGGCGTCGTGGGTGTGGGGCAGATCGGCCGGCGGGTGGCCGAGCTCCTGAAAGGGTTCGGGATGCGAGTCCTGGCCTACGATCTCGCCCCGGACCCGGACTACGCCCGGCGCACGGGAATCGAGTATGTCGAGCTGGACACGGTCTTCGGGGAGTCCGATGTCCTGACCCTGAACGCTCCCCTGACACCCCAGACCCACCACATGATCGATGCTGCGGCCATCCGCCGTATGAAGCCCGGGGTCATGGTCATCAACACGGGGCGCGGAGCCCTGGTGGACACCGCGGCCCTCATCGACGGGCTGAAGACCGGTGAGATAGGCGCCGCCGGGTTGGACGTCTACGAGGAGGAAAGCGAGTACTTCTTCGAGGACCGTTCGGATGCCGTCATCACGGACGACCTCCTGGCCCGGCTCCTCACCTTTCCCAACGTCCTCATCACCAGCCATCAGGCCTTCCTGACCCGGGACGCCCTGGACGCCATCGCCGCCACCACGGTGGAGAACGTCCGGCAATACCTGGCCGGCCGCCGGGGAGAGGAGATCAACGAGGTTCGCCCGCCGGGATCGTCGTGACATCGCCCCCCTTTCCCGTCTTCCCCACCTGCGGAACCCTTTCTATCGTTCCAGGATAGGAGAACCGAAGGCAGGAGGCGCAGGAGGAGATCCTATGTCCACACGGCCCGAACACGATGTCATCATCGTCGGCGCCAGCGTCGCCGGCTGCCGCACGGCCCTGACTCTCGCCGAGGCGGGGGTGGACGTGCTCCTGGTGGACCGGGCCCGCTTTCCCCGCTGGAAGCCCTGCGCCGGGGGCCTCACGGTGAAGACCCGGCCGTACCTGGCCGAGCCCCTCTGGCACCTTGTGGAAGGGACCATGCGGGGAGGGTACCTGACCCTGGGGGAGGGCTACGAGACCCACGTCCAGGCCGACGGTCCCCTGGGGTGGATGGTGCACCGGGAGTCCTTCGACGAGGCCCACCTGGAGCTGGCCGCCTCCCGACCCACGGTGGAGGTGGCCCTGGACCTGACGGTTCGGGGCGTGAGGGAAGACCGGGACCGGGTGCGGGTGGAGACGGACCGGGGCGAGCTGGAGGCCCGGGTGGTGGTGGGAGCCGACGGAGCCAAGAGCGTGGTATCCCGGACCCTGCCGGGACACGAGGAGCGCCGGATGGGCTTTGCCTATGAAGGAGAAGCCCGTCCCGCCGATCCCCGTCTCACCGAGGACATCCTCTTCGACTTCCGCACCTTTCCCCACGGCTACGGATGGATCTTCCCCAAGAGGGACCACTACTCCCTGGGGGGTTACGTGTACCGGCAGCAGCTCCCGGCGGTGAAGCGCCTGTACGAGGAGTTCTGCACCGAGAGCACCTACCTCCAGGAGGCCGAAACCTATCGGGCCCGGGGGCACCCCATCGCCCTGGGCGGGAGCCTGCGTCGTCTGAACAGTCGGCGGATCGTGCTGGCCGGAGAGGCTGCGGACCTGGTGGATCCCCTCACGGGAGAAGGAATCTACTATGCCTTGCGCTCAGGTGAGCTGGCCGGACAGGCCGTAGCCGGGTTCCTCCACCACGGCCACTCCCTGGACGCCTACGGACGACAGGTTCGCCGAGAAATCCAGGAGCACCTGCGCTGGGGTCGTATCCTGGCGGATTTCATCTACCGCCACCCTCGTCTCGCCTACCACCTCCTGTTCCGCAACGCCCTGATCTGTCAGTGGTTCGTCGAGATCGGCGCCGGCACAAAGAGGTACGACGAGGTCGTCCGGGAGGCGGTGCTCAGGGGCCCGCTCCTCCCCTTCCATGGCGGCAGAAACAGGCGGGAGAAGGTGAGAGTCCAGGTGGGGCCCCACCTCAGTCCAGTCGGATCGTCCCCTGGCAGGGCTCCCCGTCGTCCGACCGGAACCGCTCCAGGCGGAATCGGAGCTTCGGGTTGAGCTCCCGGGCCATGGCATTCATATAGCCCACAGCTCCGGCCCGGCAGATGGCCTCGATAGTGGAGCCCTCCATCCCCAGGGACCGGGCGGACTCGTAGATGGGGCAGCGCCGGATCCGGAAGCTCACCTGCACGGGAGTCTCCCGGGTGATCTCCACCTGGATGCCCAGGGTATCCTCCAGGTCCTGGACCAGTACCTCCCGGGCGGTGTGGAGATCCACTTCGTCCAGACCCGTCCGCTCCCTGACGCTCTTCCCTTCGGCGGCCCCCAGGGCCGTGAGAATCTCGGCATCCAGAGCCAGGGCCCTTCCCATACCCTGATAGCGACCGATCCTGCCCAGGTAGGCGTTCAGGAGATTGAAATCCCTCAAGGCCGGATGCGAAGCGTCGTCCGTATCCATCTGACTTTCCCTGGCGACTGAGCTGTGACATTCCGTCGGTCCTGGGTCTCGCCTCGGGCCTCGGGGGGGCCAGAGACTTCGACGGGGCCGACAACTCGGTTACTTGTTTGTACCCTGCCGCCTCGAAGTGTTGCGGCCGGGGCCGATGCCAGTCCGGCTATCCGGGGCGGGGTCCTCAGTCCGGCTGCCCAGGCCAGCTCGCCTCTCCGGCTGCCCGGGGCGGGGTCCTCAATCCGGCTGCCCAGGCCAGCTCGCCTCTCCGGCTGCCCAGGGCGGCTGGCCGACACCCGCACCGGACCTACGGACCGGACTTTCTTCGCATTTCTTTTCGCCGAACCCTCTGGCCAGACCCCTTCACCGGCCCGCCTCTCCACACCTCCACTCCAGGCATTTCCCTCCTTCCCCCGCTCGAGACCCGGCGTCCCCTTCGAATTGGTTTGCCCTGGTCCCGCCAACCGCACAGATTTGAGATGGATCGGCAGAACACCCAGCGAAGCCAGGAGGACGGGGACCCTCCCGGGCGGTGATCATGAAGCCGTCGGCAGTCAGCCTGCGCACCGGCTCCACCTTCGCGAACCGATACCAGGTCCTGAGCGCCCTGGGCCAGGGTGGGATGGGTGAGGTCTACCGGGTACTGGACACGGAGATCGGGGACGAGGTGGCCCTGAAGCTCCTGCGTCCCGAGATCATGGCCGAGTCCCGGGTCGTGGACCGGTTTCGGAACGAGCTCCGCCTGGCCCGCCGCATCTCCCATCCCAACATCTGTCGCGTCCATCACCTGGGAGAACACCGGGGCGTCTACTACATCACCATGGCTCTGGTCCCGGGGGAAGACCTGAAGAGCCGGATCGCCCGGTCTGGCCCCCTACCCCCGGAACAGACCCTTTCCCTGGCCCGGCAGGTATGCGCGGGACTGGCCGAGGCCCACCGTTTGGACGTCATTCACCGGGACCTCAAACCCCACAACATCGTCATGGACCCGGAGGGCCGGGCCCAGGTGCTGGACTTCGGCATCGCCCGGCACCCGGAATCGTGCGGACTGACCCAGACGGGGATCCTGCTGGGGACCCCTGAATACATGGCCCCGGAACAGGTGGAAGGGAGGGAGGCCGACGCTCGCTCGGACCTCTACTCCCTGGGGGTCATCCTTTTCGAGATGACCACCGGCAGGCCCCCCTTCGAAGGCCCCACCCCCCTGGCCGTGGCGGTGAAGCACCAGACCTGGGAAGCGCCGGATCCCCGGAGCATCAACAAAGAGACCCCGCAGGGCCTTTCGCGCCTGATCCTGACCTGCCTGGCCAAGGACCCGGCAGACCGATTCCAGAGTTCGGCAGACCTGCTCCGGGAGCTGAACCGTCTTTGCGAGGATGCGCCGGCTCAGTCGGAGGCCCCGGGGGACTCCGAGGTCACAACACCAGCCGCCGGGGACACGGGATCCACAACACCGGCGAGCCGCCCAGCCCCTGGCTCGGCTCCCTCCCCTCCGCCCCCGGTCCCGGAACGGGAGACCGGCGGGTTCGTGGCCAGAGGAGAGGAGCTGGCCAGCCTGGACGTCTTCCTCACCGACGCCCTGGCGGGGCGGGGCAGCGTGGCGTTCGTGACCGGAGACGCGGGCACGGGGAAGACGGCACTCCTCAACGCCTTCGCCCGCCGGGCCGAGGCCCATCATCCGGATCTGGTGGTGGCCCGGGGAAAGTGCGATGCCCACACGGGGGCGGGAGATCCCTACGGGCCCTTCCGAGAGATCCTCGCTCTCCTGACCGGGGACACCGGGGCCCTTCAGGCCGCCGGGCTCCAGGGGGGCGGGGGCCCCCTGCGCCTGGGGGAGCTGGTCTACTCTACCGCCCGCTGCGTCCTCGAGACCGGATCCGACCTGGTGGGCACCCTGATCCCCGGCACCGGCCTCGTGGAACGGGCCGCGGCAAGCGCCCCGGATGCGGACTGGGCCCGGGACCTCCGGGCCCTGGTGGAGCGGAAGGATGCGGTACCCGCCGACACCACCCTCCAGCAGAGCAGTCTCCTGGAGCAGACCACCCGGGTGCTCCGGGGCATATCCCGGGAGTCGCCCCTCCTCCTCCTTATCGACGACCTGCCGTGGGCCGACTCCGGAACCATCAACGCCCTCTTCCACCTGGGCAGGCGAAGGGGGGACAGCAGCATTCTGCTCCGGGGAGCCTAT
>CAZZEL010000133.1:0-8227 GCA_964652625.1 uncultured Gemmatimonadaceae bacterium
GTTTTCCGATGGGGGCTCCTCTGAAGCCATCTTCGAGGTCTGGAACGACGCCAGCGACAACATCGGCAGCAACTCCCTGGGGGGCATGTATCGGGCTTCGGGCTACGGGGACTACTTGCCATCGAAGGACCTCCTGAATCTGATGGATCCTGATGATCTCCGGATGGGGATGTTCATTGTGGATCCCGAGCTCGTGGGGATCTACGCGAGCCACCGGGTCCACAAATGGCCCACGGTGACCAACACGGACAACGTTCCGGTGATCCGCCTTTCCGAAGTGTATTTGAACCGGGCCGAGGCCTATGCGAGATCGGGGAATGACGACGCCGCCCAGGACGATCTCAACCTGATTCGCCAGCGGGCCCTTCCATCCGCTCCGGACGTGACGGCCACCGGGCAGGCCCTTCTGGACGAAATCCTCATCGAGCGGCGCATCGAGCTGGGCTATGAGGGCCACGCGGTCCATGACGTGATGAGGCACAAGCGTGACATCGTCAGGGACGACGTCACCAGCAGTACCGCCGTCATGACGTATCCCTGCAGCTTCTGCATCTTGCCGATTCCCGTGGACGAGATCGACGTGAATCCGAATATCACCCAGAACGAGGACTACTAGGTGCACCGAGGATGAGGAGGGAAGAACGACACCCGGACTGAGGGGTTGGGCTGATGGCCTGAATCCCTACCGATCAAGCCGGGAACGGTCCAGAACGAGGCCCGTGGGGGGAAGACCTCCCGCGGGCCTCCTGTTGGTTGGGCCGGCCGAGTCACATCGGTGGACACGAGGCCTTCCCTGGAACCGGGCGGCGGCTCCGGCCCGGGCCAGGAAGGGAAACTGCTTTGGAGGAGTGTCGGGAACAGAACCGAAGAGCGAGTTCAGGGGGCCCTTCGTCACGCTTCTGTCAGGAGGAGGTCCAACAGCGAGTCGGGATCTTCCAGGATCTCCTCCACCTGATCCTCCTCCAGGGCCCGGGAGAAGAGCCATCCCTGCCCGAACTCGCAGCCCAGCTCCTTCAGGATCCGGAGCTGCTCCTCCGTTTCGATCCCTTCGGCCACGGTGGAGAGGCCCAGGTTCCGGGCCAGGTCCACCACGGTCCGGACGATGGCCAGGTTCTCAGGACTCTCCGTGATCCCGCTGACGAAGGACCGGTCCACTTTCAGGGAGTCTACCGGGAGCCGGTGGAGGTAGCTCAGGGAGGAGTAGCCGGTGCCGAAGTCGTCCACGTGAATGCGGACGCCGGCGGCTTTCAGCTCCCGGAGGGTGCTGACGGACCACTCCAGGTTCTCCATGGCCGAGGTTTCGGTGATCTCCAGGTGCAGGTGCTCCCCGGAGAGGCCGGTCTCTTCCAGGATCTTGAAGACGGAGGGGACGAGCTCCGGCTGGGAGAACTGTCGTCCGGGCACGTTCACGTTCACGGCCACCGGCGAATCACCGCCCAGGCGGTCGTGCCACTCGGCCAGTTGCCGGCAGGCCCGCTCCAGGGTCCACCACCCCATGTGGGTTACCAGACTCGACTGCTCGGCGATGGGAATGAACTCCTGGGCCGGGACGAAGCCGCCGTTCTTCCTGGGCCAGCGCATGAGGGCCTCCAGCCCTACCACCCGGGGTGAAGCCAGGGAGAGGATGGGCTGGTAGTGCAGGGCCATGGCGTCTGTCTCCAGGGCCGTGCGGATGTCCTCCTCCATCCGGACCCGGGCCGAGGCCCGCTCGTGGACCACCGGGTCGAAGATCCGCACACTTCCCGAGCCCTGGGCCTTGGCCCGGCGCAGGGCCTTGGAGGCGTCCCGAAAGACCTCCTCGGCGTTCCGGTAGTGGGCGTCTCCCAGGGCGATCCCCATGCAGGCGCTCAAGAAGACGGTCTCGCCTCCCACCCGAATGGGCTCGGCGAAGGTCTGATGGATCCGGTCCGTGATCCGGGCCACGTCGCTGCCGTCCTGAAGATCGTCCAGGAACACGGCGAACTCGTCGGCGGCCAGGTGGGCCGGGGTGTCCACCAGGCGGAGAGAGGCCTCGAGACGCCGGCCCACCTCCACCAGGACCTGGTCGGAAGGCTCCTTGCCCAGGCGCTGCACCACCCGGCGGAAGCCGTCCAGGTCCAGGTGCAGGACGCCGAACAGGTAGCCTTCCTGCCGGTCCGTCCGGTGGATGCCCCCCTGGATCCGGTCCAGGAGCAGGGCTCGGCTGGCCAGGCCCGTGAGGGAGTCGGCCAGGGGATTCCGGGTGGTGTCGGCCAGGGCCTTCCTCCGGCCTGCGGCCTCCCGGATGGTCCGCTCGGCGATGGCCAAACGGATGCTGAAGTAGCCCGGGGAGGCGTCCTTGCTGAGATAGTCGTCGGCGCCGGCGCTCAGGGCCGCCTCCGCCGTCTCCATCCGCTCGTCCCCGGTGACCAGGATGATCATGGCCTCCCGGCCCCCGGGCATCTCCCGGATCTGCCGGGTGAGCTCCACACCCTTCATGTCCGGGAGGTAGTTGTCCAGGAGGGCGATCTGAAAGGGCTGGCGCCGGAAGGCTTCCAGGCCGGTGTCCGCATCCTCGCAGGCCACGGCCTCCAGGCCCCGCTGGGAGAGGACGGACTTCAGGACGAGCCGGAAGGTGGGATCGTCTTCCACCACCAGGGCCCGGAGGGGCTCGTCATGGGTCTCGGCGCTGTCCGGAGACAGAGAGGAGGAGGTCGAGTCCTGGCTCTCGGGGGAATGGGTCGTGTCGGTCACGCCGCCCTTGGCTGGCTGGTGGGCTCCATGGGTCACAGTGGGTAGGCTACCCTCCGAAAGGGCCTGGGAAAAGGGTGCATCCATCAGAGATTTTGCCATTCCGGCCTCACCCGGTCTAGAATGGCCCCTCGACATCGGATTCTCACCAGGAGGTTGTGTTGGTCAAGGCGCCCGCCGTGTTCGTGGTCTCGGATTCCATGGGAGAGACGGCCCAACTCGTGGCCCGAGCCGCCATGAGTCAGTTCGCCAAGGGAACCGTGGAGCTTCACCGCTTCGGGTACATCGACAGTGTGGAGGCGGCCAAGGAGGTCATCACCCTGGCCCGGACCCGGCCCTCCCTCATCATCTTCACCATCATCATCCCCCACGTGCGGGAGTACCTCAGGAAGGCCTGCATCGGGCACCGGATCCCGGCGGTGGACATCATGGGACCTGCCCTGGAGGGACTGGAGGAGATCACCGGGCACAAGGCCATCCGGGAGCCGGGGCTCATCCACCGACTGGACGAACAGTACTTCAGCCGGGTGGAGGCGGTGGAGTTCGCCGTCCAGCACGACGACGGCAAGGATCCGGAAGGCTACCGCCGGGCCAACGTGATCCTCCTGGGGGTGAGCCGGACCAGCAAGACCCCGGTGTGCATGTACCTGGCCAACAAGGGGATCCGGGCCGCGAACCTGCCCCTTGTGCCGGAGGTGCCCCTCCCGCCGGAGCTTCACCGGATTCCGGTGAAGAAGCTGGTGGGGCTCAGGATCAGTCCTCCCAAGCTCCTGAGCATCCGGGAGCAGAGGATCCAGACCATGGGGGTCCGGGGCAGCTCGGACTACGCCGACCTCCGGCGGATCCAGGAGGAGCTGGTCTACGCCGACACCGTTTTCCGGGACCTGGGCTGCGAGATCCTGGACGTGACGGAACGGGCCATCGAAGAGACGGCGGTGACCATCATGGACCGGGTCAGGTCCTGGCGGGGGTAGCCGGAGGTTCCCTCAGCCTCTCCCCTCCTGTCCCTCCTTCTCCGTCTCCATCTCCACCTCCGCACTCAGGCTCTCCCGGTCCCGAAACACCGTGGCCAGGGCCTGGCGGCGGCCGTCTTTCAGGAAGCTCACGGCACAGCCGTCCTCGGCACAGGTGCCCTCCGTCCTGGCTTCGTTCCAGTCCGTAGAGTGACCCAGGTAGGCCACGGGCGTTCCGTAGTGCTTGGTCCAGAAGAAGGGCACGTCGGTGAAGGGCTCCCTGTGGCCCAGCATGTTCCGGGCAGCGGTCCGGCCCTGGCGCTGGGCCACGACCCAGTGCTCGATCCTCACCCTCCGGCCCAGGCGGGCCTCGGGAAAATGGGCCACGTCTCCGGCGGCCCAGATCCGGGGATCGGAGGTGCGAAGCTCCTCATCCACCACCACCCCGTCGTCCAGCTCCAGGCCCGCCTCCTCGGCCAGGGGCACCAGGGGCTTCACCCCCACGCCCACCACCACCAGGTCCGCCGGAACCTCCGAGTCGTCGTCCAGGAGGACGACCTTCTCCCGGATCTCTTCCACGGTGGTTCCCAGTCGGAAGTCCACCCCCTCCTCCTCGTGGAGGGACTGGATGAAGGTCCCCAGGTCCGAGCCCAGAACGGCCTCGAAGGGCACGTCTTCCGGGGCCACCACCGTGACGTCCACCTCCTGGTTCCTTAGAGAAGCGGCCACCTCCATGCCGATGAAGGAGGCCCCGATGACCACGGCCCGCCGGGCCTCCTCCAGACCGTCCAGGATGGCCCGGCAGTCCCCCAGGCTCCGGAGGGTGTGGACGTGGGGTGCGTCCATGCCCGGCACAGGGAGGGTCCGGGGCACGGCTCCCGTAGCCAGGAGGAGGGCGCCGTAGGGAAGGGTTCTGCCGCCCTCCAGGATCACCACCTGGGGGTCGGTCCGGATCTCCTCCACCCGGCTGGCGATGCGCTGGATGTCGTGCTCCTGGAAGAACTCCCTGGACCGGAGGGGGATCCATTCCTCCGGGGCCTCCCCGGCCAGGTAGTCCTTGGAGAGGTTGGGCCGGTCGTAGGGAGCGTCCGGGTCCGGGTCCACCAGAGACACCGGGCCCCGGTATCCTTCTCTCCGCAGGGTCTCGGCGGCGCTGCTCCCGGCGGCCCCGGCTCCCACGATGACTACCGACTCGGGCTCGTTCTTCGGGCTGCCCCTGGACTCCAGGGGATCGGCCTCCAGGGGCTCACCAACCCGTACCGTTCCCTCCTCCACCTGCACGTCCCATGCGGTCAGGGGATTGAAGGCCGGGGCTCCCAGCACCGAGCCGTCCTCCAGGGAGAAGCAGGCGTGGTGCCAGGGGCAGCGGATGGTGTTTTCCGTGCTGAGACCGTCCTCCAGGGGAGCGCCGTAGTGGGTACAGGCGGCGTTGAAGGCCCGCACGTCCTTCCCTTTGCGGACGAGAAAGACCGGCGAGTCCTCCACGTGACCGAAGAAGGGCTCCCCCTCCTTCAGGTCCTCAAGGGGAACGCCGGCTCGGAGATCGGGACCGGTGGGTGGGGCGGCATCTTCGCTCATGGGTCCTTCCGTCGGATGGGGCTCGCTGGACACGAGGGACGTGGCGTGCCTCGTTCGCTACCCAGCATGTAGACCCCACCCTCCGGAAGGATCCGGAGCGGCTGGTCCCGTGGCTCAGCCGCCGCCGGCCTCCACCACCAGCTCACCTTCGGCCACGGCACCTCCTGCCGTCACCACAACGGTGTAGACACCGGGCTCCACCCGGGAGGGACCCCGGCGTCCACCGGTCTGGCCCTCTCCTTCCAGGCTAAGGTCCCACTCCACGGCGTTCATGCCCGGGTCGGCGCTTCCCGTGAGCTCGTGGACGAGGCGCCCCGTCTCGTCACGAATGCGGAGGTGGGCTTCCCGGGCCTCGGTTCCCAGCCAGTACTCCAGGTAGGCCGAGACCCCCGGGCCTCGCCAGCCCCGGGGCAGCCGGGCGGGCGCCGGCTCGAAGAGGTGCAGGTCCTGGGCCAGGATCTGGGGCGTGAGAGCCTGGATGGGCCGCACGTCCAGGGCCCATGCACCCCGCCCGTGGGTCACGGCCACCATGATGTCCTTCTCCGGGTGCACCACCAGGTCGTGGTAGAAGGAGGTGGGGAGGTTGCCGCCGGGCAGGGCGTGCCATTCCTCTCCACCGTCGAGGGATACGTACATGCCCAGGTCCGTGCCCACGTAGAGAACGTCGGGGTTCTCCGGGTCCTCCCTGATGACGTTCACCGGCCCGGACGGGAGGTTGTTCACGATGCTCGTCCAGGTGTCACCATAGTCCGTGGACTTCCAGAGGTAGGGAGCGAAGTCGTCGTCCCGCTTCCCGTTCTGGGCCATGTAGACCGTGGACTCCTCGTGACGGGACGCCACCAGCTCCGCCACCCACTTCTGGTAGGGGAGTCCGGCATCGATCTCCGTCCAGTTCCGGCCCCCGTCCCGGGTGCGCCACACCCGTCCGTCGTCGGTGCCGGCGTAGATGAGGCCGAAGGTGAAGGGAGACTCGGCGATGGAGAAGAGGGTCTGGTAGGGGATGTCCCCGTACTTGTCCGGGTCGTTGTAGCTCAGGTCCGGGCTGATGGTGGTCCAACTCTCCCCCCGGTACATGGAGCGGAAGAGGTAGTTCATGCCGTGGTAGACCACCGAGGGGTTGTGGGGAGAGAGGATGAAGGGTGCCACCCACTGTCCCCGGTACGCCATCTCTCCTTCCGGGGCCCGGGGGACGATGCTCACGGTCTCTCCGGCGGCCATGTTCGTCCTCTGAATGGTCCCGTAGAAGCCCGCCGAGTAGACGATGTCCGGGTTCGTGGGATCGATGGCGTGGCTGCTGCCCTCCCCGCCCGGAGCGCCTTCGAACCTCACGGCGGGGATGTTGTGGCGTCCCCGGCTCAGGTCCACGACCCCCCGGTAGCTCCCGTGGTCCTGAATGGAGCCGTAGATGTGGAAGGGCTCGTCCCTGTCGTGGGCCACGTTGAAAAATTGGACAAGGGGAAGGTCGTCGTAGAAGGTCCGCCAGTTCTCCCCGCCGTCGTAGGAGATGGCCAGGCCCCCGTCGTTCACGTTGGCCAGGTAGTCGGAGTTGGCCGGGTCGATCCACAGCCCGTGGTGATCGACGTGCATCCCACGAAGAGGCCGGAAGGTCCGTCCCCCGTCCTCCGAGAGGTTCAGGCCCAGGCCCATGACGTAGATCCGGTCCTCGTCGTTCGGATCCACCCGGATCTGACCGAATACCCAGCCATATGTGCCTGAAAGCCCCTCCATGTACTCGTCGTACTCGCTGGTCCGGTACCACCGCTCCCCGCCATCGTCCGTCCGGTACACGGTGGCGCCCCGAATCACCGGTCCCCGGGGTCGGCCGTAGGCGTCCGTGGCCCCCTCCGGAGCCTCCCGGGCGGTCTCGTAGTTGTCCACGAAGGCGTAGAGAACGTCCGGGTTGGAGCGGGCGATGTCGATGCCAATGCGGCCCCGGTGTCGGGCTTCCGGCAGGCCCTGGACCACCTGGGTCCAGCTGTCTCCCCCGTCCGTGCTCTTGTGGATGGAGCTGCCGGCGTAGTCCGGCTCGTTCCGGGGATCGTTCCACTTCTCCCGGATCCGCTGCCAGGTGGCGGCGTAGAGGATCTCCGGATCCTCCGGGTGCATGACCAGGTCGATGACCCCCGTCTCCTCGTCGATGTAGAGGATCTTCTCCCAGCTCTCCCCGCCGTCGGTGGTCCGGTAGAGGCCCCGGGCCTCGTTGTGCGTCCACTCGTGGCCGCTGGAAGCCACGTACACCACGTCCGGGTCCGCGGGATGGATGATGATTCGGGGGATGGTGTGGGTGTCAGTGAGCCCCATGTGCTCCCAGGACTCCCCGCCGTCCGTGGACTTGTAGACGCCGGCTCCGGCCATGGAGCTCCGGAAGATGTTGGCCTCCCCGGTGCCCACCCAGATGAGGTCCTGGTCCGAAGGAGCGATGGTCACGTCGCCGATGGAGGTGGAGGCGGCGTGCTCGAAGACCGGCTCCCAGGTCACCCCCTCGTTCGCCGTTCGCCAGACGCCCCCGGACGCTCCCGCCACGTAGATGGTGTAGCTCTCCCCCTTGGGCCGGACCACGTCCACGTCGGTCATCCGCCCGCTGACGTTCGTGGGGCCCACGAACTGCCAGGGGTGGTTGCGGAAGGGGGAGCGTTCGGTCATGGCCACGTGGGCCTGGTACATCTGGAGGCGGACCTGGGGATCCGTGGAGTGGATCCTCTCCTGGTCCTGTCCCGCCACCGGATCGGCTGCCTGGAAGGCCAGGGTCGCCGCCAAGAGCAGAAGGACCAGGCTCCCGAGGATGCGGGGATGCTTGGGGGGTCGTGGAAGGAACGACATGGAAGACCTCCTGGTTGATCCGACTCCTCCCTCGGCGGCCGGAACGGGCCCCCCTGGGAGCCCCCTCCGGCGCTACGGGAGTGGGATGGCTTACAGGGACTCGAACCGTCCCTGGAAAAAGCGGAGCTTCTCCGGCTCGTAGACGAACTTCAGGCCCCGGATGGACT
>CAZZEL010000134.1:0-8114 GCA_964652625.1 uncultured Gemmatimonadaceae bacterium
CCCTGTCCCTGAAGCCGGCGGCGGACCTGAACGACAAGCGCTTCATCCCCCGGGAGCTCAGCCTGGAGCACTACCGGACCATCTTCCAGGATCCCCAGTTTCCCGCGGCCCTGTGGAACTCGGTGGGGATCGCCACCCTGTCCACCGTCCTCTCGGTGATCCTGGCCATATTCGCCGCCTACGCCATCGTCCGGCTCCGATTCCGGGGAAGGCGGCTCGTCCTGGGTGCGGCCCTGTCCATCGCCATGTTTCCCCCCATCGCCGTCGTCGGACCCCTCTTCAACCTGTGGCGGAACCTGGGGCTCTTCGATACCTGGCCGGGACTCATCCTTCCCTACATGACCTTCACCCTGCCCCTTGCCATCTGGACTCTGTCGGCCTTCTTCCGGGAGATCCCCTGGGAGCTGGACAGGGCCGCACGGGTGGACGGAGCCACACCCTTCCAGGCCTTTCATCACGTCATCGCTCCCCTGGCGGCTCCGGGGGTCTTCACTGCCGCCATCCTGGTGTTCATCTTCGCCTGGAACGACTTTCTCTTCGCTGCCGCCCTCACCTCCACGAACGACGCCCGGACCGTGCCTGCGGCCATCGCCTTCTTCACCGGTAGCTCCCGGTTCCAGCTCCCCACGGGCTCCATCGCCGCCGCCTCCATGGTGGTCACCGTCCCGGTGCTGGTGGTCATCCTGGCGTTCCAGCGGCGTATCGTGGCAGGGCTCACCCAGGGCGCGGTGAAGGGCTGAGAAGGAGACCAGGGAGACCCCATGGGCAAGCTCGTACTCCAGGAGATCGACAAGGTATTCGCCGACGGCACCGAGGCCGTCCGGGACCTGGACCTCACCATCGAGGACGGGGAGTTCTTCATCCTGGTGGGGCCGTCAGGCTGCGGGAAGTCCACCATCCTGAACATGATCGTGGGACTGGAGGAGCCCAGCTCCGGGAGGGTGCTGGTGGACGGAGAGGACGTGACCGGCCTGGATCCCCGGGACCGGAACATGGCCATGGTCTTCCAGAGCTACGCCATCTATCCCCACATGACCGTGGCCGAGAACATGGCCTTCCCGCTGAAGCTCGCTGGAGTGGACGAAGAGGAGAGAGCCAAGAGGGTGGAGGGGGCCGCTCGGATTCTGGAGCTGGAGGAGCTGCTGCACCGGAAGCCTGCGGCCCTCTCCGGGGGTCAACGCCAGCGGGTAGCCATGGGCCGGGCCATGGTCCGGGAGCCCAGGGCCTTCCTCCTGGACGAGCCCCTCTCGAACCTGGATGCCAAGCTACGGAGCCAGATGCGCACCGAGATCGCCCGCCTCCAGCGCCGTCTGGGAACCACCACGGTCTACGTGACCCACGACCAGGCCGAGGCCATGACCCTGGGGGACCACATCGCCATTCTCCGCCGGGGCCGACTCCAGCAGGTGGGAACGCCCCGGGAGCTCTACCAGGAACCGGCGAACCTCTTCGTGGCCGGATTCATCGGCTCCCCGGCCATGAACTTCCTCCCGGCCCGGGTGAATGGCGACCGCCTCGTTCTCCCCATGCTGGAGCTTCCCCTGCCGGAGGAGCTGCGGGAGTCGGTGGATGCCCAGGAGTCCGGGGAGTACATCGCCGGCATCCGTCCGGAGCACTTCCGAACGTTGGGGAACGGGGATCTTCCTGGCACTTCACCCTCCACCTTCCAGGTCCCCGTGGACCTGGTGGAGTGGATGGGTGCCGAGCTCTATGTGCACTTCCAGGTGTCCATGGAGGAGGCGAAAGGCCTGGACGCCGCCGCCGACAAGCTCCGCTCCCTGGCCGGGGAGTTGGAGCTGGAAGAACCGGGCGGAGAGAGTCGGCGGCTGGTGGCCCGCCTGGACCCCGGGAGCCCGGCCGTGGAGGGTGAGTCTCTGGAGCTGGCCCTGGATGCCGGCAAGATCCTCCTCTTCGATCCGGAGACGGGTGAGAGGATCCACCCCCCCATGTCTCTCTGACCAGGATCACGCGGGTAGCCCTCTCCGGATCCAGGGTGACGGTATGAATAGGGCTTGAAGCCGCGCCCCCTCTGGCCCCGACCAGTCTCTCACTGGACTGTGATGGTGCCGGTCATTCCCGCGCTCAGGTGAGGCTCACAGAAGTAGGGGAAGACGCCGGCGTTCTCGAAGGTGTGCTCGAAGGTCTCCCCGGCCTGGCTGACGGTAGCTCGATTCCACTCGCTGTGCCCATCCGGGGTAATGGTGTGGAAGATGGAAGCACCATTTACCCACCGTACCCTGGTCCCCGGGGAAATCGTGATCTCGTCAGGGCTGAAGGTGAGATTCTGGGTGAGGGTTATCTCCACGACATCCCCCTCCTCAGTGAGAGCAAAGTCCAGCTCAGCCGTCTCTCCCGCTGTTGCCGTGACCGATTTCCTGGACTGCTCCCCTTCGGCCAAGGTGAGTTCTTCGGGAGGATCCACCTCCAGCTCCCAGGTCCCGGGCTCTACATCCGCGAAGGTCGCCACGCCGTTCCCTCCCGTGGCGGCCGTGGCCGTGGCGGAGGTGGCCCCCTGGGCAAAAAGACTCACCATCACGCCTTCCTCGGCAGACCCGTCGGTGGTCACCGTCACCTGGATCTGGCCCGTGTCCACGCCCGTCCCACCTCCGTCATCGCCGCAAGCGGCGACAAGGAAGATCAGGCCAAGACCCACGACGAGAGCTGGTAAACGTAGCGCGTGGGACGTATTCATGGGCCCCCTCCCTTCTTCATCCATAGCCACACCCCGTAGTCCCTCCGAAGCGAGAAAACCCGGGGGGGTGAATCCGTTGATTCCAGAACAGAAACGGTCCGTCCTTTTATCAAGAATCACTAGTACCGGACATGTGTTCCAAAGTCCACGGGCGGGCCGCCGTCGGCCCGGTTTCGAAACCGGGCCTGATTTCCGCAGTACGGCTTCTGGTTTCCTCGAAGCAACTTCCATCCCGAGACTGTGTACGCCCGTGAAAAACCGATACCCATTTTCGGAGTTTCCGTGTTCGCAACTCTCCTTGTGCTCGCTCTCTCACCCGGCCTGATGAACGCTCCCGGCCTGCTGAACGCTGACGCGGGGTCCACCTTTCAGGCGACAGACCTCCTCGAGGAAAGGGTCTCGAGGCCAGATACGGCCCCGGCGTCAGACCCAGTCCTGGCGTCAGACCCGGTCCCGGGACAAGAGATGGTCTGGGAGCAGCACCAAGTGGACGTGAAGGCTTCGGATCTCTATGTGGTCACGCACAAATCCGGACTGCTCTCCTTTCTGGGGCACGAGCACGCCATCATCCCCATGGAGTGGAGCGGGGAGCTCTGCGTGCCCAATCCCATGGGACCCGGAGCCGGGGGTGCCATCCTCATCCGCACTCCTTCCCTGATCATCGACTCGGACTCGGCCCGAGTTCTGGCGGGCCTGGGAGAGGGCCCCGGAGAGGACGATGTGGAGGAGATCCAGAGGACCCTGCTGGACGGAGAGAATCTGGCGGCGGAGACCCATCCCGTGATCCGGCTGGAGAGCACGGTGCAGGGGACCCGGGAGGAGGAGGACGGCCGGCTTCCTGTCCAGACCCGGCTGACCCTGAAGGGACAAACCCGGGAGTTCCAGCACTCGGTGGATGTGGGCCCGACTGGAAGGGAAGGAGGCCCCGCGGGGGCCCTTCACATCCACGGCGTCCTCGAAGTCCCGCAGACCGCCTTCGGCATCGAGCCGGCGTCCGTCGCCGGGGTGGTGAATGTCGCTGACGAGGTGGAGCTGCACTTCAGGCTGCGGACGATTCCCACGGGGGAATCCTGCGAGCCCCCCGTCTCGAGCCCCGAAGGCTGAGGGCAACTCGAACTCCCCGTCTCCGCTTTTTCACGTTTCCTTCCCCCGGAGCATCTCCCTTCAGGACGGGAACCCACCGCCCGGCCGGCTTGAGCGCAGAGTTCCTGGAAGGGAGAGTTTCATTCCGGGCCACCGCCCGCCACCTGAGCCCCGTGTCCCCTACTCCTACGGCACGATCTTGTAGATCACCGGCTTGCCGGAGGTGGTGCCGAACTGCCAGAGGTAGTCCTTGGCAATCGTGATCTTCCTGCCGGAGGGCCGAACCATTTCCCGGATCACCGCCCCGGTGGCCGGATCCACCCGGTAGGTGTTCTGCGTGCCGCCGGCGATGACCCAGAGCGTCTCTCCGTCACAGGCGAGACCCTCGGGGTGGGTGGTCCCTTCCGGGGTGTCGAAAGCCGTGAGCTCGGCGCCGGTGACGTCGTACTTGTGGACCCGGTCGTCCCCGCCGGTGCCTTCCTTCGCCCAGCTGCCGTAGTAGAACGCCTCACCGTTCCAGCACAGTCCCGAAGAGCTCCGGGAGTAGATGACGGGGAGGGACTGCAGGACCGTGCCGTCGGAGGGATCGATCTGGATGAGAACGCTCTCCCCCAGCCAGCTCACCTGCCAGAGGTGGGCGCCGTCCCAGGCGAGGCCTCCGGTCCAGTTGCTGTGGGCCGGAAAGGAGGCCAGCGTCTCACCCGTCTCGAAGCTCACCTTCACCAGGGTCTCGTCCGGACCCCATTGGCTGACCCAGAAATGCTCCCCGTCGAAGGCCAGACCGTCGGCCTGAATATCCTGGTCTTGGACAAGAAGAGAGTCGATGGACGCTCCGTGGTTCAGGTTCAACTCCACCTGGGCCATGGCGTCGGCCAGCCCGTCGCCGTCCCGAACCTCCACCTTGGTCTGGGGAGAGTCGCCGGTGTCGAAACGCCGCGTGATGGTGGGCTCCGATGACCATTGGGTGTCCCAGGAGCCGTCGTTGTAGAAGTCCCAACGGTATTCCAGGTTTCCGGCCCCGGGCGAGCTGGTGGTGCTACCGCTGGCGTCGAAGGCGAAGTCGGTGAGCATGGTGCCCTCCTGGGGTGAGACTTCCAGCAGGGCCTCCACGGCCGGGGCCACCGTCACGGAGGCCGAGGCCTGATCCGTCACCTGGCCATCTCTGACCTCCACGGTGGTGGAGTAGCTCCCGGGCACCGGGAAGAGGTGGGTGGCACTCGGCGACGCCGACCAGCTCTCGTCGAAGGTTCCGTCGCTCTCCCAGTCCCAGCGGTACTCCATGGACGGGGTCTTGCCCGTGGAGGAACTCCCACCGGCATTGAAGGTGAAGCCCGTGTCGGTATCGCCGGAGGCCGGAGCCACCGTCAGGGCCGCCGTCACGACAGGCGAGGGGGACGTTCCGTTGTCACAGGCGGAAAGGGAAAAAAGGAGAGGGGGAAGAACCAGGACGAGTACGATCGAGAACCTGGGCATGATGGCGGGCTCCGTGGGTCGAATGGGGCTTCGATACTCACTTACTGAAGCTACTCTGAGCGGTTATGGGGGAGCAATAAGAACACCCGTTGGACTACGGTGTTGATGCACCACTGGGCAAAAGACCCGTCATCCCCCGGAAGCCGCCAGGGCCTGGTCCAGGTCAGCCATCAGGTCGTCCGGATGCTCCAGACCCACCGAGAGACGTACTGTGGCGGGGTCGATGGCCACATCGGTGCCCTGCATGGACTTGTGGGTCAAGAACCAGGGGATCTCGGCCAGGGATTCCACTCCACCCAGGCTGACGGCGGACGTAAACACCCCCAAGGCAGCCACAAATCGCCTGGCCGCTTCCGGCCCTCCTTCCATCTCGAGGGAGACCATGCCACCGAAGCCACGCATTTGCCGGCGGGCCAGATCATGCTGGGGATGGCCTTCCAGGCCCGGGTAGTGGACGCTCTTGATCCTGGCGTGCCCAGCCAGAAACCGGGCTACGGTGAAGGCGTTCCGCTGGTGCGCTTCCATGCGCACTGGGAGGGTCTTTACCCCGCGGTGGAGGAGCCAGGCATCGAAGGGCCCGAGAATACCACCGGTGAGGCGGCGGGTCTGGTGAAGCTGGTCCCGAAGGCCATCGTCGTTCATGACCACCATCCCGGCCACCAGGTCGCTGTGGCCGCCCAGGTACTTGGTGCAACTGTGCATGACCAGGTCCGCGCCCAGGGACAGGGGGTTCTGGAAATAGGGCGAGGCAAAGGTGTTGTCGACCCCGAGCAAGGCCCCGTGTCCATGGGCGATCTCGGCCATCCGGGCGATGTCGATGACCCTGAGGAGTGGGTTGGTGGGGGTCTCGATCCAGATCAGCCGGGTGTTGGGTCGCATCGCCGCCTCCACGTCCTGTACGTCCCCTTCCACCAGGTCCACGAAGTCGTGCTCGACCCCGTACCGGCTCAGGTGCTCCCGAAGGACGCTGTAGGTGGTGCCGTACACCGCCTGTGTGCACAGAACGTGATCTCCGGCCTGGAGAGTGGAGAGGGCGGCGGTGATGGCCGCCATTCCTGAGCCGAAGGCCAGGGCGAATTCAGCGCCCTCCAGAGCCGCCATGGCCTCCTCGAGTCGCTCCACAGTGGGGTTTCCCACCCGGGAATAGCGATACTCACCCGGTTGGCCCGGATCGGGGACGTGGAACGTCGAGGTCTGGTGGATGGGGGGGACGACGGCGCCGGTGCCCGGATCCGGGTCCTGGCCTGCGTGAATGGCCCTGGTCTCAAAACGCATGCGGATGTAGTCGCTCACGATCATCTCCTTGGTCATCTGCCCGTCTCAACCCCAGTATACCGCACGATGTGGGTCATATCGAACCCGTCCGTTTCCACTCCCCATACCGCATCATCCGTGATGATAAGCACCCGGGTGTCCGAAGGCGGAATCGCCGTGACCCACGGCTCTCCATCCTCTGCATGAAACCGATCATCCCCCGGGCCCGGGAAAAGGGAGCAACATGGACAGGCCCGCCGATGAGGCAAAAGCGTTTCAGCTGAAGCGTCTGTCGCTAATCACACGCCGGGCGGCGGTACCGCGACAACACCTCCAGGAAGGCGTTTCAGCTGAAAGGTCGGCCAAGCTACCTCCTTATCACACACGCAACCCAGGAGCGAGCTGTGGCATGCGGTCCCTGTGCGGAACAGCCGGAATGCCTCCGGGTGGCCCATTCGGCATCCCCCTGCTCACTTTCCAGAAGGAGCGAAACACAAGGAGTCACGATGCTCACTGAACGCCTCCGAAGTCTATGGGACCGTATGAAGCCCTTCCACCTGGACTGGATCCAGGTGGAGGTGTCCGGGCGATGTCAGGGCCGGTGCGCCTACTGCCCCGTGTCCGTCCTCCGGGACCGGCGTCGGCGGGAGCTCATGAGCCGGGAGACCTTCCAGTCCCTCCTCCCATCCTTCCCGGCGGCGGAGCTGGTGTTCCTCCAGGGATGGGGGGAGCCTCTCCTGCATCCGGACTTCTGGACTCTGGTCCGACAGACCCGGGAAACCGGCGTCCAGGTGGGGTTCACCACCAGCGGCGTGCACCTGGACCGGGCGAACCGGGAGGCCCTCCTGGAGTCGGACGTGGACATCCTCGGGGTGAGCGTCGCCGGAACGACCTCCACCACTCATGGACGCTACCGGGCCGGAACCAGCCTCGAGATCCTGGACCGGAACCTCAGGGCTCTCGAGAATGAAAAGAGGAAGAGCGGAGCCAGCCGGCCCCACATCCACCTGGCCTACCTCCTCCTGGCCGACCACGTGGAGGAGCTCAGCGAGATCGTGGATCTGGGGGCACGCTGGGGAGTCCGGGAGATCGTGGTGAGCCCCTTGAGCCTCGTCCTGACCCCGGAGCTTGAGAGGCAGTCCCTGCTGATGAGGCCCGAAGACGGCGAGCCGGAAGGGAAGCTCTCCCGGGCTCGAGTCCGGGCCCGAGAGCTTCTGGCCGAGGTCCAGGTCCGGGGCCAGGAGCGGGGAATCCGGATCCAGGCCCCTGGCTTCGGGAACGGGGAGGCCTGCTCGTCATGCAACGAGAACATCCTCCGGAGCTGTTTCGTCAGCGCCGCCGGGGAGGTCTCCCCCTGCGTCATGAGCAACCTGGGGCTCCAGGAGGGGGCCTCGGCCACCCATCGCTTTCAGGGAAAAGACGTACCCGTGGAGAAGGTGACGTGGGGCAACGTCCGGGAGCGGCCCCTGCGGGACATCTGGCTGTCGCCTTCTCCCCGCAGATTCCGGAAGACGCACCGGGAGCGGATCTGGAGGGGTGCACGAGGCCCCCAGGGGCTTCCGCGCCCCTGTCATCATTGCCACAAGCTCTACGAGTGCTGAGCCCTTGTCTG
>CAZZEL010000135.1:0-8005 GCA_964652625.1 uncultured Gemmatimonadaceae bacterium
GGTACACGGCCACGTGGGCCAGCTCGTGGCAGAGGACCTCCTCCAGGAGCTCCCCATGGCCGTTCTCCAGGTGGGCCGAGAGGCGGATGCGGCCGTCGGCGGGCCGGCAGAGGCCCAGGGAGGTGCGGAATCGGCGGCTGAACTCCACCGCCACCGTGTCCGGAAGGTCCGGGACCCCCCAGAGCCGGGCCCAGTCCTGGGCTCTTTCCCGGAGGGGCTCGGGGATGCCTCGGGGCTCAGACATGGGAGGGGGCGATGGCGGATGCGAGGGCGAGAATCGTCATGTCGCTTCGAACCTACGAAGGGCTCGCGCTCCCGGGAAAGTGGGGTTCGGGCGCGTTCCCCCCCCATCGACCACCCACCATACTTCCCTTCCCACCCAACCATGCGCCCGCCCACGGTCCGAGGCCACTCTTCGGAAGTGTGCGCTCCACTCATCTGAGGACTGTTCGTCCTCTCCAATTCAGACCCGGTTCCCGAGACCGGGACATTGAAATGGTGTACGATCATACATACATCACGACCGAGTTCGAGTGGGAGCGCCCGAAAAGCCACACCCCGTGAGAGAAGGGAGTACGGGAGGACGCCATGAAAAGGGGATATGACTTCCGGGAAGGGAAGCGGGGCGCCGTGGTGACAGCACCGCCGGGGAAAACCCGCATCACGATCCGACTGGACAACGATATCCTGGAGTGGTTCCGAAATCAGGCCCACCTGGCAGGGGGAGGCAACTACCAGACCATGATCAACGAAGCACTGCGCGAATACGTGAACCAGGATCCAGAAGAACTGGAGGAAGTGTTGCGCCGGGTGGTCCGGGAGGAAATGCATCGGTTGTCAGGTTGACCCTGTGCAGTGAAGGCGACCGGGTCAAGGAACCCGAAATGAAGGAGGAATACGACTTCAGCCAGGGTGTTCGAGGGAAGTATGCTGCCCGCTTCGCCGAGGGCAGCAACGTGATCGTTCTGGACCCGGATGTTGCCGAGGTCTTCTCAGACGCCAGGGCGGTAAACGAAGCGCTACGGCTCCTGGCCCGTTCCGCTCGGGATTCTCAGAGAACTCCCTGACAACCCCAACCGTACTTCCACGTACCGGCGGTCGCTGGGGGCCAGAGGCAAAGAGAGGAGCTCGTCCTCCCTCCTCCAGGTCCGACTCCCCCCCTTCACCTTTCCCCCGGGAAACTCCCAGAGCCCCCCGTGCCGCTCGTGCCGGGGGCGCCGGCACACCAGGAAGCGGCCGTCGTGCTCGATAACGGAGGCGAGGACGCGAGTGATCATGGGCGTCAACGTACGGGGACGGTCTGCCGATGGAAAAGTGAGGTTCGGGGGTCATCTCGGGATGCGGTTGCGGTGTGACAGAAATCCAGTCCTAAACTGCCATGGGAATGCCCCGCGATGGGGGGAATGATCCTTTAGGGTCACTGAAAGAGAAAGCCCCGGCGGTACCCCCTTGCCTGGTACTCGGGCCGACAAAATCTTGAAAGGATGGCAAAGCCGATCATGGATTTCAGTCAACTTACGGTCGCTGAGCGCATTCAACTCGCCGAGGACCTCTGGGATAGCATTTCTGAAGCCCCGGAGACCCTTTCGCTCACCGATGCCCAGCGCGAGGAACTCGAGCGCCGTCTCCAGGCCTACCGGTCCGAGCCGGATGCCACCATATCCTGGGAGTCTCTCCGCCAGGAACTCCTGCAGGGCTGACGCAGGTGCGTCTGAGGTTTCGTCCAGAGGCCCGTTTGGACATCCTGGAGGCTCGAGCCTGGTATGAGGAACGGGCGAAGGGATTGGGCGAAGAGTTCACGAGATCCATCGATGCGACAGCCGCTGGGATTCTTCGTTTCCCGCAAGCGTTCCCCCAAGTCCTCGGAGAGATAAGGAAGGCCGTTCTCCGTCGGTTCCCCTATTCCCTCCTATTCCTGATCGACGGGGAGGACATTGTCGTCCTGGGGTGTTTCCACCAGCGGCAGGATCCTCGGACATGGACCGAGCGAAACTGATCGATCTCGCTACTTGATTCTCAAGATCAGCCGCCGCGGGTCCATGACAAGCTTGCTGGCGATATCCCCAAATGATATCATACAACATCAACGCCGCCCAGGGAAAGACGCTCTCGGCCGTATTCCAAACACCGACTCGGGCTGATGTCCGGTGGTCCAGAATCGAGAGCCCCGCCAGGATTCCAGCCATGATAGAGTACAAGGGCTACACGGGGGTATTCGAATTCGATCCATCCACTGATGCCTTCCACGGGAGGATCTTGGGCCTCCAGGATGTCGTGACGTTCCAGGGCCGCTCGTTGGACGAGCTCCGCCGAGAGATGGCGGAGTCCGTGGAGGACTACCTCGAGCTTTGCCAGGAGGCGGGAAAAGAGCCGGAGCGCCCCTATCGCGGAGAATTCCTGGTGCGCACAACCCCTGAATTGCACCGGGCTGTTTCCGTCCGGGCCGAAGCAACGGGGATGAGCCTCAATGCCTGGGTGGAAGCCACCCTCACCTCCGCCGTGAGGGAGGCGGGTCCGGATTACGGTGGGAATCCGTGCCGAGGCTAGCGTTCGGAGCCCAAGGCCTCCGGGAGGTGGTCGGATCCGTCAGGGGCGCAATGTCCAGCAACGCCCAGTAGAGATGTCCGTCCTTGTGGTAGTTCAGGATTACCTCCGAGCTGGGACGCTTCCAGGGAGGTCCCCGGGTACCTCCAGGTGCAGGGGAGGGGCCCGGCGCCCAGGAGCCGCTGCAGGATCTTCCTCTTCGTTTCCAGGCTGTCCCAGGCCATTCCCATGAGGCGGTCAGCCTGCCTGAGGAGCCCCTCCCATTCACCCCGGCGGTCATGACCTCCATGTAGGCCCGGTTGATGAGGTCCATCTCCTCCTGGAGATCCCCGTGGGAGAGGGGCATGGCCTCTCCCCCTACCACCGGCACCTGGTCGAGGAGGTCTTCGGGGCAGACCCAGTCAAAGGTCAGGTTCGTGAAAGGGGTCTGGGTTCCCCAGCGGAACGGGACGTTCAGGTTGTATATGAGCTCCTGGAGGTTCTGGCGAACCTCCTCGCAGGCGAGGCGGCCCTTCCGGACGTGGATGCCGTGATCAGCCTGGGAGCGTCTTCCCGCTTCGATGTGGTGTTCGGGGACGCCATGGCGAAGATGCTAGGCGTCCCGGGCCCCGTGGTGGCCGTGTTCCAACCGTTCGCGGGCCTGGGCATGACCACAGCCTGTGGGGTGTAGCCGTCTAGGGCATCGCACCGCACTTCCTCGGCCATGGCTGCCCTCATGCCAGGCCCCCCTCAAGCCGCGCTTCCGTCTACTTCTCCCACTCCGGGAATCTGGCCGCCACTTCGGCAGAGAAGTCATCCAGGAGTGTGATCTTCTTCACTCCTTCTCTCCACCTGGCCTGTATCCAGCCGTACGCGATCCGCGGATCGTCCCCTGCGTGCTCTTTGAATTCCGACTTCGCCTCTCGGCCGAACGCATACAGCCCATCCAGTACCGCCAAGCAGTATTCCCGGGCCTCATCCGGCCTCCCCCAATTCTGGTACTGCCGGATTCGCACCACGTGGGGGCGGAGCACCTCCTCGATCATCAACCAACTCTCTTCATTCGGATCCACGTAGCCCTGACTGGTCTGGCCAGACCGGTCCCAGAGCTCTTCCACCGTGAGAAGCTCGAGGTCCGCAAGGACTTCCCCGGATACCTCTTCCGGATCGAACCTCAGGATGTCCGTGAGAATCTCGTCACGGACGGCCTCGCCGACCGCGTCTGACCGTCTTGAGAGACGTCGAAGAACCCCCATCACTTCCTCTGGACGAAGATCCTCGACGTCCGGAACGAGCCTTCCCTCATTCTCACGTCCCAACTCCCGCCTCCATTCTCGGATGATCAGGCTCCCGGGACTGTCCCTACCCCCTCCCGTCCTCCGGCACCCGGATCACCCGGCCGGGCAGACCCGCGTAGGGCGTCTCCGTGCAGGTGGCCAGGAGGATCTGGCAGGAGTCGGCCGCCTCCTCCAGGATGGGCCGGAACCGGCGCATCCGGACCGGATCGGAGTTGACCAGCCGGTCGTCCAGCACCACGAGCTGCCGCTCCTCCTGGCTGAGGGCCATGGCGATGGCCAGGCGCAGGAGGACCACGAGCTGTTCCTGGGTGCCGTGACTCAGCTCACCCACCTCCAGGTCAGCGTCGTACCTGGAGAACCGGACCTCGGCGGGCTTGAGCTCGGTGGAGAGCCTCACGGCATCGTATGCCCCGTCCGTCAGTTCGGCGAGCCAGTCGGAGAGTCGCTCCGACACGGGCCCTGCCAGGACACCGGTTCGCTCCTCCTGGAGCTCCTGGACGAGG
The DNA here is from genome assembly GCA_964652625.1 of uncultured Gemmatimonadaceae bacterium. Taxonomy (GTDB): domain Bacteria; phylum Gemmatimonadota; class Gemmatimonadetes; order Longimicrobiales; family Gaopeijiaceae; genus CAZZEL01. The sequence goes on from CAZZEL010000135.1 coordinate 4,325, forward strand.
CTCCTGAGAACCTTCGCTCCCTCGGCCCGTCTCCGGAGGGTTACGAGTCGCGCCTTCTTCACCTCGAGGGAAGCTTCCAGATCTCCGATCCGGGAATAGAGACTCTCCTGGGCCAGGGTCTCCAGCGCCGAGAGGATCCCGGTCTCGGCCTTCTCGTCCTCGTGGAGAGACTCCTGAAGGGCCTTGATCTGGCTCAGGAGGTCGTCCCGTTCGGCCCTGGGCTTCTCCACCGTTTCCTGTACGGCGGTCTGGAGGCCTTCCCGGCGGGCCTCCTGACGGGAGACCTCCTTGCCTTTCTCCTCCAGGAGGGAGGCCAGGTGCTTCCGGTCGCCGTAGGGTTTCAGGAGCCCGGACACCTGCCGGCGGTAGCCCTCCAGGGTGGAGGTCTCCTGTGCCAGCGCAGACCGGGCCTTCGACCTGGCCTCGATGGCGGCCTCATAGGACTCCCTGGCCTCTTCAGCCTCGGAGCTGAGCTGCTCCCGCCGGGCCTCCAGGTCGTCCCTCTCCTCGGACAGGGCCCGGATCTCCCGGGACACCCCCGGGCCATCCAGGGCCAGATCCTCTTCCTCCAGCTTTCGGGTCCGGGCCTTCCGTTCCTTCAGGCGCTCCTCCACCCCGGCGAGCTCGTCGGCCGGATCGCCCTGGTCCAGGAGGGTCTCGATCCTGGACTCCAGCTTCTCCAGCTCTCTCTGCAGGCCATCTTTTTCGGCCCGGGCCTTCACGAACTCCGTCTCGTCCCGGAGGCCGAAGCGATCCTGGAGCCCGGTCCGGGCGTCCTCCAACCTCTCCAGCTCCACCCTCAACTCCTTCAGGTCTTCTCCCCCTCCGCTCACCGTGATGGAGCCCAGGTCGGAGAGGGAAAACCGGGTCGGGGAGGTAATGAGGTACTCGCCGCTCTCCTGTAGCTCCGCCGGGGGATCGGAGGAGACATCGACGGTCTCGGAGAGATGGAAGGCCACCCGGATGGCGGCTCCCTCTGCCTTCGCCCGGGTCAGATCCAGCTCCCGGGACACGGTCCGGAATTCCTCCACGTCCTCGGCAGAGGGTGCCAGGAGCCCCTGGATCCGTTCCCGGAGCTCGGCCCGTTCCTTCCTGGCTTCGTTGAGGTTCTCCAGCCGCTCCTGTTCCTTCCGCTTCTCCTCCGACAACTGGAGCAGGTCCCTCAAGGCCTGGAGCCCCTCCAGGCGTTCCTCCACCTTCTTCAGGCCAGGACCGACGTCTTCCCGCAGCTTCTCTCGGATGGACGTCTCCCGGCCCTTTTCCCGCTCCTCGTCCAGCTCCCTGTCACTCAAATCCGTGCGAGCTTTCCTGACAGCCTCCTCGGCCCGGGTGATGTCGTCGTCGAGAGCCTCCAACTCCTCCACCACCCGTCGGAGGGAGTCTTCCTCCCCACGACGGGTCTTCAACTCCTCCTCCGCGGTCCTCAGCTCCCCTTCCAGGGATTCCCCTTCCTTCAGGACGGTCTGGAGGGCATCGGCCTGCTCCTGCAGCTCCTTCCCCTCCCTTCTCTTCTCCCTGATTCCCTGGTCCAGGCTCTCCAGCGTCTTCCTGTGCTGGTCTCCCTGGGCCAGCCGTTCCTGAAGCCCGGCCAGCTCGCCCTCCAGCTCCGGAATCTCGTCCTCCAGGCTCTTGAGCTCACTCCTGGCGGCCACCCTCCCCGTGGGCGTCCAGTGACGGCCGTACTCCTCCTGGACCCGCCGGAGAATCTCCTCTTCCTTCGGGGAAGCGGCGGCTACCTCCACCAGCCCCTGGAGGCCCTTTCGCACCGCATCGTTCCAGGTCTGGGCCGGGAGCGCAGCCTCCTGCTGCAGGTACCAGAGAGCCTGGGCCAGACCCCGGTGCTCTTCCCTGGATGCCCGCCCCGGCACGTCACCGTTCAGGAGATCCCGGATTCTCTCGTCGGCGGCGTCGCCGTCGTGGTCCAGCTCCCAGTCACCCCGGCGATAGGAGTAGAACTGGGACGCCGCACCCTGGAGGAACCGCTTCACGATCCGGTACCGCTGGTCCCCCACCCGAGCGATGATCTCGGCCTCGGGCCCCAGGCTGCTGCCCATGGGCTGCATGGCCTTGAGCTCCTGGGAGCTGCCTCCGTGCCGGTCGAAGAAGGTGCGCTGCAGGACCTCGAAGAGCGTGGACTTCCCCGCTTCGTTCAGCCCCACCAGGACGTTCAGGTTGTCGGAGAGCTCGAACCGGTGGGACTCCCTGAACCCTCTCCAGGCCTGGACCCGGATCTCCTCGACGATCATCGGAGCACCTCCGCCGCCAGGCGGTGAAGAAGGCTCCGGGCTTCCGAGACCACCTCCGGGGGCTCGGAGGCGATGGCCCTTCCCCCACCTTCGGGAATCGTGCCGTCCAGGACCGTCTCCAGGATCTCGTCGGCCCGGGCCACGATGCCTTCCGGAAGGGCGACATCCAGGGTCCGGCTCTCGACGGTTTCCAGGTCCAGGTGGAAGCACCCCTCCGCCAGCTCATCCTGGAGAGCCTGGAACGCCTGGAACGCTTCGGAGGGACATCGGGGAAGGATCTCCGCCCGAATTCTCAGGAGAAGACGGGCCCAGGCCTCCCGGGGTCCCACCCGCTCCTCCAGAACCGAAAGGTCCGTATCGTCGCCGATGCTGGCCTGGACCTCGACCCATCTCAGGTGGCCCACCTCCTCCGGGCGGAGGACCGGCTGGGCCCCGGGCTCGTCGATCTCCACCACCAGCACGTGGCCGGGGTCCTTCTCGGCGTAGCCCGTGCCCTCGAGGGTGCCCGGGTAGGGGGCCAGGGGATGATCCAGCTTCAGCCCGTGCCAGTCTCCCAGAGCCAGGTAGTCCAGCCCGGCCACCTCCGGGCGATCGGGTCGGATGGGGAAGTTGGGGGTCTCTCCCGGGAGAATATCCAACGCACCGTGAGCCAGGCCGATGCGGATCCGCCCGTCCCCGTGGGCCCGGGGGGGAATCCAGTCGGTGGGGTCCCGGCGGCTCCTCTTCTGGGTGATGGGACAGGGATAGAGGCAGACTCCCGGTCCGGCGTCGGCTTCCTCGGCGGCGACTTCCCCGACCCTCACTTCCTCGGCGTGGGATAGGAGACGCACATGGTCGCCAACCCTCCTCCACGACGGCCGGCCCCAGATTCCTCCGGGAACGAAGGGGTCGTGGTTTCCGGGGAGGATGTAGACGGGAAGAGGATGGAACCGGTTCAAGAGATTGACCGTCTTGCGGACCACGTCGTCGTCAATGTCCGGGCTCTCAAAGGTATCCCCGGCCACGAGGACGAAGTCCACCTTCTCCTCCGTAGCCAGGTCAACGAGACGTTCAACGGCCCGGAACCGGCTCTCCCTCGCCTCCGAAGCCCTGGGGCCAGCCTGAAGCATCTTGGCGCCAAGCTGCCAGTCAGCGGTGTGGATGAATTTCATGGGTAGGCGTTCATGATAGATGGGCTCGATGAACCAGACCCGGTTTCCTGAAAAAAGCGAGAGGGCGATGACGTGCTGGCCCCGGTAGAAGACCCGGTGGGGGTCCGGGGTGCACAAGGGACAGAGACGCTCGTTCATCCGGACCGTCCCCCCTTCCCCCTTTCCCCGCCGGCGGAAGCCGGGTGATGACCAGCTCCCCGGAGAGCCCGGCCCCCAGGCACGCGGAGCCCCGCCACTCCGGCACGGACCGGAAGCCGATGCGCTGGGCCTGACAGACCGGGCAG
>CAZZEL010000136.1:0-7859 GCA_964652625.1 uncultured Gemmatimonadaceae bacterium
AGGCATAGTTGTACCCCTCATACTTCACGTCGACGTAGTCCTCGGCCTGGGTCGGCAGCCTTTCGGGCGAAAACTGCCCTGCCACCGGCTGTGCTATGAAGAGCAGTAGGGCTCCGAAAGTGATGACGAGCTTCTTCACGAGTTCCTCCGTCCGTTTCACCTGCGTCTGCGTCTGTCTCTGTCTCAATCTGTCCCAAGGGGAGTCAGCCCTCGCTGGATAGGAGGGAGCAAGCGCCGTGCCCGATTTCCGATTCTTCCCGTATCCGTCTTCCGTGCTCCCCGAACCGTCCCCAAACACCATGTGTTTCTCCGGGACCCCCCGGAATAAGGGAGTTTCCGGAGCCGAGCCCGATCCTCATCGGCGGCCGCTCAAAGGGGCCTCTCCCTGTCCGGGCCCACAACCCACTGTGGCTTTGTCGCAACAAGGCAACAGTCTGTGCTACAGGTGCTGCGAGGAAGAGGTCACGAGTAGGGAGCGGAGACGACGAAAAACGAATCAGCGAGAAGGGGGACGGCAGGTAAGAACTTCATCCAATATTCTGGAAAGCCGCGCCGTCTCCGGCTGAGGCCGGTGACGCGGGTCGTCCTACTCTCCACTCCGCACAATCGCCACATCCGACTGGGCCCGGGGCCGGATTTCCCAGGCCACCGTCTGGCCCGTGCGGGTGGGCACCAGGAGGCCCACGCAGACACTGATCCGGTCCGTTTCCGGGTCGATGAGGTCCGGGTCGGCGCCCAGGAACTCCCGGAAGCGGAGGGCCATCACTCCCGAGCCGTCGTCCACCGTGAGAACCACGCCGTCATCTCCCTCGTCGCTGACGCTGAGGATGTCGGCGTCCCGGATACGCACCAGGGCCGCGTCCAGGCTTCCGCCCCGGGCTCCGGCGGCTTCCCCCGTGGAAAGAGGGACCGGGGTCGGGACCTGGGAAGCCGCCCCCAAGCGAAACACCGCCTGTCCGTCCAACACGGCGACCCCCTGATCCACCGCCGTCCGGCCCCGGACCCGGACGCTGTCTCCCACGGTCATAGCCCCCTCTTCCACGGAAAGGACCCGCAGGTAGTGGCTTCCTGCCCTCAGGTGCAGGGAGCGGTCGCCGGGCACGAACGGGTTCAGGGCCACGCCCTCCACGAAGAGGGGTGTTCCGGAGGGCGTTGTCCGGGCCTCCTCCAGGAGCCGGATGGGAAGGGTGAGGGCCACGGTGAGCTGAGCGGACTGGAGGGCCGCCAGGGTAAAGGGCTCCACGGAGGCGGCCACGAAGTCCAGGGTGTCGCCGAGCTCGCTGTCCGGTACCGAGGGCACCAGCCGCCCTACGGGCACTTCCTGGAAGCGGGCGATCCCGTCGTCGTTCGTGGTGGCCGAGGCCACGGTCCCGCCGGCGGGCTGATCCAGGTTCAGCGTCCACCCGGCGAGGGGCTCGTCGGCGCCGTCCAGGCTCCCGGTGCCGTTGGCGTCGAAGACCAGGGCCGCGTCCACGGCGCCCACGGCCTCGATGGCCACCACGTCCCCGGAGCCGGGATCGTCGCAGGCCGTCAGGGCGAGGCCCCCCATGGCCAGGAGGGCGAGGGCGCAGATGGTCCCGGCTGAGGAGGCGGCGGGGGCCTGCGGCGGGCCGGAGGCCGGTGATGATGCGGCCCTCCGGATGCCAGGCCCTGCTGTGGCGGTGCGCTTCTTCATGGCCCTCCTCCTCCGCCGATGCGAATGCCCACCCGGATCATCCGTCCGGTGTCGCTCCGAAACACCCAGTTTCCGAAGCCCGGGTTCACCGTGTAGGGCACCTCCACGCCCTGGGCCGTGGACGTCACGTTTCCGCTACCCAAAAGGAGGAGGTTGTCGTCCCGGACCCCCATGTCGGTGTCCGTGAGGTTGAGACCGTCCACCACCAGAGCGCTGGAGACTCCCCCGACCCGGGGCAGTCCCACGCTGAGGCGCACGTCCAGGCTGTGAACCGGGTCCGCCCGGCAGCCGTTGCGCTGCGCGAACCCCCCCCGGTCCCGGCTCAGGCACTCCCATTCGGCGGCCAGCTCGTCCAGGACGGTCCCGGACTCGGGAACGAAGGCCACGTCGTTGACGAAGGAGCCATCGCCGTTGGCGTCCAGTCCCGAGGCCACCCGGGGCGTGAAGGGCCGGGCGGAGCGGAGGGTGTAGAGGGCGGACACGGCGCCGTCCCAGGGAAGAGGGAGGGGAAGGACCGCCAGGGCGCTCAACCGGTGGGGCACGTCGAAGTCCGAGGGGGCTTCGTCCCATTCCTCCACGGGAAGCTCCGGAACGACTCTGGAGAACGCACCGCCCTGCGAGGCTCCCACCCAGTTGTCCGTGGTCTCGGACCGGGTGTAGCGGAGGGCCAGGAACCCGTCCTCCCAGAGGGGGGCGTCCAGGGATGCGGTGACGCCCAGGTACTCGGACCAGCCGTCGGCGTTCAGGGCCCACACGCTCTCGAACCCGGGGAACCGGCGGCTCGAGCCCGGGTCGGCGGCCAGGACCCCGGCCACGATGCGGAGGTCGCCGAAGACGGGCCGTCCGTCCTGGTCCGTGCCCGTGGGAACCAGCAGTCGGTTCAGGTCCGTCCGCCGGAGGATGGACTCGGTGCGGCGAAACGTTCCGGACACTCCCAGGCGCACGTCCCCGGCCAGGGTATGGTAGAGGGCGGCGCTGCCCCGGGCGGTCCGGGGGGCCTCCATGTCCGGGCCCAGGAGGGCCAGGCGGGTGCCGGTGACGCTGGCGGCCGTCCCCGTCCCCCCGCTCTCCCAGTCCAGGCCCTGGCCCAGGGACCGCCGCACGTCAACGGCTCCGTCCAGGGTCAGGACCTCGTGCATGGCTGCGGGATCGAAGGTGCCGTGCTCCACGCCCATGCCCCCCAGGAGCCAGCTCCGGCCGTCCCCCCGGAGGTCCCAGCGGAGGTGCACGTGGCCGTCGAAAGCGGAGAGGGTGTTGTCCGGAGTACCGTTGGCCACTCCGGTGAGGGCGGCCCACTCCTCAGCCGGATCCACGTCCCCCATGGGCAGGGTCTCCACGGTGTAGGAGAGGCCGGTGGTGAGGTCCAGGCCCTGGAAGGCCGTCCAGCGATACTGGCCGAAGAGGGTGGCCCGGGTCACGGAGAAGCTCTGCGAGGGGGCAGAACCATCCAGCGTGATGGCCGCGCCCTGGCCGGCCTGCAGGCCCCGGCGGGAACCGAAGTAGAACGCGCCCGCCTGCTCCTCTACGTGGGTCATGTCATGGCCTGCGTACTCCAGCCGGGCGCCTCCCTTGAGCCGGTTCGATCCGGTGCGGAAGTGGACCACCGGGGTGATGGAGAGGTCCATCCGGTCCGCTGTGGCCGGAAAAGAGGGGTTCGTGCCCAGCAGGGCTCGGTTCCGCACCAGGAAGCCCCCGGGCCGGCCGCCGTCGGAGGCGCTCTCCCACGTTCGGGAGCTCATGGACCCGCTGCCCCGGATCTCCAGGGTCGTCCGTTCCCCCACCGAGAAGCTGGCCACGGCGGCCACGGAGCCGTCCACACCTTCTCCCGGCAGCTCCGTGCCGTAGACGGCCTGGGGAACGCCCCTCCGGTCGCTCTCGTTCCGGAAGGCGGAGGCTCCGGCCCGGATCGTGAGTTGGCCCGACTCGCCTACCTTCCACCCTCCCCGGGCCAGGCCCGCGCCGTACCCGGTGGTCCGGATCCCCGGGGGTTGGGCCTCGGTCTCCACCCGGTCCGTGAAGTAGTCGTTGCGCCAGAAGAGGTTGGGGGTCTCCACCAGGGCCCCTTCGAAGCTCACGGAAAGGGGGGAGGCGTCCTGGGCAACGGGCAGGGACGCGGACCCGCCGCCCCAGGCCGACAGGAGGGCGGGGCCCTCACCCACCACCTCGTTGGTCCAGGTGGGGCCTCCGGACCAGAAGCCGTAGAGCTCCCCCGAGGCCCGGGCCCGGGGAGGACGGGTCTCCAGGGCCACGATCCCCCCCGGGGCCCCGGACCACTCGATGTCCTCCAGGGCTGTGCGCACGGTGGCGGACTGGAGTCCGATCCTGGGGAAGAGGTGACCGGTCGGCGAGCCGGCGCCGGGAAGAGCCGGGTGCCGGGCCGGGCGATACGCCTGGCCATCGGCGAAGACCGTGGTGAAGCGGGCCGGCAGTCCCTCCAGGCCCCCCTGCATGTCGGCTTCGGAGCTCAGGGCCAGGAGTCCGGCCACGTCCCGGATCCGGTCCGGGAGGGCGGAGATCTCCTGCCAGGGCATGCGGCGGCCCAGCCCCGGGGTGACCCCTCCTCCGGCCCCGTACCGGAGGGTGTCCACCCGGGTCAGGGGCGGGACCTCGGCCACCAGCCGGACGGGCACGCCGGCTCGCTCCCCGGGAGTGACGCTCAGACCCACCACTACCAGGGGCCGGTAGCCCAGGGCCTCCACCCGGAGCTCGTAGCTCCCCCCGGGCACGGAGCGAAAGGTGAAGACGCCGTCGGTCCGGGTGCGACGGGTCCACTCCGTCCCGCTCCGGGCCTCGGTGAGGGCGGCGGCGGCTCCCCGGATGGGACGACCGGCCTCGTCCAGGACCCGGCCCTCCACCTCCCCGGACACGATGCTCTGGGCCCGGAGCCCTGAGGCCGGCAGACCCAGAGCCGGAAGAGCCAGGAGGGCCAGCCAGCACCAGAGGATGAACCCCCCGGGGCTTCCGTCCTGGCGGAAGGTGGGACCGGACTCGTTCATGTCGTCGTCGTCCTCGGTGTGCGTCGTCGTCTTGCCATCAGCGTCGTGGTCAGGGCCGTCCCCGCCAGCACCAGCAGCATCCCCCTCCACGGCGTCGGCCAGTAGGGAAGGGTCCCGCTCAGGGTCGCCACCCCGGCGAGCATCCCCACGGCCAGGAGGAGTCTCCACCTCGGTCTCGTCCGGAGGACCCCCAGGGGGATCCCCAGAATCAGCGCCCAGATCACGCTTCCGGTTTCGAAGAGGAGGCCGGCCGGGCCATCCGGCGCGAGAAGGCTCCAGCTTCCAACGGCGGTCCCGGCCCTCAGACACCGGACCCTCCCGTCCACGGACAGGCACGGAGCATGGGAGGCGATCCGGAACTCGACCTGTATTGTGTCGCCTGGGGCGGCTTCCGCCAAGGCCCCGGGCCACCGCCACTCCGGCGTGCTGAAGCGGTAGGTGGTGCCTCGGCGCCACAAACGGACGAACACGTCCGTGCCGTGGGCGCCCAACATGAAGATCTGTCGCTGTCGGTTATCGAAGATGGAGAAGACCGGAGCGGGGGCAGGGGGCGGGGGCCCGACCCGGACCACGAGGCGAACGGGCTCACCCCTGCGGAGGCTCTCCCGGATCCGGTCCGTGTGGGAGGAACGCCGGGACGGGGTGAACACGCCCCCGACCCGGGCGTCCAGGATCCGGCCCTGGTAGGCTTCCATGTGTCCGAACACGGCTGTCCACTGGCCATAGTAGATGCCTTCCGGGGGGTCCGGAGCCAGGAGGAATGCCGGGGCGAACAGGCCCAGCCCTGCCACCGTGACCCCGGCCCGCACCGGCCAGCGTCCGCGGGTGGCCGCCCAGGCTCCGGCCCCTGCACCCAGGGTGTTCGCCACGATGTCCGTAACGCTGCTGAACCGGCCCACCAGGAAGAGCTGGACCAGCTCCAGACCACTGGAGATGACCAGCCCGGCACCGGCGGCCCACAGCACTCCCTTCCAGCGCCCCAGGACCCAGCCGAAGGGCAGGAACAGGAGGACGTTCAGCACGGCGTCCGCCGCCGCTCGACTCCCGCAGAGAAAGCAGATCCTCTCCCGGGGGTCCAGGGCCGCGGACGTTGCGTCGCCGGGCATCAGCGTGATGACCAGGACCGGGAGCAAGGAGAGTACCAGGTGGGTGATCCGCCTCAGGGATGGGGTCACCGGGACGCTCCTGGAGTGGGGCGCGACAGGGCCCGAACACCGGAAGGAGACCGCCGGGTGGGCTGGATCATGGCCCCTGATATAGAGGGCCGCGGTTCGTAGGGAAAGGGCAACGGCCGTTCACTCCCCGCAGCAGCATGATGCAGGAATACAACAACTTCCGGCGGTGGCCCGGTGTGACCACTGCTCCCTGTGAGACCATAAGTGCATAAGCACCATGGACTTGACGGAACCATGACACCGGAGGGCCGTTCGTGAACGAGTATTGCATTCGAAAGTCTCGCAGTCATGACAATTTGCTAGTTCCGACCTTCGAGTCGATACACGAACGGAAGGGAGTTCCTCCTTGCCTCCGACCTCCAGTGCCGCGCGGGTGGCGGAACGGGCGGCCTCACCGGCTTTCCGTCCCACCTACCCCCGCTCGTTCCGTCTGGAGCGAGCCATACGGCCCCGGGAACGGCGGGTCTCCGAGGGAGCCCAGCAACGGTTGCGCAGGGCCTTGAACGTGGCCGTGGCCGCCGCAGGCCTGGTCATCACCCTGCCTCTCATGCTCGTCATCGCCCTGGCCATCAAGCTCACCTCTCCGGGGCCCGTCCTCTTCGCCCAGCAGCGGGTGGGTGTGGACCGCAGAAACCTCGACCTGCCTTCGGGCAACTGGCGCCGCCACGTGAACCACGGGGGGCGTCTCTTCACCCTGTACAAGTTCCGGACGATGGTGGCGGACGCAGAACGCCTCGGCCAGGTCTGGGCGACGCCGGACGATCCCAGGATCACCCGGGTGGGGGCCGTGCTCCGGAAGTACCGCCTGGACGAACTCCCCCAGCTCTGGAACGTGCTCCGGGGCGACATGAACCTGGTGGGGCCCCGGCCCGAGCAGCCGGAGATCTTCAAGAACCTGCGGGATCAGCTCCACCACTACCCCTTGAGACAGCGGACCCTGCCGGGCATCACGGGCAGGGCCCAGGTGCATCACCACTACGACCGCTCCATCGAGGACGTGCGGGTCAAGCTCCAACACGACCTGGAGTACCTGGAGCGCCAGAGCGTGGCCGAGGACCTGGCCATCATGATGAAGACCGTTCCCGCCGTGCTCACGAAGAAGGGAGCATGGTAGCCGGTTTCTTTCGTTTCGTTTCTGCGACTCTCAACGGGAGATGAGACCTATGGCTGGTCATCAGAGAGCGCCGCCCTGACGGCTCGGAACCGCATGCCGTGCGGGGCACTACCCCGGCACGGATGTCCTCGACTCTGTTGGCAGGACAACACCTACGCGAAGGACAACGCTTATGAGATTGTTACGCAAGGTTGCGCTGATTGCCCTGGCCCTGGCTGTACCGGCCTCGCTATCGGCGCAGACCGACATCCACTTCGGCTCGAATACTATCGACGATGCGGTAGGAGCCTACGGAACTTCCGTTGGTCCGTACAATGCCAGTCTGGGTGGAGAAGCCATCGACTTCTTCTGCATCGACTTCGACAACCATCTCTCTCCGGGCAACACGTACGACGTCACGGTGAGCCCGCTGATGGGCATGGACGCCAAGTTCGCCAAGGCGGCCTGGCTGACCACGAAGTTCGCCACCGAGGCTACCTCGCAATGGAAGTACATCCATGGCGCCATCTGGCAGCTCGCGGAGATGTCTCCCACGTTCAGCCCCAGCGCTGCAGATCAGGCTGAGATCGACACGTGGATCGGGCTCGCGGATGCGAGCGGATTCTCCGGTGCCGGGTTTGCCTACCTGGACCTCGAGGGGTCGGTTCAGGACGGGATCTACCGCGTCCCCGAGCCAGGAACCGTGATCCTGCTGTTGACGGGACTGTTGAGCCTGGGATTCGTGGCGTTGCCGCGGCGTCTGCTATAGAGGTCTGAGCCGCAGTATCGTTATCATTCCTAGCGACGTATCATTGGGAGGCGGAGTCAGTTGGCTCCGCCTCCTGGTGTTTTCCGGAAAGTACGAGGGGGAAGTCGATGAACAGACATCCGCATCTGGTGGGAATCGGGTACGTTGTGGC
>CAZZEL010000137.1:0-7790 GCA_964652625.1 uncultured Gemmatimonadaceae bacterium
GTACCGGTCCGAGGCCAGCAATGGCTCCACGACGACGGGTCCGAGACGAACCGGTCCATCTTCCGTCTCATGGAGGAGAGGTCCACACCGAACCGCTACCGCACGGGAGCGGGCTCGCCGGGCCCGGATTACTGGCAGCAGCAGGTGGACTATGCCATTGACGTGCGTCTGGACACGGCCAGCCATGTGGTGAGGGGCTCGGAGCGCATCACCTACCACAACAACTCCCCGGAAGAGCTCACCTTCCTGTGGATCCAGCTGGACCAGAACGTCCGCTCCCTGGAGCACAGCCGGTCCTACCGGATGCGGGAAGCCCTCCCGGAAACCATCTCCCCGGCATATCGCCGCTTCGTGGGCCTCACCCCCTTCGACGGAGGCCACAACATCACCAGGGTCCAGCTGGTGGGCCCGGGCGGGGAGCTCACGGACGCCGAGTACCGGATCAACAACACCGTCATGAAGATCTCCCTTCCCCGGGCTCTTCCCCCCGGAGAGACGCTGGAGCTGGAGATCGATTGGAACTTCCTGGTGCCGGACGGGGGCCGGGGGGCCAAGGAGGAGCTGGACGACGGCTTCATCTACGAGATCGCCCAGTGGTTCCCCCGTCTGAGCGTCTTCGACGACGTGAACGGGTGGCAGACGGACCAGTTCCTGGGCCGGGGAGAGTTCTACCTGGAGTTCGGGGACTATGACGTGAAGATCACCGTTCCCTGGAACCACATCGTGGACGCCACCGGAGAGCTCCAGAACCCGGAGGAGGTTCTCACCTCCACGCAGATGGAGCGGCTGGAGGAAGCGTATGGATCCGAGGAGCCCCGGTTCATCATCCCCGCCGACGAGGTCATGGATCCCTCCAGCCGACCGGTGCGGGAAGGGATGGTCACCTGGCACTTCCAGGCGGAGAACGTCCGTGACTTCGCCTGGGTCTCCTCCAAGCTCTTTGTCTGGGACGCCGCAGGCTTCCGCTACAGCCCGGAGCACGAGGTGATCAAGGCCCACTCCCTCTATCCCCGGGAGGCCATGCCCCTCTGGGACAAGGTCTCCACCCGGGCCGTGGTCCAGACCCTGAAGACCTACGGGCGCATGGCCTTCGAATATCCCTACCCCAAGGCCATCAACGTCAACGGGCCCCAGGGCGGGATGGAGTACCCCATGGTGGCGTTCTGCGGGGTCAGACCCCAGCCGGACGGGAGCTACAGCGACGCCGCCGAGCGAGGCCTCATCGGGGTCACCATCCACGAGGTGGGGCACAACTGGTTCCCCATGATCGTGGACTCGGACGAGCGCAAGTGGACCTGGATGGACGAGGGTCTGAACACGTTTCTCCAGTTCTACGGCCAGGAGGACTACGCCAGGACCTACTGCGGCACCTACTGGACCCAGAACGAGGCCTGCGTCTTCCAGGGACGCCGGGGGCCGCCGGAGAACATCGTCTCCTACATGGAAGATCCGGACCAGGTCCCCATCATGACGGAGTCCGATCTCATCCATAAGGACTTCGGGAATGCCGGCTACGCCAAGCCGGCCACCGGCCTCTACATGCTACGGGAGCACATCCTCGGAGAGGAGGCCTTCGACGAGGCCTTCCAGGGCTATGCCCAGCGCTGGATGTTCAAGAAACCCCAGCCCGCAGATTTCTTCCGGTCCATGGAGGAAGGGGCCGGGGAGCACCTGGCCTGGTTCTGGAGAGGTTGGTTCTACACCACCCACGCCAACGACCAGGCCCTGGCCGGCGTGTCCACCCGGTCGGCCAGGGACATGGTGGGGACCGAGGAGCAGGGCCGGTACTACCACCGGATCACCATCCGGAACCAGGGCGGCCTCGTCATGCCCGTGGACCTGGAGGTGACCTATGCGGACGGCTCCGTGGAACGCATGGATCTGCCCGTGGACGTGTGGCGTTCCAACGAGCGGGTCTTCACCAAGGGGTTCTTCAGCGACGGGGAGCTTCGGAAAGTGGTCCTGGACCCGGACGAGGCCTACGCCGACATCGACCGCTACGACAACGTCTGGGTGGCCCGGGAGGAGGATCCCCGACGGGAATGAGCTGCGGTTGAGATGAGCCTCGGCGAATTCAGGGGAGCCACGTTCCGAAGAGGGTAGCGTAGAGTATGCGGTAGATGTCCGTGTTGTCCGTGAGCGGGGGCAGCAACCGGGCATTCAGGCCCCGGGCCCGGGCCACGATTCCCCCCAGGTTGTCGTCCAGGGACGCCCAGGCGATGGCGTACGGCCAGCGGTTCCCGAAGCGGTCCGGCTGGGACATGAAGGGCTGGGTTCCCGTGCCCCCGGTGCCGTCCAGGGGAGCCCCGTTCCGGGTCACCTCGGGTAGAACCTTGTAGGCCACGTCCTCAGAGGGGTCCCGGATGGGGAAGACCTGCATTCCCCCGGCGTCGCTGTCCGCCGCCGTGACCAGAAGGGTCTCCGGGTTCTCCTCCACGAAGTCCAGGGCCACCCCCAGCGCCTCGTCCGCCCGGCCCAGGGCCGTGAGGGTTCCCACGGCATTGTTGCCGTTGGCGAAGTTGTCCGATCCCTCCTCCTCCACCACCAGGAGGAACCGTTGGTCCCGGGCCTTCAGGAGCCGGAGAGCCACCTCGGTCATCTCCGCCAGGGTCGGGGCCACGGGCTCATACATGGGCAATTCCTCCGCCTCCAGCTCCTCTTCGGTGAGGTCGTTGAAGGTGTGGTAGCCGGCGAACACCCCCAGGACCTTCTCCGTGGAGGAGGGGAGGGCCAGGAGCTGTTCCCGGGTGTAGACGATGCGGTACCCCAGTTCCCGAGCTCGGGTGATTAGGTTGAGGCTGTCCTGCCGTACCCCCTCGTAGCCGTGGGCTCCCACGGTCCCCTCCGGAAGAAGAAGGGCCTCTCCCCCGCTGAAGATGATGTCCGTCCCGCTCTCCACGACCTGGAGGGTGATGTGGTCCGTGTTCTGCCGGGACCGGGAGGATGCGGCGAACACGCCCGTGCCGGGCTCGGCGATGTGTCCGGAGTTTACCAGGGCCGTGACCAGTCCCGCCCGCCGGGCTTCCTCCATGATGCTGAAGGGCTGCCCGGAAAGAGACGTGAGAGGTTCGGTCCCATTCATGCCGTAGGAGTCCCACACCACCTTCACCCCGTAGGCGTGGGAGGTGGCGCCCCCGTGGGAGGTGGCGCCCATGGAGTTCTTCATGTGCCCCATGTAGATCCCCACCCGGTCCAGCCGGTCCCAGTTCAGGGATTCGTCCGGCCCCACGTGGTAGATCCGAGCGGCGTTCCAGGCCGAGACCCCGGCACCGTCGGGATGCAGGAAGATGGCGCTCCCGGTGGCAGGCTCGGTCGGTCCCTCCTGGCCGACTCCCGGGGCCGGATTGGAAGCGCAGGCGGCAAGAACGAAGACGAGGGAAACGAGAAGACCGGCGAGGAGATCGAACGATGTCTTCATCTTGTTTCAGACCCGTTGGGGAAGTGGGAAGGAGAGACCAAGGATGCCATACACCGGAGAGGGGCTCAAGACCCCTCCGTTCCTCCCGGGGAAGGAACGGTTTCAGAATCCCCCGGGGGTCGCCGATACTGGTTCCGTGGATGAACAGCAGTTTTCCGTTTCGGAGAGCCGCGACGAGTCTCGCGAGATCTCTCGGAGGACCCGTCTTCGACACGACCCAGAACCCGGAAACCCGGGAGCAGGCTGTTGGACAAGGCATCAATCTTCGGCTTGTTCACAGGCGTGGCTCTGGTCTTCACGGCCATCATCCTGGGTTCCAGCCTCGGGACATTCATCAATGTCCAGGGAATCCTCATCGTCGCCGGGGGAACCATGGCGGGGACCTGCATCGCGTTTCCCACGGAAGAACTGAAGCTCCTCTGGCCGGTGAGCCGACGGGTATTTCACCATCCGGGGGACGAGATGGTGGCCATTGCCCAGTACCTGATCCACTCGACCCGAATCCTGAAGCGAGACGGGCCAGTGGCCCTGGAGAAAGTGGCTGAGGACGCCCCTACCCAACCGCTCAAAAAAGGACTGCTCCTCATTGCCGACAACACCCCGGCCCGGACGATCCGGGAGATCATGGCCACCGAGCGGAAGTACATGGAGGAACATCATCGAATTGGCCAGAAGATGTTCTCCGAGATGGGCAAATACGCTCCTGCCTTCGGAATGGTGGGCACACTCATAGGTCTCGTTCAGATGCTGTCGGACATGAGCGATCCCGATACGATCGGGCCGGCCATGGCGGTGGCTCTCCTCACCACCTTCTACGGAGCCGTCCTGGCCAACCTGGTCTTCCTGCCCATGGTCACGAAGCTGGAGCGTCGTATCGGGATCGAGGTGGTCCAGATCCAGCTCTGTATCGTGGGCCTGGATTCCATGACCCAGGAAGACAGTACCCAGATCCTCAGGGAGAAGTTGAAAGCGTTCATGAATCAGCAGGAGGAAAAGGCGGAGGCTGCCCTCCGCTCTGCCGCATGAGTCCCGCAGACGACGAAGGCCTGGAGCCGGACTTTGGAGATGAGGCTTCCCAGCCTCCTTTGGAGGAGGGCGCCCCACCCTGGGTGACCACCTTCGGTGACCTCATGAGTCTCCTCCTGACCTTTTTCATTCTCCTCTTCTCCATGTCGGAAATGGAGATAGAGAAGTTCCTCCTGGCCAGCCAATCCCTCAGGGAAGCCATGGGGGGCACGCCTGAGCAGGTTTCCCTTCAATCCACCGGTTCGGTTACCGGCCCTATGGCCTCCAGACTCCAACTGGACGCCTCGGAAATCATGCAGAGCGTCAAACCGGCCCCTCCCGGCAGCCTGGAGCTGGAACGGACCCCTGTGGATCGCTTCGTGGACTCCTGGCTGGAAATCATCCGTCAGGACCTTCAGAAGTTCGTGGAAGACAACGGCCTGGAAGAGACGGTCCGGGTGGAGAAGGAACCGGAAGGCGTGTACCTGAGGATTCAGACCAGCATGCTCTTCGGATCCGGGGAAGTCCTGATCCAGCGGGAAGCACGGAGAATCCTGGAGGAGCTCACCCGGATCACCAGCAAACTGAATATCGCCGTGGTCGTCTCCGGACATGCGGATGATCGACCCATCCGCAGCACGGCGTTCCCCTCAAACTGGGAGCTCTCCGCCGCCCGGGCAGCGGGTGTAGCCCGATACCTGGTGGAGCACGGACATCCCCCGACCATGGTCCAGGTGGAATCCTACGGCGAGTTCAGGCCCATCGCCGACAACGAAACTCCGGAGGGTCGGGCAAAGAACCGCCGGGTGGAGCTCTTCTACTCCCGGGCGGATGTCCGGGCGGCGGCCATGGCCCTGGACTCCCTGATCCTCCCGGAGCGGTAGAACTTCCCTCTCCGCCCGGAGTACGCCGGGACATGGAGCTTCCCGCATCTCTCTGGGAGTGGTTTCGGCAGCTGGGACCCGTGTGGCAGGCTACGGTGGCCGGAGGGTTCACCTGGGGCGTGACGGCCCTGGGAGCCTCCGGGGTCCTCCTGAGGCGCAGCTTCCCACGGACGCTCCTGGACGCCATGCTGGGGTTCGCCGCCGGGGTCATGATCGCCGCCAGCTTCTGGTCCCTCCTGGCCCCGGCCATCGAGATGGCGGCAGCCCAGGGCATGATCCCCTGGATCCCCGCCGCCGCCGGGTTCGCCCTGGGAACCGCCTTCCTCTGGGCCGCCGACCAGACCCTTCCCCACCTCCATCCCTTCCAGCCCGACTCCCAGGCGGAGGGGCCACCCACCACATGGGAGCGGACAACACTGCTGGTCACGGCCATCACCCTCCACAACATCCCTGAGGGCCTGGCCGTGGGGGTGGCCTTCGGGGCCGCCGCCAACGCTCTGGGGGGGATCGATCCGGCCCAGTTCGGAGCCGCCGTGGCCCTGGCCCTGGGCATCGGTCTGCAGAACTTCCCCGAGGGCGTGGCCGTGGCCATGCCCCTGCGTCAGGCCGGGGTAGACCGGTTCCGGTGCTTCTGGTACGGTCAGCTGTCGGCCATCGTGGAACCGCTGGCCGCTGCCCTGGGGGCTGCCGCGGTTCTCACCGTCCGCCCCCTCCTGCCCTATGCCCTGGCCTTCGCCGCCGGGGCCATGATCTACGTGGTGGTGGAAGAGCTGATCCCCGAGTCCCAGCAGACGGGGAAGACGGACCTGGCCACGGCGGGCACGGCCGTGGGATTCGTGGTCATGATGATCCTGGACGTGGCCCTGGGGGGCTGACGGGACCGGGGGATGCCACCCGGAGACGCTCTTCCACGGCCCGGGAGGTCTTCGTCACGGACAAACCACCCAGGGCCGTGCAGCGAAGCTCCCGGGGCAGGCTCCGGCCCACGGCGTCCATGGTTTCGATGACCTCATCCAGGGGGATCACCGGGTCGAAGCCCGCCAGAGCCATGTTCGCCGAGGTCAGGGCGTTGCTGGCCGCCATGACGTTCCTGCCCAGACAGGGCACCTCCACCCGGTTGGCCACGGGATCGCAGACCAAGCCCAGGGTATTCTGGAGGGCCATGGACGCCGCCCCCAATGCCTGGGCCAACGTGCCGCCCTTCAGGGTGACCAGGGCAGCGGCCGCCATCCCGGAGCCCGCTCCGCATTCCGCCTGACAGCCGCACTCCTCGGCGGCGAAGGTGGAACCGGCAACGATGAAGACTCCGATGAGACCCGCCGCCAGCATGGCCCGGGCAGCGTCCTCTTTGCCGGCACCCAACTCGTGGGCCGCCGCCAGGCAGACGCCGGGCAGGGCGCCGCAGGAGCCGGCGGTGGGCGCCGCCACGATCACCCCCATGGAGCTCTTCACCTCCATGAGGGCCGTCACGTAGAGAATCGTCCGGTTCAGGAGTCCGGAGGCCAGAAGCCTCCCCTCCCCTTCCATGGCCTCACGGAACCGGGGGGCCTGGGGCCCCAGGATCCGGTCCTGGAAGTCCGTGCCCCGGATTCCCTCCTCCAGGGAACGCTCCAGGGTCTCCACGATCCCCACCATCCGCCCCAGGACCTCCTTCTCTCCCATGCCGGCCCGAACACTCTCGTACAGGGCCGCCAGCTCCCAGAGGTCCCGATTCCCGGTTTCATTGTCGTTGTACTCCTCCAGGGCCCCGGCCGTGAGAAAGGGCACCTCCCGGTCTCCCGGGGCCAGGACCGGAAGGACCGGAGCCAGACGTCGGACTTCCCGGACCCGGGGATGGCCTTCAAAATCCCGGACGAGGCTCTCCGGGAACGGGTTTCGGGTGGTGACCCGAAGGAGGAGCCGGTCGTTCGCCTCCAGGTGCTGGAGCGCTTCCGTTGGGAGGCGGGCCCGGAGCCCTTCCACCAGGGCGACGAGGTCTTCATCTCCGTGCCGGTCCAGGAACACGAGGGTCTCGTGGAGGTCACCGGCCATGTCCAGGGAGGCTCCATCCACCTCCACCACCCGGATCATGCCCCCACCGGTGGAGAGAGCGGTCATCCGGTGGCGAGCTCCTGGTCCCTCCAGCGTCAGGCGGTAGGTATTGGGGTGGACGGCCGGGAAGTCCTGGATGGCGATTTCCACCTCCACGCCGGCCTCCCGGATGGCTTCCGGTGCTCGGGGGAGGCGGGGATCGGTGGCGTCCCACCCCAGGAGCCCTCCGAAGAGTCCCATATCCGAGCCCTGGCTCTCGTGGGTGGTGGCGAGAGAGCCCTCCCGGTGGAACTCCACCCGGATCCGGGTCATCTCCCCTCCCATGAGGTCCCGGGCCAACCGACCGATGCGCACGGCGGCAGCGCAGTGGGAGCTGGACGGCCCTCGCATCACAGGCCCGATGACGTCGTTGAAGATACTGGGGCTCTTCATGGGTTCTCCTGGCTGGGGCC
>CAZZEL010000138.1:0-7516 GCA_964652625.1 uncultured Gemmatimonadaceae bacterium
ATGATCTTCAGGTCCTTGATCACGCTTTGCCGCGTGACGTACTCCAGGTCGTAGTAGAGCTTCTTCCGGACGTCACTCAGGGATTCGTCGTAGCCGTGGTTCACCTGGGCCCATCCGGTGATCCCGGGCCGGACCTTCTGGCGATGAGGATACTGCCGGATGGAGCTTCGGAGCTCCTGGAAGATCTTGGGCTGCTCGGGCCGGGGACCCACCAGGTTCATGTCCCCTTTGAGGACGTTGATGAGCTGGGGCAGCTCGTCCAGGCGGTGGGCCCGGAGGAACCGACCCACCCGGGTCACCCGGGCGTCGTTCTTCCCGGCCCAGACCTGAGGTTCGTCACCGTTGGATGCCCGCATTGTCCTGAATTTATAGATCTTGAAGACCCGGCCACCCAGGTCCCGCTTCCGGCGGTCGTTGGCGAAGCGCCGAGGTCCTCGGCGGCGGGGGCCCTGCCGTTTGTCCAGGCCCACCCGTTCCTGAGTGAACAGGACCGGGCCCGAAGACGAGAGCTTCACGGCCACAGCGACGACGGCCATGATGGGCAGGGCCAGCAGCAGGAGGACGGAGGCCAGGAGGACGTTCAGGACCCGGGTGCTCAGCTCCCGCAGCCGCCGGTCCATCTCTGCCCGTTCCCGCAGACTTCGGGAACAGGCGAGGGGAGGGGCGCCTCCCACAGCCGACAGGGAATCGGCTCGGACGCTGGTGGCATCCAGTTCCGCTGCCGTGGGGACGAACGATATGGGTGAAGGACGGTCCATGAACGTCTTGACTCCACAAGGTCCAATTGAAAATCGGTATCATGCTTTGTTTCGCGGATCGGTAAGACAGCAAGGGCCGTTCGCAAACCCCGTGTAGCCCGGCGCATTCCGGTAAAGCGCTGTAATTATGGTTCTTATGTGTGTAGCGTGCCTATGGTTGGTCGGGCGATGAGGAAGGGGGATGGTGCCTGGACACAGCGTTTGTTGTCCCCGCGCAACACACTTGGAGCAGTCAAAAACAGGACAACCCACAATCCGCTACCGGAACCGGTAACGGCTCCGCGACAGGCGTTGGATTTGGTGAGAGAGGGGACCGTGCAGGGGCCCCCAGGTACCGGTCAGAACGTGGTGACCGTGGGAAGACCCAGGGTAAAGTGGAACCGGGAGCCCCAGTCCGGCCGGGTCTCCAGCTCCAGGTCCGAGCCCATGGCCAGCAGCAGGCGCCGGACGATGGAGAGGCCCAGGCCGCTGCTTGAGAAGAAGGAGCCCTTCCTTTCCGGGGCCTTCCGGAAGGGCTCGAAGAGCTTGTTCTGGTTCTCCTGGGAGATCCCCCGGCCCGTGTCCCGGACCCCGAACTCCACCCGGTCCGGCCCCGCCGGGCTCACGGCGATCTCCACCCAGCCGTGCTCGGTGAACTTCAGGCCGTTGATGGCCAGGTTCAGCAGCACCCGGTTCAGGGCCAGGGGGTGGCCCCGGACCCGGTCGTGGGCCGTGATCTTGGTGCGGAACTCCACGCCCTTGGCGTCGGCCAGGGGCTGCACCACGCCCCGGACGGACTCCAGGATGGCGTGGATGGAGAAGGCCTCCGGCTCCGCCTCCAGGGGATCTCCTCCGGCCCGTCCCAGGTCCACCACGTCGGCCACCACGGTGCTGAGGCCCACCGAGGCGCTGTAGATGAGCCCGAGTTGGGCCTTCTGGTGGTCCGTCAGGGGGCCGGAGTGCCCGCTCCGGAGGGTCTCGGCCAGGAAGGTGATGGAGGTCAGGGGGGAGCGGAGGTCGTGGCCGAGCTGGACCACCAGCTCGAAGCCGTCCGGGTCCGCCAAACGGTTGGCGAAGGCGTCGCCGTGCTCCGGAAGGAGGATCCAGGGCAGTCGATGGAGGGCCGAGAGGGTCTCCATGTAGGCCTCGGCCTCTCCGGGCTCGTGGTCGCCCGCCTCCTGCCAGTGGCTCAGGACCCCGTGGAGAAGGACCTCCCCCAGACGCCGAGTGAGAAGCCGGTCGGACAGGACCCCGGGCTCCGACTCCTCCCCGGCTCCGCTCCGGAGCCATTCGGCGATGCTCCTGAGCTCCTTCTCCGCCGACTCCCGGTCCAGGAAGCTGTCGTCGGTCCAGGACTCCAGGATCTCACCGATGACCTCGTCCAGGAAGGCGAGGGAGGGTTGGTTCGTTACGGTTGCCCCTCGGTTTTCGGTCACGGAAGAAGTCTGGGGTCAGGAAGAGTTCGGATCCAGGAGGAGGTCTCGGTTCGTCCCGTGCTTCTCCATGAGCCGGTACAGGGTGGTCCGGTCCACCCCGGCCATGCGGGCGGCGTCGGAGATGTTGCCGTGGGACTCACTCACCACGTATTCCAGGTAGCCCTTCTCGAAGTCCGCCAGGACCCGGTCCCGGGCCGTGTGGTAGTCGTGGCCCCGGATCAGCCGCCTCAGGGAGAGCTTCCCGTCGTCCTCGGCCGGTTCCTCTTCGATGAAGGGGATGTCCTCGGGCTGGATGGGCGTGCCGGAGTCCGCCAGCACCGTGATATGCTCCACCACGTTGCGAAGCTCCCGGACGTTGCCGGGCCAGGGTCTGGAGCAGAGAGCCCGGGTGGCCTTATCGGAGAAGGTGGGGGGGGGCGTGCCCTCGTGGCCCCTGTGTCGCTCCCAGAAGGAGGCCAGGAAGTGCTCGGCCAGGAGGGCGATGTCCTCCTGGCGCTCCCGCAGGGGTGGGAGGTGGATGGGGACCACCCGGAGGCGATAGTGGAGGTCCCGGCGGAGGTTGCCGCCCCGGACCGCTTCCGAGGGATCGCTGTTCGTGGCCGCAACGAAGCGGACGTTCACCACGGCATCGGTCTTCGTGCTGCCCACCCGGCGGACCACGCCGTCCTGGATGACCCGGAGGAGCTTGGCCTGGGTCCCGATGGGCATCTCCGTGAGCTCGTCCAGGAAGAGGGTGCCTCCGTGGGCGATCTCCAGAAGGCCCCGTTTTTCCCGAACGGCCCCGGTGAAGGCTCCCTCCACGTGGCCGAACATCTCCGATTCCAGGAGGGTCTCGGGGATGGCGGCGCAGTTCAGGGGCACAAAGGAGCGAGACGACCGGCGAGATTGCTTGTGGATGAAGTTGGCGAACATCTCCTTGCCGGTGCCGCTCTCCCCGGTCAGAAAGACCGAGGCGTCGGTCTGGGCCACCTTCCGGGCCAGCTCCAGGGCCTTCAGGAGGCTGGCCGACTCTCCCAGGATGCCCATGTCCCGGG
Source organism: uncultured Gemmatimonadaceae bacterium (assembly GCA_964652625.1). Lineage (GTDB taxonomy): Bacteria > Gemmatimonadota > Gemmatimonadetes > Longimicrobiales > Gaopeijiaceae > CAZZEL01. The sequence goes on from CAZZEL010000138.1 coordinate 3,208, forward strand.
CGGCGCCGGCGCCCTTGTCGTCCTGCCCGGCCCACTGCGCTTCCCGCTCCCGGGCCACGGCCACGGCATGAGCAGCCCGGCCCATGACCACGCTCAGGTGGGAGGCGGAGAAGGGCTTGGTCAGGTAGTCCCAGGCTCCGGCCCTGAGCCCCTCGATGCTGGACTCCACCGACGGGTTGCCCGTCATGATGATGAAGATGGATTCGGGAGAGTGCTCCCGGGCCAGGCCCAGCAGCTCCATACCGGTGATCTCCGGCATGTACAGGTCCGCCAGGATGATGTCAAAGGTCTTCTTCCGGATCTGCTCCGCCGCTTCCTCGCTCCGGCCCGTCAACGTCACCTGGAAGCCCTCCGGGCGAAGGAGGGACGCGCAGCCTTCCCGGAGGGTGTGCTCGTCGTCCACCACCAGGACGGTGATGTTCTCCCGGATCTCCCGGGGGACCGTGTCGGGGACGGAGGAGGAAGAGGGAGATCCTCCGATGCGGGGAGCTTCGCCACTCCCCCATCCGGCCCGACTCTTGTATGAGGTCACCATAGGCGCTGCGGATCCTCGGCGTTCGCGTTCGTGAAGCCAGGATTGTAAAAAAGCCCTGCTCGGGGTCCTCACGCAAGGGTTTCGTGTATCGGCTCAGCCACAGATGCGGCACGCATGCCACATATGGGATCGGATTAACAAAGCCTGTGGCCACGTCGTCGGTCCCGTCCGATTCCTCCGGCGCTGGATAGGGAACTTTCTCCGGTGTACTTTGTGAAAAGACACGCCATGGCTATCGAGCCTCACCATTAGCGACTGCCCATTCCATGACTGACCGAGTGCCGTCCCGTCTCGACCGAGACCATCCGGAGTTGCTGCCCCCGGGCCAGGACTACGGGGGAGCCGGTCCCTTCGTCCCGGGTCCCGACCCGGACGAGGAGGAGGGAGGCGGTCTACAGGTCGGCCGCATCCTGGCGGCTCTACGCCGCTTCAAGTGGCTCCTGGTGGCCGGGGCGGTCCTGGGTGCCGGTGGGGCGTACTACGCCTATCGCTCCATCGAGCCCGAGTACCGGGTGGAAGGGGCCATCTGGGTCAACGTGGAGGATTCCCGGGGCCAGATGGCCGGACCCATCGCCCAGAGCGGGCTTCTGGAACAGACCGCCTGGATCGACCTGCTCAAGTCCTACGCCGTCCTGGATCCGGTGGTGGTCCAGGAGCAGATGTACCTCCAAACCGCCAACGACGCCCGGCCCCTCTTCCAGGACTTCCGTCTGGCCGAGCGGTTCGCGCCAGGCCAATACGTCCTGGAGGTAGCCGAGGACGGGAGCACCTGGACCCTCCGTTCACAGGAAGCCCAACAGGTGGTGGAGCGAGGAGAGCCGGGAGACTCCGTTGGTGGTGACGTGGGCTTCCTATGGGCCCCTGACGTCGAGAGCCTGGAGCCAGGCCGGGTGATTCGCTTCAGCGTGGTCCACCCCCGGGATGCGGCCCGCAGGCTCTCCGATGCCCTTCAGACCCAGATGGACCGGCAGGGCAACTTCATCCGACTGAACTACACGGGCACGGATCCCGAGCGCATCGCCTCCATCCTCCAGTCCGTCATGGAGCGGCACGTGAGTGTGGCGGCGGAGTTGAAGAAGGGGAAGTTGGACGAGCTCACCGTGATCCTGCAGGAGCAGCTCACGGCGGTGCAGGCGGAGCTGGAGGCGGCGGAGAATCAACTGGAGTCCTTCCGGGTGAACACGGTGACGCTGCCCACGGAGGAGTCGGCGCCCATCGCTCCGGGCATTGAGCAGACCCGGGGGCCCGTGTTCACGGACTACTTCAACCGGCGGTTGGAGCTGGACGCCATCAACCGGGATCTGGAGCGCCTCTCCGCCGTCCTGGATTCCCTTCCTGAGGGCGGGGCCCGGGTGGAGTCCTTCGAGCTCATACCCGCCGTGAGCAACTCCTCCGAGCTCCAGGGTGCCCTGGAAGAGCTCACCCAGAACCGGGCCGAGCTTCGCTCCCTTCTCCAGGACTTCACCGGGGACTACCCTCCGGTTGAGGACCTTCAGCGGGACATCCGGGAGCTGGAGACGGAAACGCTTCCTCGGCTCACAGCCTCTCTGATGGCGGAGCTCCGGGCCCGACGGGCAGAGCTCCAGCGGGTGCTTGACGAGCGCTCCGGGGAGTTGCGGGAGATCCCCCGCCGCACCATCCAGGAGGCCCGGCTGGAGCGCCGACGGGATATTGCCGACAACCTCTATGTGGACCTGAGGCAACGCTTCGAGACGGCCCAGCTCGCCGCCGCCTCCAGTATCCCCGACGTACGCATCCTGGACGAGACCCAGGTTCCCAGCGTTCCCGCCAGCGACCAGCGCCTCCCCATGGCGGGCATGGTCTTCCTGGGCTTCCTGGGCGCGGGCATCGCCGGGGCCGTCCTCTGGGACCGGATGGATCCCCGCTTCCGCTACGTCACCGACGTGAGCCACGACCTGGGGATTGAGATCCTGGGCGTGGTTCCCCGGCTCAAGTCCGGGCGGAACGACAACGCCAGCGCCGTCTTCGAGGCCTTCCGGGACATTCGTATGCGGACGGAGTTCGCCCACGGCACGGCACGGCCCATCGTGGTGACCGTCACCAGTCCCGATACCGGGGAGGGCAAGACCTTCGTGTCGTCCAACCTGGCCATCGCCTTCGCCCAACTGGGGCAGGTGACCCTCCTCATCGACGGGGATACCCGCCGGGGCGACCTTCATCAGCTCTTTGACGACCAGAGGAAGCCGGGCCTCACGGACCTCCTGGAAGGACGGGTCCGGAACTCGGTGATCCGGGGCACGGCCTACGAGAACCTGGATCTGTTGCCCTCGGGCTCCCGGCGCACGGCCTCTCCCGAGCTCCTGAGCTCCAGCCGGATGCAGCAGGCCCTGGCGGCCCTGAAATCACGCTACGACGTCATCATCGTGGACTCCCCCCCCATGTCCGCCGGGAGTGACGCCTTTGTGCTGGGGGCTCACGCTGGCAATCTCATCGTGGTCATGCGCTCCGGCACCACGAACAAGGAGCTGGCCAAGGGGAAGCTGGAGACCTTCCTGCGCCTGCCGGTGCGGATGCTGGGCGGGGTGTTGAACGACATCCAGGAGACGGCCTCCGTGGGCTACTTCCGGCACTACACGTACTACCTGCCGGACTACGTGCCCGAGGAGGAGGAAGACGTGGAGGAGGAGAAGAAAGAGGGGAGGGAAGAGGAGGACGAGACGACCTCCACCCTGGTGGTGCCGGAAGACGAAGACTCTTCCTAGTTCATGGACTCCTGAGAAAAGATGGGCGGCCCGTCTTCCGCCGACTGGGCTCGCCGGAGGGCCTCTGTGGCCCGGTTCAGCAGGTCCAGGGGGGCGATGGGTTCCCGTTTGGCCCTCCGGGCGGAGAAGATTCCCGCCCTGAGGGGGAGTTCCTCCGTCCTGGCCAGGGCCAGGAGGCGGTCAGCCAGGACCTCCGCTCCGGAGTTGTCCGTGCCCGGAGCCACGATGATGAACTCCGCCGGGCCCACCCGGGCCACGGCATCGGACAGGCGAGTGGTCTTGCCCAGGGCCATACCCACCAGACGGGTGAGCTCGTCCGGATCCATCTCTTCCTTCGGTGCCTTCCCCTGGGGGAGCCCCACCGCCACCAGGGAGATGTACCGCTCGTACCGTGACGCGTCCGACACAAGTTCGTCGATCCGGCGCAACAGTCCTTTGAGGTTATAGAGTCCCGTGAGGGGGTCCAGCATGCCCTGCTCCCGGGCCGCGTCCACTTCCCTCTTGGCGCTCACCCAGGTGTTCAGCCGGATGGTGAGCTCGGCGGAATCGAAGGGGGGCGTGAGGACTTCCCAGGCCCCGCCCTGGAAGGCGGCCATCCGGTCTTCCCGGCTCACCGGAGCGGTGGAGATGAGGCATTTCGGAGTGGAGGCACCCACCGTGGGAAGGTCCCGCAGGCGTCGGAATACCTGGTCTGCCGTCATGTCCGGAAGGTGCCGGTCTACCAGGATCAGGTCCGGAATCAGCCGCTTGAGGATGTCCAGCCCCTGGTGACCCGTGTAGGCCCGGAACACGGCGCAGCCGTGGGGAGTAAGAATGCTTTCCAGAGAGCGAGCCGTCCACTCCTGGCCCTCGATGAGTACGACCAGCGGCGTGAATGGTGAGTCGGTCCAGGTCATGGCAGTCCAGTTCGAGGTGGTCGGCAACCCACCTTCTCCAGTGCAAGAATCATGCTGTGCGTGGGGCGCTGGGAGACGATGGCCGTTGGATCCCGAATCCCTTTACCCTATATTAAATGTACCCTTCGGGAAAGGTTTGTTTACCGCCTCCCCGG
>CAZZEL010000139.1:0-1954 GCA_964652625.1 uncultured Gemmatimonadaceae bacterium
CAAGGAGATGTGTTGTCTAAATCTCATTGTTGCGACATGTCTTCCCGGCGTGCTCCCGCTTCCCTGGTGAGGCCTGGGTGAGATCGTTCAAAAGCAGTAGAAAGGCCGATCCGTACCGCTCCAGCTTGGTTGGCCCCACCCCGGACACCTCGAGCATTTCCGCCGGAGTTGTGGGCTTCCGGGTGGCCATCTCTCTCAAGGTCTTGTCGCTGAAGACGATGTATGCCGGCACGTGCTGCCGGTCCGCCATCTCTTTGCGGAGAATTCTGAGGGATTGGAAGAGGGCTTCGTCCTCCGGACGGACGTGCGGGCCGGGGGTGGGTGAAGCCCCCTCCCGGCGGCGGGGGCGGAAGGTCTTGACGGGGTTCCCCACGGATCCAGCGGCCAGGTCGGCCACCGTCACCCCGGTGCATACATCGCAGGACCCCTGGCACGGCCCGATCTCTTCGTCGAAATGGCGGAGGATGGTCTGATGCCGACACCGCCCCGATTCCAGCATATTGAAGAGGGAAACCGTGGCTCTGCGTTTGGCCTCCCAGAGGTCCGGGTCGTCAATGTCGTCGAGAAATCGTTCGTGGAGTTTCACATCTGCCCACGAATAGAAGAGGATACAGTCGGCATCCACCCCGTCCCGGCCGGCCCGGCCCACCTCCTGATACCAAGACTCCATGTCCTTGGGCATATCTCGGTGGATGACGAAGCGAACGTTGGATTTGTCGATGCCCATCCCAAAGGCGATGGTGGCCACGATGACGTCGGCCTCGTCGTGCTGGAAGGCCTCTTGGGCAGTGTGGCGCTCGTCATCGGGGAGGCCGGCGTGGTAGGCCAGGGCCCGAACCCCGTTGTCCCTCAGAAACCGGGCGGTCTGTTCCACCCCTCTGCGGCTGAGGCAGTAGACGATTCCGCTTTCCCGCTGGTGGCGTCGGATCAGGGCCAGGATCTCCTTGCGGGTATTTCCCTGCCCTTTCTTTCGGCAACGGATGTTCAGATTGGGCCGGAAGAAGGATCCTTTGAACCCTGCCGGCTTCTTCATGCCCAACTGGCGGACGATGTCCACCGCCACCGGTCGGGTGGCCGTGGCCGTCAGCGCCAGTACAGGGACATCGAGCCCATCCTTCAGGTCTCTGAGACGCCTGTAGGAGGGCCGAAAGTCATGGCCCCACTGGCTGATGCAGTGGGCCTCGTCCACGGCCAGGAGGCTCACGGGGCATCCGTGAATGAATGTCCGAAGCCCCCCATCCAATGCCTCCGGGGCCAGGAAGACCAGTTCGTATTCCCCCTTCCGGAAGGCCGAGAGACGGGCTTGGCGCTCCTCGAGGTCCAGCGTGGAGTTGATCTCCACAGCCTTGAAGCCCAATTCCCGAAGGGCGTCTACCTGGTCCTTCATCAGGCTGATGAGGGGCGAGAGCACGAGAACCGTCCCCTCGAGAATCCGGGCCGGAAGTTGGTAGGTCAGGGACTTCCCGGCCCCGGTGGGCATCACTGCGATGCAGTCCCTGCGATCCAGGACGGCATCGATGACCTCCTCCTGGCCCGGGAGGAACGCGTCAAAGCCGAAGACATCCCGGAGGACGGTTATGGGCGTGGTGCGGCTGTTCATGAAAGGTAAGATAGTGCGCCGGAATGGGCGGCGGGCATGTCTGGGTGGGCACCCACGCCGCCTGGGGAATTGATGCGGGACGGCCGGTTCCCGTTCTGGGGCCATCGCCCTTTTCTCACGAAGGCATCATTTGGCCGTTTCTAGCCCCACAGAGTCGAGATCGGGGCGGCAACAAGGTCCTCGCCGAAGGGGAGAACCCGCTCTCCGTCGTACAGGAAGACACGAAGCTTGGCGAGCTTTCGGGCGAGAACCTCAGGGGACAAGGGTGCCCTCTCGGGCCATCAGGCCGTCTTCGGCTTCGTGGAGGGGCTGTCCGGACCGAAAGATCTCGAATCGGAGGACCGGGTCCAGGTC
>CAZZEL010000139.1:2054-7389 GCA_964652625.1 uncultured Gemmatimonadaceae bacterium
CGTGGAGGGGCTGTCCGGACCGAAAGATCTCGAATCGGAGGACCGGGTCCAGGTCCCTCGTTGGCCCCTGGCCCCCGGGGGCGACGGCGGAACCGAAGACTACCAGGAGCCGGGCTTGCCTTTCCCGGGCCCAGGCGCGAAGAGATGCATCGTACGGGATCGAACGTTCCATGTCTGGAAGCTAGCCCGGACATCCGCCCCTCACAACGAGAGGGTTGCTGCGACGAATAGGCGTCACAGGGCAGCGCGTCCTTATGGGGAGGCAAGCGATGACAACCGGCAAGTTCAAGGACCCTACGAGGCCCTGAGTGTGTTGGGGGAATCCTTGGAATCGAGTGGAAAGGGTCAAGGAAGGCTTCCTGGGCGGCCTTGTCTGCTTGCCCATGTCCGCGGCCCTGTCCCCTCTGGCTGGAGAGCCGGAGCCCCGGGGGGTTCTGGGAGGGGAAGTCTGGGACCGGGGACCTGAGCGGCCAGGGCATTGTCCTGGTGGGCCCGTTCGGTGACCAGTGGCTTAAAAGGCTGTTGAACAAGGGGGGTGCGCCTCGCCCACCTTGTTCAACAGCCTTCTGAGGGGCGCATTGGGAGCGAAGACCCCATGGTAGCGGTGCCGGTACCAGACCGTGGCCGGGGTGCCGACGTCGGCGCGGGCCGGGGAAGGAAGCGGGCAAGGGGCCCGTCAGACGGCCTCGGTGACCACCCGGGTCTGGGTGAAGTGGCGGTGGCCGTCCCGGCCCTTGTGGAAGCCGTACCCGCTCTGCCGGGCTCCGACCCAGGGGGTTCCCGGGGCCCCGTGACACCCCCGGTTGATCCCGATCATCCCGGCATTCAGCCTCCGGGCCACGGCCCCGGCCCGCTCCGGGTCCCCGCCGAAGACCACGGCGCCCAGCCCGAAAGGCGTGGCATTGGCACGCTCCACCGCTTCGTCGTCGGTGCCTACCCGGCTCACGCACAGAACGGGCCCGAAGGTCTCCTCGGTGGCGATGGCCGCCGAGGCCGGGACATCGGTCAGGACGGTGGGCACCACGAAGGGCGCCTCCTGCTGTGACCCGCCGGCCAGGACCTTCGCCCCTTTCCGAACGGCGTCCCGCACCTGATCCAGGACCTTCTCCCGCTGCTCGTCGTTCACCATGGGGCCGAGCGTCGTCTTCCTCTGCAGCCCGTCCCCCATGACCAGCTTCTCGGCTTCCGCAGCCAGGAGCTCCAGGAAGGGCGCCGCGACGGAGTCCTGGACGTAGACCCTCTCGGTGCTCACGCATACCTGGCCGGCGTTGCGGAAGCCGTTCCAGGCGGCGAAGCGTGCGGCCTTCTCCAGGTCGGCGTCGTCCAGGACCACGAGGGGGTCCTTGCCCCCCAGCTCCAGGATGACCCGCTTCAGGTCAACGGCGGAAGCAGCCAGGATCTCCCGGCCCACCTCCCGGGAGCCTGTGAAGGCGATGAGATCCACGTCGGCGGCCACCAGGGCCTTGCCCTGCTCGCCGGCTCCATGGATCACGGTCAGGACATTCTTCGGGAGATGCTCACCCAGGATGTCCTCGTAGGCCTGGCCCACCAGGGGCGTCTCCTCCGAGGGCTTGAAGACCACGGTGTTGCCCGCTGCCAGGGCCGGGAGGACCATCCAGTTGGGCATGGCCACGGGGAAGTTCCAGGGAGTGATGGCGGCGGCCACCCCCAGGGGATCCCGGTGGATGACGGAACGGACCCCGTTCTTCTCCAGCGTCTCGGGGGCCAGGGCCTGGGCCATCTCCTCCAGCTCCCTGACGAGACCGGCCCCGATGCTCCGGGCTTCCCCCGTGGACTCGTTGACGGGTTTGCCCATCTCACGGGTCATGAGACGGGCCAGCTCCTCGGCCTCCTCCTTGAAGCGGGGGGCGGCTTTCCCCAGGAGTCGGGCCCTTCTCTCCATGCCCATGGTGGCCCACGCCGGCTGGGCGGCCCGTGCCCGTGCCACGATGTCGGGGATGGCGTCGGTGGGGGTGACCTCCACCGAGCCTGCGACCTCTCCGTTCAGCGGATTGATGGATTCGAGAAGTGTCATCCGGGGACCTCGTCGCCGTTCGGTGGTGAAAGGGTCCGTCCCTGCTGGTGAAAGGGGATGAGAAGATGCATCTTCCTCAACCCTGAATGCAATCGGGGTTCTGTGAATGGCATCGCGCTTCGATGCCTGGAGCCGCCATCGGGCGCAGAATCCCTTGACTTGACGCCCGCTGCCGAGAACCCCTCGCGGAGGATCCCATGCGTAGCCCGACTCCCTTCATCCTCGCTCTCCTCCTCCTCCTTCCCTCCCTCACCGGAGCCCAGGAACGGCGACCCATGACCACCGACGACGGCCTGGACATGGTCCGGGTGGGGAGCGCCCTCATCTCTCCGGACGGGGAGTGGGTGTTCTTCTCGAAATCGGAGCTCGAGTGGGAGGAGAACGAGCGGGAATCCACCTACTACATGGTCCCTGCCGACGGCGGTGAGCCCTTCCGGTTCATCGGTGAGGAGGGGGGGAGCGATTTCCGGTTCTCGCCCCGGGGCACCTACCTCTCGTTCAAGCGAGAGGTAAAGGACACGGCCCAGATCTTTCTCATGCGTACCGACGGCGGGGAAGGCGTCCAGCTCACCAAGCACGCCTCCTCCGTGGGGTCGTACCGGTGGGTGGACGACGAGTCGGCCATCGTCTTCGTGGCCGCCGAGCCCAGGACCAAGGAGGAGGCCAAGGCCCGGAAGCAGGGGGACGACGCCATCTTCGTGGACGAGGGGCCCAACGGACAGCGGGAGGGGCGGTGGAACAACCTCTGGATCTTCGATGTGGAGGAGAAGGAGGAGAAGCGGCTCACGGAAGAGGAGTTCCGGGTGGGGAGCTTCGACGTCTCCCCCGACGGCTCACGGGTCGTCTTCACCGCCCGTTACGAGAACCGGCGAAACCAGGGCTACCTCTCGGAGATCCACCACCTGGACGTGGAATCCGGCGAGATCACGAAGCTCACCGAGAACGAGGCCCCCGAGGGAGGCGTGAAGTGGGCCCCCGACGGCATCCACTTCGCCTATACCGCGCCGGACGACGAGAGCTGGGAGCTGAGGAACGACAAGCTCTGGGTCATGAACGCCGACACCCGGGACTACCGGATGGCCTCCGAGGCCTTCGAGGGGAACATGAGGGGCTTCGAGTGGACGCCCGACGGGGAGGCCGTCCTCTTCAGCGGGCTCCAGCGCACCGACACCAACCTCTACCGTCTGAACGTGGCCACCGGGGAGGTGGAGCAGCTCACCGACGTGGAGGGAAGCCTCTCGGCCGGTTCCTTCTCCCGGGACCGGAGCCGTTTCGTCTACTCCTTCCAGGACTTCGATACTCCTCCGGATCTCTGGGTGGCCGAGGTGGGAGACGAGATCTCGGAGGATGGGATGGAGGGCGGCACCCGACTCACCCAGGCCAACCCAACCATCACCGACTCCATCGCCCTGGCCCGGGGAGAGGTGGTTCGATGGGAGAGCCGGGACGGCATGGAGATCGAAGGGATCATGGTCCTGCCTGCCGATTACGACCGCACCGAGCCCCTCCCCCTCCTCCTCCACATCCACGGCGGACCGGCGGGGGTCTTCACCAACTCCTTCCGGAGCAGCAACCACGTCTGGGCCGGCCTGGGGTACGCCCAGCTCCAGCCGAACGTGCGGGGTAGCAGCGGCTACTCCGACGAGCTCCTGCGGGGGAACATGAACGACATCGGAGGCGGAGACTACGAGGACCTCATGACCGGTGTGGATTTCCTCATCGAGGAGGGGATCGCCGACGAGGACCACCTGGCCGTGAGGGGCTGGAGCTACGGAGGCATCCTGGGCGGGTGGACCATCACCCGGACCGACCGCTTCAAGGCAGCCAGCGTGGGGGCCATGGTCTCGGACTGGTCCTCGGAGTACGGCCCGGGCTTCAACTACGATGTCCGCCTCTGGTACATCGGGGGGACACCGTGGGAGAATCCGGAGGGGTACCGCTACCGCTCGGCCCTGAGCCATACGACCGAAATCACCACCCCCACCCTCATCCTTCACGGGATGGCCGATCGCACCGACACCGAGCCCCAGAGCATGATGTTCTTCCAGTACCTGAAGGACCAGGGCAAGACGGTGCGCTACATCCGCTTCCCCAGGGAGCCCCACGGCTTCAGGGAGCCCCACCACCAGCGGATCCGGGACATCGAGGAGATCAAGTGGATCCAGAACTATGCCCGGGACATGGAGTGGGAGCCCTGGGAGAGGAAGACGAAAGAGGAGGACGAGGAGGAGAAGAAGGAGGAGGGGGAGGGGCCGCAGTAGAGATCCGGGGCCCCTTCCCCGGCGAGAGGGAAGACGTCCCCCCTCCGGCAGCGGCGGCTCCCGGCATTCATTCGATTCCCGGCGGCGCCGGACCGCGGCACCACGTGGTTTTCCGCCGCGTCCAGGAAGGTGAGCTCGCAGGGATGGACCCGTGACGCCCTCCCGGCCCGGGGAGGGGGGCAATCCGGAGGTGGCAGGTGATCTGGTCGGTGTGAAGGAGGTCGTGGCTCTGACGGAAGGTTGTGTTCCAGCCCACCCGGTCGGGTGAGAGCACGCCGACGATGGTGTCCTTCCCCCTCGCCCGGCCGAAGTAGATCATCCCAGTTCGCCGCTCCACCTTTCAGGGACCGCGCAGAAAAACCTTGCTCGGTGCTGATCCACCCGCACACATTTCTCGACGACCCCGGGGTCCGGGAGACCCTCGGGGCCGACTCGCCCCCGAGCCCGAGAGGAGGACACCATGCTCAACGTGGGAGTTATCCCCGGGACCGTCGGCCAGACGTGGAACGGCATCCCCGTGACCTGCCACTTCGCCACGGTCTACTACCTCTTCTGCGCCGAGTTCGGGCGGGAACCCACCCGGGATGTTTATCTCCAGTTGGGAAACCCCACGGGTGTCATGCGACAAATCGCCGCCATGGGCAGGCCGGTGCGGAAGCCCAAAGGACAACCGATGGTCTTTTCTCGATGCACGATCATCATATTCAAGTACGGCCAGGAGCCGGCCCACTCCTGCGCGGCCAAGCAGATCAACCTGCTGGGCGGGTACAACCAGCCGAACTGGTTCACCAGCCCGGGAATCCCCCACGGCTACTCGGAGCACCGCACGGACGAGATCCGGTGGCGCGACTCCAAGCTTCACAAACACCATGTCCGGGGAAACGTGGGGCAATGGTGCACTCTGCTCCAGGTCCCTCAGCTCCACGCGCAGGCCAGGCTCCGGTCACTGATGCAGAGATGAGTGCCGCAGCACTGCCCGGACCTTTTCAGCAGAACCGGCGGGATCCCCCTGGCTTTCAGCCATGGGGAGGGATAGCCG
>CAZZEL010000140.1:0-3407 GCA_964652625.1 uncultured Gemmatimonadaceae bacterium
GAACTCAGACCTATCGCGACCAGCCATGACCGACCGTCTCATCCCGCCCCACGGCGGTGAGCTGAAGGAGTTCCTGGTGGACGAGGACCGGGCCGACGAGCTCAAGGAGGCGTCCCGGGACTGGCCTTCCTGGGATCTGAACGACCGCCAGATGCGGGACCTGGAGCTGTTGCTCAACGGGGGGTTCAGCCCCCTGGAGGGCTTCATGGGCCGGGCCGACTACGAGGGAGTCCGGGACCACAGGCGGCTGGCCGACGGCACCCTCTGGCCCATCCCCATCACCCTGGACGTGTCCCGGGAGGTGGCGGAGGGTGTGGAGCCGGGTGAGCCCCTGGCCCTCCGGGATCCGGAGGGGGTCCTCATGGCCGTCCTCACGGTGACGGACATCTGGGAGCCGGACCGGACCGAGGAGGCGGAGAAGGTCTTCGGGACCACCTCCACGGATCACCCCGGGGTGGACTACCTCCTGACCTACTCGGGTCCGGTGTACGTGGGAGGCACTCTGGAGGGGATCCAGCTCCCGGCGCACTACGACTTCACCGGAGACCGGCACACGCCCCGTGAGCTACGGGAGGAGTTCGCCCGCCTGGGATGGAGGCAGGTGGTGGGCTTCCACACCCGGAGCCCCATGCACAAGGCCCAGGTGGAGCTGACCCTTCGGGCCGCCCGCCAGGCCCAGGCCAACGTCCTGGTGCACCCGGTGGTCCGCATGACCCAGTCCGGGGACCTGGATCACTACACCCGGGTCCGCTGCTACGAGGCCGTCCTGGCCCGCTATCCCCAGTTCACGGCCAAGCTCTCCCTCTTGGACATGGCCCAGCGACTGGCCGGCCCCCGGGAAGCCCTCTGGCACGCCATCGTCCGGAAGAACTTCGGCTGCAGCCACTTCATCGTGGGACAGGACCACGCCAGCCCCGGGGCCGACGGCGACGGCCGCCCCTTCTACGGCCTCTACGACGCCCAGCAGATGGCCATGGAGCACGAGGAGGAGCTGGGCATCAAGATCCTCCCCTTCCGCATGCTCGTCTACGTAAAGGAACGGGACGAGTACCTCCCGGTGGACGAGATCCCGGAAGGCGTCACCACCTGGTCCATCAGCCAGGACGAGCTCCGGGCCCGGCTGGACGACGGCCGGGAGATCCCCGACTGGTTCACCTTCCCGGAGGTCACCCGGGAGCTCCGGCGCCGGCATCCCCCCCGCTGGAAAAAGGGCTTCACGGTCTTCTTCACCGGGCTCTCGGGCTCGGGCAAGTCCACGGTGGCCAACGTGCTCCGGACCAAGCTCCTCCAGGCCGGCGGCCGCTCCGTGACCCTCCTGGACGGGGACATCGTCCGGAAGAACCTCTCCAGCGAGCTGGGCTTCACGAAGGAGCACCGGGACCTGAACGTCCAGCGCATCGGCTTCGTGGCCTCGGAGATCACCAAGGGCGGGGGCATCGCCCTGTGCGCCCCCATCGCCCCCTACGCCCGGGTCCGGAAGCAGAACCGGGACCTCATCACCCAGTACGGCGGGTACGTCCTGGTCCATGTGGCCACGCCCCTGGAGGTCTGCGAGGCAAGGGACCGGAAGGGGATGTACGCCAAGGCCCGGGCGGGGATCGTGAAGGAGTTCACCGGCATCAGCGATCCCTACGAAGAGCCCGCGGACGCGGACGTGGTCCTGGACACCACGGACATCACGCCGGAAGAGGCGGCCCAGAAGGTCTACCTCTACCTGGAGAAGGAAGGTTACATCGGGCCGGCCACGGAGCTGGACTGAGGCCGGCCTTGGAGCCTGCCCGCCGGTCCCTCTATCTTCCGGGTATGGCAATCGCAGAGCGTTGGAAAGGCCATCGGCCCCTTCCGGCCGACCTACCCGCCGAGACTGGACGTTGAGAACCCCATGACACGACGCGAGGACCTGGACCGGATCCGGGAGGGGCTGGAGCAGGCGGCCGAGGCCGTGCGCCCCTTCACCCCCGGGGACGTGGCCTACGACGAGAAGAGCAGCCGGGGCGATCCGGTCACCGCCGCGGACCTGGCGGTGAACGAGGTCCTGCACCGGATTTTGCCGGAGGAAGGGGAGGGCTGGCTCAGCGAGGAGACCCGGGACTCCCCGGACCGACTCCACAAGCGGAGGGTCTGGGTGGTGGACCCCCTGGACGGCACCCGGGAGTTCGTGGACGGCATCCCCGAGTGGTGCATCTCCATCGGTCTGGTGGAGGACGGAGAGCCCGTGGCCGGAGGCATCTACAGCCCCCCGGTGGACCTCCTGGTGGTGGGATCCGTGGAGACGGGGGTGACCCGGAACGGCGAGACGGCGGGGCTGACCGAGCGGACCTCCCTGGAAGGGGCCCGGATCCTGGCGTCTCGGAGCGAGTGGAAGCGGGGGGAATGGGACCGCTACGAGGGCGCCGGGTTCACGGTGGAACCCTGCGGCTCCGTGGCCTTCAAGCTGGCCCAGGTGGCGGCGGGCATGGCCGACGCCACCTGGACCCTGGTGCCGAAACACGAGTGGGACGTGGCCGCAGGGGCCGCCCTGGTGACGGCAGCCGGGGGAACGCTCCTGCACGCCGACGGGAGCCGGCCGGCCTGGAACCAGCCCGATCCCAAGCTCCCCAACTTCCTGGCGGCCCGGGCCCAGCTCCTGGCCGAGTTCCGGAGGGAGTGGGTGGAGTGAAGGTCCTCATCACCGGCGCCTTGGGACTCCTGGGCAGGGCTCTGGCGGGGGAGGCCCGGAGGCGGGGGCACCGGGTCCTGGCTCCGGACCGGGAGGAGCTGGACGTGACGGACCCGGGGAGGGTGGAGGAGACGGTCCGGGGGGCCGGGGAGAAGAGGGACGGTGGTCTGGTGATTCTCAACTGCGCCGCCTTCTCCCACGTGGACCGGGCCCAGGCGGAGCCGGAGGAGGCCCTTGCCGTGAACCGGGACGGGGCGGCGAATGTGGCTCAGGCGGCGGCCCGGGCCGGGGCCTTCCTTCTTCACGTGAGCACGGACTACGTCTTCGACGGCAGGAAGGGGGAGCCCTACCTCCCCACGGACCAGCCGGCCCCCCTGAATTTGTACGGCATCAGCAAGCTGGCCGGGGAAGCCGCCGTTCGGGACTCGGGATGCCGGCACCTGATCGTACGGACGAGCTGGCTCTTCGGCGATACGGACACGGGTTTCGTGGCCTTTCTGCGCCGGGCGTTCTCGACGGGAAGTGACCGGCGCGGCCCGGACGACCCCGGCCGTCTGCCGGCGACTGAAAGCTCCTCCCCGGATCCGATTCGGGTGGTGAGGGACGAGACCAGTCGGCCCACCTACGTGGGGGACCTGGCCCCGGCCATCCTGGATCTGGTGGAGGGTAGGTCAGGCCAGGAATCCCATCAGCCCGACGTTCCGGGGCCGGGAAGGGCAGGGGCCGGGGCTCCGGGATCGGATCCGGC
>CAZZEL010000140.1:3507-7341 GCA_964652625.1 uncultured Gemmatimonadaceae bacterium
GGGGCTCCGGGATCGGATCCGGCCGAATCCCCGACGGTTCTCCACCTGGCGAACCGGGGAAGCTGCACCCGCCTGGAGCTGGCCCAGGCTGTCCAGGAGGAGTTGAGGGGCAGCGGCGACCCCGGTATGGAGGCAGAGGGCGCCGCCGAACGGGACCCTGTCGAGCGAGAGATCATCCCCGTGACCTCCGAGGCCTTTGGAGCCCCCGCCCGGCGCCCCCGCTACTCGGTCCTGGACCTCACCCTGGCCGAGGAGATCCTGGGGCGGAGCCTTCCCCACTGGCGGGACGGCCTGCGGCGATTTCTCCAGGGAAAGGAGAGTTCCGGTGCCGAGACCACGGGACCCGCCGAAGGAGGAACGAAGAGAGCATGACGACACCCGCGATGGGTCCGGAGAGGAGGCTCCAGCCATGAAGGGCGTGATGTTGGCCGGAGGCCTGGGAACCCGGCTCCATCCCATGACCCGGGTGACGAACAAGCACCTGCTGCCCGTCTACGACCGGCCCATGATCTACTATCCGCTGCAGCAACTGGTGGCGGCGGGCCTGACGGAGATCCTCCTGGTGGCCGGGGGCAACTCGGCGGGGGACTTCCTCAAGCTCCTGGGCAACGGCCGGGAGTTCGGCCTCAGGCACCTCCACTACACCTACCAGGAAGGGCAGGGGGGCATCGCCGAGGCTCTGGGCCTGGCCGAGGACTTTTCCGATGGCGAGCCCCTGTGCGTGATCCTGGGTGACAACCTCTTCCAGGAATCCCTGACCCCCTACGTCCGGCAGTACGCCCAGCGCCGGGAAGGAGCCATGCTGCTCCTGAAGGAGGTGGACGATGCGGAGCGCTTCGGGGTGGCGGAGTTCGACGGGGATCTCCTGGTGCGGGTGGTGGAGAAGCCGGCGGACCCGCCGTCGAACCTGGCCGTCACGGGCTGCTACTTCTTCGACGAGAAGGTCTTCGAGATTATCCGGACCCTGACGCCTTCGGCACGGGGGGAGCTGGAGATCACCGACGTGAACAACGCCTACATCCTGGCCGGAGACATGGACTACCGGATCCTGGAGGGTTGGTGGACGGACGCCGGCACCATCCCCTCCCTCTACCGGGCCGCTCGCCTGGTGGCCGCCGACCGGGAGAACCCGGTGCTGAACCCATGAATCTTCTGGTCACCGGTGGGGCCGGGTTCATCGGATCGAACCTGATCCGGCTGATTCTCCGGGACCGTCCCGAGGCCCGGATCACGAACCTGGACCTCCTGACCTACGCCGGGAATCCGGCGAACCTCACCGGTGTGGAGCGGGATCCCCGCTACGCCTTCGTGCAGGGCGACATCTGCGATGCACCGCTGGTTCGGGAGCTCATGGAGGGACAGGACGCCGTCTTGAACCTGGCGGCCGAAAGCCACGTGGACCGCTCCATCACCGAGCCCGCGCCCTTCGTCCGGACGAACGTGGTGGGAACCCAGGTCCTCCTGGATGCCGCCCGGGACGCCGGGGTGCCCCGGTTCCTCCAGGTCTCCACCGACGAGGTCTACGGGGAGCTGCCCTGGGTGGATCCGGAGGCGGCCCGCCCGGGAGGGCCCGGATGGAAGGCGCCGCTTCGGTTCACCGAGGGCATGGCCCTCCAACCCCGCTCTCCCTACTCGGCCAGCAAGGCCTCGGCGGACCTCATGGCCCTGGCCTATGCCACCACCTTCGCCATGGATGTGGTCATCGCCCGGGGATCGAACAACTACGGGCCCCGGCAGCACCCGGAGAAGCTCATCCCCCTCATGATCACCCGTGCCCAGGCCGGAAGACATCTGCCCGTCTACGGCGACGGCCTGAACGTCCGGGACTGGATCCACGTGGAGGACTTCGGCCGGGGCCTCCTGGCGGCCCTGGAGAAGGGGCGGCCCGGGGAGGTCTACAACTTTGGCGGTAACGCCGAGCGGACGAACCTCCAGGTGGTCCGGCGGATCCTGGAGATCCTCAAGGCTCCGGAGACCCTCGTCACCTTCGTGGACGACCGCCCTGGCCACGACCGGCGCTACGCCATGGACTTCACCAAGGCCACCCGGGAGCTGGGATGGGAGCCGGATCGGCGCTTTGACGCCGGCCTGGAAGAGACCGTGCGCTGGTACGTGAGCGGTTGATTCGGGGCCGGGGGGTGGATAAACTCGAAGAACCCCCCATTGTAACGGGGTGATCACTTCCGGCCCTCAGGGGCTGCTGGCCCCTGGCTGGACACGCATCGTAGCGGCATTTTGACGGGGCCTTGACGCGGGAGTTCCATGTTCTGTCCGATGGTTCGCGTTTCCATTCACCTCCATCGCCGCTTCGAGCGTCGCTGATGCCCCGGAAGCCTTCCTTCGGCCAGCATACCGGACACCCGACCCTTCCCCCTGAGCTCTACCACGACCCGCGCTGGTATGCCTGCCGGACCCGGGCCCGGGCGGAGAAGCAGGTGGATGAGCGGCTGGAGGGACAGGGATTCGAGACCTACATCCCCCTTGTGGAAGAGGAGCGTCAGTGGGCCGATCGTAAGAAGCGAGTGGCCTTCCCCATGTTCCCGGGCTACACCTTTGCCCGGTTTGCCTTGAAAGACCACAGGGAGGTCCTTAAGGTGCCCGGGGTGGTGCACGTCGTGAGCTCGAAGGGTGCCCCGGCGCCCATTCGTCCTGAGGAGCTGGCCTCCGTGCGGCGCTTCGCCCAGGGTGTCCAGGAGACGGGCCGAGTCCCCCATCCTGTGGACTACCTGACGCCCGGCTCCCCCATCGAGGTGACGGAGGGACCGTTTCGGGGGATGCGGGGGGTGCTGGTTGAGGACCGTGGGCGGGCCCGGGTGGCGGTCCGCTTGAGTGCCATCCGAGCGGCGGTGAGCGTGGAGTTGGACCGGCGGGCTCTCCGGCCCCTGCGGCAGTGAGTCGGGGCTCCCCCTCGGGGGGGGAGTCTTCACAACAACGAGACGAGAAGGAAGAACTGCTGGACGTTCTTCCGCTGGATTTTTTCGGCTGTGTCAGACGAGCCCTGTAACTGACGGGGCGGAGCTGTCCACAGCTACTTTGCTGCATCCTCTTCCCTGATCCCACCGGCTTTCGCGGCGGGTTCTTTTTTGAACCAGATGTTCCGTTCTGGAACGTGTGTTTAGAGACCTGAACACCTGCGGCCGATCCTGTCCTATTAACGGTTCACCATCGTTGTTCATCCAGAGGTACGAGGGAGATTGACCCACTGATGCGGGATGGGGGACGAGACCCGAAGGCCCATGCCCAGGATCTTCCGGTTCTGGAAAGGCTGAAGGAAGGCAGAAACGTGTCCCAGCGGAGTCTGGCCCGGAGTCTGGATATGGCCCCCAGTCAGGTGAACCGACGAATCCGTGAGCTCCTGGACCAGGACATGATCCGGGTCGTGGACGACTCGGTCCGGCCCTACGCCTACCTGCTCACGCCCCGGGGCAAGGGCTACCGACGCAGACTTCTCCATCACCGGTTCCATGCCGTGGTGGACGGCTACCAGGAGCTCCAGGACCATATCCGTGGGCGCCTCCAGGAACTCACCGGGAAGGGCATGAGGCGCCTGGTGTTCTACGGCGCCGGGGACGTTCTGGAAGCCGTGCTTCCGGTGGCCGAGGCGGAGCAAGTGGAGGTGGTGGCCCTGGTGGATGACGACCCGACGAAGCAGGGGACCCGGAAGGGAAGTGTGGCGATCCGGGAGCCTGAGGCCATCCCGGACCTGGGCGCCGATGCGGTCCTCATCACCACCTTCCGGCATTCCGAAGCGATCCGGGCCCGCATGGCCCGGGGTCTCTCGGCTGCCGTGCCGGTTCTGGAGTTGTAAGGGAAGGTGTCTGGCCATGTTCCCTT
>CAZZEL010000141.1:0-2479 GCA_964652625.1 uncultured Gemmatimonadaceae bacterium
CATCCGCAAGACCCCTGCGCGCGGCCGCACCCACCTTGTTCAACAGCCTTCTAGATCCAGGCCCGGGCAACGAATGCCACGATGCCGATGCCCACCAGAGTGAGGACGTTGAGACTCACCATGAGGGGACCGACGGTGAGGGCCACCGCCACCAGGTCGATGGAGAAGGGCCCCACGGAAGCGTAGACGGAGGTGGTGAGGAAGTCCCGGGCCGCGCTCTCCGGAAGAAAGCTCTCGGAGAGCTTTGTGAAGAGCCCTCCGAGAAAGAGACCCAGAACCAGGGTCCAGACCAATCGCTGAATGCTCCGACGACGGGTATCTATCAGCATCGCATCACCGAGGACGCCTCAACGATTCCGATGAACCACGTAGGATATGGAGTCCCGGAGGGCCTTCACCGCGGGACCGCCCGGTAGAGGATCCAGGGACTCCTCGGCCTTCTCCCCGAACTCCCGGGCCCGCTCCAGGGCGTACTCTACCCCTCCCAGCTCCTGCACCAGCTCCACCATCCGGAAGACCTCCTCGTCCGATGGCTCCACCCGGGTGAAGAACTCCTTGATCCGAGCTTCGGCCGCCGGAGTGGCGTTCCTGAGGGCTCCCACCAGGGGCAGGGTCACCTTACGCTCCCTGAGGTCCTGGCCCACGGGCTTGCCCGTCTCCTTCTCCGAGCCGGCGTAGTCCAGGATGTCGTCGGCCACCTGGAACGTCATGCCCAGGTTGTAGCCGAAGCTCCCCAGGGTCTCCCGATACTCGTCGACGCCCACCAGGGCACCCAGGGCGCAGGCCGCCTTCATGAGGGAGGCCGTCTTGGCGGAGATGAGCCGGTAGTAGTCGTCCTCGGAGAAGTCCAGGGCGTCGTAGGCCGTGAGCTGACGCATCTCCCCCATGCTCATCTCGTTGGCGGCCACACCCAGGATCCGCATGGCTTCCAGCCGCCCCACCTCCGTCAGCTCGGTCATGGCCCGGCTGTAGAGGTAGTCCCCCATGATGATGGCGATCTGATGGGTCCAGAGGGCGTTCACCGTGGGCTGGCCCCGACGGAGAACCGAGTTGTCCACGGCGTCGTCGTGGACCAGGGTGGCCAGGTGCACCAGCTCCAGGGCCGCGCCGAAGGTCACGGCGTCCTCGTGGCGAGAATCCCCAACCTCGTTGGAGAGAAGGAGAAGGGTGGGTCGGAAGAGCTTCCCCGGAAGGAGAAGGAGGTAGTCGTTCACCTCCTCGATCATGTCGAAATCCGCCGCCACGATGCGCCGGATCTCCTCCAGGACCAGGTCCAGGCGGTCTCTGACGGGAAGCTGGATCTGGGCCAGCTCCGGAGGGGCCTGGTGAAGAATGGGGCTTGGATTGCTCATATGGGAGCGGAGCCCCCCGGACGCTAGCGAAGAGTCCGAAGGCGCTCCGTTACGTCCTCGAAATTGATGTCCAGAGAGAAGACTTTCTCGTAAAACTCCACTGCCTCATCGGTGTTCCCCCGCTCCTCCTTGGCCCGGCCCAGGAGGTAGTAGATCCCGATGAGCTCGTCTTCCACCTGGTAGTCCGCTTTAAGGGCTCGCTCCAGGCTCCGGATGGCCATGTCGGGCTTGCCCATCTCCATCCAGCAGCGTCCCATCACCTCGTAAGTGGGGAGGTGCCCTGGAGAGGCCCGCAGGGCCATCTGGAACTCGCTCATGGCTTCCTCCAAGAGCCCCATCTCCATGTAGGCCGTGCCCAGGTCATGGTGGGCTGCCACGTCCCGAGCGTCCACGTGCTCGGCCACCTTCTCCTTGAACTGGCCCAGCATCTTGGCGAAGTCGGCATCCTCGTCCCCGGACGGAGCATCGGCGGCCACCCGCCACCGGGTGGTCTTCTCCTTCTCCCCGAGGATCATGGCGCCCAGGTCCACATAGTCCTCGGATGGGGCCGCCTCTTCCGCCTCCGGCCGGGACGGCTCCCCCTCCAGCTCGGCCAGGCCGGCCTTGGCCTCCTTGTGGCCCGGGGAGAGGGACAGGACCTGCTGGTAGACCGCCTTCGCCTTGGCCGTTGAGCCCGTCCGGGTCAGGGCGCCGGCCAACTGCATGTAGGCGGTGATGAGGGTGGCCTGGTCCCCGGTCCGGAAGGCGTATTCCACCAGGCGCTGGTAGTGCTCCACCTGGTCCGGTTCGGCCTGGATCTCGGCCTGGACCATGTCCATGGCCAGCTCCAGCCGCCCCTCCTCCGCCGCCTCCCGGTGGGTCTTGGGAGCCTCGTCCACCGCCTCGGCCTCCGGAGCCGGGGCTTCCGGTGTGGGAGGAGCCTCCTCCATGATCCCGGGGATCTCCTCCGCATCCGTGGGAACCTCCTCCACCTCCTCGGGAACCGTCTCCGCCTCCTCGGGAACCGTCTCCGCCTCGCCCACGAACTCCGCCAGTTCCTCCTCTTCCTCCTCTTCCTCCTCTTCTTCCTCTTCCTCCACGCCCTCTTCCCCGGGAGGGAGATCCTCGGCGACGAGCTCCTCCTCCTC
>CAZZEL010000141.1:2579-7138 GCA_964652625.1 uncultured Gemmatimonadaceae bacterium
TCCCGGTCTTCCTCGTACTCGTCGTCCTCTCCGAAGTCCAGGATGGGAAGGGGTTCCGCCTCTTCTTCTTCCTCTTCCTCCTCCTCCGCCACCGCCCCTTCTTCTCCCTCTTCCCACAGGGGCGCCTCCGCCTCCTCGTCGATCACGTCTCCGGCCTCCCCGAAACGGAAGGTCTGTGGAGCCTCGGCCGCCGCCACTTCTTCCAGGTCCTCCTCTTCCCCCTCTTCCTCATCCTTTTCACCCTCCACCACACCCTCGACCTCCAGATCCTCCTCCTTTCGGTCCTCGGCTTCCTCCCCCTCCTCCGGCCCCATCTCCTCTTCCCACTGCACATCCTCCGGCCCGGCCTCCGGGGCCTCACCCTCTCCGATCTCGATCTCCCCGAACCGGGTTCCCACGGCGTCGGGGATCTCCACATCCTCGTCCATGGCCTCGGGACCGTCCAGCTCCATGCCGGCCAGGGAGGTGGTCTGGAACGCCCCTTCCTCCCGAGCCTGCAGAGCGGCTCCGGCTCTCACGGATTCCGGATCCGGGAGGACCCGGCTCGAATCCAGCTCCCGGACGGTCTCCGCCACCTCCTGGGCCTCGTCCTCCCGATCCTGGAGAATCAGACGCCGATAGGCCTCGGCATACTGGTCCACCGACTCGTCCCGCCGGTCGTGGGACTCGAGCTGGCCGGCCAGCGCCAGGCGGATGTCCACGTCCGCCGGCACCAGGTCCACCAGCTCCAGGAGGGCGTCCATGGCCGAGTCCATGTCCCCGGCCTCGGTCTTCCGCTCGGCGAAGGTCAGGAAGTTCTGGCGGGCATCGGTGAGAAAGCCCTGCTCTCCCCGGATCTGGCCCATGCGGAGGAAGAAGACGTCCCGGTCGGGCAGGTTCCGGAGGACCTTCTTGCAGACGGCGATGGCGTTGTTCGGGAGCTCGGCCTCCATGTACAGCTCGATGGCCCGCTCGTAGGCCTCCACGGCCCCGTCCGCCTGGCCAAGGCGGGTCTGGATGTCCCCGATCCGATTCAGCAGGGAGACATCGGGAGGCTCGTCCTCATCGTGAATCTGGAGAGCCTGCCGGTAGAGGTCCAAGGCCTTCTGCCACTCCTCCTTCTGCTCGTGGCGCCGGGCCTTTTCCTTCAGGGATTCGATACTCATGACTCCTCTGCCGGACGTGTTGATCGATCCGCCCCGACTCTCCCCCGGAGCGACGGGGTGGATCCGAGGCGAAACGGGACAAACGAAGAACGTCCAGACCCTCCGAGAGAGGATGGACGTCCGTTCGAGATCAGAGGCCTCGGGTGCCGGAAGATAAACCTGGGCCCAACCCTGCACAAGCAAGGAACCATGGGGAGGAAGCCGGAAAAAACCCCTCCCGGGCCCGTGGGAACGGGACCCGGAAGGGGGATTGGGGGGACGCCCGGAAAGCCTTGTGGGAACGGGGCGTGTTCCGTTCCTAACCGCTCCTAACCGCCTGGGTTCCCGGACCGGAAGGTCTCGACGCTCCGGGGTGCCAGGCTCGGGTTGCCGGCCTGGAGCTGGTAGGCCCAGTCGAAGATCATGATGGCGTCGCCGTTCTGGTCATACCCCAGGAGCTCGGCCCGGAGGACCCCGTAATGGTCCAGACCATCGTCCCCCACGACCCGAAGCACGTAGGTGGTCTGGGCATAGAGGGGCATGTCCGCCGAGACGTACCCACTGGCCGGGGCCTCGTTCAGGGCCACGCAGTCGCTGTCGGCACCGGCACCGCACTTCAGGGCCGTGGTCTCGAAGAACCCGTCGTAGACCTGTGTGCCGGGGCCCGGGACCAGCCACCACCCGTCGGCATCGATCTCCATGCGGAAGTGCCGGTCCGGGTCGTCCCCGTCCAGGATGGGCAGGGTCATCTCGTCGGGGCTGAACCGGAAGCCGGACTGGGAGGGGAGATCCTCGTAGGCGTAGATCCACTCTCCGTGGTAGTCGGGGCGAGGCGTGCCCTGGGCCGCCGCGCTCCCGGAGCTCTCGTGCCCCTGGTCGTCCACGGCGGTGACGAAGTAGGAGTAGGTGGTGCCGTTCTGCGCCAGGAGGTCCAGGAACCCCTCGGAATCCGTCTCCCCCAGGAGGAAGGGAGCGGCATCGCCGCCGGCCGTGTCCTCCAGGTAGACCCGGTAGAAGGAGAAGTCCTCGGCGTCCCGGGCGTTGTCACTCCAGCGGAGGTAGCTGGCCCCGTCCAGGGCCACCACCTCCATCCCCTGGGGATCCGCCGGAGCCACGGGCTCGGGCACGTCGATCTCCAGAGAGTACTCCGACGCCGTCTCCATCCCCGAGGGGCTCACGGCGGCTACATAGTACTCGTACGTGATGTCCGGAAGGATGTTGACGTCGGTGTACGAGCAGTAGCCGCCGGAGCAGTTCGTCACCTCGGCGATGAGGAAGTACTCCGCATCGGAGATCCGCTTCCCGTAGACCCGGAAGACGTCGTCCTGCCAGGCCGGGTCCAGCTCCCAGGTGAGGTAGACGGCCTGATTGTAATACCAGCCGTCCAGGTTCCGGGGAGCCGGGGGCACGTCGTCCACCACGCCCACGAAGTCGTCGTCTTCACAGGCCCCCAAAGCCAGGAGGAGAGGCAGGGCCAGCATACCCAGAATCCATCGTCTCGTCGCTCGTCTCATGATTCCCTTCCTGATTCCCTTCATGGTTCCCTCCGGGAGAGGACAGGCTCCGCTACCCGGTCAGCGCACGTCTCGTGCCGAACGGCAGATCCCCGCCGTTCCAGGCCTTCCGGGAGAAGAGGAGCCGGAAGTGTCCTCTGGGGGGGACAGGCCCGGGGCGGGATGTGACACGGCCCGGGCTCAGAATCGACGGCGTCCGGAGGCGTCCTGGATGCTCCGCTGCTGATAGTCGAAATGGAGATCCCGGTTGTCCGTGAGAGCCACCTCGAAGCGGAAGCTCCAATTCCCCGTGGCCGTCTGACGGAAGTCGAAGTGGGCCTCCCAGCGGTGCAGGTCCCGGGTGAGGCGGATGAGGTGGTCGTTGAAGCCCCCGTTCTCCACGTCGTAGGAGGTCCTCCAGTTCACATCCCACTTCTCCGTAGGCGTGAAGGTCAGGGTGCTCTGGATCATCTGGTTCGCCGGACGGGTCTCGTCCCGGGGCCGCTGGAGGGAATAGGACAGGCTGGCTCTCCAGCCCTGACCGCCTCCGCCCGTCCGCCGGGTGGGCCGGCTGCCGGAGACCTCGGGGATGACGGCGGCTTCCTCCATCCCGGCCCCGGCGAAGGGATCCTCCTCGGTGACATCTTCACCCTGGGAGGCCTCCGGAACCGGCCCCGCATCCTCTCCCCCGGCCCCCAGGAGTCCCCCCAGGGCCCGGACCACGCCGGACTGGGAGTTCAGGGAGAAGGAGAGGTTCATCCGGGAAAGGTGGGGGGAGAAGCTCCGGCCGCCATCGCCTCCAGCGCCCCCGCCTCCCCCGGTGCCCTCCTGTTCGAAGAGGTCGTGGGCTACGCTGATGGTCAGACCCCGGAGGTAGTCGGAGGAGATGTTGTTCGACAGCGTGGTCTGGGTCCAGCCGTCCAGCCAGTTGCCGCTCTCGTCGGCCCGCTCGAAATCGTACGTGAGAGCCGAGGTCCGGAGGGCCAGGAGGGTGACCTTCGGGGCCTGGGGCGGCCTCCGGAGGCCCCCTTCAAGCTCCTCCGGCTGCCCTCCCGTGGCCGCCAGGGAGTCGGCCCGCATGCGCAGGGAGTCGGCGTAGAGGCGCAGGGAGTCGGCCACCTGGCTAAGGGGGTCCTGGGTTCCCCCGGACAGGGTATCGGCCACGGCCACCAGGGAGTCGGCCACCAGGGTCAGAGAGTCCACCAGGGCCTGGTTCCGGGAGGCCACGAACTCCTCTGCGGCCTCCTCCTTGAGCTTGGCCTCGAAGGTCTGGCTCAGGCCGATGCGCAGGGTCCGCTGGGCCCCCACCTCCCGGGAGCCGAAGACGTCGATCTGGGTCTGGCTGGGACTCACCTCCGGCGCGTAGGAGAAGTCGAAGCTGGGGCTGAACTTGTGCCGGATGGCCTCGAAGGAGGCGAAACCGGGAAAGAACCCGTAGAGGTCCGTCTTCAGGGAGGCGGCCAGGGAGAGGCGAGTGGGGGCGGAGACGAACCCGTCGGAGGCCAGGGAGTCCAGGTCGGACCTCCTCAGCCGCCCGGACAGGCGCAGGCTGGGCGTGATGGTGGTGGAGCCGATGAGCCGCTGCTGATAGTTCAGGCTGGTGTTCCAGTCCACGTCCGTCTCCGCCTGGTCCTCCTGATCCACGGCGTCGCCGAAAACGGGCCCGGAGGCGGTCTGGTCCGGCGGAGGTTCCTCGGAGCCCGGATCCGCCAGGGCGTCCTCCTTCCAGCGGTCTTCCGGGAAGATGGGCACCCCCTGCTTCACGGTCTGGTTCATTCCCAGGCTGGAGGACAGGGAGAGGTTGCCCAGGGTGATGCTCTGGTTGAAGCCGGCGTTCATCCGGAGGTTGTCCAGCAGCGACTCCGAGTAGCCGGTGGTGTCGGCGGGAACGGCCCGGTCCGTGATGCTCCTGCGGTAGTTGGCGGACCCGGACCAGGTCATG
>CAZZEL010000142.1:0-6996 GCA_964652625.1 uncultured Gemmatimonadaceae bacterium
TCAAGCGTCTGCAGAATACCCGGTACCACGACCGGCCCGTGTCCCTCTACGGGGGATGGTGGAGCTGCCCCTCATCGTGACCCGAGAGGACGGGACGAGCTGGTTCTTGGACCGGGACGTCCTGACGGACGGCCAGCTCTGGGCCCAGCGGGAAGCGGAGCTGAACGCCCTCCTCATGCCGGCCCTGCGAAAGGTCCTGTCCGGGAAGTCCCCATCGGATCGATCGGTCCTCCTGGACGGCCGGACGGTGGACCTGGGAACGCGGATTCCGCCCCAGTCCCTGGGCACCCTCCTGGTGATGCTGGAGAAGAAGCCGGTGGTGCAGAAGGCGGTGCGGATGGCGTTCCCCCACGATCACGCCTGGCTCCTGGGGGAGCTGCCCCACGGCCTGCGGCGGATCACAGGCATCCGGAACCCTGCGGCGCACAGCCGGGCCACGACCCGAGACGGGGTGGGGGAAGGGCGGAATGAGATTCTGGGGATCGGGTGTGAGGGGATGGTGGTGAGGTTGGGGAGGGTGAGAATGAGGAGCGTCCCATGAACCTCCAGGAACTGAAATCCAGGCTTCGTCACTTCGCCGAGGAACGTGACTGGGGCCAGTTGAGAAGCTGTAACGGCTTGTGCCCAGCGGTTTCTACCCCTTATAATTGCGAGAGAATGCAAAAAACTACGGTAATTTTTTGTATATCGCTGCAAGGTAGGGGGTTCCGTGCCGTCTCTCGATGAACAGATCCTGTCGTGGAACCCCTGGTGGACGGATCCGAGCCTTATTGATCAAGATCCCACCATCCAGCGCTTCCAGGCAGCTCCCATTCAATGGGACCCACCTCTCCTGGACGGGCTCCCGCTCACGCTCGGAGACGCGCATACGGTTCGCGGACCGCGCCAGGGGGGCAAGACAACGCTGGCGAAGCGACTCATCCGACGCCTGCTGAAGAGCGGTGTGCCGCGGATCCTCTATTTCAGCTTCGACTTCCATACGGACCCCGAAGCGATCTACGATGTCATCCAGCGCGCCAAGGGTCTGCACCCTGACCCCGAGGGGCCCTGGTACCTGTTCCTGGACGAGGTGACCACGATCTCGCAGTGGCAGCGGGGTGTGAAGGTCGCATGGGACCAGGGACTGACCCGGGACGATTTCCTCCTCCTGACCGGATCTTCCGCCCACGATCTCAAGGTAGGGTCCGAGCAGCTTCCAGGGCGCAGGGGCTCGGGCTGCGACTTCCTGCACCTCCCCATGTCCTTCCGGGACTTCTGCATCCAGGTGGAGGGGATCGCCCTGCCGCCGGAGACCACCGACATGGAGGGCTTGCTGAGTGAAGCGGGACGCAAGCTCGCTCGGCGTCTGTATCTCCTGTCCGCCGACCTCCAACGAGCGTTCCGAACGTACCTGCAGGTGGGTGGTTTCCCTGCCGCCGTAGGCGACTACAAGGCGTTGCCGACTCGTCGTCCCGATCCCGACACCGTACGGATGTTGTGGTCGGCCATCGCTGGAGACATGGCCAGATCCGGCAGGAACCAGACAGCCGCCACCAAGCTCCTGGAGGAGATCGCCGTGACCCTGGGGAATCCCCTGAAGTGGTCCAGCGCGGCAAGGGCCATGGGCGTCGGCAGCAACAATACCGCCCGGGAGTACGTGGAATATTTGTCCGAGTCGTTCTCGCTTCTGACCGTGTACTTCTGGGACTTGGCCGGGGGAGCTCTCCAGCCAAGCAAGCAACGCAAGGTGTACTACATCGACCCCGTCCTCGCCGAGATCCCCGCTCAGCTCATGCCGGGCGCACGCCGCGCCCCCGAAGACGGGCTGGTAGAGAACATCGTGGCAGCGGCCATGTTCCGGTCCGCAGGGCACGCTCTGACCCAGGCCGATCCCGCCCCGGGGGCCGTGGGCTACTGGCGGTCCACGAACAACCGGGAGCTGGACTTCGTCGTGCCGGCCCGATCCAGGGGGCGGGGTGGGCGAATGCCCATCGAAGTGAAAGGGGATAGCGACTCGGGGATTGGCCGATCTCGACTGGCGATCACGAAGGCCTTCGGGGAGGGCGTTGTCGCTTCTCGCACCGTCTTCGATCCGGATGGGGACGTTCCTGTGATCCCGATTCCGATCTTACTGGCGGCGTTGGCTGAAGCGCCGGTCAGGGAATCGCCTGGATGAGGTCCTGAGATGAAATTGGACTCCAACCACGCGGAGGGCCATCAGCGCCTGTTGAGACACTTCGAGCTGTCGGAGGAGGTCCGCATCTTTCGGATCGACCGGATCCTGGTGCCCGGAATGGCTACCCCGTCGTGGCGTGAAGCCTCAAGCCCAGGGCCTGCATAACCCTCAGAATGGTATCCAGTTGGGGGTTCCCATCCATGGAAAGGGCCTTGTAGAGACTCTCCCGCCCCAGGCCGGCCCTCCGGGCGACCTCAGTCATCCCTCTGGCTCGGGCGATATCCCCCAAGGCTGCAGCAATCAAGGTGGCGTCTCCCTCTTCGAACGCGGCCTCCAGGTAGAGGAGTTGATCTTCCTCCGTCTGAAGATGATCCGCTGCGTCCCAGGAACGGGTTCTCGTCTTGGTCATGATCGGAGCTCACACTTCCCGCGCCAGCCGCTTCGCTCGCTGAACCACCTGGAGTATTGATCTGTCTCGCGAACCCTTCGCATGAATATGGCGTATCCTGTAGGATACAACAAGAGGATGTGAGAGAACCCTATGGAAAGACCCCGGGTTATCCCATGGATGGATACGCCCCCAAGCCTTGTCCGCTGTCAGACCCCTACCCTATCGTGGGAGTGAACTGCCAACCGCGGCCCGAAGGCCCCCCCACCGGACCGTCCGCCCAGGAGAGGTCTGCCCCTCCTGCGTCAGGGAAGGGCTTGAAAGGGGTGCCATGACATCTGCACCCCTTCAGGACGTCCTCTGGTTCGGCCTCGAGAAGATCCCCCGCCTTGGCTCCTCTCCTGGCTTCCCGGAATTAGTCAACATTGACTAGTCATGCTTGACCCACCATCTTCCGGCTCCATTACCTCAGGAGGAGAGGCAGCCGATGTCCAAGAGGAGATCCAACGCGACGGAAGGGGACCACGGAGCCGGGGAACGGGAGCTCCTCCTCCTGGGGTTGCTGCGGAAGCGGGAAATGCACGGCTACCAGCTTGCGGATTTTCTCGATACCCACCTGAGCATGTTCTTCGACCTGAAGAAAGCCACGGCCTACCACCTCCTGAGAAAAATGGAGGATCGGGGATGGGTGGCGTCTCATGAAGAACGGGACGGGAAGCGCCCGCTCCGCCGGGTGTATGCCATCACGCCGGATGGGGAAGCCTTGTTCCAGGACCTCCTGAGGGCATCTCTTCCGGTCCATCGCCCCGCCGCCTTCCCCGGGAACGTCCCCATCCTGTTCATGGACGCCCTTCCGTCCCATGAGCTGGAAGAGCTCCTGGACGAACGGCGGGAGGCCATCCGAGAGCGAATGGCGGCTCTGGGGACCCACCTGGATCATGTCGGCCACCCCCTCTTCGACCACAAGCTCCTCATCCTGAAGGCTGAGATGGAGTGGGTCGGAGGACTCTTGAAGGAGGTGAAAGGCGAATGAAGAGGATCGCACAGGGCGTCGTTCTCGTCGCCATGGTCGGAGCCTCCCTCTGGGTCTGGTCGGTGCTCCGCAGGACCGACACGTCCTCCGCAGGCAGCGGATCCCCTTACCGCACGGCCTCGGTCCAGCACAGGGACATTCGTTCCACGGTTCTGGCCACAGGTGTGATCCGGCCCATGGTAGGGGCGGAAGTCCAGGTGGGGTCGCGGGTCTCGGGGATTCTCCAGACCCTGAACGTGAGCATCGGAGACCGGGTGGAGGCCGGCCAGGTCCTGGCCAGACTGGACCCCACCGAGTTCCAGGCCCGGATGGATCAGGCCAACGCCGCCCTGGAAACGGCGGAGGTGGAAGAGCGCTTCGCCCAGATCGATCTCGACCGGGCCCGGGAGTTACGGGAGCGGGCGATCATTCCCCAAACCGAGCTGGACGCTGCAGATCGGAGAAGGCAGGTGGCCGCGGCGAATCTGAATCAGGCTCGAGCCAATGCCCGATCCGCCCAGATCCAGTTGGACTACACCGTGATTCGGGCCCCGGTCTCCGGTGTGGTGGCCTCGGTCTCAACCCAGGTGGGGGAAACCGTGGCGGCCTCCTTCGCCAGCCCCACCTTCGTGACCATCATCGATCTGGACCGGCTGGAAATCTGGGCGTACGTAGACGAAACGGACATCGGAAGCGTGGCCGTGGGTCAGGATGCCGTCTTTACGGTGGACACCTACCTGGACACCGAGTTCACCGGAACGGTCACCGCCATTCAACCCAAGGCCGAGATCATCGACAACGTGGTGAACTACGTCACTCTCATCGAAATCGGGGACACCCAGGGGAGGACCCTCCGGCCCGAGATGACCACCACGGTGAACATCCTCCTGGAGGGGCGGGAGGGCGTTTTGACCCTTCCCAACGGAGCCGTCCGGAGGGATTCCGAGGGCGTCTACGCCCTGGTGGAGGATCCCGCAGGCCCTCAACGCCGGGCCATCCGGACGGGGTACCGGGGAAGCGATTTCACCGAAGTGCTGGAGGGCCTCCAGGAGGGTGACGTGGTCCTGGTGGGCTCCGTGCCCAATGGAGGCTGACGCGCAGGGTGCCGACCCTCACGGTACCGCCCTCTACGCCGCCGGCCGGACAGCGATGGCCGGCCTCATCGACCCTCGATGCCAGTGAGCCAGGAATGATCGAGCTGAAGCAGGTCAACAAGACCTACCGTAAGGACGCCCAGGAGGTCAGGGCCCTCGCTGACGTGTCCTTGACGGTGGAGGCAGGGGAGTTCGTGGCCGTAGTGGGGCCCTCCGGATCCGGCAAATCCACCCTCATGAACGTCCTGGGGCTCCTGGACCGTCCCGACTCCGGGTCCTACCGGCTGGAAGAGAGGGAGGTGGAGGCTTTCACCCCCGACGAGCTGGCCCGGCTGCGGAACGAGAAGATGGGCTTCGTCTTCCAGACTTTCCACCTCATGCCCAAGACCACGGCTCTGGAAAACGTCGAGCTGCCCCTCATCTACTCCTCCCGGCCGGACATCTCCGGCCTCGGGGCGGCGGCCCTGGAGCGAGTGGGGCTGAAGGACCGGTCCAGGCACCTTCCCGGTGAGCTGAGCGGGGGGCAGCAACAACGAGTGGCCATTGCCCGGGCCCTGGTGAACGAACCGGAGTTGATCCTGGCCGACGAGCCCACGGGAAACCTGGATACCAGAGCAGGTCTCGAGGTCCTGGCCATTTTCCAGGAGCTGAACCGTCAGGGGAAGACCGTGGTCCTCATCACCCACGATTCGGCGGTTGCGGCCATGGCCAGCCGGGTGGTGGAGATCCTGGACGGGAGGATCGTGTCGGACGCTCCGGTGGCCGAGCCAAAGGATGCGGCCCGGGAGCTGGCCCACTGGACCGGAAACGGAGGTCAGCCATGAGAACCCAACGGTTGATCCGGCATGGCTTGAAGGGAATGGGCCGGCACCGCCTCCGGACCTTCTTCATGATGTTGGGGACCTTCGTGGGGGTCCTGGCCCTGACGCTGGTCGTGGCCATCGGCCAGGGGACCCGAGACGCGGTTCTCGGGAATATCGAGCGGATGTTCGCAGGAAACAGCATCCTTCTCAGCGCTGGTGGAGGAGGAATGATGGGGGGCCCAAGGGCCGAGGGTCCCACCACCACCCTCACCATGGACGACCTGGAGGAGATCCTCAGAACGGTCCCCGGCGTCACGGTCTACGACCCCATGGTCATGGCACCCTCCCGGGAGGTCGTCTACCAGGGGAACAGCGGCAGCGTCAGAGTCCTGGGTCACTCCGAGAACCACGAGCGGGTATGGGACCGGGGAGCCAGCCGGGGAAGCTTCTTCGGCGAGGCCGAGGTGAGAAGCTCGGCCCGGGTGGCTCTGGTAGGGGAAACCCTGGTCCGGGAGGTCTTCGAGGGGGCGGATCCCATCGGCCTCCCGTTCCGGGTAGGGACGGTGCCCTTCGAAGTCATCGGGGTGCTGGACTCCATGGGAATCGATCCTCATGGGTGGGACCGGGACAACGAGGTCATCATCCCCGTCACCACCATGATGCGACGGGTCATGAACGTCGACTACGTCCAGTCGGCCAAGATCCTGGTGGCCCAGGGGAGCGACCTGGAGGGAGCGGTAGAGGCCATCGAGGGGCTCCTCAGGGAAAGACATGCCCTGGCCCCCGACGAGCCCGACGACTTCAGCATGATCACCCCCGTCCAGGTCCGGGAGATGGTGGGATCCATGAACCGGATCTTCACCCTCTTCCTGCCCCTCCTGGCAGGGGTGTCTCTTTTCATCGGTGGGATCGTGGTGGCCAATCTCATGCTCATGGGGGTGAACGAGCGGCGAAGTGAGATCGGCCTCCGAAAAGCCGTGGGGGCCAGGGGCCGGGATATATGGATCCAGTTCCTCCTGGAATCCTCCCTGGTGACCGTAGCCGGGGGTGTTCTGGCCTTGATTGTGGGGGCGGGGCTCCTGACCGTCATCGCCATGGGTATGGAGATCCCCAGCGTGATGCCGTGGCAGGCCGCCGTTCTGGGGCTCGCAGCCGCCATGGCGGTGGGATTGGTGGCCGGCGTCTTCCCGGCCCGGAGGGCCTCGGCCCTGGACCCCGTCACCAGCTTGAGGGAGTAGGGCGACCCGGATGAGGCTCGGCAGGAACCTGCGGCTCTCGGCCAAGGCCCTTCTGCGGCACCGGGTCCGGACGGCTCTGGCCCTGTCGGGAACCGCAGTCGGCGTGGGGGCCGTCCTGGTCATGGCCGCCGTGGGAGAAGGAGCCGAGGCCGAGGTCCTCCGGGAGATCGATGCCCTGGGAAAGAACCTGCTGGTGGTATCAGCGGCCGACGCCCCCAGGGTCCCGTGGCGGGGGCGTACCGAGCCCAGGGTGACCACGCTCACCGAGGCGGATCAGCAGACCTTCCATCTACTCACCCAACTGGC
>CAZZEL010000143.1:0-1641 GCA_964652625.1 uncultured Gemmatimonadaceae bacterium
ATCACCTTGTTCGCAGCCATGGGTGGCGTCGGAGGCATCGATGGCTGCAAAGCCTTCCCTCCGCGCCCGCGGGGCGGGGGCGGCCAGACCGGGAACATGGATGTCGACGGCAAGCTTCCCTCCGCGCCCGTGGGGCGGGAGCCCTACGGGAAGAAACGTGGGTGAGCCCGTTTCTCAGAAGCCCGTTCACCGGTCCGGTGGGCCGGGTGATGTCGGAAGAAACGTGGCGCCGCATGGGGCTTGTTTCTTAGAAGGCGTTGAGTGCTGTTGACCTGGAGCGGCGTCCCTACCTCAGGCTCGTGGAAAGAGGCGGATGCGGAAGACGCCTCCACCTTCTAGCTTTCCGGCGATCCTCGTCCCATACGAGCCACTTACCTCCACCGTCAACGGAGACGAACTCTTGACGGCCATGTCCGGGCCTTCGTCGCCCCCCACACCCAAACGAGAACTCCTCCGGGCCCTGGGCCTGCACCGGAAGGAGCTCCGGGCCTGGGCCATGTACGACTGGGCGAACTCAGCCTTCGCCACCACGGTCATGGCCGCCGTTCTGCCCATCTACTACGTCCAGGTGGCGGGCAACACCATCCCTTCCAACGTGGCCCTGGCCTACTGGGGGTACACGGCCTCCATCGCCCTCATCATCATCGTGGCCATCTCTCCCGTTCTGGGGGCGGTGGCGGACTACGTGGGGGCGAAGAAGACGTTCCTGGCAGCCTTCATGCTCCTGGGGGTGGCGGCCACCTTCGGTCTCAGCTTCGTGGGTCCCGGGGAGTGGATCGGGGCCTCCGTCTTCTACATCCTGGGCAACATCGGCTTCACCGGGTCCATCGTCTTCTACGCCTCCCTCCTTCCCCACATCGCCTCGGACTCGGAGCTGGACCGGGTGGCCGCCGGCGGGTGGGCCGTGGGCTATGTGGGTGGCGGGCTGCTCCTGGTGATCAACGCCGCCATGCTCATCCGGCCGGACCTCTTCGGGCTGGGCGACCAGGCCGCCGCCTCCCGGGCCGCCTTCGCGTCGGTGGCAGCGTGGTGGGCTCTCTTCTCCATCCCCCTCTTTCGCCACGTGGCCGAGCCACCCCGACGCATCGACCCCACCGAGGAAGGCCTGGCCATGAACCCCGTGGCGGCGGGCTTTCACCGCCTGGGCCAGACGTTGGGGGAGATCCGAGAGTACCGGCAGCTCGTCCTCTTCCTGGCGGCCTTCTTCTTCTACACCGACGGGATCGGGACCATCATCAAGATGGCCACGGCCTACGGCAGCCAGATCGGCATCGGGACGGAGGACCTCATCGGCGCCCTCCTGGTGGTCCAGTTCGTGGGCATCCCCTTCACCTTCGCCTTCGGAGCCCTGGCGGACCGGATCGGGGGAAAGAACGGTATCCTCATTGCCCTGGGGGTCTACGCCGGCATCTCCGTCTTCGGCTACTTCGTGGAGGAGGCGTGGCATTTCTGGGTCCTGGCCTTCGCCGTGGGAACGGTCCAGGGAGGGGCCCAGTCCCTGAGCCGGGGCCTCTTCGCCAGCATGATTCCCCGGGCCAGATCCTCGGAGTTCTTCGCCTTCTTCAGCGTCTTCGAGAAGGCGGCGGGGATCCTGGGCCCCATCCTCTTCGGCTTCGCCAGCCAGGCCACGGGCACGGGTCG
>CAZZEL010000143.1:1741-6904 GCA_964652625.1 uncultured Gemmatimonadaceae bacterium
TCCCCCTCGAAGGCCAGGATGTGGGTGGCGATCCGGTCCAGGAACCAGCGGTCGTGGCTGATGACCAGGACACAGCCGGCGAAGCGGAGCAGGGCATCTTCCAGGGCCCGGAGGGTGTCCACGTCCAGGTCGTTCGTGGGCTCGTCCAGGAGGAGGACGTTGCCCCCTTCCTTCAGGAGCTTGGCCAGGTGCAGGCGGTTCCGCTCCCCGCCGGAGAGCACACCCACGGGTTTCTGCTGGTCCGGACCCCGGAAGTTGAACCAGGAGAGGTAGGCCCGGGGGTTCACCTCGGCCCGGCCGAAATGCAGCACGTCGGCGCCGGCAGCCACCTCCTGGAACACCGTCTTCTCACCGTCCAGATCCTCACGGGACTGGTCCACGTAGGCCAACTCCACGGTCTCTCCCACCTCCAGCGTCCCCCCATCCGGCTCCTCTTCTCCCACGATCATCCGGAAGAGGGTCGTCTTGCCCGCCCCGTTTGCGCCGATGATGCCCACGATGGCCCCGGCGGGAACGTGGAAGGAGAGGTCCTCCATGAGAAGGCGGTCCCCGTATCCCTTCTGCAGGCCGTCGGCCCGGATCACCGTCTTGCCCAGACGAGGCCCCTTGGGGATGAGGATCTCCGCCGTCCGGATCTGCTCCCGCTCGTCGGCACCCAGGAGGTCCTCGTAGGCGTTGATCCGGGCCTTCCCCTTGGAATGCCGGGCCCGAGGCGCCATGCGCACCCACTCCAGCTCCCGCTCCAGAGTCCGCTGCCGGGCGCTCTCCTGCTTCTCCTCAACCCGGAGCCGCTCCCGCTTCTGCTCCAGCCAGGAGGAGTAGTTGCCCTTCCATGGAATCCCCCGCCCCCGGTCCAGCTCCAGGATCCACTCGGCCACGTTGTCCAGGAAGTAGCGATCGTGGGTGATGGCCACCACGGTCCCCGGGTACTCGGCCAGGTGCCGCTCCAGCCAGGCCACGGACTCGGCATCCAGGTGGTTCGTGGGCTCGTCCAGCAGCAGCATGTCCGGAGCTTCCAGGAGCACCCTGCAGAGGGCCACCCGCCGCCTTTCCCCTCCGGACAGGGTCGACACGTCCGCATCTCCCGGAGGAAGGCGGAGGGCGTCCATGGCCACCTCCAGCTTCCGGTCCAGGTCCCAGGCGTCGGCGGCCTCAATGCGGTCCTGGAGGTCAGCCTGCTCCTCCATGAGGGCGTTCATCTCCTCGTCGGTGCTCACCTCGGCGAAGGCCATGCTCACGGCCTCGAAGCGGACCAGGAGCTCCCGGATCTCCCGCACCGCCAGCTCCACGTTCCCCTTCACGTCCAGGTCGGAATCCAGCTCCGGCTCCTGGGCCAGGTACCCGATGCTCGTCCCCTTCGCCGCCCAGGCTTCCCCGAGGATGTCCTCGTCCAGTCCGGCCATGATTCTCAGGAGGGAGCTCTTTCCCGAGCCGTTCGGCCCCACGACCCCGATCTTCGCCCCGGGGAAGAAGGAAAGGCTGATGTCCTTCAGGACCTCCCGCTTCGGCGGGACGATCTTGGACAGCCGGTGCATGTGGTAGATGAACTTCTGCTCGGTCATGATGAAGAACGATCCTCTCCAGCCGTATGGGCCACCTGGTTCCGACCCCTCTCCTTGGCCCGGTAGAGGGCCTCGTCAGCCTCCCGGAGGAGCTCCGATCGTTCCGGAGGGTCGGGCCGGGGAACGGCCTGTTCGAACGAAACCGTCGTCGCCCCGATACTGGCGGTCACGGGCCGCCGGGGCCAGGAAGCCTTATCGATGGCCTCTCGGAACCGCTCCGCCAGAACTCCCGCTCCCTCCCGGTCCGTCTCCGGAAGGATGATCCCGAACTCCTCACCTCCGATGCGGGCCACGAAGTCGCTGCGCCGGGCCACGTGCTCGAGAATCTCCGCCACCTGCCGGAGCACCTCGTCCCCGGCCAGGTGGCCGAAGTCGTCGTTGTAGCGCTTGAAATGGTCGATATCCAGGATGAGGACCGACAGGGGACGGGCGTGCCGGACGGCCACCTCCATCTGGGCCGAGAGGTGATCCATGAAGGCCCCCCGGTTCCTGAGAGAGGTGAGCCCGTCGGTGAGGGTCATCTCCAGGAGGTCTTCTTCCCGTTCCTTGCGACCGGACAAATCCACGATGGAACAGACGACCATGAACCGGCCCTGGGAGGTCCGGACCGGATTCAGGCCGATCTCCACCGGGATCTCCGAGCCATCCCGGGCCACGATCCGGAGGTCCCGGAGGGCCCCCATCCGCCGGGCCTGGGCTTGCCGGGCGAAATCCTCCCGATACCGGCGATGGGCCACCCGGGACCCTTCCGGGACCAGCAGCTCAAGGCTTTCCCCCACGAGCTCCGACTCGGAGTAGCCCAGGAGATCTTCCGCGGCTTCGTTCACCAGGGCGATGGCGCCGCTCCCCTCCACCACCAGCATGGGGTTGGGAGCCGCCTCCATGGCGAGACGGTAGATCTCGGGATCGTTGGCGTCCATGCGTCCCCTGGGTCGAGGTTGAGTGGGAGTCGGGAGGGCTGTGGAGGAAGGGGTGAGCCCCCCTGGAGGGTGTCGATACCTCGCCCCCGGCGTTCCGTTCCCTTTCGGTGGTGGGGCGGCGGGCCACCGCCATGCGGGCTTTCAGCCACCGGAAGCCAGACCCTCGGAGCCCATGGTCGGGGACCCCTGAGGCCCGTAGGTTGTCCTGGCGGGGATGGGGATCGGCAACCTGGGAACGCCCCTGCCTGGAGATCATGTATGGACGTTGAGATCCTGTCACGGTTGCAGTTCGCAACCACCATCGCCTTCCATTACATCTTTCCTCCCATGAGCATCGGGCTGGGCCTGCTCCTGGTGGTCATGGAGGGGATGTATCTCAAGACCGGCAAAGAGCTGTACCACCAGATGACCCGGTTCTGGGTGAAGATCTTCGGCCTTATCTTCGCCCTGGGGGTGGCCTCGGGCATCGTCATGGAGTTCCAGTTCGGTACGAACTGGGCGGCCTACTCCCGCTACGTGGGAGACATCTTCGGAAGCGCCCTGGCCGCCGAGGGGATCTTCGCCTTCTTCCTGGAGTCTGGCTTCCTGGCCATCCTCCTCTTCGGTTGGGACAAGGTAAAGCCCCGGACCCACTTCTTCGCCACGCTGATGGTGGCCCTGGGGGCCCACTTCAGCGCCATCTGGATCGTGGTGGCCAACTCCTGGCAGCAGACCCCTGCCGGATACCACCTGGTGGAGAGGGGCGACGGCTTCCGGGCCGAGCTCACCGACTTCTCCCAGGCGGTGCTGAATCCATCCTTCCTGGACCGGATCAGCCACGTCTACATGGGCTGCTGGCAGGCCGGCGCCTTCCTGGTCCTCAGCGTCAGCGCCTTCTACCTCCTTCGGAAGAAACACACGGAGTTCGCCCGGGCCTCCATTCGCATCGCCCTGGTGCTGGCCATCTTCGCCTCGGTTTTCCAACTGGTGACCGGCCATAGCAGCGGCAAGGGCGTAGCGGAGAACCAGCCGGCGAAGCTGGCGGCCTACGAAGGGCACTTCGAGGCCGAGGCACCGGCAGACCTCTACGTTTTCGGATGGGTGGACGAAGAGGACCAGCGGACCCTGGGTCTGGCCATTCCGGGCTTCCTGAGCTGGCTGGTCCACGGGGATAGCCAGGCGCCGGTCACCGGGCTCAACGCCTTCTCTCCGGAGGATCGGCCCCCGGCAAATCTGGTCTTCCAGTCCTACCACATCATGATAGCCATCGGCATGCTTCTCATCCTCATCGCCCTGGTGAGCGCCTTCTATGCCTGGCGCCGGAAGCTCTTCGAGACCCGGTGGCTGCTCTGGGTCCTGGTCTTCTCCGTTCTGGGGCCCCAGATCGCCAACCAGCTCGGCTGGCTGTCCGCCGAGGTGGGCCGACAGCCCTGGATCGTGTACGATCTGCTGCGAACGTCGGATGGCCTGTCGGCCTCGGTGTCCAGCGGTGACGTCCTGATCTCCCTCGTGCTGTTCGGACTCATCTACCTGATGTTGTTCATCCTGTTCATCTACTTGCTGAACGAGAAGATCCAGCACGGACCGGAAGAGAGCTCGGTACGAGAGGGGAGGATGGCATGAGCGTCGACCTGAACACCGTCTGGTTCATCCTGGTGGGCGTCCTGCTGGCCGGGTATGCCATCCTGGACGGCTTCGACCTGGGCGTGGGCGCCCTGCACCTGTTGACGAAGTCGGACCACGACCGCCGCATCATGATCAACAGCATCGGTCCCGTCTGGGACGGCAACGAGGTGTGGCTGGTCACCGGAGGCGGCGCCCTCTTCGCCGCCTTTCCCGACGTGTATGCCACCTCTTTCTCCGGCTTCTACCTGGCTTTCATCCTCCTCCTGGTGGCCCTCATCTTCCGGGCGGTGGCCATCGAGTTCCGGAGCAAGCGACCATCCCCCGGGTGGCGAAAAGCCTGGGACGTGAGCTTCAGCACGAGCAGCATCGTCTCGTCCCTTCTCATCGGAGTGGCCCTGGGAAACGTGATCCAGGGCATACCCCTGACGGCAGACGGGGAATACATGGGTGGTCTCCCCGGGCTCCTCCGTCCCTACCCCTTGGTGGTTGGCCTCACCACGGTGGCTCTCTTCGCCATGCATGGCGCGATCTACGTGGTCATGAAGACGGAAGGGGAGCTCCAGGCCCAGGTCCGAAGCTGGATTCCCAGACTCATCGGGATCTTCGTGGCGGCCTACGTCATCACCACGGTCCTGACCCTCCTGTTCATCCCCCACATGACGACGACGCTGAGGGACTACCCCATCCTCTTCGTCGTTCCCGTGCTCAACGCCCTGGCCATCGCGAACATTCCCCGGGAAATCCACAAGGGAAGGGAGTTCCGGGCCTTTCTTTCGTCCTGTGCCGCCATGGTCTTCCTCATGGCCCTCTTCGGCATCGGGATGTACCCTGACATGATCTTCTCCAGTCCCGTGGCGGAGAACAGCCTGACCATCTACAACGCCTCCTCCTCGGCCAAGACCCTTCAGATCATGTTGATCATCGCCATCATCGGCATGCCCATCGTCATCGCCTACACGGCCAGCATCTACTGGATCTTCCGAGGCAAGGTGGTGCTGGACGCGTCCAGCTACTGAGTTCCGAGAACCCTTTCCGAGAGTCTCCCGTGGAGCTATCGACCATGACTCGTACTTCCC
>CAZZEL010000144.1:0-6801 GCA_964652625.1 uncultured Gemmatimonadaceae bacterium
GTGCTGGGCCACGCCACCTGGATCGGACCCTACGGGGGGGATCCGGATGTGGTGGCGTCCACCGTGCTCCTGGACGGCGTTCCGCGGGCGGTGGTGGGGGTGATGGGGCCGGGCCACGCCCCGCCCCTGGACATGGACGTCTGGCTACCCTTCTCGGCTGATCCGTGGTTTCCCAGGGGGGACCATCGCAGGGAGGTCTTCGCCCGCCTGGCTCCCGGCGTGACGCTGGGAGCCGCACAGGAAGAGCTCACCGGAATCCAGAACCGCCTGGGAGAGACCTATCCCGAGTCGAACCTGGATTGGGGGATCTCCCTGGTGTCCTTCAGGGAATGGATCATCGGACCCCAGGCCACCCGCATCAGCCAGGTCCTCCTGGGGGCCGTGGGTCTCCTCCTCCTCCTGGCCTGCGCCAGCGTCTCCAACCTCCTCCTGGCCCGGGCCACCTCACGGCACCGGGAGATCGCCCTCCGGTCCGCTCTGGGCGCGGGGCGGGCCCGGATCTTCTTCCAGCTCCTGGTGGAGAGCGGGATCCTGGCCGTTGTGGGTGGTGCCGCCGGCTTACTCCTGGCGTACCTGGCCCTTCCCGCGATCCGGGCCCTCCCGGCGGCACCCCTCCCTCGGCTGGACCAGGTGGAGCTGGACCTGTCGGTCCTGGCCTTCGCTCTGGGGGTCTCCGTCCTCTCGGCCCTGGTATTTGGCCTGGCCCCCGTGCTCCAGGGGTTCCGACTGGACCTGGTGAACGAGTTGAAGACCGGGGGGCCCGTCATCAACCCCCGCACCCGACGCTTCCGGGACGGTCTGGTGGTGGCTCAACTCTCCCTGGCCACCATCCTCCTGGTGGGGGCCGGTCTCCTGGCCACTTCCTTCTTCCGCATGGTGTCGGTGGATCCGGGGTTCGAGACCCGGGAGACCTTCCTGACGGAGATCTCCCTTCCCCTGGAAGGGTACGGAGAAATGTC
Source organism: uncultured Gemmatimonadaceae bacterium (assembly GCA_964652625.1). GTDB lineage: Bacteria > Gemmatimonadota > Gemmatimonadetes > Longimicrobiales > Gaopeijiaceae > CAZZEL01. The sequence continues at coordinate 960 of CAZZEL010000144.1, forward strand.
TCCCGCCACCGGGACCGCCCGATCCTAGACCGCCACCAGCTCCCGGTAACCTTCCCGGAACGTGGGGTAGCGGAACGCATACCCGGAGTCGACGAGCCGCTGGCTCGAGCAGCGCTTGTTCGTACCCCGCCGCTCGTGAGGAAGCCATCCATCCTTCTCTGCCTCGGCGCAGGGATCGGCCGTGCCGGCCTGCTCGGCCACCCATCGGTAGATGTCCCGCAGGGGAGCAGGATCGCGGTCGACGCCGAGGTACAGCGAAGGCGCACCGGTGAGCCGGAGGACGTGGCGGAGGAGGCCGGCGGCGTCCTCCCGGTGCACCCTGTTCCCGTACTGGTCCGCGGGCGGGCAGCCCGAACGCCCCTCCACCACCCTCTGAATCGTGCGTGTCCGCCCCGGACCGTAAATCCCGCCGAGCCGCACCACCACGCCCCCCGGCCGTTCACGCACCAGGGACTCGCCCTCGAGCACCCGCTTCGCGGTGGAGTCGGCGGGCTTGGGGTCCGTATCCTCGTTCACCCAACGGCCGTCGCGATAGCCATACACGCCCGTGGTGGAGAGAAGCAGCGCACGCCCGATCTCACCCTGTCCTGTCTCCACCGCGGCCAGGACATTTCGCACCCCATCCACGTAGGCGGCCCGGTAGGCATCCTCGCTCCGGCCGGAGGGAGACACAGCGTAGACGACGGCGTCGAACCCCTCGGCCGGCAGCTCCTCCAACGTCTCCGGTCGGGTGACGTCGGCGGACAGAGGCTCCACACCGGGAGGCAGGGTCGAGGGGTCCCGCTTGAGTCCCCAGACCCGCGCTCCATCCTCGACCAACAACTCCGCCAACCGGCTGCCCACGTACCCGCATCCTGCCATCAGTATCTTGTCCATGGTTCCTGCCCTGCTGGAAGTCATCGTCCCTGCGTCCATGCCGCGGCGCACTGCAATGTAGCCCTGTGCGGAAGAAACAGGAGGCGGGTTTGCTGGCTCACCGCCCGTTGCCGCTCCGAGGCACCCATGCCCGTGACGTTTTTCTTTCCCCGGGGAGCGCGGGGTGTCGGGCCCGCAGCCGGCAGTGCCGCAATGCCGTCCTCATTCCAAAGTCCTCGGCTCCACCCGCCGAGGTTGGATAGGGGAGGGGCACGAGGCGCCCCCATCCCGCTATCCAACAAGAAATGGAGTGAGGAATGAGAATAGAGCATTATCGACGTCGGTTGCGTCTACTGATCATCGCCCTGATGGCGGTCCCGGTCCTCCAGCTCACGGCTTGCGAGGACGGGGTCACGAGCCCGGACCCGGTGGAAGGCGTCCTGATCGGCACGTGGTCCATGGAAGCGTACCCGGGCTACGCCTATGTGAACGTGACAGCCTCGGCCATTACGATCTTCGAGTCCCATGAGACGAGGCCCTGTTACGACATCGCCCCGTACGACGTGATAGGCAGCGACGGGAGCACGTACGAGCTTCGCCGGAGGGGAGCGAACGAGACCGTGCACATGACGGTCCAGGTGCTGACGGATGACCGGATCGAGGTTACCTATGCGGGCAATACCAACGTCTTCGTCCGCGACGCACATGAGGTTTCGACGCTGGAGGGCTGTTCGAACGAGTGAGCCGCGAGCCGGCCGCGGGGCACTCCGGTGCCCCGCGGTTGCCGGAATGCGTCCTGACAGAGTCCAACTGTTGATCCACGGCCGGTGGTCGAGGTCGTCTGGGAAGGAATCCTGGCAAGATGGAATCTGTCCCCCATAGAGGACAGCAGACAAGACTGCCCCTCGGATGGGAGCGCTGTTCGCCCTGAACATGCTGGTAGGCACCCGTGGAGGAAGCTCCTACAGCATGGAGGAGTACGAAGATTGGCTGGGGTCGGTGGAATTCGAGGAGGCCCGCTCGTGGTGGAGGAGCTCCTCAACCGCCGAGCCACAGCTCCCGTCCCGAGCACGATCCAAGGGTTCTTCCGGAAGCACCCCTGCATAGACCTGGAGCGTCACCAGGTCTGTGAGGGGGTCTCTGGCCAGGGCATAGAGGGTTGCATCTCTCAGATCAAAATTGGCCCAGGGCCGGTTGAAGGCCCGAATGATCCGACTCCCGGACCACACCGGGGGTGCAGACAGGGCGGTTATCCCGCCGAGTCGTCGTACATCCACCCCATGATCCACCAGCGGGCGCCGTCCCAGAAGAGGGTGATGCTGTTCACGCCGTGGGTGTAGGGCTCTCCCCCCTCCGTCCGGGCCGAGGCATAGCTGCTCCAGACGTGGACCATGTTCCCGGAGCGCTGGACCGCCCGGTCCGTCTCCCACTCCCAGAAGCCCTCCGTTCTGGGGGCGTTGTCCCCGTAATACCCGTCCAGGTCCATGACACGGACCACCGGGTTGCCGTCCGCATCCTCTCCGGCGATGGCCACCCAGGCATCCGGGTGGTGCAGGGTCTTGTCCCGGGCAACGTCCGGACGCTCCCCGGCAGGCCCTGAGACCACCTCATAGTAGGCTTTGATGATGCCGTCGATGGAGGAGACATCCTCTGGCCGGGGCTCCTGCGCCCCGGCAGCTCCCTGGAAAAGGGCCAGGGTGATGAGCATGGCTGGCAGTTGTCGTTTCATGGCGCTGACCCGAGTGAAGTTTGGCAGGGATCTGGCTTCTCCGGGAACCGCCGGAGGACGGACATCCGGATCTTTCCAAAGCCCGGATTCCCAGGCTCCATCATGGGCTCTTCAGAAGTGCTCGGCAATCCAATGTACCCGGCGAGCCTCGCATCTCGCTGATGAACCGGGGCCGGGGGAGAATGTCCCGGCACCGGATGGGCGATGAACTTCACCTCCACGCCGTTGTGCTTCAATGCATGGCGAGGTTTGTACGACTGGCTCACCGTAAACGCTCATTCCCAGGGGTCGAGTTCACTCGTAGCCGCACCCCCCACCGCGGAGGAGCATCGTGTCCCACCGCACCGGCCGGACCTTGCTCAGCAACGAGGAACCTCTTGACCGGGGCGATCCGCCCATGAGCCGCTGCGGAGCAGGCCCTCCCTTCAGCCCTCTTCCTTCGCCGATCTTCACGAGAACGAGGAGCTTCGCCCTCTCCACGACTACCCGCCGTTTCAGACGCTCCTGGAGCCCAGGGGGTAGGAGGGTGGGGCATCCCGGTCATTCGCCCTCCTTCATGGTCACAGGGTGCGTGTAGATTCCTTGCATCGAACCCGGCCCGCCCCGCCGTTGGGAGGAGAGATGAGCCCAGAACGCACCGACCCCGTACGCCTCTCCAAGTCCCGGGTCGTGGCCGGATGGAAGTGCCCCCGGTACCTCTGGTGGAAGGTCCACAACCTGGATGCCCCGGAGCTCCAGCCCTCGGTGGTGGACCAGGGCCGGATGGATCAGGGCAGCCTGGTGGGCCGGCGGGCCACCGAGCGGTTTCCCGACGGGGTGGCGATCGAGTTTCGGCCGGGCCGTCTGGAAGAGATGGTGAAGGAGACCCGGGCGGCTCTGGATGCCGGGGCACCGGCCATCCATGAGGCTTCCTTCCACGAAGACGGGGTGTTCGTGGCCGTGGACATCCTGGAGCGGCTGGGCCCGAGGCAAGCAGCGGAAGCGTTCCGGCTCATCGAGGTGAAGGCCACCAATTCCGTGAAGGACGAGCACATTCCCGACGCCGCCGTCCAGCTCCACGTTCTCCGAAAGGCCGGCCTGGACGTCCGGGAGGTGGCCCTCATGCATCTGAACCGGGACTACCGCCATCCCGGCCCGGAGGAGCTGTTCGTCCTCAGCGACATCACCGCCCGGGCCGAAGCCCTTCAGCCGGAGATCCCGGCGCTGCTGGACTCCTGCCGCGTGACCCTGGCCGGCGGGGATCCGGGAGCCATCATCGGCCCGCAGTGCTGGAAGGGCTGCCCGTTGCTGGATACCTGCTGGCCCACGGAGCCGGACCACATCCGGAACCTGAATGGCGTGGGGCTCAAGACGGCCCTGAAGCACATGGAGGCCGGGGTGCATTCCTTCGGAGACCTTCCGCCGGCCGCGAGGGTTTCGGGCAAAGCCCGTCGGCAACTGGCCGCATGGCGGGCCCGGAAGCTCCTGGTGGAGCCCACCCTGAAACAGGATCTCCAGCGGTTCCGGGGCCGTTTGGGGTTCCTGGACTTCGAGACCATCATGCCGGCCGTCCCTTCGTGGGACGGCCTGGGCCCCTACGCGCAGGTTCCTGTCCAGTTCAGCTACCACCAGCGCTCGCCGGACGTCACCATCACCCACACCGAGTGGCTGGCCCCGGATTCCGAAGACCCCCGGGAACGGCTGTCCCGCGCCCTTCTGGAGGCAACCCGGGACGCCGACGGGGTCGTGGTGTACACCGGCTACGAGAAACGCTGCATCAACGCCCTGAAGGAGGCCGTGCCGGAGCTGGCCCCGGCCCTGGACCGGCTGGTCACCCGCCTCCTGGACCTGGAAAAGGTGGTGGGCCGGAACGTGGCCCACCCCGACTTCCGCGGAAAGACCAGCATCAAGTCCGTCCTCACGCCCCTGGTGCCGGAGCTGACGTACGATGGGATGGAAGTGGCCGACGGCATGACCGCCAGCGTCAGGCTGGCCCGGCTCATCCTGGAGCCGGAGGCTTTCTCGGACGAGGCCCGGAATGCCGAGCGCCGTGCCCTCCTGGCGTACTGCGAGCTGGACACCCTGGCCATGGTGCGGCTGCTGGAGCGGCTGGAGGAGCTGGCGGAGGAGGTCTGATCACGGCCACTCGATCCGGCAGAGCCGGACCGACTGAATGCCGTGTGCTCCGCCATGGACCGTCCGGACGCGCCTGCCATCCATGCGAAACAGTTGGGCCGTCGTCGCGACCGGGTCCGCCCGGGAAATCGCATCTGCCCTCGACGCCGGATGCGAGGAGATGGGTAGCACTACCGGATCAGGCGGGGGTCCATCGCAACTCCCTCTGGCTGCCCAAGGCTGACTTCCGAGAACGCAGGATGGCGAGGGTTGAAGAGGTAGTTCGACTCCTGCGGAACCAATGGGCTCGGGACCTTCAGTACCGCCGATTCGGCGCTGGCGATCCAGTCGTCACCGAGGTGCTGCGTGGACGACGAAGGCGGGTTCTTCCTCCAATCCGATGGGAGATCCTCCAGGTCGACGGCGAGAACGAGCGACTCGTCGAACTCAGCGGGAACCAATACGTACTCGGGCAGCGGAGAATTCGTTTGGAGTCCGGCCAGGACTTCCAGGGTCGCGAGGGCCCTGGATTCAGAGGCATAGACGACGGCGACACCAGGGCTGTTCCAGCGTCCTCCGTACAGTCGAGCGCCTTCCCCATCGAAAGCTCTTTCGGCGTGCCGGTTCTTGACGATCCGCCATGCCAGAGGCATCAGAGCGGAATGCCGTGTTCCAGGCGCCCGATGAGATTCTCAACCTCCCGGGCTCCCACCCCGGTCTTGGCGAAATCCAGGGGCGTCTCACCACCCAGTGCTGCGTGGGGTGTCGTCAACCAGCCACGCGTGCCGGGAAGGTCCCCTTCGAAGAGTTGAAGGGCAAAGCCGACCAAGCGAGAGAGCCGAACCAGGCGATCCGACTCGTCCGGTTGAAGACGCTTGGCCTCTTTCCGGCGGGCCAGGGTGCGAGGCGGAATCTGAAGGAGCTCCGAAATCCTCGAGAGAGGGAGATCCAAAACCCTCCTCAGCCGCTCCAGGGCTTGGTAGGATAGCCCCTCCTCCAGTCGGGAATGCAGCTCAGCCGTACCGAACGTCCTCAGTCCCAGGAGAGAAACATAGGGGTGCTCCCCTGTTGAGCCCTTCTTCACCCGGGCCCAGAATCGATCCACCGTCGCCAGTCCCGACGTCGCTGCGGTTGTCATTCGACATTCTCCTATTAGCGCATATG
>CAZZEL010000145.1:0-6754 GCA_964652625.1 uncultured Gemmatimonadaceae bacterium
CCAGGGAACCCCGGAGACCCGTTTGTTCCGATCCATCCTGCGCCGCACCTTCGAATACGTCGTGGTGGAGTCCGGTCTCACGGCGAGAAGAAGGAGGAAGGACCGGGAGAGGATCCCGGTCCTCTCCTACCACAACGTGGTCCCCTCCGGGCAGCTCTCAGAGGGAGACGCCAGTCTCCACCTGCCGGAGGACCGCTTTCGCGCTCAGATCGATTTCCTCCGGGAGCACTTCGAGATCATCTCTCTGGAGGAGGTCGGGGAGCAGAAGCCGGCGGAAAAGCCCCTGGCGGCCATCACCTTCGACGACGCCTACCGGGGCGCTCTGGAGCTTGCCCTTCCGGTGCTGGCCGAAAAGCAGGTCCCGGCCACGGTCTTCGTCTGCCCCGGCCTGTTGGAGGAGCCGGGATTCTGGTGGGACCGCCTGGCGGGAACCGCCGGGATCGTCCCGGACCACGTGCGAAACGACGCCTTGACCCGGCTGAAGGGCCACCACCAGGAGATCCTCGCCGCTCATCCAGGCGGGGCCATCCGGAACCCATGGCTTCTGCCCGGGAGCCGGGAAGATCTGGCTCGGGCCATCGACCAGCCGGGAATCACCCTGGCTTCCCACACGTGGAGCCACCCGAATCTGGCCGCCCTGGACGAGGCAGCCATGGAACGGGAGCTCCTGGAGTCCCGGGAGTGGCTGACAGGGGAGTTCCCGGACCACACCCTCCCTGACCATCTCGCCTTTCCCTACGGCCTGTACGACTCCCGGGTCCAGGAGGTGGCCTTCGGCCTGGGATATCGCCGACTGTACCGGGTGGAAGGGGGCCGGGCCCGGGTGGAGCAGCCCCTCAACGCGGTTCTTCCCCGGCTGAACGTGCCCAGGGGAGTGAGCCTGCGTGGATTCGACCGCCGGGTGTCCGGCTTTCCTTCATGAAAGGCACCCGGGTCCTGGTCACGGACGGAGAGCAGCGGGCTGCCCTGGCCATCACCCGGTCTCTGGGCAGGGCCGGGTGCCGTGTCCGGGTGGTCTCCCGTTCCGGGCGGTCCCTGGCCGGCGCTTCCCGCCACGCCGGGGGGGACTACGCCCTGCCCGACCCCCTCACGGACCCCAGGAGCTTTGCAGAGGGCCTGGAGGATACGGTTCGAGCCAGCGGAGCCGAGGTCTTGATTCCCGTGACGGAGCCCTCTCTCCTGGCCGCCCTTCCCCTCCGGGACGCCTTCGACTGTCTCCTGCCCTTTCCGGACATCCAGCGCTTCCGGCAAGCCTCGGACAAGGGAGAGGTGGCCCGGCTGGCCCGGGAGGTTGGCATCGCCGTCCCGGAACAGGTGGAAGTCCCGGGAAGGGACTGGGAGGGAGATTTGCCCGGAGAGCCGGGGGCGTCGTACGTGCTGAAGCCCTCCCGCTCCGTGGAGGGGGGCCGGAAGCTGGGCGTCAGCTACAGCCGGGGGGGAGGTGAGTTGCGAAGGGCCGTGGAGAGTCTCCCGGACCAGGCATTCCCCCTCCTGGTGCAGCAGCGGATCCTGGGGCCCGGGGCCGGGGTGTTCCTCCTCTTGTGGGACGGTGAGCCCCGGGCCACCTTCGGCCATCGGCGGATCCGGGAGAAGCCGCCTTCCGGAGGCGTCAGCGTGGTTCGGGAGAGCGCTCTGGTGGATTCCGCCCTGGCGGATTCGGCCGCCCGGCTCCTGCGCCGCCTGGAGTGGCAGGGAGTGGCCATGGTGGAGTTCAAGATCGACCGGGACGCAGGGACTCCCTATCTCATGGAGATCAACGGGCGCTTCTGGGGCTCCCTCCAGCTCGCCATCGATGCCGGCGTGGATTTCCCCCGGCTTCTCCTGGAAGCGGCCACCGGATCCCCTTCCTCCCCGGCCCCCACGTACCGGCCCGGTGTCCGGTGTCGCTGGCTCCTGGGGGACCTGGACCAGCTCCTGGTGCGCCTGCGCAAGTCCCCAGAGGAGCTGAACCTTCCCCCCGGCATGCCGGGGAGAGGTCGAGCCGTGGCGGAGTTCCTCCGGGACTTCTTCCCTCCGAATCGCCTGGAGGTGTTTCGGTTTCGGGATCCTCGACCTTTCTTTCGGGAATCCCGCCTCTGGCTCCAGGACGTTACCGGACGCGGGGCCACGAACCGACCCTGACCCTCGTCCACACCGATCCTTCTCACCGAAGACCTGCCATGCCTGCGGCCGAAATCCTCTTTCTCCTGGCCATCGCTTTCGGCGCCTACACCTACCTGGGCTATCCTCTGCTTCTGAAGCTCTTCACCCTGGGCCGGGGCAGAGGTCATCGGAAGAAGGAAGCGACCTCCTGGCCCCCGGTGAGCATCACGGTGCCGGCCTTCAACGAGGAGCACCAGATCCGGGACACCCTGGAGAGCCTCCTGGCCCTGGAGTATCCGGAGGAGAAGAAACAGATCCTCATCGTCTCCGATGCCTCCACCGACGGCACCGACGACATCGTCCGCTCCTTCGAAGACCGGGGCGTGGAGCTGGTCCGGCAGCCGGAGCGACGGGGGAAGACGGCGGCGGAGAACGCCGTGGCTCCCCTTCTCCGGGGAGAGATCGTGGTGAACACCGACGCCTCCATCCGGATCCATCCGGGATCGCTGAAGGAGCTGGTGGCCCCCTTTGCCGATCCCCAGGTGGGTCTCACCTCCGGCCGGGACGTGAGCGTGGGCAAGGAAGGAGGGGAGGCCAACCAGGGGGAGGCGGGCTACGTGGGCTACGAGATGTGGATCCGGGACCTGGAGACCCGCCTGGGCGGCATCGTCGGAGCCTCGGGCTGCTGCTACGCCATCCGCCGGGAGCTCCACGGGATCCCCCTGCCGGAAGGCCTGAGCCGGGACTTCGCCGCAGCCCTGAACACCCGGGAGCGAGGCTTCCGGCCCATCTCCATCACGGCGGCCACCTGCGTGGTGCCCCGGGGCCGTTCCCTCCGAAAGGAGTATCCCCGAAAGGTCCGCACCATCACCAGGGGCATGCAGACCCTCCTCTTCAAGAGGGCCCTCCTGAACCCCCTCCGCTTCGGCCTGTACTCCTGGATGCTGGTCAGCCACAAGGTGTGCCGGTGGCTCCTGCCCTGGGCCGGGGTCCTGGCCCTGTTGGCCCTGGGAGTCCTCAGTCTGCAGCACACCTGGGCCCTGGCGCTTCTCGGCCTCGCCCTCCTGGTGATGGTCCTGGGGGCCGGAGCCTGGGCCTTCGGCGGCCACCGGGCCCTGCCCCGTCTCCTGGCCGTGCCCGCGTTCCTGCTCATGGCCAACGTGGCCGTGCTTCACGCCACGATTCGGACACTCCGGGGGCGCAGCGACGCGGTCTGGGATCCAACGCGGAGGTAGGCAGAACCTGCAGCCGAAGCCGTCAGGATCCGGAGACCTCAGGTTCGGACTCTCCTTCGGCGGCCAGCCACCGAAGAACGTGCTCTTCCACGCTCCCACTCCGGGAGTGGGTGGGGGCGGTGATGAGCTCCCGGGCGAGACGCCGGGCTCCGGGGCAGGGGTTCATCCGAGCCATGAGAGGTTGAAGGGGCTCCAGCTCCGGCAACGGCCGGGGATAGCTGGCGTAGAGACCGAGGCGAGGGTGCTCCCGGCCCCCTCCGGGAATCAAGACGGGCAGCCTGAGATCGCCGCTCCGCCCCTGCTCCGGGGGCTCCGGGAGAGCGAGCTCTGCCGGGTCTCCCGTCAACCTCTCTCGCAGAAGAGCGGCCTTCCTCCGTCGCACCTCCACCTCCGCCAGGGACCGGTCCCGGCCGGCCAAGGCCAGGCCTGCGGCAAAGGGAGAGATGGCCCGGGGTTCGGTGGGGGCCCGGTAGTGGGTCTCCCCCAGGCCCAGGGCCGGCACCCGGGCCGGGATTCCGTACAGGGAGGGCCGGGCCAGGACCCAGACGGCTCCGGCCCTGGCTCCTTCCCGGGCCTTCGACGCCGGTCCGGGAGGAAGCTCGTGGGGGAGCGATTCCCCGAACCTCCCCCGGGCCAGCACCGCACCACCACTACCAGCCGTCCACCCCTTCCCCCGCCCAAACGAGAGGATGGAGAGATCCCCCATGGTCCCCGCCGGCCGTCCCTTCCACTCGGCTCCCAGGCCCTGGGCCGCGTCCTCCACCACCGGGATACACCGGGCGTCCGCCACCTCCCGGATGAGATCCCAGTCCAGGGGGAACCCGACGAGGTTGGCCACCACCAGGACCCCGGCGTTTCCTGCAGCCCGCCGGAAACTCTCGGGCTCCGGGCCCAGAGTCAGGGGATCCAGGTCGTAGAAGACCACCGGGGCCCCGGCCCACACCGCCGCCGAGGCCACGTCGTAGCAGGTGTAGGCCGGGAGGGCGACGGTGGCGTCCCCTCCTGCTTGCCTGAGAGCAGCCTTCAGGGCCAGCTGGAGAGCCTGGGTCCCGGACGCCGCGGCCAGAGCCCTGTCCGCCCCGTACCACTCCCGGAGACTCCCTTCCAGCTCGGCCCGGGCACCAGCCCCGGCCAGGACCCCCCGGACCATGGCCCTGAGGGTGAGGGGGGAGTAGGCCGGGGGCACCCACATGGGAAGGGCCGACTCAGAAGGTGGGGATCCTGCGAGCCAGGAAGGGCCCCAGGCGGTTGGCCACCGGGAGGGGCAGGCGTTGCCACAGCCGGGTGGCGGTCTGGAACACCCCGGACTCCGGGCTCGCTGCCTCCGCCTCCTCCGGCCACTGGATCCAGGCCAGGGGCTCGTCTTCGCCTCCCCACTGGGACTTGAAACGATGGGTCCCCCCGCCGGGGGTGCATCGGCCGAAGTTGAAGGCCTTTCTCCCGGCCTCGATGCACCGTTCCATGAACGCCCAGTAGAGAAGCATGTTGGGAGCCTGCCGGTTGAACTCCCTCAGGGACGACGCCCAGGTCATCTCGAACTCGTCCCCGAAGTGGAACCCGCACCCGGCGGCCACCGGTTCCTCCTCCAGATAGACCGCACCGAAGTCCACCCGGTGGGGAAAGGCCCGGGCCATCTCCCGGAAGAAGGATCGAGGAAGGACAGGCGTCCCCAGATCCCTCATGTTCCGGGCAAACACCCGGTAGAAGTGGTCCTCCTCCTGGGGCCCGAACCGGGCTTCCATCCCCGCCTTCATGGGCCGGCGGACCTGACTCCTGAGCTTGGACTTGAACGTGTCCTTGAACAGGACCTCCGGATCATCGGGAAGGGGAAGGACCACCGTGACCTTCTCCCGTCCCTTTGGAAGCTCCGACTCCACCGGGGAGCGGGCACGGACCTCCAGGCGCCGGGCGCCCGACTCCTGCGCCTCCTGGACCGCCCGCTCCAGCAGGGCCGTCCTGGCCATCCCGTCCCCCAGCGGTCCCCCGTAGTTCAGGTAGGGCACCGATACCAGGACCTTCCCCGGCCCCAGTCGGGGCATCCGGTACAGGGGCAGGACGCCCCGGAGGCCGCCTTCGTCCCGGGCCACCAGGTAGCGAGGGGTCAGGCCGAGGCTTCGACGGAAGACCTCTCCCCATCCTCCCAGGTGACAGAAGCTTCCCCCCTCCGCCTCCACCACGAACCCGTCCCAATCATCGGGAGGTTCCCCGTGGACCCGGATCTCCAGGGATTGGGTTGGTGATTCTGCTGACGGGGGGCCGGCATGCGTCACGACGCTGGGTCCTTTTCTGTTTCTGTCCTGGCAAGCTCCTGAAGGGTGTCTTCCAGGGCCCTGGAGGGAAAGGCCCGGATGAGACGCGCCAGACGGTTCCGGGCTCGCTTCGCTCCTCCGAACAGCCTCAGGTGAAGAAGGTGGGGAAGGCCTGGCGGAGGATCCAGCTCCGGATCGATGTCCCAGGGATGGATGTAGAGCGTGCCCGGGACCTGCCGCTTCTCGGCTTGCCTGAGAGCTCCCGTAACGAGCTGGAAAGGGAGGAGCCGAAGGTAGCCCCCTCCCCCCGCCGGCCAGGACCGCCCAGCCACCTGGAGGGTGAGGAGAGGGACCTCCCCCAGGCGGCCCTCGGGTCGATCCAGCCAGTGGGGATCCCGGGCCCCGCCACGGTAACCGTAGCCCGGTCCGGCATGGATGGGAAAGAGGCTGGAATCGTATTCGTACCCCTCCTCCAGCAGGACGTCGAAGGCCCACTCCTGGCCCCGGCCGATGGAGAAGCTGGGGGCCCGGTAGCCCAGGACCCTCTCACCGGTGATGTCTTCCAGGAGGGCCTTGCTCCGGCGCACGGCGTCCCGGAACTCTTCCGGTGTGATCCGGTCCACCCTCCGGTGGATCCAGGAATGGGCGGCTACCTCGTGCCCGGCCTCGCTGATCTCCCTGACCATCTCCGGATCCCGTTCCGCCGTCCATCCCAGGACGAAGAACGTGGCACGGGTTCCCGCTGCAGCGAACTGCTCCAGAATCCAGGGTACCACTCGGGAGGCACGGCGGGGGAAGGCATCCCACTGATGAAAAGGGACCCGCTCGACGAGAAGGGTCGAATGGAAGAACTCCTCCACGTCCACGGTGATGTGATGGATGGGGCCGTGCGACATCCGTTCACCCGGAGGCACGATTCCTCCACTCCGCCACCAACACATCCAGGCAGCGGTCCAGCCGTCCGAACACCTGGCCGTATACCTCTGGGGATTCTCCCCATGGATCCGGAATCGTCCGGGAGGTCACGGGCTCCGGATCCAGGTCCCCCAGAACCAGGTGGGGACCTGGGACTCTGTTCAGGCGTCTCCGGAGGCGGGTCTCATGGGAGGCGTCCACGAGGAGAACCAGGTCGGCCTCCTCCAGCATCTCTTCCGAGACAAGACGGGAGATGTGGTCTCCGTGATGCAG
>CAZZEL010000146.1:0-6674 GCA_964652625.1 uncultured Gemmatimonadaceae bacterium
ATATAATCCGGGATTTTTCGGGGCTCTCAGAGGCCGCAGGAGGCGAAAAGTCGCCGCACAAGGTCGAAAACGTCCGGGTAGCGGGCCCCCGTCCTCCAGGGGCCCAGCCGCGGCCGCTGAGAAGGACGTCAGCACCGGGTCCCCCATAGGACCAAGTCCGGAGCCCCAAATCCGTCAATAGGCGGATGGGACATTCGCATGAGAGTTTGGGACGACGTGGAACAGGCCGACGCGGCCGCCACCGACGGAGCGGGACCGTACGGCCACCGCAGGAGGAATGGGAGACGGGGGCATCCGGCCCCTTACGGATGAACGCAGCGGCAAGCCCAGGACAGACGGAAAGCACAGCCGCCGACGTTTCAGGTGAAACGTATCTTGAGAGACCCCAAATCCGAACTCGAGCCTCATCCCTTTGCTTCCCTCCGGAAGCGGCTGAGAAACAAGGGCCTGTTCGTGAGGGTCATCAGGGACCCTGGACGGTGTCCGGGCCCAGGCGACTCCCCGGCTTCCCGCTCTGCAGCCGACGCTCCGAAATCCCCCCTCATTCCCCGTTTGACGATGGAAATGGGTAGGCGTATTGTCCGGGGACAACAGGTCGATGATCCAAGGGAGGTCACCCATGGAAGATGTAGGTTGTGCTCGACCAACCGGCGGACCCGTCGGCGAGCCGGCGGAGACGACGGAATCCCCCCCTGAAGACACCCCATCAACAGACACGGACCGGACCATGATCAAGGTTGGAGAGAAGGCTCCGGATTTCACCGCGCCGGCCTACCACAACGGCGATTTCACTTCTGTCAGCCTGTCCGACTACCTGGGACGGTGGGTCGTCCTGTGCTTCTACCCGGGTGACTACACCTTCGTCTGAGCAACGGAAGTGTCGGCGGTCGCCGACAAGTATGGAGAGTTCCAGGAGCTGGAGGTGGATGTTCTGTCCATGAGCGTGGACAGCGTCTTCGTGCATAAGATGTGGAACGACACGGAGTTGTCGAAGATGGTGGATGGAGGTGTGCCATTCCCCATGCTCTCGGATGGAGGCGGCAAGGTCGGCGAGATCTACGGCGTCTACGACGAGTCAGCAGGGGTGAACACCCGGGGTCGGTTCATCATCGATCCGGACGGGGTCGTCCAGGGCTTCGAAGTGCTCACACCTCCCGTGGGCCGAAACGTCTCGGAGACCATTCGTCAGATCCAGGCGTTTCAGCACATCCGGAAGACGGAGGGCAAGGAAGCCACCCCGTCAGGATGGAAGCCGGGCAAACTCACCCTCAAGCCGGGTCCGGATCTTGTGGGCCGGGTCTGGGAGGTGTGGCAGCCGGACATGGAGGACTGAAATCCGGGCAGGAGTCAAGTCCGGCCAGAAGCGAAGTCCGGGGAGTAGTAAGGTCTCGGCAGGAGTGAAATCTCGGCAGCACCGGGTTCTGAGCAGGACTGAAATCTGAAACCGCCGGGTAACAATCCCGTTGCCCGGCTCGAAGGTCAGGGGTAATTTCTGTCCCCGACGTCGGATCTTCTTCTCATGCCGGAAGAGAGAAGTCGTCCGGAGAGGAGAGGTGGTCCCTTTCCGGAGCAGGACTTCCCGAGCACAGGCAGAGCCGGTGGCCGCCGGCCCTACGGCCAGAATTCGCTCATCCAACCGATTTCCAACGGCGAGGTTCATCCATGCGCTTCCCCCACGGTGTGCGCTTGCTCATGGCGGTGGTGTTCTTCTGGAGTGCTTCTCCCCTGGCAGCCCAGACCGGGACCCTGACGGGGACGGTCCGGGATGCCGAGACGGACCAACCCCTTCCTGACGTGGCGGTGGAGCTGCGGGGGGGAGACGAAACCCAGGCCGGGGGGATCTTCACCGACGGTCAGGGACGCTTCCGTTTCTCCCTGCAGCCCGGTCGGTACTCGGTGGTGTTTTCCCATCTCGGGTATGAGAGCCAACGGGAGGACGGGGTCCAGGTGCGGGCCGGCCAAGCCACGACGGTGGAGGTGGATCTGGTCTCCCGGGCCTTCCTGCTGAATCCCATGGTCATCTCGGTGTCCAAGACGCAGGAGAAGGCTCTGGAGGCTCCTGCCCACGTGGACGTGGTGGGTTCCGAGTTGATCCAGGAGCGGGTGGCCGTGACACCGGTGGAGCACGTGAAGGCCCTTCCGGGGGTGGATGTGGCCCAGACCGGTATCAGCCAGACGAACGTGGTGACCCGGGGATTCAACAACGTGTTCTCCGGGGCCCTCCTCATCATGGTGGATAACCGGTACACCCACGTCCCCTCTCTCCGGTTCAACGCCAACAACATGATTCCCACCACGGACCTGGACATCGACCGGATCGAGGTGTCTCTGGGACCCGGGGCCGCTCTCTACGGCCCGAACTCCGCCAGCGGCGTCATGCACATCATCACCAAGTCTCCCCTGGACGATCCCGGTGGTGGAGCGTTCATCTCTTCCGGGTTCCGGTCCGGAAACAACGTGGACGAGGATCGGGGGGGGGTGTTCCAGACCGGCTTCCGGTACTCCTCGAAGTTCACCGAGAAGACGGGCGTGAAAGTCTCGGGCCAGTACATGCGGGCCAACGACTGGGAGTTCATCGACCCCCTGGAGCAGGCCGCCTTGGACGAAGTGGGGGGCTCCCATCCCTACATCGGGAACCGGGACTTCATGTCGGAGCGCTATGGGGGAGAGCTTCGGCTGGACCACCGATTCGACGAGGACACGGAGTTCATAGCCTCCGCCGGACACAACGTCCTGGCCAGCAGCATCGAGCTTACGGGCCTGGGGGCGGGCCAGGCGGATGACTGGGGCTATTCCTACGCCCAGGCACGTTTCCGCAAGGGTCGTCTCTTCAGCCAGGTCTTCATGAACTGGAGCGACGCCGGCGACACCTACCTCCTCCAGACCGGTCAGCCCATCGTGGACAAGTCCCGGATGATGGCCTTTCAGCTCCAGCATGCGCTGGACGTGGGCGATCGCCAGTCCTTCATCTACGGCCTGGACCTTCAGCGGACAGAACCCAAGACCGAGGGAACCATCACCGGAAGCAACGAGGACGACGACATCATCGACGAGATCGGAGGCTACCTCCACTCGGAGACGGACCTCACGGACAAGCTGGACCTGGTGGCCGCCCTTCGCATTGATCACCACAACCGGTTGCAGGATCTGGTGTTCTCCCCTCGGGCCGCCCTGGTCCTGACACCGCAGGAGAACCAGAACTTCCGCCTGACCTTCAATCGGGCCTTCAGCACACCCACCACGAACAACCTCTTCCTGGACATCGTGGCCCTGAGCAACGTGGGGGGACTCCCCTACGACATCCGGACCTTCGGCGTCCCGGAGACCGGACTCACGTTTGACGACCGCTGCCAGGGGACCCACTGCATGTACAGCCCCTTCGCCCCCGGCGCCCAGCTCAGTGCCGGAGGCCCGGGTCCCGTGTGGAATGTCCTTCTGCAGCAGGCAAGCCAGCTGAACCCGGCCCTGGGGCCCCTGGTGCCGTATCTCCAGGCCGACGCGCCGGACATCGCCACCTACTACCGCCGGTTCAACCAGGAAGCCGCCGCTGAGGGCCAGAACCCCTTCCTCTCGGATGAGGGGCCCGGGGCTATCCAGCGATTGGAGCCCACCATCACGAACTCCTTCGAGCTCGGATACAAGGGCCTCCTGGGAGATCGACTTCTCCTGGCGGCGGATGTCTACCACAGCCGGATCAACGACTTCGTTGGTCCCCTCCGTACCGAGACGCCCTCGGTGTTCATGAGCCCCGAGAGCCTGCAGGCGTTCCTGGTCCAGAACCTCACGCCCCTGGTCCAGGCCGGCGTCCTCTCCCCCACCCAGATGCAGGCGACCGTGACGGAGCTGACGTCGAACTTGGCCCAGGTGCCCATCGGGACCGTCGCACCTGACCAGAGAAAGGACTCCGGGTCCCCCTCGGATCTCATCCTCACCTACAGGAATTTCGGGGACGTGGACTTCTGGGGAGCGGACCTGGCCGCCCAGGTCTTCCTCTCGGATCGGTTCTCCTTGCGGGGGGCGGCATCCTGGGTAAGCGAGGAGTGTTTCGACTTCAACGATGACGGCTCCTGCAGCAGCGCCCTGGACGTGGCCCTGAACGCACCGTCCAGGAAGGGCAACGTGAGCGCTCGATGGCACGACGCGGGCACAGGGGTCACCCTGGAAGGCCGGGTGCGCTACAGCGACAGCTTCCCCATGAATTCCGGGGTCTACATCGGAGACGTGGACTCCTACACGGTGTTCGACGCCAACCTGGCCTACCGGGTTCCGGCGCTGGCCGGGGCCACCCTGAGCCTTACGGCGAACAACGTCTTCAACAACCTGCACCGGGAGTTCATCGGGGCCCCGGAGTTGGGCCGTCTCCTCATGCTCCGGCTCCAGTATGGCTTTTAGGAAGAGTGTGATGTCCGGCTGGACCGGGGTTGGAGAAGCCCGGGTCCGGCTCCGGAAGAAGGGGATGCTGTGACCGCCCGGTCCGTCTCGAAGCGGGAACGCCAGGCGGCGATCCTGGATCTGGTCCGTCGTCACCGGGTCCACAGTCAGGTCGAGCTTCGGGATCTTCTCGGCGAGAAGGGGATCCGGGTCACCCAGGCCACCCTGTCACGGGACCTCCGGGACCTCCGGCTGGTGAAGATCCCCGGAGCCGGCGGGGACCACCATTACTCCGTTACGGACGAATGGGAGCAGACCCCTCCCCTGGAGACCCTGCTACCCACCCTGTTCCTCTCGTCGGAGGGAACCGGGAACCTCCTGGTGGTCCGGACCATGACCGGGAGCGCCCAGGCCGTGGCTCTGGGAATCGACTGGGAGGAGTGGCCGGAGGTTCTCGGGACCATCGCCGGAGACGACACGATCCTCATCATTCTCCGGGATCCGGAGAAGCTGGCCGACGTGGAGAGTCGGCTGAAGGAGATCGCGAAGGTGGCCCGGGAGGATACGGAGTAGAGGCAGGGAGAGGAGAAGAAGCGACGCTCCTCTTGACATCGTGCATAAAGCCTGCATGTTTATGCACAGCGGGCCGGGCCGTTCAGCCGTTCCGGGCTCCGGGCGGTTTCGGGAGGCGGAAAGGTCAGGCCGGGCCAGGCGGATCGGAAGGATCGGCGAGGATTGACGGCTCCGGTCCGCGGATCAGGGCGGGGAAGCAGACAACGGGCGAGCCGAGAGGCTCGGCGCATCACCTTGGCGGGAGGTGTCCCGAACTCTGTCTTCCCCGCTCTTTTCGTGTGCCGGTAGGGGTCGGGAGTCGCCGGCTGACCCTGCCCGGGCTCCTGCCCTGGCCCCCTACAAGGTCCGCCCAGCCGCTTCGGCGAAGGGCCTCAGTCGTTTCATGAGGTCCTCGAACTCCTGAAAGTCCAGGGTCTGCTCTCCGTCGGACCAGGCCCGTTCCGGATCCGGATGGACCTCCACCAGCAGACCATCCACTCCGGCGGCCACGGCTCCGAAAGCCAGGGCCGGTACGAGATCCCTCCGGCCGGCGCCGTGGCTGGGGTCGGCGATGACGGGCAGGTGGGTCTCCTGCTTGAGGAGGGGGATGGCCGCCAGGTCGAAGGTGTTTCTAGTGGCGGTCTCGAAGGTCCGGATCCCCCGCTCGCAGAGCATGACCTTGGCGTTTCCCTGCTTCATGACGTACTCCGCCGCGAGCAGGAGGTCCTTGACGGTGGAGGCCATGCCCCGCTTGAGGAGGACCGGCCGGTGGGTGCGCCCCACCTCGGAGAGGAGGGGGAAGTTCTGCATGTTGCGGGTTCCGACCTGGAGGGCATCGGCGTATTCGGCCACCAGCTCCACCTGTCGGGTATCCATGACCTCTGTCACCACGGGAAGGCCGGTCTCGGCTCTCACGTCGGCCAGGATCTGCAGGCCCTCCTGTCCCAGTCCCTGGAAAGAATAGGGGGAGGTACGGGGCTTGAAGGCGCCGCCCCGGAGGCCGGAGGCCCCACGGGAGGCCAGGAAGCTTCCGGTTTCCTCCATGACGTCCCGACCCTCCACCGAGCAGGGGCCCGCCAGGACGACGACGCGGGGCCCCCCCACCTCTACCGAGCCCAGGGGGATTCGGGTGGGATCGGCGGTGAACTGCCGGGACGCCAACTTGTAGGGTTTCATCACGGGGTGGACGGCTTCCACCCCGGGAACGCTCAAGAGGGGTACGTGCTGGAGTCGTTCTTCGTCTCCGATGCAGCCGATGACCACCCGGCTCTCTCCCCGGGAGATATGGGTCTGGAGGCCCAGGGCCTCCACCCGTTCCCGGATGTGGTCGATCTCCTCCTCGGTCACGTTTCGGCGCGTCACGATGATCATTCGTCGTCTCCTTGCGGTGATGCCTCTCCCCGGGTCCGGAGGCCGTCCTGGTCCGGTGGGCCCGGGCCTTGGAGCGGCGGCGGCGGATCCGGATTCCCGGCCTTCCCGGGAGAGACAAAAAAAGCCCCCGGGAGTCCGGGAGCCTTCGAGGGCGGTGGGGTCCAGTCCTGTCGTGATGGAGGTCTAGACGCTCACCTTCCCCCGGGCTCCGGCCCGGGGATAATAGCCGCACCAGCGGCTGACGTCGGAAAGATGCTCGCTGACCTCGTTCATGGAGCCCGGAAGCTGCGTCCGGGAGTGGGGTCTGTCAAGCCTCGCCCCCGCGCCCGTGGGCCGGGGGCCCTATGAGAAGAAACCTGGGTGAGCCCGTTCCTCAGAAG
>CAZZEL010000147.1:0-6621 GCA_964652625.1 uncultured Gemmatimonadaceae bacterium
CTCCACCAGCTCCTCCCCGATCTCGATGGCCTCGGAGGATTTGCCGTCCCGGGCCAGGTTCAGGGCGTACCAGGCCCGAAGCTCCATGGCGGTCGGTGCCTTCTCGTTCCATTCGGCCCCCAGAATCCCCCCCAGCTCCCAGGCCCGGTCGTAGTAGTGCTCACGGAGGGTTCGGGTGACCTCGTCCACATCCTCCCGGGTGTAGGAGACGTCTTCCTGCGCCGCCAGCGGAGATTGGGCCCCGAGGACGTCGGACAGGGAGGGTGACAGGAGGAGACAGGGGAGAAGGGAGAGGAGAGGAAGACGGAGACCTCGCGAGACACCCATGAGAGAACACTCCTGTCCAGGATGGCAGCAAAGGTTGGTCGCGGGAGAGGAGCCGAAGAGAAAGCCGCTTCCCTCGGGCCCGCCGAGCGTAGCGTATTATCTGAGGAGTGACGGGGCAAGACTCATGAACGTTCTGCGGGGCAACAGCTCTTCTCGCCCATTACACGGTTTTCACCTCTCCAGCGTCAATTATGAGACGCGCGGGTATTACGACGTGCAGGTATCATGACGCGCAAGAGTTCCGATGCGCAGGTGTTCTGCCCCACAGGCGGGCCGAACGGACGACGGACGAGGGAAGATGAGATGAGCGGAACACGCTGGTGGCCTGCCGGGCTTGGGATGGTGGCTCTGGTGATGTCCGTATCCGCCGCACCCCTTGACGCCCAGCGGGTGGAAGGCCTGGTCTTCGACGAGGAAGGAGGCGGGCCTATCGCCCAGGCCACGGTCACGGCCGAGGACGGCACACAGGAGGTGAAGCGGGCCGTCACCGACCACCTGGGACGGTTCACCATGGATCTGCCGCCGGGGAAGGAGCTCGTCCTCCATGCCTCCCACCCGGAATACGAGACGAGTGAGCCCCTCCGGATCGACGTGGCCGAGGACCAGGTCCGCTCCGTGATGATCAGCCTCCAGGCCATCCCCCGGACCCAGGTGTCGGAGGGAGCGAGGACGGCCACGGACCGGACCGCCTTCCTCTATGGCATCGTGGTGGATGACCAGGGCCGTCCCATTCCCAACGTGGAGGTGACGGTGGAGGGCCCCGGTACCCGGACCACCAGCACCGGGGCGAACAGCCGCTTCGCCCTCCCGGAGGTCAACCCCGGGGCGACCTCCGTGCGGTTCGAGCATCTCTCCTACGCAACCACGGAGACCGAGGTCGAGCTGGCCCCCGGCATGGACTACGAGATCAGGGCACGGATGGATGTGGAGCCCCTGGAGATCGAGGGTGTCGAGGTCGTGGCTCGATCGAAGACGGTGGCTCGACGTCTCGTTCCCGTGCTCCAGCGGGTCGATACGGATCACGGAAATGCTCACTTCTTCACGGAGAGGGACTTCCAGCGGCGGGGTCACCCCCAGGTAGGCCAGCTCCTGTACGGCTTACCCAGCACCACGGTTCGCAACTCGGGCTTCCGCCGATGGAGCGTGACGTTCCGTCGCCGCTGCACGCCGGCCATCTATCTGGACGGGGTCCGGGTGGTGGACGGGGTCCCTGACAGGCGCCCGGGCTCGGAGGACCTGAGCGGCATCTCGGAGTTCCTTACGTTGCCTACCAGCGAGGTGGCCATCGTCGAGATCTACCCGAGCCCCTCCGGGCTGCCCCCGGAGTTCAACGACCCGGGAACCATGTGTGCCATCGGGATCTGGACCAGGCGGGGAGGTGAGTGAGCCCCCACCGCGCCCTGGATCGAGCCCTTGAATCGTTGGTATCCCGTTCTTCTTCCACCGGAGATCCTCATGCTCAGACACCGCCTCGTCCCCTTCCCTCCCTGCTTGGCTCTCGCTGGGGGACTTCTGCTGATGCCGTCGGCCGGGAACGCCGTCTCCACGCCGGCATCTTGGCCGGGACCGGGGGCCCTTGGCCCCGACAGCGTTGACGCCCGGGAGGTGCTCCGGACCGGCCTGGAGGAGGCCGCCGAGACCGACCGGCTCGTGTTTCTCCACTCCGGGGCCCCGTGGTGCGGCTGGTGCAGGAGGCTGGAGGAGTGGCTCCGGCGGGAGGACATCGAGCCCATCTTCTCGAAGGATTTCGTCGATGTGAAGATCGACATCGAGGAGATGAAGGGGGGAGAGGCCCTCATGGACTCCTATACCGGGGGCTACAGGGGGGTGCCCTTCCTGGTGATCCTGAAGCCCGACGGCACCGTGGTCGTGGACTCCTTCACCGCCGACGGTCGGAACATCGGCTCGCCCCGAGCAGAGTGGGAAATCGAGTACTGGAACGAGATGATGCGGGCGTCGGCGAAGCGGATCACGGAGGAGGAGATCGAATACATGGCCGGGACCCTTGGTGGGAAGGTAGACCATGTCGCCCAGGAATCCTTACCTTCTTGACCCCTCACGGCCGTCCCGGCCCCGTTCTTCCAGGAGTCCCTGGACCTCGTAGGGCCCTTGAATCTCCCTTCATACTCCTCTGGACGGCCGTGGGTGGTAGTCGGCCCACCCCCTGCCGGGGAGGACGAACCCCTGCCACGCAACTTTCCCTGAGCAACGCCCCTCCTGGAAGACAGAATACGACACACGGCCCTCAATTCCGGGACTCCATGAACTCCTCCAGGGCTTCCCGCAGGGCGAGGAGGTTCTCCGGTGGGGTCCGGGGCGGGACGGAGCAGGCGGTGGAAAGGACGTAGGCGCCGCCGGGGGCCGCCAGGGCCAGACGCTCCAGGGCCGCCTCCCGCACGTCCTCCGGCCTCCCCTCCAGGACCGTGTGCACCGGATCCAGGTTCCCCTTGATGAAGACCCGCTTGTCCAGGATCTCCAGGGCTCTGGCAAGCTCCACATCACCCAGAGGTGGCGGATCCAGAGTGTCGATCCCGTCCACACCCGTAGCCTCCATGAGGTCCAGCCGATCTCCGATGGCCCCGCAGGTGTGCAGGTACACGGGAAGATCGTGGCGTGCGGACCGGATGGCCTCCACGACCAGGCGCACGAAGGGTAGCTCGAAGGTCTCATAGTGCTTCCGGGAGATGAAACCTCCCCCGGTGAAGGCCGACGACACGAGGACGGCGTCCACGTCCTCCCGAGCGTAGAGCTCTCCCAGGCAAGCCGCTCCCTGGGCCAGGCGTTGGAGGATGGCCAGAGCCTTCTCCTGGTCCAGGAGGAGAGCCACCAGGCCTTCGCTGTAGCCCAACAGCTCCATGAGCTGGCTGAAAGGGCTGAAGAGCTCGGCGTGAACCGAGACCTCCGGCCCGGCCAGAGCCCGCACCCGCCGCAGAGTGTCGAAGTGCCAGGGTGGGAAGAACTCCGGTCCGTCCACCTGGGCCACCTCTCCACCGAACCCCCAGGAGTAGGGATAGGTCACTCCGGAGAGGTCGTGGGGCTCGATGTAGAAGAGGGCCCGGGGATCCACTGCGTCCATGGGAACCGTCCGGGGCTCTCCCGCCTCCGTGTAGACGTGGGGATTGTCGTCGGGAGGGGCTACGGTCACCGACCCGTCGATCCAACGGATGGTGCGGCTCCCCCGGGGCCCGGACTCCATCGTCCGGATATGGTCCCGCCAGCGGGGATCCCGGCCAGGCAGATTCACCAGGATCCCGTCGAATCCATAGCGTCGCTGCAGCGTCACCAGCGCCCGGGCGAAAGCCTCCGTGTCGTGCCAGATCTCTATGGCATCCAGGTCGGTGTTGAGGAAGTAGTGGCCCAGAGCCAGTTGGCACATGAGGGGCACACGGTCCGCTATTCCCCGGGCCATGGCCACGGCCAGGCGTTCCCTGGAGGTCATCTCCCTCTCTCCACGAGCGCTCTCCCCGACGACTCTTCCTGATTGCTCTTTGCGCCTGTCACGGGCAGACAACATCGCCCCTTCTCGCCAGGCTTGCCAGGAATCTGCGACCCGCCTAGGCTCTGGCGGACCGTCTCCCCTGCCCGGAGGTCCCCCTGACCCCCCTCGACTGGGGCCTCGTCGCCCTCTACTTCGCCTTCGCCGCCGCCGTCGGTCTGGCCTTCTCCCGACGAGCCGGCTCCTCGGTGGGAGAGTACTTCGTGGGGGGACGGACCCTGCCCTGGTGGCTGGCCGGCACCTCCATGGTGGCCACCACCTTCGCCGCCGATACACCCCTGGCCGTGACCGAGCTCGTGGCCCGGCACGGCGTCGCCGGGAACTGGCTCTGGTGGAACATGGTGATGAGCGGGATTCTCACCGTCTTCTTCTACGCCCGCCTCTGGCGCCGGGCCGGGGTGCTCACCGACGTGGAGTTCACCGAGCTTCGCTACGGTGGACGGCCGGCCGCCATCCTCCGGGGATTTCGCGCCGGCTACCTGGCCCTTCCCATCAACCTCATCATCCTGGGCTGGGTGAACCTGGCCATGATGGAGATCGTGTCCACGGCCCTGGAGATCCCCCAGGTCTGGGCCCTGGCCCTGTGCTTCTTCCTGGCCGCCGCCTACTCCATCCTGGCCGGCCTGTGGGGCGTGGTGGTCACCGACCTCTTCCAGTTCGTGCTGGCCATGGCCGGTGCGGTGATCCTGGCCATCTTCGCCGTTCAGGCGGTGGGGGGTATCTCGGGCATGGAGGCGGGCCTGGCGGACGTCTACGGCTCGGCGGACACCGCCCTGGCCCTTCTTCCGGACCGGGGGGCCGGCTGGATGCCGGCCATCACCCTGACCGTCTACCTGGGAGTGAACTGGTGGGCCTCCTGGTACCCGGGAGCGGAGCCCGGGGGCGGGGGATACGTGGCCCAGCGCATCTTCGCGGCCCGGACGGAGAAGGACGGCATCCTGGCCACCCTCTGGTTCAACATCGCCCACTATGCCGTGCGTCCCTGGCCCTGGATCCTGGTAGCCCTGGCCTCCACGATCCTCTACCCGAACCTGGACAATCCCCGGGAGGGCTACGTCCTGGCGGTGGTGGACCTCCTGCCCCCGGGGCTCACGGGACTGGTCCTGGCCGGCTTCGCCGCCGCCTACATGTCCACCGTCTCCACCCAGCTCAACTGGGGCGCCAGCTACCTGGTGAACGACCTCTACGGACGTTTCATTCGTCCCGACCTGGAGGGCAGGGCCCTGGTCCGAGCCTCCCGCCTGGCCACGGGCGTGCTCATGGTCTGCTCCCTGGTGGTCACCTACTTCATGGACAGCATCGAGGGCGCCTGGCGCTTTCTTCTGGCCATCGGGGCCGGGACCGGCCTCGTTCTCATCCTCCGCTGGTACTGGTGGCGGATCAACGCCTGGTCCGAGATCAGCGCCATGATCGCCTCCCTCATGGTGAGCGTTTTTCTCTGGTTCGGGGCAGGCCTGGATCCGGACGATCCCACCCAGTGGGCCTGGATCATGATCGCCACCGTGAGTGCCTCCACCGGGGTCTGGCTTGCGGTGACCCTGGCGACTCCCCCGGAAGAGGACCCGGTTCTCATGGCCTTCTACCGCCGGGTCCGGCCAGGGGGCCCGGGATGGCGCCGGGTCTCCCGGAAGCTCGGTTTCGGGGAGGAGCTTATGGAGGGTGGTCCCCTGAACTGGACGAACTGGGTCGCCGGGGTCCTGTGCGTGTACGCCTCCCTCTTCGGCGTGGGCCAGATCCTCTTCGGGGCCTGGGGCCCGGGGATGGGGCTGCTGGCCGGGGGCGCCGCCTGCTTCGCCTGGATCGCCCGGAACCTGAGCTCGGACCAGTCGGGACGCCCGTCCTGGCGCCCGTCCTGACCGGCTCTTCCGGATCTCACCCTCCCGGTCCCAACTCCAGGGAGATCCCGCCCACCAGGTGCAGGGCGTTGAACGCATCCAGGGGAGGCGACCCGGTCCCGGCCAGGAAGAGGAATCGCTCCCGGACTCCCAGCGAGAGGTGGACCCCGCCAAGCTCGCGCCGAAGACCTGCCTCTCCCTGGAGAGGGACGGCCGCCCGCTGGAGCGTTGGCGCCCAGGCCAATCCGAAGCCGGATCCCAGCTCCCAGTAGAACCCCCCGAGAGGGGCGGAGCCGCCCTGTCGCCGGAGCCGGAGCTCCAGGCTCGTGAAGACCATGGGATCGCCGTCGCCGTCCGTGGAGTAGCCGGCAATCTGGAGGGAAGGACCGAAGCCGATCCTGTTCTTTCCCATCCCCTGATAGCCCATCACCTCCACCTGACCACCCGGACCCGACTCCACGCCCCTCACCCCCAGAGTGCCGGCGTCCAGTCCCATCCCACCCGCCACTCTCGCGACACTGCACCCGGCAGGGGTCAGGAACCCGAGAACCACCGCCAGCCAGCCCAGTCGTTTCATGAGACTCTCCATGGCCACAAAGGTCTTTTCTCCCGGCCCGGGAGCTACCTGAAGACCCATGGAAGATCCTCCGTCAGGGTCCGTCTTCCTGCCCGGATCCGGAGGCGCCAACTGCCCTCCCAGGAGATCCTGGCCAATCAGGAGAAACCGTCGGGAGGGTTGCCGTCAAGCCCTTCTGGCCGGGCCCCGGCCTCCGCCAGAGGCTATCGTCCATCTTTCTTCCCCCGGTGCCGTCCCCTACGTTTCCCGACCACATCAACCGACAGCCACGAGCAAGCGCGCCTGCCCCGAAGGCGAGGAGTGCACCCATGCCGTTCGCCAGCCGTGCCCCTGGCCGCCGACCCCTGGCGGCCCTCCAGGCAGCTCTCGTTTCTCTTCTCTGGGGG
>CAZZEL010000148.1:0-2906 GCA_964652625.1 uncultured Gemmatimonadaceae bacterium
CGGGACCTGGCCGCCCGGGTCGGGGCCGCCGTCGTGGGCTCCAGCTATCCGGGCTAAGGGGGGCAGGGGAGCCGGAACGACCGGAGGTCTACCCCTTCAGGTCTACCCCTTGGAATGCAGGGCGAAGACCGCTCCCTGGGGATCCATGCACTGGGCCACCCGGTCCCCGCCGGGCACCTCCATGGGGCCGTGCAGGACCTGGCCTCCCAGCTCCTTCACCGCCCGGGCGGCGGAATCCACGTCATCCACCATCACGTAGTAGAGCCAGTGGGGCGGGGCCTGGACCTCCTCCGGCTTGTTGTACATCCCTCCGTAGGTCCTGTCCTGATGGCCGTACATCTGGTACGTGCCCATGGGCCCCATGTCCATGGCGTCGGTCTTGACCCAGCCGAAGAGGGTGGCGTAGAAGTCGAAGGCCCCTTCGTGGTCCGTGGTGAGTAGCTCGTTCCAGGAGAAGTGCCCGTGGAGCGAGGGGGTTTCGGGCCCAGGCTCCTCCGACTCCGAGGCCGACTCCCAGAGGGAGAACACCGCTCCCTGGGGATCCTGGAGGACGGAGAGGGTTCCCATGCCGGGGATCTCCTGCGGCCCATGCAGCAGGGTGGCGCCCAGATCTTCGGCCTTCCTGGTGGTCTCCTCCATGTCCGGTGTGGCGATGTAGGCCATCCAGTGGGGCGGTACGTTGCCGGCCCGAGCGTCCCGGGGCAGCTCCATGAGACCTCCCGCCGGGACCTCTCCCCTCATCCACATGGTATAGGGGATCTCCCCGTCCTCGTGGACTGCGGCGTCCCAGCCTACCAGGGGCCCGTAGAAGTCCCGGGCAGCGGCGGGATCGGTGGTCATGAGCTCGTACCAGACGAACGTTCCCAGGGGGGCGGACATGGGTTTCCTCCGGCCACGGATGAATTGTAGGGGATGATTCCCTAGATTAGGCCCCCCGGGCTCCGGCGCAAGGTCTTGTGATGAAACGAGTTCGTAACTCATGAACGGGTGTTTGGCGGAATGCCGGTGGAGGCCGGGGCGGTGGAGGTATGGGTGTGTCCGGTGGGGCTGGCTGATGTGGGCCGCGACCCTCGCCCTCCTCCTCATCCCGGTCCCGGGGCTTTCCCAGGAGGCGACGCCTGCCCCCTGGAGCGTCTGGAGCCTCACCGGTAGCTGGATTCGGCAGGGGACCTCCGACGAGCTCATCTCCCCCCTGCACTACACGGGAAGCGGCTGGCGCCTGACCCTGGCCCGGGAGACGTGGAGCCCGGGCTCCACCTGGGACGTGCAGGCCAGCTACTTCGCTCCCTCCCTGGAGTCGGATGCCCCCCTGCCGGACGGGGGGTTCCAGGAGACCTCCCAGGGGGCTCTGTCCGTCCACTACCTCCGGCGGGTGGGCAGCCTCCTGGACGACCGGATCCTCCTCCGGGCCGGCGGTGCTCTGGGGGCCCGGGCGGCCGTCCGCAGGCACCAGTTCAACGCCCTGAGCGACGAGACCTACGCCGATGCCTTTGTCCCCCTTTCTCTGGCCGGGGCCTGGGAGACGGCCGTGCCCGGGGGCTCCCTCATGCATCGCCTCACGGTCCCCCTCCTCACCCTGGCCCTCCGCTCCCCCTACTCAGGCCTGAAGTACGTCCCGGATCCTGAGGTGGCCGGACCGTGGAGCTACGCGGGATTCACCAGCCGTCTGGTCTACCGGGTGGACCGGGAGGGGCTGGTGGGGATGTCCCTGGTCCACACCTTCAGCCTGGCCCGCTACCCCGACCCCTTCCCCCTGGCCAAGGCCTTCCATTCCCTGGGCCTCCGGCTGGAGGTGGCCCGGTGAGGGGCCGGGTGAGCTTCCTCAAGGGCACGGCCGCAGCCGGTCTGGTGCTCCTCAGCCTTCTGCCGGCGGGCTGCGTGGAGAGCTTCCTGCAGCCCGAGCCCGGCGACGGTCCGGTGAGCCTCTTCCAGCTCGTCTGGGAAGGGTTCGACCGGCACTACTCCTACTTCGGTCAGAAGGAGCTGGACTGGGATGCGGTGCGGGTGGAGTTCGGGTCCCGGGTCACTCCGGAGACCACCGAGGAGGAGCTCTTCGGGGTCCTCTCCCAGATGCTCCTCCTGCTGGAGGATGGCCACGTCAACCTCTACACCCCCACCGACACCTTCCGCTACACCGGCTGGTACGACGACCGCCCCCGGAACTACAACCCGGACTGGGTCGCCTTCTTCTACATGGGGGGCAACGTCTTCACCACCGGAAACGGCCGGATCCGGTTCGGCACCCTGGGACAGGACGTGGGCTACATCCACGTGGCGGATTTCGGGGGGGAGGGCTGGATGGGGGACTTCGACGAGGCGCTCCTCAGCCTGGAGTCCTCCGGGGAGCTCCGGGGGCTGGTCCTGGACATCCGGGACAACCCCGGGGGCACGGACTCCAACATCGAAGCCCTGGCCGGCCGCTTCACGGACCGCAAGCGCCTGTACCGCTACTACCAGTACCGGAACGGGCCGGAGCACGACGACTTCACCGGGCTGTTCGAGGACCACATCGAACCCCGGGGATTGCCGTTCCGCAAGCCCGTGGTGATCCTCACGAACCGCCGGGTGTTCAGCGCCGCCGAGGACCTCATCCTGGCCATGCGGACCACCGGGGCCATGGTGGTGGGGGACACCACCGGCGGGGGCTTCGGCAACCCCATGGGCCGGGAGCTGCCCAACGGCTGGACGTACCGCCTGTCCCGCTGGCGGGAGTGGACCCCGGAGAAGGAGCTCCTGGTGGACGGGGAGGGCCTGGTGCCCGACGAGGTGGTGGTGTGGGCCCCGGGTGGCTTCCAGCCCGGGGTGGACCCTATCCTGGAGCGGGGCAGGGCGTTGGTGCTGGAGATGGCGGAGCCGATAGAGCAGATCAGGGAATCCGCCGGGAGAGGATCCGACGATGAGTTCGA
>CAZZEL010000148.1:3006-6576 GCA_964652625.1 uncultured Gemmatimonadaceae bacterium
AGCCGATAGAGCAGATCAGGGAATCCGCCGGGAGAGGATCCGACGATGAGTTCGATGAATTCAAAGGAACCGAGTCGCCGTGACTTCCTGAAGGCCGCTTCCGGTGTGGGGGCCGGCCTCCTCATCGCCTTCTACGTCCCGTGGCTGGAGGGGTGCGAGGAGGACTGGATTCCACCACGGGTGGAAGGGGCCATGCGCCCCAACGCCTGGATCTGGGTGGACACGGAGGGTCTCATCCATGTGATCTTCGACGAGCACGAGATGGGGCAGGGAAGCTCCACGGGCTTCCTCCAGATGGTGTGTGAGGAGATGGAGGGGGACTGGAAGAAGATGGTGTGGGAACCCGTGCCCACGGATCCGTCGAGCTGGATCCGCACCATCCACACCGGGGGCAGCACCACGATCCGCCTGGGGTGGAACCCCATCCGGACGGCGGCGGCCCAGGCCCGGGAGATGCTCCGGACCGCCGCGGCTCAGCGCTGGGGTGTGCCGGAGGAGGAGTGTGAGGCCCGTGAGAACACCATCCGCCACGCCGCTACCGACCGGAGCCTGGAGTACGGTGAGCTGGCCCTGGCCGCCTCGGCCCTGCCCGTGCCGGACCACCCGCCTCTGAAGGGGCCCGACGCCTACCGCCTGGTGGGGAGCTCCCCGGACCGGCTGGACCTGCCGGACAAGGTCACGGGCCGGACCCGGTTCGGCATGGACCTCCGCCTCCCGGACATGCTCTTCGCCACCGTGGCCCGGCCCCCGGCCTTCCAGGGCAGCGTGAGAAGGTACGACGATGCCGCGGCCCGCCAGGTCCCGGGGGTGGTGGACGTCCGGGCCGTGGAGGGGGGCGTGGCCGTCTACGCCACGGACACCTGGGCCGCCATGAAGGGCAAGGAAGCCCTGGACGTGACCTTCGACCCGGGACCCAACGCCGATCAGAGCAGCGAGAGCCTCCTGGCCCACTGCAAGGAGGTGGCCCGGGAGCCGGGAGAGGTGGCCCGGAGGGAAGGCAACCCGGACCGGGCCATGGAACGGGCGGACCGGGTGGTGGAGAGCGCCTTCGACATGCCGTTCCTGGACCATGCCCCCATGGAGCCCCTGAACGCCACGGCCCACGTCCGGGAGGGCGGGGTGGAGGTCTGGGTGCCGACGCAGGTGGCCACCAAAGGACAGGCCACGGCGGCCCGTGTGGCCGGGGTGCCGGAAGAGAAGGTGATCTTCCACTCCATGCTCAGCGGCGGGGGCTTCGGCCGGCGCCTCAACTCCGACGACGTGGAGTGGGCCGTACGGGTGGCCATGGAGAAGGACGTGCCGGTGCAGACGGTGCACACCCGGGAGGACTTCATGACCCACGGGTTCTACCGGCAGGCCACCTACCATGAGCTGCGGGCCGGGCTGGACGCCGACGGCTGGCCCGTGGGGTGGACCCACCGGGTGGTGGGACCGGGACCCCAGTGGGATCTGCTGGACGGAGCCCGGAACCCTCCCTACCGCCTGCCGGACTTTCGCCTGGACTACCACATGGAGGACTGGGGGATTCCCACAGGCGCGTGGCGGTCCGTGGGCAACACCCACATGGCCTTCGTGGTGGAGTCCTTCATGGACGAGTGCGCCCACGCCGCCGGAGCCGATCCCTTCCAGTACCGGCGGCACCTGATGAGGGAGGCCAACCCCCGCCTACTGGCCTGCCTGGAGATGGCCGCTGAGCGGGCCGAATGGGGCCGGCCCATGGGAGAGCGCCAGGCCCAGGGCATCGCCGCATGGGCCTGCTTCCAGAGCTACGTGGCCTGCGTGGCGGAGGTCACCGTGGCCCCGGACGGATCGGTCCGGGTGGACCGGGTGGTCACGGCCTCGGATCACGGGATCATCGTGAACCCGGACGCCGTCCGGGCCCAGTTCGAGGGAGGCGTGGTCATGGCCCTCACCGCCACCCTGAAGTCCGCCATCCACATCGAGAACGGGGCGGCGGTGGAGAGCAACTTCCACGACTATCCGATTCTCACTATGGGCGAGACGCCCCCGGTGGAGGTCCACTTCGTGCCCAGCACCGAGCGCCCCGGTGGGGTGGGGGAGCCTCCGGTGCCGCCGCCGCCCCCGGCGGTGTGCAACGCCATCTACGCGGCCACGGGCGTTCGGGTGCGGAAGCTGCCGGTGGAGAAGGAGTGGTTGCGATTGGGGTGAGGGCACGGAGGGTGGGGCCGTTTCCAGCTCCTACAACTCCGCCTCCTCCTTCCGCTTCCCTTCCGGCTTCTTCACCAGATCCGGGCCCCGCTTCGGCTTTCCGGCCGCTTCGCCGGGTTCGGCCAGCCTCCCGGCGGTGCTCCATCCCCCCAGGCCCAGCAAGGTCAGGGCGATGAACGCCGTGAAATGCTTGAGCTCGGCGATGAGGGCACCGGCCTGGAAAGAGGGGAGGCTCTCCGGGGGACGGACGTTCCGGAGCTGCATGACGTCCAGGGCGAAGAAGCCCATGGCCACGATGAGGATGAGGGCGCCGACCAGGGACAGGACGGAGAGGGCCTTCAGGGTGGTCCGGTGACGGAGGGCGAAGGCCACCACCATGGCCAGACCCATGGCCAGGACCGGCGTCAACAGGTGGGCCGTCAGAAGACCGATGGCCCCGTACCGCCATTCCACCTCTCCCAGGCGGGGAGCCCACACCGTGGTCAGGTAGTCCGTTGCCGGCCACAAGAACAGGAGAAGGAGAAGGAAGTAGATCCCGGCAATCCCGAGTGCAGCTGGGCTCATGGGGCGCTTGGTCATGGTGCGGTCCCTGGACCGAGGTTCGTGGGCTGGAAGGCCGTCGAGGCTCTTGGCTTGACAAGGCGTCGGAGTGCGAGGGGCACCCGAAGACCACAAGATACGTCGGACAAACCTGTGAAAACAGCATGGAAAAAGCCGGACCTCCCAGCGGAGGCCCGGCTCCTTCCGTCAGAGCGCAGGCGAAACGAAATGCGGATGCCCTACAGGTACTGGCCCTGCCGGCTCCGCTGCCGGGCCAGAACGACGATGGCCATGAACCCGGTCAGGAGGAGGATGATCGTAGCGGGTTCGGGGACGCGCTCTACCAGGAACTCCTGTTTCACCCCATTCGCGTCCGAGAGGACATACCAGTTGGAAGCGTCGAAGGCTTCCCAGGCGGTGGCGTACTCCGAGAGGTAGTAATCCGGATCGTATCCGGCGATCCCGTTCGTCACGCTCCAGATGGCCCCGTGCAGAGAGGACCAAGCCGCATCCGTCGTCTTCACCACCCGGAAGAGCGACGCCAGGAAGGCTGCCTTCCTGTATGTATCGTAGACGCCGATGACCTCCCCAGACAGGTACGTGTTGCCGAAGTCCGCCGTGGAGGCGACGGGCGTTGAATAGGCCGACCAGGTATCCCCCTTGTCGACCTCGCGGGCGAAG
Source organism: uncultured Gemmatimonadaceae bacterium (assembly GCA_964652625.1). Classification (GTDB taxonomy): domain Bacteria; phylum Gemmatimonadota; class Gemmatimonadetes; order Longimicrobiales; family Gaopeijiaceae; genus CAZZEL01. Next base: position 6,397 of record CAZZEL010000148.1, read on the forward strand.
TCCACGCAATAGAGGGAAGCCGGGAACATGGTACCCATGCTCGTCTCCACCGAACCCTTGTACGGGCCGATGTAGACGTTCTTTCCATCGATGGACTCCGTGAAACTCTTGTAGATCCCTCCGTAGTAGACATCCGCCGGATCCGCCGGTGCGTCGGGCAACTGCTCGGGTGTCCAGGTC
>CAZZEL010000149.1:0-6487 GCA_964652625.1 uncultured Gemmatimonadaceae bacterium
CGGGGGCGCCGGATGGTTGTCCGGCTCAAACTCGTCGCCTCCACCGTTCTGGATCCGGTCCCCGAACTCGTCCTTGACCACGAGTAGGTGGTCCAGGTGGTAGTGGATGCTCGTGGGCAGGGACTTCTCATCCCGACGACCCACGATACGCTGACGGGTCTGGTCCGGGGACTTCCAGTAGACCTCCAGGGCCAGCTGGTCCGTCTTGACCAGGACCCGCTCGTCCGTGTCCTCCCGCTCCAGGAAGAAGTAGACGTACCCTCGAGCCTGGGACGAATAGGACCGGAACTCCGGATCCTGGAAGGAACCCTGGCGAAGCGCCCGGGCCCGGTCCATGAGCTCCAGGGCCCGGGAACTGTTCCACTCCTGGCCCCCCAGAGGGGAAAGGGGGAGGAAGAAAAGGGACAGAAGGCCCGAGAAAAGCCATCTCCGGGCGGGGGATCCCGGCCGCACGTTCTCCCCGGTCTGCTGGCGGACTGGTCGGGAGGGTGCCGTCTTCAGTCCGGAATCAGTTCGTGGTCCAGAACCCGGAGAGGGATTCGCCGTGGGGGCTCTCCCGGAGCTTCTCGAAGGCCCGGTTCCGGATCTGCCGGATCCGCTCCCGGGTGACCCCGAGGAGCGACCCGATCTCCTCCAGGGTCCTCTCCTCTCCATCGTCCAGGCCGTAGTAGAGATAGAGGATCTTCCGTTCACGCTCCGTGAGGTACTGCTCGAACATGAGCTCCAGGTAGTCCCGTCGAGCGATGGCCTCCACGTCCTCTTCGATGTCCCCGGCCTCGGCTCCGGAGAACCGTTCCCCGAAGCTGGCGCTGTCTCGATCGCTCCGGTCGATGGGAGCATCGAGGCTGAGCTCGCTGGCCGCCACCCTTCGCAGGGCCCTGATGGTCTCCACCGGTTCCTCCATGTCCTCGGCCAGCTCCTGGTCCGTGGGCGTCCGGCCCAGCTGCTGGGTGAGGGTGGTGTTCGTCCGGGCGAGCTTGGCCAGGTTCGAATTCTGGTTCAGGGGAATCCGAACGGAGCGGGTCTGCTCCGCCAGAGCCTGGAGGACCGTCTGACGGATCCACCAGACCGCGTAGGAGATGAACTTCACCCCCTTGTCCGGGTCGAACTTCTTCACCGCCTTCAGGAGTCCCTCGTTGCCGATGCAGACGAGCTCCGCCAGCCCCAGGCCCCGACCCTGGTACTTCTTCACGTAGGAGATGACGAACCGGAGATTGGCGGTGACGAGTCGCTCGGCGGCCTCTTTGTCGCCGCTGCGAGCCCTGCGGGCCAGCGCCCGCTCCTCTTCCGGATCCTGAATGAGGGGGTACTTCTCAACGTCTTGAAGGTATTGATCGAACGAATCCAGGCCCCGGGAAGTCGAGAACATCCGTCTAGCTGTACCTCGCGATTTGGACAAGACAGGGATGGAAAAAGGTGGACGAAACCCATCGCCTCCGACCTTTTCCGCCCGGTCACGAAGGCATTGGCTCTTTCCTACCGTGGCTTCGAGCGAAAAAGCTCGTCAAATCTAAAAAAGCGGGCACCCTAAGTCAAAGGTTTCTCCACCATTTATGGAGTTTTCCCCACCGCGTCATGGGATGCAAGAAGGGTGCCTCTTCCCGTCCCCTGGTGCCCCTCAGGCTCAGTTGGAAAGGGTGAGGGAGTGGGGGTGGAGCCCTGCCCTCAGGCTGCGGAGGAGCTGTTGGTCCCGGATGCCGGGAAGGAGCCCCAGGAGCTCCTCCAGGGAGATCCTCAGGATAAGGTCCTTCAGCTGGGACCGGTGGTCCAGGGGAAGGGCCAGGTCCACGCGAGCCAGCTTGGACGTGCCCGGGGGGAAGCCGAAGCGGACCCCCGCTCCCACCGATCCCCTCCAGCCCGAGTGCCGGCCGAAGGGGGCTTCAGCGGCCCGGATGGTACCCAGGTCCGCGAAGAAGGAGAGACCGAAGTCGAAAATCTCCGGGAAGGGCCAGGACAGGTAGATGCGGTCTTCCAGGGTGAAGATCAGCCGGCGGCCTCCGGGGAACTCCTCCATCCGGTATCCCCTTACCCCGGTCCGCCCTCCCAGGGTGAGCTGAAATGGGGTGCGAACCGACCAGCCCCCGGCACCCGAGGCCCGGAAGAGGAACGTGTGATCCTCCAGGCTTCGAGGCTGCCAGTACAGGTAGAGGTCCCCTTCCCCGAACACGTCCTCCCACCGGTCGGGCCCTCCCTCCTCTCCGTAGACCCTCCGGCCTTCCAGGGCCAGGTGACTGTTCACCGTCCACTCTGGCCATACCTCCCCGAAGAACAGGGTGCCCTGGGCGTGGAGGTCGTCGGGGTTCGTCTCCTCCCCTTGCCCGGTGGCTCGGATGGCCCGGCCCACCCCGAAGAAGATCTCGGTGCCGATCTGGACGTCCTGGATCCGGTCGAAGGCGTCCAGGCCCGAGCGCTTGACGAAGGCGAGGTTTCGCTGCCCCAGGAAGAGGGTGATCCGGTTGGCGGTTCGGCTGAGGGCCTGACCGGCCACGGCGGCCACGGCGGCCGAGTCCGCAGGGTCGGTCCGGGAGTAGTCACCCTTGGAGATGAGCTCCACGTTGTCGGGAAACCGGCGGAACTTCAGGGATTCCCGGGACAACCCCAGGCCGAAGACCGTGAGGTTCCCGGGCCGACCCACCCTTCCGCCCACGGCCAGATCGGCCCTCTGATCCAGGAAGGGAAGGAGGAGGTTGGAGTGCTCCGGGTCCCGTCCCATGGAGTAGGACATGAGGGACTCCCGCCACATGAAGGACTGTCGGGCGGCGATCCGACCCACCTCTCCGGCGAAGGGGTACATGATCCCTTCCTCGAAGAAGTTCCCGTTCCGGGTGGTGCCGGCGGCCAGGCGTCCGTCCCAGCGGGTGTTCATGATCCGGGGGGTGAAGAACTCCATCCCCACGTCCTGCTGCTCCCGCTCCTGGTCCAGGAAGAGCCGGAGGCGCATGCCCCGGCCCAGGAAGTTCTCCTCGGTGATCCTGAAGCCGAAGAGCTTCAGACCCTCGTCCAGCCGGATTCCCAGGTCGAAGCGAGTCGTCCACTCATCCTGCGTGTCCACCACCACGTGCTGGGATCCGTCTGGTTGCACCAGGGAGAAGACGTCGGCCTGCCGGATGAACCTGTATCCCCGGAGGAGGCGCTCGGTCTCGGCCAGGCGCAGGGAATCCAGGCATTCCCCGGCCCGAAAGAGGAGCTCGTTGCGGATGAAGTCCTCCCGGGTCCTGACGTGGAGGGCGTTGGCGAGCTCGTAGGCCCAGAGAAACGGGTCGTCCGGGTCCATTTCCTGGGTGGAGAAGACGGATCGGTTGTCCACGAAGATGTAGGAGATCTTCCCCTGGGCGCACTGCTGCCCCCCGATCCCCGGTGGGGGTAAGGAGAGGAGACCGAAGAGCAGCAGGAGGGAGTGTGAGGCGCGACGCAACCGATCCACCCGAATAGAGAGGCGCAGAGGTGCCGAAACGAAGGGGGAAGGCTATCCCGGGGAGAAGAGGTCTTCCTGGTCCGCCTCCTCATCCCGCCCTTCCCCTCTCAGAAGAAGCGCCCGGATCCGCCGTTCCCACATGTCGAGGTCCACCCGCACCTCGTTTTCCAACATCCTTCGCAGGACGGGATTCACGTCGCCCAGGTCTTCCACCATCTCCTTCAGGAGGCTCCGGGCTTCCTCCGCCTGGAACTCCTCCTCCGGGAGGCTGGCCATGTCCGTGAGGATGGACCGCTCCGACCGGGAGACCACCAGGGGATCTTCCCGGGTGGCCACGTAGACCTCGGTGCGTCGACCGGGTCCCCGGTTCTCCTCGATGGGGCAGAGCCCCACGATCTCGTCGGACCGCCAGTACCTGCCGTATCCCAGGTGAACCATCCGCCCGTGCTTGATCTCCAAGATTGCCTCCAGCCGTGGGTTCAGCGGTAATCTAGGGGCTGCGTCATCCGTGGCAAACGGTAAGCCCGTCCCGGCCCGGAAGTTGCACGGTGGGCCTGCCGCGAGCGATGAACTCGAGATGAACTCGAAGCGACGCACTCAAGAGGAGCTTCGGTTCCGGCCCAGGGGTCGGATCCGGATCTCCTTCCAGTTTTTTCATACCTCAGAAGGATCGGGAGAAGGATCGGGTACACATGGCCATTACGAAGCAGGACGCCCTGGACTACCACACCATGAAAGGGCGTCCCGGAAAAATCGAGGTCAGGGCCACCAAGCCCATGGGCACGCAGCGGGAACTTTCCCTCGCCTACAGCCCCGGCGTGGCCGAGCCCTGTCTGGAGATCGAGAAGAACCCCGACGACGCCTTCAAGTACACGACCAAGGGGAACCTGGTGGCCGTGGTCTCCAACGGGACCGCGGTTCTGGGGCTCGGCAACATCGGTGCCCTGGCCTCCAAGCCCGTGATGGAGGGCAAGGGAGTCCTCTTCAAGCGTTTCGCCAACATCGACGTCTTCGACATCGAGTTGGACTCGGAGGATCCGGAGGAGGTGATCCGGACCTGCCAGCTCCTGGAGCCCACCTTCGGCGGGATCAACCTGGAAGACATCAAGGCTCCCGAGTGCTTCCGCATCGAGGAGACCCTCAAGGAGACCATGGAGATCCCCGTCTTCCACGATGACCAGCACGGGACGGCCATCATCGGCGCGGCGGGCCTGCTCAATGCCCTGGAGCTTTCGGGAAAGAAGGCCGAGGACGTGCGGGTCGTTTTCAGTGGAGCGGGAGCCTCGGCCATCTCGTCGGCTCGTCACTTCATGCGCCTGGGGGTTCGGCACGAGAACATGATGATGGTGGACTCCAAGGGCGTCATCTACCAGGGACGCCAGGAGGGGATGAACGAGTTCAAGGACGAATGGGCCGTGGAAACCGAGGCCCGGACGTTGACCGACGCCATGAACGGGGCGGATGTGTTCGTGGGGCTTTCCGTGGCCGGCTTGGTGAGCAAGGAGATGGTGGCGTCCATGGCCGACAACCCCATCATCTTCGCCCTGGCCAACCCGGTGCCTGAGATCCTCCCGGAGGAAGTGGCCGAGGTCCGGGACGATGCCATCATGGCCACGGGCCGTTCCGACTACCCGAACCAGGTCAACAACGTCCTGGGCTTCCCCTTCATCTTCCGGGGTGCCCTGGATGTTCGTGCCCGTCAGGTGACCCCGAACATGATGGTGGCGGCTACGGAGGCTCTGGCGGAGTTGGCGCGCCAGGAGGTCCCCGAATCGGTCATCATGGCCTATGGGGGCGACCCCATCGAATTCGGCCGGGACTACATCATCCCCAAGCCCTTCGATCCCCGGGTCCTGTTCTTCGTTGCCCCCGCCGTGGCGGAAGCGGCCATGGCCGACGGTGTCGCCCGGACGGAGCTGGATCTGGACGAGTACCGGGATCGACTCAAAGCCAGTCTGGGACCGGGCATGCAGGTCATGCAGCGGATGGTCTCCCTGGCTCGCAGGAATCCCCAGCGAGTGGTGCTGCCCGACGGGCACAGCGACCGGGTCATTCGGGCGGCTGCCCAGATCGTGGCCGAAGGGGTGGCATTCCCCATCCTCCTGGGACGGGAGGACCGGATCCGGGAGAGAGCTGAGGAGATGGGGGTGGATCTGGAAGGGGTGAACATCTTCCACCCTGCCCACGAAGAGGAGAAGCGGGAACGCTACGCCCAGTCCCTCTATCAGCGTCGCCTCCGGAAGGGCCTCACCCTGGCCGAAGCCCGGGACCAGATGTTCCGGTCCCTCCACTTCGCAGGGATGATGCTCCGGGAAGGGGACGCCGACGCCATGGTGGCCGGGGTGGAGTCCAACTACCCGGAAGTCGTCCGGCCGGCCCTCAAGGTGGTGGGGCGAGCGGACGGCAGCGAGCACGTGGCCGGCCTCTACATGGTGGCCCTCCCGGACAAGAAGCTCCTCTTCTTCTCCGACGTGTCGGTGAACATCGATCCGGACGCCAAGACCCTGACGGAGATCGCCCTTCTGACGGCGGGCTTCGTGAGGGACCTGGGCATGGAGCCTCGGGTAGCCATGCTGTCTTTCTCGAACTTCGGTTCGGCTCCCCATCCGGCCTCCGCGAAGGTGGCCGAGGCCGTGGCCCGCATCAAGGAGCGTTCTCCCGAGCTGGAAGTGGACGGGGAGATGCAGGCGGACGGGGCCGTGAATCACCGTCACCTGAAGGAGCTCTACCCCTTCGCCCAGCTTACCGGTGACGCCAACGTGCTGGTGTTCCCGAACCTGAGCGCGGCCAATACCGCCTCCAAGCTCATGGGACAGATCGGAGGAGCCGAGATCCTGGGGCCGGTGCTCCTGGGCATGCGGAAGCCGGTTCACATCCTCCAGCGGGGCAGCTCGGTCCAGGACGTCAAGAACCTGGTGACCATCGCAGCAGTGGACGCGGCTCCACCGGTGCGGTAGCCCGGGAGACCGGTGGAGAGGGATGAGCCACCGCCCCCTCCTCCTGGCCGGCCTCCTCTGGACCGAGAATCGTCACCCCTCCTGGATACTTTCTCCAGGAGGGGTGTTCTCTTGG
>CAZZEL010000150.1:0-6220 GCA_964652625.1 uncultured Gemmatimonadaceae bacterium
CGAGAAAGGCCTGGGCGTTGTAGGCGGGGACCACGACAGAGACGGAGGGGTGAGTCACGGGCCGGAAATCGGTGGGGTGGTAGGGAAGCCTTCGGGGCATCCCCCTGCCTCCGGAGGTTGCAGAGAGGAGGCGGCAAGGCTAATGACAAGGACGGGCTCACCCAGAACGCTCTTCATCGACTCGGAATCTACATGCTTCCTCCCGGGCTCCGCGACCGAGTGACCTTCGTCATCTGCACGGAGCCCGGCGTCCTGGAGCGCAAGTCGGTCATGCTGGTCAAGACCCTCCGGGCCTTCGGCGGCCGGTTCGCCCCGTGCCCGGTCCTGAGCTATTCCCCCCGTGAGGGCAGGACACCCCATCGCCGGACTCTGGAGTTCTTCCGGAGATCCGGCGTGAAGCCTGTCCTGGAGCCCATCAACCGGAGGCTGGACCACTACGCCTTCGGAAACAAAGCCGTCGCCTGCGCCCACGCCGAGGAGCACTGGCCCCGGGATCGTCTGGTCTTCCTGGACAGTGACACCTTCGTGCTGTCCGAGCCTGCCCACCTCTGGTCCAAATCCCCGCACGAGGTGAAGATTCGCCCGGTGGAGCAGAAGCTGGGGGGCTCCAACGGCTCAGACGAGTTCGGGGAGTACTGGCGAAAGCTCATGCATTGGGCCGGGATCGCTCATCCCGCCTACGTTCGCACATCTCTGACCGGGGAGCGGATCTACGGCTACTGGAATGCCGGGGTCATCTCGGGTCCCGGCGACTCCGGTTTCTTCCGTCAATGGCTCACGACCCTCACCCGTCTTCTGGATGAAGGGCTGGACCACCCGGCCGGTCTGGATTTCATGGACCAGATCGCTCTGGCCCTCACCCTGGGACAGGAGAGCTGGCAGCCCATCCATCTGCCGGAGACCTACAACGTCCCGGTGGGGGTCCGGCCCCGGACCCCGGACCGGGAGAGCCTTCCTCCCCCGGAAGAGATCGTCGTTGCACATTACCACAAGACCTTCGATCATTTCCCCCTCAGGAACCCCCTGGAGGCTGCGATGCCCTCGGGCCGGCGGCCCCATCTCAAGGAGATCATCCAGGACTCGGGACTGGTAGGATTCAAGAGCTACGTGAGATATCGACTTCGGTCACGCATCCGGGCCCTGTTGACGACCCGGGCGCCGTGAAGGACTGAGCGGGCCGTGCGCCGCATCTTCCTGGTGGGGAGTCCCCGGTCCGGCACCACCCTTCTCCAGCGGTTTCTTGCGGCTCATCCCGAGCTCACGTCGTTCCCGGAATCCCACTTCTTCTACAGCCTATGCGGAGACAGCCGGGTCCGCCGGCGCCTTCGCCTGGCACGACGGGCGGAGGCCAGGGAGAGGCTTCTGGCCTTCCTGGGGGAGTCCGGGGCCGAGGAGCTGCGACCACGAGTGGAAGGCCTGAGAGCGTGGACCTACGGTCCCTGGATCCGCCGCTTCATCCATCTTCTGGACGAGCTGGCTCGCATGAGAGGCGCAAGGGGATGGGTGGAGAAGACCCCCATCCACCTGCACTACCTCTACCTGGTGGAGGCCTACGTGCCCGCCCCCCGCATTCTCCACATTCTCCGGCCGGGAGAACAGGTGGTGGCCTCCGTGCGCCGTGTCACCACCCGCTACCCGGACGCCTGGGGAGGAGAGCGCTCGGTGGAGTCGTGCGTGGAACGTTGGCTCTTCGACATGAAGCAGCACCGGCGATACCTGGGGGCCGGGAATCACCTCTTCCTGCTGCTGGAGGATCTTCTCCGCAACCAGGAGGACACGTTGAGGAGAACCTGCGACTTCCTGGACCTTCCCTTCGCCGAGGAGATGCTGGAGGATCCTCCCCGGGCTCGGCTCATCCTCTCCCGAGAGCCATGGAAGGAGCGGGCCCGGGAAGAGATTTCTCTCCCTGATCCGGTAGACGCCGCGGAAGAGATCCTGAGCGAAGAGGAGCTGTCCTACGTCCGCCGGCGTGTGGCGCCCGTCGACCTTTCCATCTTCCGGTGAGAGGGGGGACGGGGCCATGAAGATCTTGATCGCCGCGGAGGAAAGGCGGCCCAGGACCTATGTCGATTACCTGGCGCGCTCTCTTGAGGACCTGGGCTTGGTGGTTCGTTGCTCTGCCAGGGAGGCCCTGACTCCGGACCCGGCCATGGACCTGGTCCACCTCCAGTGGCCTGAAGAGCTGTGCGCCTGGGCGCGGCCCCGTGCCTCCTGCGTGCGGAGGGTCCGGAAGGCCCTGGAGGGGTGGCGGCAGGTGGGCACACCCCTGGTGGCGACCCGGCACAACAACCTGCCCCACCATCATCGTGACGCCAGTGCGGCGGCCCTCTACCGGGCGGTGTACGAGGCGGCAGACGCTATTATCCACCTGGGCCCCTCCGGCCTCCAGGAGTTCCGGGGCCGGTTCCATGGCCACCAGGTGGTGATTCCCCACGGAAATGATCCGGATGCCGTTCCCGTCCCCGTCCCCGAGGCCAGGCGGGTCCTGGGAATCGGCCGGGATACCTATGCCGTCCTGGTCTTCGGCGCCATCCGTCACGTGGAGGAGCAGAAGCTCATTCTCGACACCCTTCGGCTCCTGCCCGTAGCGGACAAGACGGGAATCGTACCCCGCTGGAGTGAGGCCACACGACCGTCCTGGCGCCGGCACCCGCTTCGACGGGTCCGGTCCATGGTCATCCATGAGGCGGGGCGGCGGGCTCTCCGGGTCCGAGACGGCCTGGTGGAGGAGGAGCGTCTCGGACTCTTCTTCGGCGCCTCGGACATCGTCTTCGTTCCCCGGATCGACGCCCTCAACTCCGGCGTGATCCCCAAGGCCTACTCCTTCGCCAAGCCGGTAGTGGGGCCGGCAGTGGGGAACATCGGGCCCTTGCTGGAGGCGTCCGAGAACTTCACCTACCCTCCGGGCGACCCCCAGGAGGCGGCCCGGACCCTGGTCGAGGCGAGAGAGCATGACCTGGCGGCCCGGGGGGAGCGGAACAGGTCCTATGCGGAAACCCACTGGCAGTGGTCGACCATCGCGGAAGACCATCGAGATCTCTACCGAGGGGTTCTGGGCTAGGTGCCGTCCCGTTGCCCTGTTTCGCCCCCGTCGATGGACGCATGATCATCCGGTCACCACCACCATGCGAGTCGAACGTTCAGATGACACGACCAGCGAAGCGATTGCGGCGTCTGCTTGCAGCCGTCTTTCGGAGCCGGCTCTTGCGTCCCCTGGCCGACGCATGGGATTCCCGGTATGGACCGCTATCCATCAAGAGGGAACAGGAGGAGTTGGAGCGGCGACTCCCATCCATCTCCCTGGCCGCTCGGGAGCTTACCCGGCTCTCTTCCCCTGATGAGTCTCACTCGGTGGCAGATCCCGAGACGTCTCCGGTGTTCCTCATGGCGGCCGGATGGCGGTCCGGATCGACCCTTCTCCAGCGGATGATCATGTCCGGAGGAGAGATCTTTCTCTGGGGTGAGCCCTATGCCCGATGCGGAATGGTCGAAAGGCTCAGCGAGTCCATCCGGCCGTTGGCCTCTTCGGACTGGTCATGGCGGAAGAGCGTCGTCCACGAGGAGTTGCCCGCCGAGCTGGAGACCCGATGGATTGCCAATCTCTATCCACAGGCCAGTGCTCTCACCCAGGCACACCGAGCCTTCTTCCTCACGGCCTACGGCCATGCCGTATCGACCCTCGGCTTCCCGCGCTGGGGATTCAAAGAGGTCCGATTGGGGATCGAGCACGCCCTGTATCTGAACGCCCTCTTCCCCAGAGCCCGATTCGTCTTCCTGTACAGAAATCCCTACGAAGCCTGGCGTTCCTACAAGGCCATGGGTCGTCGGTGGTTCTGGCGGTGGCCCAAAGCGCGTGTAGTCACGCCCCGGGAGTTTGGAGACATGTGGGTGACCCTGGCGGGGGGATTTCACAGAGGATCCAATACCCTACCCAGTCTATCCGTGAGGTATGAAGACCTCCACGAACCATCGGTCGTCCGTTCCCTCTCCACCTTCTTGGATTCAGAAATCGATGTTCAGACCCTGGATGAGGTGGTTCACGGGAAGGAAGAGGATTATGAGAAGGAACCGATTTCGGCCAGGGAGAGGCGGCTCCTTCGAAGGATCGTGGAGCCTCTCGCTTCGGACCTGGGGTACGGATGACGGATCCGGCTCGCAGGAGCCCGACACCTACAGTTCCACTCCCCGGGCCATGACCCGGAAGAGCTCATTCCTCTCCATGAGGGCCTCGAACTCCCCTTCGTCCGCCAACCGGCCGTCCTGGAGAAGGAGGATCCGGTCGCACCGCTTCACGGTCTGCAGTCGGTGGGCTACAATCACCAGAGTCCGCTCCTCCCCGAGACCGTAGACGGCTTGCATGAGGCCCCTCTCCGTAGGGCCGTCCAGGGCACTGGTGGCCTCGTCGAACAGAAGAAGGGAGGGATCCCGGTAGAGGGCCCGGGCCACGCCGATCCTCTGCCTCTGACCTCCGGAGATCCTAACGCCCCGCTCCCCCACCAGGGTATCGTATCCGTCTGGAAGACGCCGGATGAACTCGTCCAGCTGAGCGAGAGCAGCGACCTCGTGAACCCGCTCCCGGTCCACCTCCTCCTGAGCCACCCCGAAGGCGATGTTCAGGGCAATGCTGTCGTCCGATAGAAAGATGGACTGGGGAACGTAGCCCACGCCGGCACGCCAGGACCGGGCTTCCTCTCGCATGTCCAGGGGGCGGCCGTCCACCCGAATAATACCCTGATCGGGAATGAGAAGGCCCAGAAGGATGTCCACCAGCGTGGTCTTCCCGGCTCCCGTGGGACCCACCACTCCCACCCATTCTCCTCGGGCGATCCGAGTGGATAGCCCGGCCAGGGCCGGTTCTTCCTGGTCCGGATAGGTCAGGGTCACGTCATCCAGCTCCAGCTCCCTGGAGATCCGCACGGGCTCTAACTCCCGGGTCTCCCGGTGGGGGATCGGAGCGGCCAAGTCGGCCCGGATCCTCCGGATGGCCGGGAGGGCGTTCTTCACCCGGGAGGTCGTGGAGAAGACCTGGTGAAAGGAAGGCACCAGCTTGTAGCCGGCGAAGCCGAAGAGCACGAGAATCGGCAGGACCTCCCGAAGCCCCTGGCCCGAGAGAAGCAGGACCAGGAAGATGGAAAGGACGGTTCCCAGGGAGAGGATCTCCAGGAGGTGTCGGGGAACCTCTGCCAGCATGGCGCTCCATGCCTTCGTTCGAACGAAGGAGGGGCCTGTGGATTCGAAACGTTCCACGAACTCGTCCTCGGCCCCCAGGGCCTTGATGTCCTTGATTCCCCCTACAGCCTCGGTGACCACCCGGTAGCGCCGGCCAGCCATCCGGGCCCGCTCCTCTCCCAGACGCTCCTGCACCGCCCGGACGCCAAGAAAGAGGAGCAGATAGGCCCCGCCCACCACCACGCCGGCCACCACCGTGAGCTTGGGGTCCACCACCAGGAGAAGAACCAGAACCAGAAGGGCCTCGGACCCCCGCACCACCGCGTTCATGGCAGGAAGAAGCCCGGACTGAATGGCAATGGTGACCTCGCCCAGGAGGTTCTGGCTCAAATCCGATGAATGCCGGTGCAGGAACCACGAATACGGCCGCCGCAAATAGACGGCCAGGAGCCTGCGAGTCAGGTAGTGGTTGATGTTCCAGGCAGTGAGCTGCATGCGCCTGAGGCTGAGAGCCGCCAGGACGTTGGCCAACACCACCAGACCCAAAACGCTCCCGCCCGTGGCCATCAGAAGAGCCCGGCGGCTCTCCAGGGAGAACCAGGAGCCCACTCGCTGGACGATTTCGCTCTCCCCTCCCCCGGCCCCAGCGGTGACCACGGCCATGAACGGCATGATGGAGAACACAGCCAGGGTCTGGACGACCGCGGTGATCATGGCAAACACCAGGACGCGTCGGACCTGCCTGCGTTCCGACTCCGTCAGCAAACGGCCCAGGGCTCGGATCACTTCCATGTCCGCTCCTTGAACACGGCTTCGTACAAGGCCTCGTATTCCTCCACCATGCCCTGCAGACTCCAGCGCTGAGGCACCTGCCCTCCCCCCCTCTCTTCCAGAAACCGCCTGAACTCAGGCCGAGCCAGGACGTGGCCGAGGCCCTCGGCCAGAGCGACCTCGTCTCCAGGGGTCACGAGCCAGCCTGCCTCTCCGCCTTCCAGCAGCTCGGGAATCGCACCGACCCGGGTGGCCACCACGGCCCGCCCCAGCGCCCGAG
>CAZZEL010000151.1:0-6135 GCA_964652625.1 uncultured Gemmatimonadaceae bacterium
CTGGGTGAGCCCCCGCCTCAGAAAGGTGATAATCACCTTGTTCGCAGCCATGGGCAGCGTCGGAGGCATCGATGGCTGCAAAGAGGGTGATAATCACCTTGTTCGCAGCCATGGGCGGCGTCGGAGGCATCGATGGCTGCAAAGAGGGTGATAATCCCCCAGTTCGAAGCAAGAGACGGGCCGGGGGCATCTGTTGCTGCAAAGGAGACGCGATTCCCCTCACCTGCGGGGTTCCGGCCGATCCGGGAGGCCCGGGCGAGGGCAAGCGCCCCGAAACACCGGGGCCGAAAGGCTCGGAACCGGCTCACCCCCTGGGACCAGCCTCCCGGGGGATGATCAGGGCCGACCCGCACCGGGGCCCGGTTTGTAGGGGGAGGCCTGGAGGGGGATCCCCCGGTCAACCCTTGGAGGCGTACCAGCTGTCTCCCACCCCCACGTCCACGGCCAGGGGCACGCTGAGCTCCAGGGCGCCCTCCATCTCCTCCACCACCATCCCCGTCACCTCCTCCACGTCGTCCCCGGGGACCTCCAGGAGGAGCTCGTCGTGCACCTGAAGGAGGAGGCGGGCCAGGGGGAACTCCTCCCTCACCCGGTGATGGATGCGGATCATGGCTTCCTTGATGAGGTCCGCCGCGGTGCCCTGGATGGGGGTGTTCTGGGCGATCCGCTCCCCGAACTGGCGCACGTTCCAGTTCTTGGCGTTGATCTCCGGAACGTAGCGTCGGCGTCCGCCGAGGGTCTGCACGTAGCCACGGTCCCGGGCCTGTTCCACCTGCTCGTCCAGGAAGGAGCGAACTCCGGAGAACCGTTGGAAGTACTCCTGGATGAACTCCCTGGCTTCGTCCCGGGTGATCCCCAGCTGCCGAGCCAGGGAGAAGGCCCCCTGACCGTAGAGGGTGGCGAAGTTGATGGTCTTGGCCCGGGCCCGCATCTCCGGGGTAACTTCCTCCAGCTCCAGGTCGAAGATCACCGCCGCCGTCTGCCGATGGACGTCGATCCCTTCCCGGAAGGCCTGCACGAAAGCCTCGTCCCCGGAGAAGTGCGCCAGGATCCGTAGCTCCACCTGGGAGTAGTCGGCGCCCACGAAGAGGTGCCCCTTCTCGGGGATGAACCCTTTCCGGATCTCCCGGCCCAGGGCCGTTCGAATGGGGATGTTCTGCAGGTTGGGGTCGCTGGACGACAGACGTCCCGTGGCCGCCACCGTCTGGTTGAAGCTGGTGTGGATCCTCCCGGTGGCGGGGTTCACCAGGCGGGGAAGGGCGTCCACGTACGTGCTCCGGAGCTTCTCCAGTTGGCGGTACTCCAGGAGGCGGGTGGGCAGGGCGTGGCCCTGGGCCGCCAACTCCTCCAGGACCGAGGCGTCCGTGGAAGGGCCCGTCTTCGTTCGCTTCACCACCGGCAATTCCAGCTTCTCGAAGAGGATCTCCCGGAGCTGGAGGGTGCTGTTGAGATTGAACTCCTCCCCGGCCATCTCCTGGATCTCACGGCGGATGGCCTCCAGGTCCTTCTCCAGACCCTGGTTCAACTCCCGGAAGAAGGGAACGTCGATGCGGATCCCGTTGGCTTCCATCCGGGCCAGGACGGGAACCAGGGGCATCTCCAGCTTCCGGAAGAGATCCGCCAGCTCCTGCTCCTCCAACTGGGGCTCGAAGACCCCTTTCAGCCGGAGGGTGTAGTCCGCGTCCTCACAGGCGTATTCCCGGGCCCGATCCAGGGGAACCTCGTCGAAGGAGACCTGATCCTTGCCCTTCCCCGCCACCTCCTGGTAGGCGATCATCTTGTGTCCCAGGAGGGTCACGGAGAGGGCGTCGAGGCTGTGCTGGCGCCGATTCGGATCCAGGACGTAGGAGGCCACCATGGTATCGAAGCCCAGGCCCCGAAGCGTCACGCCGGCCCGCTCCAACACGATGAGATCGTACTTCAGGTTCTGACCCACCTTCCGGATCTCCGGATCCTCCAGGACGTCCACCAGGGGCCTCATGCTCGAGCTGTCCAGGGGAGGAAGGTTGGCCGGCGCGCCGTCTCCCCCGTCGTCCAGGGCCAGCTCCCCGGTGCGCCGGTGGGCCAGGGGAAGGTAGAAGGCCTCACCCGGAGCCAGGGCCACCGAGATTCCCACCAGCTCCGCCCGGGTGGCCTGCTGGCTGGTGGTCTCCGTGTCAACAGAGACCTCCCCGGCCTTCCGGATGGCATCCGCCAGGGCAGCAACGTCCTCCCCGGTCCCCAGCACGGTGTAGCGCACCTCCGCATCCGGTGCCGCTTCCGGAGCCACGGGCCCGTCCTGGTCCGTGAACCGCTCGGTGAGACGCCGGAACTCCAGGTCCACGAAGAGCTTGCGCAGGCGTTCCCGGTCCGGCTCCCTCACCCTCAGAGCCTCCAGGTCCAGCTCCACCGGCAGGTCGGTCTGAACCGTCACCAGACGCTTCGACAGGCGCACCTGCTCCTCGTTCTCCAGGAGAGACTCCCGGGCCCGCTTCCCGGAGATCTCCCGGGCACTGGAGAGGATCTCCTCCAGGTTCCCGTAGGTCCGGAGGAGTTTCACCGCCGTTTTGGGCCCGATCCCCGGAGCCCCGGGCACGTTGTCCGAGCTGTCACCCACCAGAGCCAGGTAGTCGGGAATCTCGTCCGGCCCCACCCCGAACTTCTCCCCGGCGTTGGACTCGTCCACCCACTCCGCCTCCACTCCCGTGGGCCCGCCCCGGCCCGGATTCAGGAGGTGGATGCCCTCCCCCACGAGCTGATACAGATCCTTGTCCCCGGAGACGATGACCGCTTCGAGTCCCGCCTCCCGTGCCTTCAGCGCCAGGGTGGCGATGACGTCGTCGGCTTCGTATCCCTCCACTTCCACCACCTGGTCGTGGAATCCCTCCACCATCTCCCGGATGCGGGGAATGCTGGCCTCCAGCTCGTCCGGCATCTTCTCCCGGGTGGCCTTGTAGTCGGGGAAGATCTCCTCCCGGTGACTCATGCCCGAGTCGAAGACGATGGCCAGGTAGTCGGGCTCGTGCTCGTCCCGGATGGACAGGAGGAAGTTCGCGAAGCCGAAGGGAGCCGAGGTGTTCTCCCCCCTGGAGTTCGTCAGGGGCCGATTGATGAAGGCGAAGAAGGCCCGGTAGATGAGGGCGTAGGCATCGATGAGGAACAGGCGGGGGGCCGTCTTCGGAGGCACGTCGACCATGGGTGACTCACTGCGCAAGGAAAGGGCCCGGATCCTGTCCTCCGGGCCCGGGCGGGGTGTCTTCTGTCGTCCGTAGGGAGGTCCGGATCCGGGTCAGTGACGGAACACGTTGTGGGCGTGGAGTCCCCGGTCCGTCTCCCGTACCTCGAACTCCACTTCCTCTCCCTCCCTGAGGGTCCTGAAACCGTCCTCCCGAATGGCCGAGAAATGCACGTAGACATCCCGGCCGCCTCGCTCCCGTATCCAGCCAATTCCCTTGGAGTGATCGAAGCACTTCACGGTTCCCAGGGCCATCGTCCAGATCTCCTCACCAGGGCGGGCATCTGCAAATCCACGGACGAAGAAGGACAGAAAGATGACGGTCCGGTAAAGAAGGCGTCAAGGCGGGTGAGGCGGGGAGCCGCTGTGCCCCAGGGGACCTTCTCCGCCGTAGAGCCAGGCATAGAGGGCCCGATTCCGGAGAACGTTCTTCACGTAGCCCCGGGTCTCGGAGAAGGGGATTCGCTCCACGAACCGGTCCTCATCGGTGGCTTCCGGGAACTGCTGCCACCGCCGGGCCCGGGTGGGGCCGGCGTTGTACGCGGAGAGCACCAGGGGAAGTTCCCCCGGGAAACGCCGGTGCAGGTCCACCAGGAACGTCATTCCCAGGTGGAGATTCACCTCCGGCCGGTAGAGGTGTTCGTCGGCATGGAATCCGTCGGGCCCCCGAGCCCTGGCCAGCTCCCGGGCCGTGCTGGGCAGGAGCTGCATGAGACCCCGGGCATCGGCACGAGAACGGGCCTCAGCCCAGAAGGCCGATTCCTGGCGAATCAACCCGGCCACCAGATGAGGATCCAATCCCTGATCCCGGGCCTCCGCCTCTACCAGGTAGCGGAAAGGGAGGGGATAGATGGCCCGGAGTAGGTTCGGCTCCCAGGGCCACCCCTGCCGCTGTAGCTCCCACCCCAGATTGATGCCCTCCCGGGTGAACCCCAGGGCATTCAACTCCAGGGCCAGGCGAAGAAGGGCACCGGGGACCTCACCACTCCTCTCCCGGGT
The DNA here is from genome assembly GCA_964652625.1 of uncultured Gemmatimonadaceae bacterium. Taxonomy (GTDB): domain Bacteria; phylum Gemmatimonadota; class Gemmatimonadetes; order Longimicrobiales; family Gaopeijiaceae; genus CAZZEL01. The sequence continues at coordinate 4,214 of CAZZEL010000151.1, forward strand.
GGTGGCCGTGAGATCCTCCACGGCCCACTCCACCCCCTCCCTCAGGCCCAGGTCCTGCAGCGTCCGGATCCTCTCCAGGCCTTCCCGGAGGAAGGGAGGAAAGGGAAGGGTGTCGGTGGGGGGAGAGGCGAGCATCCGGGAGGGATCGTAGCTCTCTCCCAGCTCCTGGGCGGCCCGTACGGCGTAGTAGGACAGGAGGTAGCGCTGCCGGAGCTCCCTCAGGAGGTCCTCACCCTCCTCCTCTCTTCCCGCATCCCTGAGAATCCGTCCGGCCCAGAAGGCCGCCTGGTCCCAGCGACGCCCCGACGGGAAGGCCTCCATGTAGGCCAGGTAGACTTCCGCGGCCTCCTCCTCCCGCTCCAACCCCAGCAGGAGCTGTCCCATGCGCATCCGGGCGGCCCCGGCCAGGTTCCGGGCCGGGGCCAGGGCCGCCGTCTCCCGGTAGCCCTCCAGGGCCCCCTCCCACTCTCCCCTGTCCTGCAAGGCGTCGGCCCGGAGGAAGAGAATCTCAACCGCCTCCTCCGAGTCCGGGAACTCCTCCACCAATCGGTCCTGGACGGCCCGGACCTCCCCTCCCCGGCCGAGCCTCCTGAGGGCTTCCACGGAAAGGGCCAGAGCCTCCACCGCCACGGCCTCTTCCGGATGATCCGCCAGGGGTCTCGCCATCTCCAGGGCCGCCGGGACCTCCCCCGCCCCTAGGTGGGCTCGGGCCCTCTCCAGGATCACCGTGGCCGGCGCCGGAGCCCCGAGAAGGTCCTCGTAGACCTCGTAGGCTTCCACCGCCTCCGCCTCTCGTCCCGCCCCGGCCAGGCGCCGGGCTCCGGCCAGGGCCACGGACGCAGAGTCGAATCCCAGCTCCACCAGCCCACGGGCGGCGGACAGGGCCTCCGTCCCCCGGGGCGAGACCTCCAGGACCCTGTGGAAGGCCCCCCTCGCTCCCATGGAGTCTCCTCGAGCCAGGCGAAGGGTTCCCACCCTCTCCCAGGCCACGGCCCGGTCAAGGGGGGTGGACAGGGAGGCCAGAACGCTCCAGAACGCCGCCTCGGCTCCCAGGGAGTCCCCACGGACCAGAAGGGCTCGAGCAGGCAAGCTCCATCCCCGACCCCGGGCCTCCGGAAGGGATGCCGAGGAGAGAAGGGCCAGAGTCCTCTCCCCGGCCCCCGACGCCGCCGCCTCCCGGGCCACCTCCAGGGCAAGCCAGCTTCCCACCACCGGATCCCTCCCCTCCACAGCCTGCACGTCGGCCAGGGCACCGGCGAAGGCCTCCTCCTTCCCCCGGACTCTCGCCCTCCCGACCCGGGCCCCCATCGGAACCCCATCCCCCTCCGGGCTCCCCTCCAACTCCAGGACCCTTGTGTAGACGGCCTCGGCCTCCTCCCACCGCTCCAGGGCCTCCAGGGACCGGGCCAGGAGGAGGAGACCTTCCCCATCCAGCTCTCTCTCGCCAACGCCGGCCCTTCCGACCCCCTCACCATCGCCCAGGAGGGGAAGGAGCAGATCCGGCACCCCCCACCAGTTCCCCCACCCCGCCTCTGCCTCGGCCAGGAGAAGGAGCTGCTCCGGACTTCCGCTCCGGTCCCAGCCCTTTCGCCGCATTTCCCGGGCGGCGTGCCAGTGCCGGCCTCCCTCCATCCACGCCTCCAGGGAATCCACCCTCTCCTCCTGGGGAAGGGGGCCCGCCAACGGCTCCACACGAACTGCCTCCGCACGAACGGCAGCCGCCGTATGATGCCCGGCACCCGGGAAGGCCGGGAGGACGAGGAGAGACAGGAGAAGGGAAGCGGACAGAGACCCGGACAGGGAGGGGGGCGAGCACACGGAGGGAACCCGGGGAGATTTAGGTTTCACGAGAAAAGATTGCCTTCGTGAATCGGGTAGGGCGCGGCGGGTGAACACTCGGTAGGTTCGTCCCCTTGGCCGTA
>CAZZEL010000152.1:0-6102 GCA_964652625.1 uncultured Gemmatimonadaceae bacterium
TTCCAGCGCAGGGTCATGCCGTCGGCCCGCTGGGAGTAGGGTTGGGCCTGCTTGAGAATGCTACGCACCTGTTCCCGGCGCTCCTCGTCGGACGAGGCACCGATGCCCAGGGCGGCAAGATGATCAGCCACGTCGGTTTCTCCTTGTGAAACGAGGCCCGGCCGGAGCCGACCTCAAGTGTCGCACCTCCACAACTTTACAGCAGCGGGCCGGAAGGAACAGGGGGAGGAGGGGACGGGGATCCTTGTTGTCCCCTGTAAGTCCCCATCCTAGCTTCAGCGACATCTTCCGACCGGGTCCCCATTACTCCTCCTTCCCTGGAGGCCCTTTGATCCGATTCACCCTCCTGGACTGGTTCTGGGCCGGGGCCTTCCTCCTTCTCATGGTGGGCGGGGGCTTCTTCTTCTACCGCCTGGCCCGGCGCTCCGAGTCCGACTTCTTCCTGGCCGGAAGGCGCCTGCCCTGGTGGCTGCCGGCCTCCAGCGTGTTCAGCACCCACACGGCCACCGACACCCCCATGTGGGTCACGGGAGTGATCTACGCCCACGGCTTCCGGGGACTGTGGTACACCTTCTTCTCTGCCTGGACGGCCATCGGCGCCTTCGTGTCCGCCCGCATCTTCCGGCGCTCCCTGGCCTACTCCCAGGCCGAGTGGCAGATCATGCGCTTCGGCGGTCTGGGGGCCGAGCTCCTCCGGGGGTGGATGGCCGGGTGGCAGGTGTTCATGAACATGTTCATCCTGGGGTGGGTGGGGATGGCCATGGGGAAGGTGGGAGCCCTGGTCTTCGGTTGGCCCGTGTGGGTGGGGCTCGTGGTCCCCACCCTCATCACGGCGGCCTACACCCTGGTGGCGGGCTACTGGGGAGTGGTCATGGGGGACTTCCTCCAGGGGATCGTGGCCATCTTCGCCATTCTCGTGGTCTCGCTGGTGGGGATCGCCGCCGTGGGAGGTCCCGGGGAGCTGGCCGGCACCCTGGTGGAGATGGGGGAGGGTTGGCGGATGGACCCCTTCGCCTTCACCGGCCTCTTCAGCGGGGATTTCCCCGCCGCCTGGTTCCTCACCATGCTCGTCATCGCCGTGGTGGGAGGCTTCGGCATGGGAACGAGCATCGACTGGTACCCGGAGGCCCAACGGATCCAGTCGGCGGGATCGGTTCGGGACGCCTCCTACGGCATCTGGGCCGGGGGCGCCGTCACCCTCATCCGGAACGGCTTCTGGGCCGCCAGCATCCTGGCCTTCTTCGTTCTGGCCCCGGGGATCGCCGACGCGGCGGACTACGAGCTGGGATGGTTCCGCCTGGGCTTCGAGCTTCTCCCGGCCGGGCTCGTGGGGGTGTTCTTCGCCGCCATCCTGGCCATCCACCTCTCCACCATCTCCAGCCACCTGAACCTGGGCGCCCTCTACTTCACACGGGATCTCTTCCAGCGCTACATCCGGCCCCGAGCCGACCAGAGGACCCTGGTGTGGGTGGGCCGCCTGGCCACCGCCGTCCTCCTCCTGGGCTCCTTCTTCTACGGGATGATGATGCAGGAGATCACCCAGTGGCTCATCTTCGCCCTCTGGCTCATGATGGCCGGCATATGGCTCCCCAACATCCTCCAGGTGGTGTGGTGGCGCTTCAACGCCTGGGGGTACCTCTCGGCGTGGATGGCGAACCTGGGGGTGGCGTGGCTCGTGGTCTGGGTCCTTCCGGCCTTCGGGGTCTTCCCTCCCCTGCCGGACTATCTCCAGTTCTGGCTCCTCATGGGGTTGGGGGCGGTGATCTTCCTCCCGGCCACCCTCCTGACGGCTCCGGAGGACATGGATCACCTGATCCGCTACTACCTCCAGACCCGGCCCCTGGGGTGGTGGGGGCCCGTACACCGGGAGGCGGTGCGCCGGGGGCTCATCCAGCAGGACGCAGCCTGCGGGGTCCAGGGGGTGGGCGTGGCAGGGTCCCGCCCCCTCATCAAGCGCACCTGGACCGCCGCCGAGGCCGAGGCCTGGACCCGGGAGGACTGGGTGGCCATCATCCTGTCGCCCGTGGTCATGGCCTGCTTCATGATCGGCGTGGCCTCCCTGCTGCTCCTGCGACCCGGCGGTATCCTCCTGACCTTGTTTGCCGTGGTGGGCACCGGGGTGATCTACTGGGTCATCGACCCCAAGCTCCGGGCGGTGTCGGCGGAGTACGAGGAGCGACAGGCCCGGTACCTGGAGGAGCTGGAACGGGCCGTGCGGTGGGAGAAGAATGGAGGGGGAAGCCATGGATGAGGGGCTGGTGACCGTCATCGGCATGAGCATCGCCTACGCCGCGTCCTTCCTGGGGATGGCTCTGGCGTGGTACGGCTGGAAGAAACGTCACGGAGAGGAGGAGGACTGATGGAGCCCTTGCCGGCCGCTCCGCCCATCGGCGGGGTCCTCTGGACCGTGGTGATTCCGGCGGTCCTCCTCCTGGGGGCTTTCCTGGGGACCTGGCTTCTCTACAGGCGGTTCGCCCGGGAGGGGGACGAGGAGTGAGGGAACCGGAACCTCCGGAGGATCCGGCCTCTCAGGAGGACCCGGCCTCTCCCTCCCTCTTCCCCTCTCCCCGTCTCTCCCCCGCCCAGGCCCGGGACCTCCAGCTCCGTCTCCGGGACCGGGTGGTCCGTGATGTCCCCCGGGGTTTCAACCCGAAACGGGTGGCCGGGGCCGATCTCTCCGTGGTCCGTGGCCGGGACACGGGCCACGCAGCCATCGTGGTGGTGGACGTGGAGACCCTGGAGACGGCGGACCGGGCCACGGCGTCCGTTCCCGTGTCCTTCCCCTACGTTCCCGGACTCCTCTCCTTCCGGGAGCTTCCTCCCCTGGCGGCGGCCTGGGCCGAGCTCTCCGTCCGTCCCGATGCTCTGGTCTTCGACGCCCACGGTCTGGCTCACCCCCGGCGATTCGGATTGGCTTGCCACGGCGGACTTCTCCTGGGCGTTCCGTCCGTGGGCGCGGCCAAGTCCATCCTGGTGGGGGAGCACGGCGAGCTCGGGGAGGAACGGGGGAGCAGCGTGCCCCTGATCCATGAGGGCCAGGTGGTGGGCCGGGTCCTGCGCACCCGCACCGGTGTGCGGCCCGTGTACGTGTCCATTGGTCACCGCATGGATCTGGACACGGCCGAGGCCCTGGTCCTGAGGCTGAGTCCCCGCTACCGGATCTCCGAGCCCTTGCGTCGGGCCCACCGGCTCAGCAACGAGCTCCGGCGCCGCTGAGTACGTTTCAATCGCGCGCCTTGCCAGCGGCGCGCTTCCGCGCTCTCGGTACATCACCGTATTTCCGGATTGGAGTACCAGAAGAGGGTGTGGCGGTGCTTCGCAAGATCGCTGACGCTCCGCAGGCGTCCGGAAGGATGACGGCTGTGTGAGGGGGGAAACCGGGCGAGGGGGACTCCCGGAGGGACGGCCGGGAGCCCCCTGGGTCCGTCAACTCTTCTTGCTGGTCTTCACGAAGACCGAGGTGAAGGTCTGCTCCACCCGGGGGCTCTTGCATTCGGGGCACCGGGGTTTCTTCTTGCCGTGCTCCGTGATCTTCTCGATGCGCTGGAAGGTGTGTCCGCACTTCTGACAGACGTAATCGTAGGTGGGCATGCTTCTCCTCCTCCGTGAATGAACCGGGACGACGGGAGGCTTCCCGTCCCCGGCGGCTCAGACACTGCCAGCCGTCAACGCAAGATATGGCCGAGGCCCGCCCTTGTTCCAGAACTTGGCTTGAAGTAACCTCGGAGCCCCGCCAAAAGGCTGTTGAACACGGGGGGCGGGCCGCGTTACGAGCGCCACGGCTCCAGATTCAAGGCGGGGCTCCGAAGGCAAAGCAGTGCGCTCCGTGGCAGCCCCCCCCCGAGAGGCTTCTCGGAGCCCTGTCTCATCCAGGACCTATGCCAGGTTGAAGCCATGTCGCGTTTCCCGCTGCGCCGAAGCTGCGCCGGTGTTCCCGGACTTCCTGTCCGGCCCCTGGCCCGGCCGTGTCCCCTTCCCCTGGGGCCTCTCTTCCTCCTCCTCCCCTTCTTGCTCCCGGCTTGCGAGCCTCCGACGACGGAGATTCTCTGGGACACCTACGGGGTGCCCCATGTCTTCAGCGAGAGTCGCACGGAGCTCTTCCAGGCCCAGGGGTGGGCCCAGATGGAGAGCCACGGGGACCTGATCCTTCGCCTGTACGGCCAGGCCCGGGGGAGGGCCGCCGAGTACTGGGGGGAGGAGTACCTGGAATCCGACCTGTGGGTCCGGACCCACGGAATCCCGGAGCGGGGGGAGGCCTGGTACGTGACCCAGGACGAGGAGATGTACGAGTGCGTGGAGGCCTTCGTGGAGGGCATGAACGTCTACGCCCGGGAGAACCCCGAGGCTCTGGCCCAGGAGGTGCGGGTGGTGCTGCCCGTGGAGCCCGGGGACGTTATGGCGCATTATCTGCGGGCTATCCACTACACCTTCGTTTCCTCCCCGGGGCTGGTGCCGTCTCGCCTGCGGCGGACCCAGATGGACGCCATGCTGGGCGAAGCCCCGGAGGGGACCGTGGAGGGAACGCCTTCGACCCCCGGGGTGGCCGGCTCCAACGCCTGGGCCGTGGGGCCGGCCCGTTCGGCCAGCGGCCACGCCATGCTCCTGGCCAACCCCCACCTTCCCTGGGAGGATCTCTTCCTCTGGCACGAGGTCCAACTGGCGGGTCCGGACTTCGACGCCTATGGCGCCACCCTGGTGGGGATGCCCCTGGTCACGGTGGGCTTCAACGATCACCTGGGCTGGACCCACACGGTGAATCAGTACGATGGAGCCGACCTCTACGAGCTCACACTGGAGGAGGGGGGCTACCTGTTTGGTGGGGAGGTCCGTCCCTTCGAGACCACCGTGGATACGCTCCAGGTCCGCCAGGAGGATGGTACCCTCCAGCCTCTGCCCCTGACCGTCCAGCGCTCGGTCCACGGGCCCGTGGTGGGACGGGAAGAGGGAAAGGCGTACGCCCTGAGGGTGGCGGGACTGGATCGGTCTCAGGTGATTCGCCAGTACTACGACATGCTCAGCGCCCGTGACCTGGAGGAGTTCGAAGGGGCCATGAGAGCCCTTCAACTGCCCATGTTCACCACCATGTATGCCGACGGGGAAGGCCACATCATGCACCTCTTCAACGGCCTGGTTCCGGTGAGGGGCTTGGGTGACGACGCCTACTGGGCCGGCCCGGTTCCGGGGGACGTGGCGGAGACCTTGTGGACGGATTACCACTCCTACGAGGATCTTCCACGGGTGGCGGATCCGGCCTCCGGGTGGCTGCAGAACGCCAACGATCATCCCTGGACCACCACGCTGCCACGACCGCCGGTCATGGATCCTGACCTCTATCCTTCCTACATGGTCCGGGAGTTCATGCACCTCCGGGCCCACAGGTCCCTACGCATGCTCCTGGAGGATGAATCGGTGAGTTTTCAGGAGATGGTGGCCTACAAGCACTCCACCCGGGTAGAGATGGCGGACCGCCTTCTGGACGATCTCCTGCCGTTGGCCCGGAACCGGGGAAGCGAGAAGTCCCGGAGGGCTGCCCGGGTCCTGGAGGGGTGGGACCGGCGAACGGACGCCGACAGCCGGGGTGCGGTGCTCTTCCTCCACTGGGCCAGGGCCCTCTACGACCAGAGCCGGGGAGATCCCTGGGCGGAGGATTGGACCCTGGAGGCGCCCATGGCCACCCCCGACGGTCTGGAGGAGCCGGACCTGGCTCTCCGCCTTCTGGAGGCGGCCACCGACACCACGGTGAGCCGGCATGGGGCCCTGGACGTGGCCTTCGGGGAGGTGCATCGTCTGCGAAGGGATACCGTGGATCTGCCGGCCAACGGCCACGGCGATCCCCTGGGGATCTTCCGGGCCGCCTGGTACGAACCGACGGCGGACGGCCTCAGCCATGAGCTCACCGGAGGGGACAGTTTCGTCATGGCCGTGGAGTTCGGGGATTCCATCCGGGCCCGGGCGGTCCTGGGCTACGGGAACAGCACCCAGCCCGGCTCCCCTCACCGGACGGATCAGCTGGGTCTGTTCAGCGAGAAGCGGATGCGGCCGGTATGGAGGACCCGGGGAGCGGTGGAGGCGAATCTCTCCCACCGGACCCTCTGGCCCCTT
>CAZZEL010000153.1:0-6047 GCA_964652625.1 uncultured Gemmatimonadaceae bacterium
CTGGAGCCGTGGCGCTCGTAACGCGGCTCGCCCACCTTGTTCAACAGCCTTCTACCGCACCAGCCCGTACATCCTGATGTGCTCCACGTCCCGTTCGTCCGCCCAGCGGCCCAGGAGGTAATCCGAGCCGATCTCGAAGATCCGGAAGCGCTTCGGGGTCTCCAGGATTCCCAGGTAGGCGCCACGGTCGTCGAAGATCCTCCACCGGGGTTGGTCGTCTCCGGGGGGACGGTACTCGGCCACCCACAAATACCCCTCCGCGTCCACCAGGAGTCCGTCGTAGGCGGGCATCCGGTCCGGGAAGGGCCTGTTCTCGAACATGGTCCGGTAGATCTGGCGCCGCTCTTCGTTTCGGGCCCGGGCCATGCGATCGGCGATGTAGGTGTCGATGTCCTCCCGGGTGATGGGCCGGCGCTGGTACGCCAACCGGACCAGGCGCTTCAGCCCGCCGGACCGGCTCCTGAACTGGATCTCGTAGGCTTCAGCGCTTCCGTAGTAGAAGCCGTCATCCCACACGACGGCCTGCCCCGTGGGGCCGAAGACCAGGCCCCCACCCACCCAGCTCTCCCCGTCGGTGGTCTGGTAGTAGGAGCCCCCTGGAAAGGCGCCCAGGGTGTGCCGGACTTCCCCCTCCGGATCCAGGACGTAGTAGATGGCGCTGTCCCGGGCCGCTCCCATCACCGTCTCTTCGCCGCTGAGAAACATGTCGGCGCCCAGGAGGATCTCCCCGTCCGGAAACACGTCGGCCACGGCAGGTAGGCTGTAGGCCGCGCCCAGGACCGTGAGGTCAAAGGAGCGGGCAAAGGAGCCGTCGGGAGCCAGGACCGAGGCCCGTCGATTCCGCCAGTCATAGGTCAGGAGGGAATCCCCCCGGGTCGGGTGCACCCACCCCAGGCCCTGGAACTCCCCGGGTCCTCCCCCCTTTCCGCCGGTGGCGTTCAGGAACCGGCCCTCCGGGTCGAAGAAACGGACCTGGCTGGTGCCGGCGTTCGCCACGGCGATCCGTCCGTCGGACAGGCGTGCGGCTCCGGCCACCTGGAAGAACTGGTAGTTCGGGTCGCCGTCCATGACCCCCATGTCCAGGAAGGGGGTGTCGGCCACCCTCCAACCCGTTTCCTCGGACCAGGCCGGAAGGGCGTTTTCCACCACAGTGAGCCCGGCGCTGTCCCTCACCACCGGACCGGATCGGGCCGGCTCCCCCCCGCAACTCCAGCAGGCCAGGGAAGGGAGGACGAGGAGAAGGAGTAGGGGAGTCCTGGACATGGTCCTCTCCTTGTCGTGACTTCTTGGGAGAGCCGTTCTGATAGCCTCTACGGACGAACCGTTCCGGCCTGTTTCACTGCAGCAGGCCGGGGATCGGGGCGGTCCGTATCCACGGGCACGTAATACTCTCGCACCCGGCGGCGGGCCCGGGCCGCTTCTTCCTCCCGTCCCATCTCTTCCAGGAGCAGGGCCCGGTGGCGGTGGCAATCCCGAGCCACCCAGGAATCCGGGAAGGACCGGGCGGACAGGGTGAAGAGGTCGTAGGCCTGGGCCCGGGCTTCCGGCGTGTCGGTCTCCATGAGCTCCAGGCCCCGGCGATGGTTCTCCAGCCACCGCTTCGCCTCCTCGCTCATGCGCTCCTCTTCCTGGAAGACCCGGAAGGGAGGGATCCGACCGGTGGAGTACTTCCGGGCGATGGGTGGCGTCCCGGGTCGGGAGAAGAACGCCTCCAGGGCCGCCACGTAGGCTTCGGCCTCACGGCGGTTGTAGGCCGGGTCCTTCAATCGCTCTTCCTCGTCCGGATTCGTGAAGAACGAGGCTTCGCCGATGACGCCGGGAAGGCCGTAGGAGTGCCGGAGGACGGCCGTGCCGCTTTCGGGGAAGATGACATGATCCGAGACCAGGCTGACGGGGCCCCGGCCGGCGAAGAGGGCGGCTCGAAGCTCCCGGGCCACGGCTCGCCCCAGGGCCACGCTCCCCCGGTTCTCCGAGGCGTTGCCGTGGTAGTAGATGATGGGGAAGTTCACTGCCGTGTCGGCGGTGGCGTTGTGGTGAAGGGAGAGGAAGACGTCGGCGTCATTCACCGTGGCCAGATCCGCCCGCTCCTGAAGGCCCACGGATACGTCCTCCGTCCGGGTCATGAGGACCCGGGCACCCCGGGCCTGCAGCATGTCCCGGAGGAGGAGGGCCACCCGGAGGTTCACCCACTCCTCCCGCTCCCCGGTGGGCCCAACCCGGTACTGGTCCGTGTCTGCCGTGCCCCCGTGGCCCGGGTCCAGGCAGATGACCTTGCCCTCCAGAACGCTGGGTGGCTCCGCGCCCAGCGCCGCCGTCTCCCCCCGGGGCGTCGAGTCGGATGGACGGACGTTCGGCTCCTCTCCGGCGGAGGGGCTTCGAGCCGGCTGGGCCGTGGAGCAGGCCAGGGCCGTGAGGGCGGCCGCCAGCAACGGGAGGATCTTCACGAGGGTCTTCATAAGGTGTGTGGCATGCGTCAACTCGTTCCAGTGTGGCCCCGGACCCCGGACCTGTGGTACAATCTCCTGAGCTCTGTTCCTCCGAGATCGCAGAAGCCCCGTGGGGGGACGGGCCCATGGTATCCGGCCCGCAAGACCGCGACGAGAAGGCAAAAGGTAGATGATGGATCAGCCCATGAACAAGCAACTCCGCCTGAGAGTGGCCGGCGTCCTGCTCCTCTTCCTTCTGGCCGCCGCGTGCCAACCCGGCACCGGCCAGGTCCGAGATCAGGTGGAGGAGATCGTTCGGGAGGTGGAGGAGGAGTTTGTGCCGGACGGGCGGCTGGAGCTCTTCCAGGTGGAGGTGGGGGAAGGCCTGGAGCTGGAGGGAGTCACGACGCTGGCCGACGCGAAGGAGACCCTCCTTCGCCGACTGGATTCCCTGGGCCTGGGTGAAGGCGTCACGGACCGGATCACCCTTCTGCCGGATCCGGCCCTGGGCGACACCACGTGGGCCCTGGTGAGGGTGTCCGTGTCCAATCTTCGAACCCGACCGGGGCATTCCCAGGAGCTCACCTCCCAGGTTCTCATGGGAACGCCCTTGAGGATCCTCATGAAGGAGGGGAGCTGGTGGCGGATTCGGACGCCGGAAGGCTACATCGCCTGGGTGGACGCCGGGGCGGTCCATCCCCTGGACCGGGACGGCCTGGATCGGTGGAACCGGGGAGAGAGGACGATGTTCGCCGGGGACTTCGGTCTCCTGGTGGAGAGTCCCGGCTCGGTGTCGGTCTCGACGTCGGTGGTGAGCGACATCTCCCTGGGAGGAATCGTCCAGCCAGTGGAGCGGGCCGGTGACCGGGTCCGGGTGAGACTTCCGGACGGCCGGGCCGGATGGCTGCCGGCGGACAACCTCGTTCCCCTGGGGGATCTGCCGTCGGCACGGGCCCCCGACGGCCTGCCCCCGGCCGCTTCCCTCATCGCTCTGGCCCGGACCTTCATGGGCCGCCCCTACCTCTGGGGAGGGACGTCGGCTCACGGTGTGGACTGCAGCGGCTTCATGAAGACGGTCTTCTACCGGCACGGCGTCATCCTCTCCCGGGACGCCAACCAGCAGGTTCTGCACGGTAGGGGGATCTCCTTCGACGAAGGCTGGGAGGACCTCAGGCCCGGGGACCTCCTGTTCTTCGGTCGAGCGGCCACGGAGGAGCGAAGCGAGCGGGTCTCCCACGTGGGCCTGTACATGGGCCAGGGACGCTTCATTCACTCGGCAGGCTCTCCGGCCCGGGTTACGGTCAACTCCCTGGTGGAATCCGATCCGGACTACGACGAGGGACTCCGGGAGATCCTCCTCCACGTCCGGCGAATCGGCGAGGTGGACGGGGAAGCGGGCCCCTGGTCCTTGGCGAATCACCCCTGGTATTGAGGGGCGGATCAAGAGGCTGTTGAACACGGGGGTGCGGCCGGTTCTTGAGAGAACCCCTCCGGCCGAGGTCTTTCAATCCGACAACGGACGCCCAGCATGAGACTCCTCTACCAGCCCTACACGCTGGAGCTGAAGCACGCTTTCACCCTGGCCTCCAGCTCCCGGACCACGACGCCGGTCGTTTTGACCCGGATCGACCACCAGGGGGTCAGCGGCTACGGGGAGGCCTCCATGCCCCCCTACCTGGGGGAGTCCCACGACACCGTCACCGACTTTCTCCGCCGAGTGGACCTGGGGCCTTTCATCGATCCCTTCCGGATGGAGGAGATCCTCACGTACGTGGATGCGCTGGCTCCGGGGAACCCGGCGGCCAAGGCCTCGGTGGACATGGCTCTCCACGACCTGGTGGGAAAGCTCATGGGCCAGCCCTGGTACCGGATCTGGGGGCTCTCAGCCGACAAGGCCCCCATGACCTCCTTCACCATCGGAATGGATACCGAGGAGGTGGTCCGGCAGAAGGTCCGGGAGGCCGAGGAGTACGGGATCCTCAAGGTGAAGCTGGGCCGGGACACGGACCGGATGATGATCGAAACCATCCGGACCGTCACCAACGTGCCCCTCTGTGTGGACGTGAACCAGGGCTGGACCGACCGCCAGGAGGCCCTGGACATGATCCACTGGCTCCGGGACAGGGGCGTGGAGTTCGTGGAGCAACCCATGCCCAAAGACCGCCCCGAGGACAACGCCTGGCTCACCCAGCATTCTCCCCTTCCCACCATCGGGGACGAGGCGGTCCAGAAGGCCGCAGACGTTGTGGAGGCCTTCCAGGTCTATTCCGGCGTGAACATCAAGCTCATGAAGTGCGGCGGAATGCGGGAAGCCCGGCGCATGGTGGAGGTGGCCCGGACCCTGGGAATGAAGGTCATGCTGGGCTGCATGACGGAGACGTCCTGCGCCGTGTCGGCGGCGGCCCAGCTCTCACCCCTGGTGGACTGGGCGGACCTGGACGGGAACCTCCTCATCGCCAATGACGTTTTCCAAGGCGTGCAAATCCAGGAGGGAAGGGTGACGCTGCCGGAAGGTGCGGGGATCGGCGTGGAGCCTCGGATGGATCTGCCGTCGTTCCCTCACTGAGGGGAACGCCGAGGGATCGCAACACTGACGGGACAGACTGTTGGGGTGTTGCAACACTACCACAGTCTCTGCCAGGGACTCGTCGCCCTGGAGTCTTCTCGTGAAATCCGACGGTCTCTCTGGATGCAACTGGCTGTTGTTTCTATGTCGATTATAAATAATGACTTGCGTGTTTGTTGGGGGGCTGGGCCGGCCCCAAGCTTGTCCTTTCTTCTCCCTATCGAAGGCGTGGGCATGCCAGTTGCGACCTCAACGCTTCGGACAAAGGAGCGCACCGTTCCTCAGGCACCTCAGGTGGAACTTGAGAAGGGATAGACGACTCAGATGAAGAAGCTAGCCATCAGCCTCGCAGTTCTGTTCCTCTTCGTAGCGCAACCCTTGGCAGCCCAGAGTTGGACCTCGGATGACCTGCCCGGGGCGCCAGCGAATGAGGGAGAGATTCAGTACAACGGGCACTACGAGGACTACCTCGTGTCCGTTGGAGGCAAGGATGTGTACGTGGGTCCTTACTACGGATCCGTCAGCCTTGCTGGCGGGGGGACCCTGTCTCCAGCCTCCCTGTACTGTGTGGACTTCGCTCACACCATCCGGCCCGACCAGTCGTGGAATGTCTACGCCACCCGTCTGGTGGACGGGGCCGACCTTAGTAATACCTACTTGGGGGAGGGGGTCCATCCCTTTTGGGGATCCTTCACCACCGATTGGACCAACTTCAACGTGTACAAGCGGGCTGCCTACTTCGCCGCACTATTCAGTCAGGTTGAGAAGAGCAAGGCCAACTGGACGGCGATCCATGGGACGATCTGGGCCTGGATGAACCCCGACCTTCTCGGCCTGGATCCGGATAATCCGGCGAATCCATGGGGAGAGGAGTTTGAGGTTCTCATGGCAGACGCGGGGGACTACACGTTCAATCCGGCCAACTGGTACGTTCTGTCGGATGTGAATGGTGAGGGGCAGGAATTCCTGGTCCGGGTTCCGGAGCCCGGCACCCTGGTCTTGCTCCTCGGGGGACTGCTGGGAATCGTGATTCTGGCCCATCGCCGGGTCAGGGA
>CAZZEL010000154.1:0-5792 GCA_964652625.1 uncultured Gemmatimonadaceae bacterium
GGAGCACCTTCGTGGATCCGGTGGTGCGGGCCGGCCGCCTCTACGTGGTGGGCAGAGACGAGCTGGGCGTGCAGCGGGTCCACGTCTTCAGAATCGAGAGGTAGGCGGTGCCGAGATCAGCCGGCCGGGTGAAGCCATGGTTCTCTCCTCGCCCAACGAACACATGTCCATGACATCCCTTCCCCATCGCCTCTCCAGCCTCCTCCTCGTCGCCGGTGTCCTCTCCCTGGGGCCGGCCGGGTGCGAAAAGGGCGCTCCTCCCGGGGCCACCGTCGAAGACAGCGCCGGAGTCCAGATCGTCGTCACCCGGGACCCCCCGGACCGGATCGCAGAGATGGAGCCCGAGCCCGTCCTCTCCATCGGCGGACCGGACGCCATCGGCCCCGGGCAATTCCTCGGGGTTCTCCACGTGCAGGTGGATTCCCGAGGCCGGCTCTGGGTCGCGGACGGCGCCTCGGCCGAGATCCGGATCTTCCACGACGACGGGGCCCACTGGAAGACCCTGGGCGGGAGGGGAGAAGGGCCGGGAGAGTTCAGGCGGGTCGGGCTCCTGGGCGGCTTCGCAGGCGACAGCATCGCCGTCTGGGACAACGGCCTGGGGCGCCTGACGGTCTACGGCCCCGAAGGCTCCCTCGTCCGAACCCGGGCCCTCCAGGCGGAGGACGGGGGCCCGCTGCGCTGCGCCGATGTCTTCCGGGATGGAAGTCTCCTCTGCCAGCTCCCCACCGTCCTCATGGCCTCCTCCCTCACCCCGGGACAGCTTCTGGGAGACTCGGTCCGACTCGTCCGGGTCGGGGTGGAGGCCGGGGGCACCCGCCAGCTTCCCGTGACCACCGTCGCCGGTCCCACATGGCTCTGGACGGGCGAGGCCCAGGTTCCCCTGCCTTTCACCACGAACGCGGGATTCGACATCCGGGGGGAGAGCGTTCTCCTGGTCCAGGGTCCCTTCTTCCGGGTCCGGATGCTCGAGGACGGGGTGCTCTCGAGGGTCTACGCTCTGGACCGGGACCCGAGGCCGGTAACGGAGTTCGACGTGGAAGCGTACAGGGGATTCGCTGAGGAGTACGTGCCGGACCGCCGGCGCACGGGCTTCCTCTCCGCCCTGGACCATCCCTCCATCCCCGGACGCCTTCCGGCCTATTCCCGGGTTCTATCCGCCTCCGACGGTACGATCTGGGTCCGGCGCTACACGGCGGATCCCCTGGCGCCGGCGGTGTGGGACGTGTTCGGGCCCGAAGGGGACGGTCTCGGGTCGGTCACCGCCCCCCGGGGATTCTCGGCCATGAGCATCCGGGATGGCCGGATCGTCGGCGTCTGGCGGGACGAGATGGGGGTGGAGCACGTGAGGGCCTACCGTTTGAAGGAGGCAAGTTGAATGCGGATCCACCTCGGACTGACGATGCTCTTTTTTCTGGTGCCGGCGTGCTTGGGCTGCGCCGGGGAGGAAGCCGAGATGGAGGTGTCCGCCACGGAGGGGACGCCTGTGCGAATCGGTGACGAGCCCCGCTTGCGGTTGGGGACGGTCAGCGGAGACACGATCCGGGAGTTCTACCGGGTCCGGACACCGTTCCTCATGCCCGACGGTCGGCTGGTGGTGCCGCTGACGGGGGCCGGTGAGCTCCGCGTGTTCAACTGGGACGGAGAGTTCGTCGAAGCCTTCGGTGGGGCCGGCGAGGGTCCCGGAGAGTTCACCCGCCTGTCCTCCGCATGGCCGGAGGGTGACACCATCGAGGCGTACGACGGTCGCCTGCGACGTTTCACGCGCTTCCTCCCCGGCGGCTCGGTCCAGGTCGTCACCCTGGCCGGTTCCGGCACGGCGGAGAGCGCCCCCGCCGGCGCCGTGCCGGAAGGGTGGCTGACGACCGGGGTCGCAGGCGGGGAGTATCCCGGCAGGGATCTCATCGCCGTGAACTGGTTCACCCCGGACGGCGACGGGCTCGAAGAGATCGACAGAGTCGAGGGGATGCACCGGGCAGGGACAGGTCCCCATCCTCTATCCCCCAGGGCCGTGGTGAGGGTGGGAAACGGCAGCGTGCACTGGGGCGAAACCCTGACGCCCCGGATTCACATCTGGGATCCAGAGGAGGGGATCCGACGGCAGATCACCTGGACCCCCGCCCCCAAGTCGAGTCCCGACGACGCCATGAGCCTGGTCCGTGACTCCCTGGCGGCCCGGGAGAAGGCCGGCGTTTCAACCGGCCCGTGGACCCGCCTCGTCCAGGAGGCCCAGGCGCCGGAACGGCTCTCGGTGTTCTGGGATTTCATGGTGGACGAGCTCGGCTTCATCTGGATCCAGCCCTACGATCCCGCCGGTCACGCCTTCGCCCTCGGCGGGGTGGAGGGAGGAAGCTACGTCACGGGGGGCTCCAGTTCCGGCGGCCGGTGGCTCGTCTTGTCTCCGGACGGGACCGAAGCGGGATCCGTCCAGGTTCCCGAGGGTCTGCGTCTGACCCACATCACCCGGGACGCCGTGGTGGGAATCCGGTTGAACGAGATGGACGTGGAGACGGTGGAAGTCCGCTCTCTGGAGCGGCGTTGAACGGAGTTGGAGAGAGACGATGATCTGGGACCTGATCCAGCAGATTCAACTGGGCCGGGCCGAGCGCCAGGCAACGTCCACGCAGGAGCGCATCCACGACCTGGAGCAGCGCCTGCGCCAGACGGAGGACGTGCTCATCGACGTGATCCGGTACCTGGAGCGCCGGGACGGCCGGGACCTGGACGGGGACGGGGAGATCGGGTAGAGAAGGGGTTCTGGTTCCAGAACCCCTTCCCGGAGAAGGTAGCAGGCTCGTCGGATGGTGGAGGCGGGACGGGTTCGTGGTTCATATCCCGGTTCGGGGGTTGAAATGAGAAGACTCGTGGCGTCCACACTCCTTGCCTTTGGCTCTCTCGGCCTGACGGCGTGCGGGGAGGAGAACCTCTCCGATTCCGTGCCGCCTCCGGAGGTTCCCGAGGGTCACGCTGCCCTGACGATTCACGACGCGGGTCTCCGGTCCCCCCAATCGATCCTGCACGAACCCGGTGAAGACCTGTACCTCGTGAGCAACGCGGGCCAGGACGGCCAGGGGGCGAGAGGAAGCGGGTTCATCTCCAGAATCGCCCCCGACGGCGAGGTGGAGGAGCTTCGCTGGATCGAAGACGGCCGGGACGGGGCTGTGCTCGCGGACCCGGGGGGAATGGCTCTGCACGGAGACACCCTGTACGTGAGCGATGGAGACTGTGTGCGCCTCTTTCACCGGGTGTCGGGTTCGCCGGCAGGCTCCCTCTGCCCTTCCGGCGAGCTGCGGTTCAACGACGTGGCCGTGGACCGGGAAGGCAGAGTGTTCGCCACTGGATCCCTTCCGGCCGGAGACTCGGCCTCATGGACCCAGGCCGCCGTCATCCGCTTCGATGGGGGCGGCGCCTCGGAAGTCCTGCTTTCCGGAGCGGAGCTCGGAGGAGCCCGGGGGATCGCCACCAGTCGCCGGGGGATCTTCTTCACCGCACTCGAGAGCGGCACGGTGGCCCAGGTCACACCCGACGGCCCCCGCAGGGTACTCAGGGGTCGGGAATGGCGGCTTCAGGGAATCGTCTTCGCCCCCGACGGCAGCTTCGCCTTCTCGAACGTGGCCGATTCCACGGTCCTGTACGTGCGGGCGAGCCGCGGCGGATCCCGGGGAGAGGTCTTCACCCTCGTCAGCGGGATTCCCTCCCCCGGCGACCTCGGATTCGACTCGCGCCGGGACCGAGTCCTCATTCCCCAGCCCGTCTTGAACCGCCTCTTCTTCGTGGATCTCTCGCCGGGAGAGGGAGACGAGCAACGAAGGTGATATGGGAGCATATCTGGGGCTAAAGGGTTGCCCCCTCCCGGAGCGCCTGCACTCTCCAGCCGAACTCCTGGGCCAACTCCACGCTCCACCCCCTCTTCTCGAACCAGATCCTCCCCTCTCCGTCCGTGAACCAGGTGGTGGGGAAGGCGGTGACGTCCACCTCGCTCACGTACCCGTCGTCGATGAGGACGGGGAAGGTGTAACCCTCCACCTCCATGAACTTCCGGACCACATCGGGATTGTCATCGTTGGCGATGGTGAGGAAGACTACGTTCTCGTTGTCCTTCACCTGGTCGTGGAACTCCTGGATGCCCGGCAGCTCCACCTTGCAGGGGCCGCACCAGGTGCCCCAGAAGTTGATGACCGCCACCTTCCCCTCCAGGATCTCGGACGTGACCGTGTCCCCCGCCAGGGTCTCCAGGGCGAAGTCTCCCAGGGTCAGGGGCTCGTCCAGGCGCTCCCCCAGGATCTCCTCTTTCCGGCTCCCGGCCCCCACCTCGGAGGCCTCGGCAAAGTAGGCGTCGAACCCGTTCAGGCTCCCCTGGCGCATCTCGTAGACCGCCCGGAGGGCCTCCTCGTTGGGGTTCTCTCCCATCTGGGGGATCAGGCTCCCCTTCAGGTAGAAGTCCTGGGCCTGGGCCAGGAAGCTGGCCTTCCCGGTATCCCCTCCATCGGTGGCCACTGCACGCTGGTGCCGGGCCTCGTAGAGCTTTCCCAGGTGGAGGAGGACGGTGACGTTCTTCTCGGCCAACTGATGGGCTTCCAGGAGGGTCTCCTCCGCCTCATCCAGCCGGCCCTGGGCGTACTGGACCCAGCCCAGGGCATCCAGGATCCTGCCCCGGGCTCCGCCCTTGGCTTCCTGGTACTCCTCTTCCGAGTCGAAGAGGCCCCGCTCGTGATAGTCCTCCACCTCCTCTTCCACCTTCACCAACCCTTCCCGGGCCAAGTCCTCGGCATAGCCCAGGTGGGAGCCGTGATCGGCCAGAATCGTGGGACCCATGCCGTGGATGATGTGGGTGTTGATCCCCTCGTAGAGCTCCACGCCCCGGACCACCTGGTAGAGGAACTCCGGCTCCACCTCCTCCTGGTCCCGGAGCAGGTAGAGTAGGTTCCGGTAGGCGTCGCCCCGGAGCGTCTCCCGGTGGAACTCCGGACGCATGAGAAAGGCCTCCAGGGCCCTGCGGTAGCGGGCCTTCAGCTCCGGGTCTTCCTCTTCCCCGGCGCGGGTCGCCTCGCCGAGCTGCCGGCTCAGCTCCCGGTACCGGTTCACCAGGACCCACTCGGCCCAGGGGGAGTCGGGGTCCAGCTCCATGACCCGCTCCCACAGGGAATCCCGCTTCTCCGTCTGTCCCAGTTGTCCGTAGACTCCCGCCACCGAATACAGGGCCCCGGGGGTCTCCGGGGCTTGCTGGAAGAAGGCCTCCATGGCCCCTTCCACCAGGGCCGTCTTCTCTTCCGGAGAGATGTCCCGTCGACCCTGGAGGGCCCGCCAGTAGTACCGATGGACTTCGTGGCTGGGGGAGAGCTCGGAGGCCCGCTCCAGCAGGGCCAGGGATTCGTCGAGATGCTGAGGTCCTCGGAGGCGGCTGCCCAGGAAGAAGGGGGGCTCCAGGAAGCTGGTGTCCAGGGCCATGACCTCCCGGAAGAGGTCGTGGGCCTCCGCCTGCATCACACTGTCCTCCTCCATACCCGCTACCCGATCCATGGCCACGGCCTTTCGGACCTGGAGGAGGGGATGGGAGCCCAGCCCCGGTGGCAAGCTGTCCACGAAGGCTATGGCCTCCTCCTGGCTCTCCTCGGAGCGGATGATGTCGGCCCGGAGAGAGAGGACGTCCAGGTTCTCCGGAGCCAGGGTCACCGCCTTCCGGCTAGGCTCGTAGGATTCCTCCAGGCGATCCGAATCCCTGAAGAGGGACCCGGCCAGGGCGAACCAGGCCCAGGGATTCTCCGGAGCCCGCTCCACCAGCTCCTCCCCGATCT
>CAZZEL010000155.1:0-5478 GCA_964652625.1 uncultured Gemmatimonadaceae bacterium
GAACCCACTACGACGGGCGCTGGGAGATGCCGGCGTCAGACCATGACCCGGTCTCCGTCCTCATGACCAACAACCGGCGCCGGGGCGCGGACCCCGACGGCTGGACCGCCGGGTCCCGTTGGGCGCGGGAAGAGGACATCCCGGCAGACGTCTTCTTCCCCGCCGTGGAGGCCTTGGGGGAGGAGGGAGAAACCGTCTGAAGACAGAAACCGTCTGCGGAGGGCTACCGTCGGTAGACCACCTTTCCACCCACGATGGTGTAGTCCACCAGAGCCGTCATGATCTCGTCTTCCGGGGCAGTGGTGAAGTCCCGGTCGTAGATGACCATGTCAGCCAGGTATCCTTCCTTGAGAATACCCTTCCGGTCCTCCATGAACTGGGCATAGGCCGAGCCCAGGGTGTAGAGCCGGATGGCCTCCTCGGCAGTGAGCTTCTGGTCCGGGAACCAACCGTCGCCCGCTTCGCCCAGACGGTCCTTCCGGGTGACGGCAGCGTAGATACCCTCCAGAGGCGGCAGAGGCTCCACGGAGTAATCCGTGCCGAAGGCGAGCTTCGCATCGGCGTCCAGGAGGCGCCGCCAGGCATACGCTCCCCGGCTCCGCTCCAGGCCGATCCGCTTCTCGGCGAAGCGTTTGTCCGTGATGCAGTGTGTGGGTTGCATGGAAGCGATGACCCCCAGCTCGGCGAATCGGGGGATGTCCTCGTCGATGAGGACCTGGGCGTGCTCGCTCCGGTGACGGCTGTCCCGGACTCCATTGAGCTCTCGGGCTTCTTCGAAGGCGTTCAAAATCCAGTGATTGGCCTTGGTGCCGATGGCGTGGATCCCGATCTGGAAACCCATGGCGTCCGCGGCCACGATCCGTTCCTCCAACTCCTCGTAGGACATCTGGGGCAAACCGCTCTTGTCCGGCTCGTCCTCGAAGGGCTCGAAGAAGAGGGCGGTGCCGGAGCCCAGGGTCCCGTCGATGAACCCCTTCAGGTAGCCGAAACGGATCCAGTTGCTCTCCGGGGGAAATCGTCTGCGAAGCTCGTCCCACCGGGCCAACTCTTCCGGATCCGCCGTGAGACGCCCCGCCACGTCCACCCGGACAGTGAGCTTCTCCTGGTCCATCATCCGCTGGTAGGTGTCCGGGTTGCCGCCCCCGGGGTGCTGTATGCTGGTGACGCCCAGACTCCGGGTGTATTCCAGCATGTCCTCCCAGCCCTGAGCCCGAAGGGCCTCCTCCTCCTCCTCGGTTCGTTCCATGGGAACCGCACCGTAGTCCAGGAGTCTCCGGGCCGTTTCCTTGAAGATACCGGTGGCCTCTCCGGTCACCGGGTCCCGTTGGATCTCACCCCCCGGGGGGTCGGGGGTGTCCTTCGTGATTCCCGACGCCTCCAGCACGTAGCTATTCACCAAGGTGGAGTGGCCGTCCGCCCGACTCAGGGCCACGGGATTGTCCGGGGCCACCTCGTCCAGAAGCTCCTTCGTGGGCCACTGACGGTTCTCGAACATCTCGTGCTCCCAGTGACCTCCCCGGATGAGGACGCCCGGGGGAACCTCGGCCACTCGCTCCCGGACTTTCTCCGTAATGACGTTGGGATCCGTGATGTAGCGGAGCTCGATGTACTCGGGGTCCAGGGGGCCGTAGTGGGCGTGGGCGTCGTTGAACCCCGGGATCATGAGGCGGCCGGCGGCATCGATGACTTCGGTGACGCCCTCCTCCACATACTCCCGGATCTCCACGTTCGAGCCTACGGCGACGATCTCCTCCCCCACCATGGCTACCGCTTCGGCCCGGGGATTGGCCTCGTCGATGGTGATGACCTTGGCGTTCACGACGGCCAGGTCCGCCGGAGGCCCGGTGTATCCGGCATCGCAACCGGCGGCGAGAAAGAGGAGAACCGCGGTCAGGGTTGGGCCGAGAATCCGTTTGAGCATCTGAGCAGTCCTTGCACCGGGGCGTGCGGTGTGAAGAGGCGAATCCGGAGAAAGCCGGATCTATGTAACCGGGCTAAGGGAGCTAATCAAGATGGGTGCCGGGATCCTCGTCGATTCCCAGCTCCATGACGTCCATGAGGGCCAGGGCATTGGTGGTGGTGGCCAGTCCTTCCCGGAGCCGATAGTCGAAGGACAGGTGGAGGCCTCCCTCCGGGTCCTCCTGGACCGTGCCATCGAAGTGGACGGGCACGGACCGTCTTGCCAGGTCCGGGACGTCGGCCAGCTCCAGGTCGTGGCTGGTGACCATGATGAGTGTCCGGTGGCGCAGAAGGGACCGGAGGATTCGCCTGGCCCCCGCCCGTCGCTCCAGCGTGTTCGTCCCCCGAAGGAGCTCGTCCAAAAGGCACAGGGTGGGTCCCTGGCCACGGACGTCCGCTTCCTGGACCCGGTCCTGGATCTGCTTGAGACGCCGAAGCTCGGCGCTGAACTGAGAAAGGCCCTCCGCCAGGGAATCGCTCACCCCCATGGTGGTGTGGACCTGCATGTAGGGGAGGCGGAGGTGGGAGGCGCAGACCGGTCCCCCGGCTCTGCCCAGGACCACGTTCAGACCCACGGCCCGGAGGAGCGTGCTCTTCCCCGACATGTTGGAGCCCGTGACCAGGAGGAAAGTACCGGCGGGGCCCACGTCCACGTCATTCCTGACGCAGCGAGCCGGGTGAAGGAGGGGATGCCCCACCTCCCGGGCCGTCAACGTGGTCTCCTCGCCGGAGGTCAGGTCCGGAAAGCTCCACTCAGGATGATCCCAGGCCAGTGCCGCCAGTGCCGCAGCGGCATCCACCCGGCCCAGGGCCCGGAACCACCGGGCCACCTCGTCGCCGTGCTGTCGCTTCCATCGCTCCAGGCCCAGGGCCACGTGTGCGTCCCAGAACAGCAGGGAGTCCAGAAGCTCGTGGAACCCGGAATGACGAGCATCCGCCCACTCCAGGAGGCGCCGGAGACGGAGGAACGCCTGGTGGGCGGGCACGGCGCCCTCCTCAAGCTCCCCCTGCCAGTCCCGAAGGACGCCCCTGGGCAACGGAGCCTTCTCCACGACCCGGAAGAGGAAGCCGTAGTCCCGCACCGCCGGCGCTTCCGTGGACGCCCGCTCGAACAACGCCTGAAGTGGCTTGCGCATGGAGAGGGCCAGGAGGGCTTGGGTCACCACGAGTCCCAGGGTCAGGGGGAAGGGGGGGAACCAGGGGGCCGGGCTCCCCAGGTCCATCATGGAGAGCCATTCCTGGAGCGTTAGGTACACCAGAGGCAGGGTGAGGAGGGGAAGGACATGAACCGCCCAGACCCGGAGCTTCCGGGGAAGGAGCCAGGCAGGGCTCCGGGCCCAACCGGACAGCTCTTCGTACCGGCTGGCCCCCAGGGCCCCCACCACCCGGCCTGTTGCCGTGAGCTCTTCCCGCATGTCCAGCAGGGACACAAGTCCCCGAACCGCATCCTGGCGAAGAGAGACCTCCCTGGAAGGGGGAGGGCTGAGAAGCCAGTCTCGGAGAGTGTCCCGGCCCGGTGCCGAGGCCACGGTACCCAGCAATCGGGCCAGGGACGCCCGGCCGGAGATGCCCAGGTCCCGGCCGTAGGGATGGTCCTCCGGCGGGTCCAGCCCTGACGGTTGGGGAAGGGCATCCCATTCCCGTCCCATCCGGTCGAGCCCCTCTCGGTTCAGCCGAATGAGGGTCTCGAACCAGGTGATACGTCTTCGTATCCCCCGGTGGTGAGCCACCAGGGCCAGGAAGGCCACCAGGCCCACAAGGAGACCGATCCGGAGGATGCTCTGAAAGGGAGGGGGATCCCACTCCGACCAGAAGAGGAGAATGGCCAGGCCCAGGAACAGGGCCACGCGAATCCAGGACAGGCGACGGGAGCGTTCCGTCGCTCGGGCGGCTGATCCGGCAGCCCGGTCCGCCCGCTCCCGGTAGGTGCGGGCAGGGTCCCGGAGTCTGTCCGCTCCCCCCTCTCCGGTGGCGCCTTCTCCGGCGGATCTGGTCATCTTCTGTAGGCCACGTAGATGTCCGCCTCCACCATGGCCCCGTCCCTCATGAAGTGGTGGACGAAGTAGAGGTTTCCTGCCGAGTCCAGGGTGGGCTCACCGGCGAAGCGGGACACCACCAGCTCCGCCTCCTGCCACGCGCCCTCGACCCGCAAGGACCGGAAGACAGCCGGAGACCCCTGATAGGTGCGAGTGATCCAGAGCTCGGATCCGTCCCCGCTCACGTAGGGCCGGGTCTCGTCCGCATGGGTGTTCACCGCTTCCACGTTCTCGGGGCTGACCCAGGTGTCCCCGGAACGACTCGCTCTCCAGATGTCCCGCCCTCCCTCACCGCCCGGCCGGGAAGAATCGTAGTAGAGCTCATCGTCGTGGACGTGGAGTTCGCCCACCTCGAGGGCTTGAGGGAAGGAAGCGGGCCGCCAGTTCTCCCAGCTTCCGGCCTCCTTGTCGGCCTCGAACCAGCCCAGCTCGGGGAACCCCTCCCGGATCGTGCAGAAGAGCATCCCGTCGCCGGACACGAAGGGACATCCGTTCAGGGCCGGAACGCCGGGATCCTGGAGCCACACCAGGCTGGGTTCCGCCCACCCGGTTCCGTTTCGGCGGGCCACCCAGATTCCGTTCACCGGGTTCTGGATCTGGAGCGAGGCGTCGTCCCGGAGATCCGCGGCGAAGAAAAAGAAGAGGGCGTCGTCGGCCGCCGGGATGAAGGGAGCGTCCTCACTCCCGGCGGAGTTTACCGGTTGAGGAAGGGGAGCCGGGTCCGTGAAGTCGGGGGAGTGGAGGATGGGGGGAGAGGGATCGGTCTCCGGTGTTCCCTTCACCACATCTCCCGGGATGGCAGCGTATCGGTCCACGTCGGGGTACCCCTCGTCATCCTCCGGGCCGGCACCGCCATCCCCGGAGCAGCCGGCGGTGCTCAGGAGCAGGGCGAGAAGCGTGACGAGGGGTGGAAGAACCCCGGCCCGAATCAAACGGGCGAAACAGGATGCGGACATGCGCTTGCTCCCAGGTGGACCAGGTCCGAGTCGATGGCGTTGGACGCCTTACACAGGAAAGGGTACAATCGGGAGAGAGTGGATGCACGACTGCTTTTCTTCCGGCCGTCCCCGAGGGACCCCCTGGTCATGGCAGAGACAGGCGTCCGATCCTTCGCCATGAAGGACTGGTACCGAGTGCAGGAGATCTACGGCCAGGGCCTGGCCACCGGTAAGGCCACCTTCGAGACCCGGGTGCCGGAGTGGGACGAGTGGCATCGGACCCACCTCCCGGTATGTCGTCTGGTGGCCGTTGTCCAGGGCACCGTCGTGGGTTGGGCGGCTCTCAGCCCCGTCTCCGACCGTTGTGCCTACGGCGGAGTCGCAGAGGCAAGCGTCTACGTGGCTTCAGAGGCCCGAGGGAGGGGATGGGGAACCCGTCTTCTCCAGGCCCTGGTGGAAGCTTCGGAGGAGGAGGGGTTGTGGACGCTCCAGGCCGGCATCTTCCCGGAAAACGACGTGAGCCTCCGACTGCTCCGACGATGCGG
>CAZZEL010000156.1:0-5277 GCA_964652625.1 uncultured Gemmatimonadaceae bacterium
CTTGCAGCAGTGAGATAATCGCCGATTCTGACGGTCCGGATTCCTGCCGGCTCGAGCCGAGGAGCCCGTCGGTTGGGGTTTTCCCTCCGGCCCACCGACGAGACGACCGAGGACGGGGCCGAAGGGCCCCGCCGCAGGTCACCCCCGCCGCCTCCACTGAAACGGGCCTGGCCCCATCCGGGGTCAGGCTCTCACACGAACCGATGCCCGTTCCGGGGGTTCCCCCAACTCTTGGGCAGGTGGTGGACGCGGCCGTTGTAGCTTACGTACCAGGCCCGGCCCCGATCCTCCTCCCGGGCTTCCAGGGGCGCCTAGGTAGAGGAGCCGAAAGGCTGCCTGATTCTGGCCAGCCGCTTATCCAATAAACCGGGTGCGGTACACCTATTCAAACCCAACCTGTCCCATTCTTCCATGGAACAATCCTGGATCCTCACCTATACTAGCGACGAGGAGAACCGAATCTATTTCGGAGGCTTGGATGTCCTCGTCCTTACACGCGCTTGAAGCTGCAGCATTCCTTCTTCCTCCGGAGGAGCGGGCCAAGCTAGCAGAGCGGCTAATCGCAAGCTTGGAACGGAATCCCGAAGTCGAGAAGGCCTGGGAGGAGGAGATCAAGCGTCGGATCGCCGAGTTCGCTGCCGGACGCATCGAATCTATCCCAGCTGAATCCGTGTTTGAGGAGGCGCGAGATCGGCTGAGGGCCTAGATGAGAGTCGAATTCCTCACTCCGGCTAGGGAAGAGTTTTGGGGTGGGGTCGATTTCTACGAGTCCGAGGCTCCGGGGTTGGGAGCGGAATTCATCCGAGACGTCGAAGCCTCAATCGAACTCATTTCCGAGTTGCCTTCCCTTGGTTCTCCTGGTCCCCAAGAAACCAGGCGAATCCACCTCCATCACTTTCCATACTCCCTTGTCTACCGTAGAGAACCGGACCTTCTTCGCGTGATCGCCGTCGAACACCAAAGAAGGAAACCAGGGTTCTGGAAGGATCGCGTCTAGTTTCGGAAACCCTGTGACGCCCCCTCTGAATAACGGGAGCGCAAGGGGCGGAGGAGTCCGCGGCGTTTGAACGAGGATCGTCCGGACGCGAACGGTGGCGGAACCGCCGGGGCCGTGGACTTCGCAGGGTAGCTGAGGGAAGAGAGCTCCAGCCGCCTCTTTGTGCGCTGGGCCTCACAGGATTCCGTGTTCGAAGGAGGTGGCCCACTCGGTTTGCCGGCGGTCGGTATCATGGATGCCAGGCGTTACGTCGGCCGCGCCTCCAGCAAAGGTTGGCTGAGCCTGCTCTGGAGCGATTGGGTTCCTTCCTCCTTGAACATCCAGAGGAGGTAGCGGCAGAGTTCTCGAGCGGTGACCACGGTGGCATTGGAGTTGCCCTTGAGCCGGGCGAGCCGGGCGAAGTGATCTGGGACAGGCCCGGCTTCATCTTGAGGGTGTCTGGATGGATTCGGGAAGGGAAGGGGAACTGTCACTTCCCGCCAGCTTGACCCACCCATTCTCATGAGCTTGACCCACCCCCCTCGGGGCGCTTCGGTAGACGAGCCGAAAGGCGGGAACGGCGCCTGCTGATTCCTCTCCTTCCTCCTCGGCGTGCACGCTCAACAGCTCTCCTGCGTCTACTTCTATGGAGCAGTGGATCTCCAGAAGCCCATGACTGATGGCCGGTGGTGTGACCGCCAGCGTCCGCAGTCTCCGCAGGCCCGGGTGTCAACGCCGGATGAAAATGGCTCATTGGTGGCGGGTGAAAATGGCACACTCGGTTGAGGTGGGTTGGGGTCGGGTGTGGTTTCAGCGCCCGTCGTCCAGGTGACTGTCCAGCTTCGGCGTTCTCCGCTCGAGGGCGGGAACGATCCTTCTATCTGGGACTCTGTGGCCCATTGCTTCGTTCGATTCGCAAGGGGGGCATAGCCTATCCCGGGGGACTCAGGCCCACAGGCCTTCCGAAGGCCTCTTTTCGTAGCACGTTCTTCTTGATCGTGCTACGGACTCTCCCTATCCTGCAGGCTTCCGCAGCAGACGTGAGAGGATGCCATGCACATCGCCGACGGGATCATCGCCTCTGAGATCTGCGTGGCGGCGGACGCCGCCTGCCTGGGGGCGGTCTACGTCATGGGACGGGCTACCGACCCGGACGAGATCCCCCGCATGGGCTTCGTGGGCGCGGCCCTTTTCGCCGTCTCCCTGGTCCACTTCCCGGTGGCCGGCACGGCCATGCACCTCGCCCTGCTGGGCCTGGCCGGCGTGCTTCTGGGGCTCCGGGCTGTGCCGGTGATTTTTCTGGCCCTGCTCTTTCAGTCCCTCATCTTCCAGCACGGGGGGCTCATCACCCTCGGCCTGAACACCCTGAACATGAGCGCTGGCGCGGTGGCGGCCTGGGCGGCATGGCGCGTTCTCCCCGTTCCCGAGCCGGTACGGGCCTTTGTGGCGGGCGGTGTGGGCATCCTCCTCCCGGCCAGCCTGGTCATGGGAGAGTTTCTCCTCAGCGGCTACGGCCGGGGTATCCTGGTTCTCTATGGGGCCTACGCTGTGACGGCCCTGGTGGAGGGGTTCCTCACCGTCTCGGTGGTAGGCTTCCTCCGCCGCACCCAACCCGAGATCATGGAGACGACGGCACCATGAGGATGAACGGAGCTCTTACCTTGTTGTTGTTCTTGCTCCTGTCGGCAGTCCAATCCCCGGCCGCAGGGGCCTCTCCGGCTGGAGCCGTCCCATCACCGGAGGGCGCCTCCCTTGTCCACGGCATCCACATCCAGGTCTCCGCCGAGGGAGGGACCCACATCGCCCGGGCCTTCTACGAAGGGGGGACCCCTGTGGCTGGGGGCGACATCACCATCACCGCCCCCGACTCCGGGGAGGCGTGGCAGACCGGCCGCACCGATCCCGCCGGACGCTTCGCCTTTCTTCCGGATGGCCAGGGCACCTGGACGATCCAGGTTGACGACGGACGGGGGCACCGGGCCCGGACCACCGTCCAGGTGAGAGCCGAACAGACCGCCGCCTTACCGGAAACGGAGACCCCCCTCCAGGGCGTGGTGGCCGGGTCCCACAGTCACGAGCACGCCGACGAAGCGACCCACAGCCACGAGCACGCGGAGGAAGCGACCCACAGCCACGAGCACGCCGAGGAGGCCCAGCCCTTCTCCTCCCCCCGCACCGATGCCGGCGGCACCCTCACCCACCCCCAGGGAGAGGCGGATCACGGGGAGGGGCGAGTGTGGCAGCTCCTCACGGGGCTGGGTCTCATCGCCGGCATCACCGGGACCGCCTACGGGTACACCGCTCGGCGGAAGGGGGCTGACACGCAGTGAGGCACGTCTTGTTGGACCGGTACAGCCACAGGGACTCGCCGGTCCACCGCAGAGATCCCCGTGCGAAGATCCTGGGCGTCCTGGCGGCGCTGCTCCTGGTGATCAGCGAACCGGCCGGAGCGTTGAGCCCCTTCGTGGGCTACGCCCTCCTGGCCATCCTGCTGCTGGGACTGGGGAGAGTTCCGACGGCGTTCGTCCTCAAACGAATGCTCCTGGTCGCTCCCATCGTCCTCACAGCCGCCCTCTTCCTGGTCCTGGAGGGCGGCACCTCCTGGGATGGAGGGCTGGGGGCCGGGGTTTCCATGGGCCTGAAGGCCTTCATCGCCGTGGCTCTGGTCACCCTCCTCACGGCGACGGAGCGTTTGCACCGTATCCTGGCGGGCTTCCGCTCCCTGGGGATGCCCCGGACGCTGACCACCCTGGCCGCCTTCATGTACCGCTACGGCCTCATCCTGGCGGACGAAGTGGTCCGCACCAGCCAGGCCCAGGCCAGCCGCACGCCTGGACGCCTCCGGGCCGGCCGGTTCCGTACCTACGGGGGCCAGGCGGGGATGATCTTCCTCCGGGGTTGGCGCCGCTCCCGGCGGGTCTACCAGGCCATGCGAAGCCGGGGCTTCACGGGCAGCTTCCCCGGCGTCCCGGCCCTGGCCATGGGTTGGGCCGACCTCCTCTTCCTGGTGGCCATGGCCGGCGGCTTCGCCCTGGTGCGGGGGCTCTGGCCATGAGTTGCCGGGTGAGCATCCGGGGCCTGGGCTTCGCGTACGAGACGGGGCGGCCGGTGCTGGAAGGAGTGGACCTGGAGATCGGGGCTGGGGAGCGGTTCGGAATCATCGGGCCCTCCGGGGCAGGGAAGTCCACCCTGCTGCTCCAGCTGAATGGTATCCTCTCCCCGACGTTCGGATCCGTGCGGATCGGGGAGGTGCCGGTTGAGGCGTCCACGCTGGAAGAGGTGCGCCGACGGGTGGGCCTGGTCTTCCAGGACCCGGACGATCAGCTCTTCAACCCCACGGTTTATGAGGATGTGGCCTTCGGCCCCCGGAACATGGGCATGACCCGCCAGGACCTGGACACGGCCGTGAGGCAAACCCTGTCCCACCTGGGCCTGGAGGGCAAAGAGGAGGCGTCGTCCCACCACCTCTCCTACGGGGAGCGGAAGCGGGTGGCCCTGGCCACCGTCCTCTCCATGCGCCCCGAAGTGCTGGCCTTCGACGAGCCCTTCTCCAACCTCCACCCCGCCATGGTGGACCAGCTCACCGAGCTGATCCGGGGGCTGGATGCCACGGTCATCCTGGTCTCCCAGGCACTCCTCCCCCTCACCGTGGTGTGTGACCGGATCGCCATCCTGGACGCCGGGAGGATCCTGGCCGTGGGGAGCACCGGGAAGATCCTCTCCGACCGCCCCCTGCTGCGCTCCTGCGGCCTGGACTTCCACCACTTCCACCAACGCCTTCATGAGCTCATCGGGGAGATTCCCCCCGAGGAGGGAGGACACCGGCATGAGTAGGCTCGTACGCTTCGGCGTCTCCATCGAGGAAGGGCTCCTCGACGCCTTCGACAAGCAGCGCAAACGCACGAGGTACTCCAACCGCTCGGAGGCCATCCGGGACCTGATCCGAGCCAGCCTGGCCGAGGAGGCGTGGGAGGAGAACGGGGAGGGAGCCGGAGCCATCGTCCTGGTCTACGACCATCACAAGATGGATCTCACCGACCGGTTGGTGGACATCCAGCACGATGCCCTGGACATCGTGGTCTCCAACCTCCACGTGCACCTGGACCACCACCACTGCCTGGAGGTCATCGTGGTGAAGGGTCCCGCGAATGAGATCACCCGTCTGGCGGACGCCCTCCGGAGCCTCAAGGGGGTGAGCCACTCCAGCGTGGCCCGGGTGGGACTGGGGTCCCTGTAGCGTCTCCCCTGCGGTAGTGGGCCAGCTCCCGTGGGGAGGGAGAGGGTCTCGAGCGGTCCGACAC
>CAZZEL010000157.1:0-5267 GCA_964652625.1 uncultured Gemmatimonadaceae bacterium
AGATGCGGGCCACCTGCCCCCGCTGCCACCTCATCCTGGACCGGGGGGAGTCGGACTACTTTCTGGGAGGCTACGCCGTCAACTTCGTGGTGGCCGAGCTCCTCATCGTGGCCGGAGCCGGCGTGGGCATCTGGGCCACCTGGCCACGGGTACCCTGGAGCCTCATCACCTGGAGTCTCGTCCTCCTCATGGTGGTGGCCCCTGTGGTCTTCTATCCCTTCGCCAAGACCCTGTGGCTGGCCCTGGATCTGACCTTCCGGCCCGTCACCTGGGGCGACCTGGCCGGGCACGGGGAGAACCTGCCGCCGGACTCCCCCGACGGGAAGGGCTGACCCCAACGTTTCGCCCGGGAACCCTGGGGCCGCATCATTTGTGGCGAGGTTCGCCCACCCTGTTCAACAGTCCTCTACAGCTTCCCCTCCTCCTTCAGCTTCATCCGCTTCTCGTAGTTCTCCACCCAGGGCTGTCGCTGGAAGTAGGAGTTCGTCACCTCCACGACCTTGGGGGCCAGGAGGATGAGGGCGATGAGGTTGGGGAAGATGACGATGGCCAGGAGCACGTCTCCCAACCCCCAGGCCACGGCCAGAGGCACCACGGCTCCCAGGAAGTGGGCGCCGACGAAGAGGATCTTGTAGGGCAGGACCGCCTTCGGCCCCAGGAGGTAGCGGGCGCTCCGGTCCCCGTAGTAGCTCCAGGAGATGGCCGTGGAGATGGCGAAGAGCATGACGCAGAAGAGGACGATGTAGTGTCCCCAGTCTCCCAGGGGCGAAAGGCCCCGCTGGAAGCCCAGCATGGTCAGGGGCGCCCCGTTCTCCGGAGCCATTCCCCACAGCCCCTCCACCTCCCGGCCATCGTCGGTGACGGCCCGGGCTTCCATGGGATAGACCACCCCGCTGAAGGACATGGTCATCTCCTGGTCCACGAAGAGCTCCTCAACAGCCACCTCGTGCCAGGCCACCTGGGCGGCCCCGGGCTCCATGAGCTCCGGACGGCCCTCCTCGTAGCGGATCTCCTCGGGAATCTGGTCGATGGGGGCGTAGCCCCGGGCGCTGTCCGGCACCACGTAGGAGATGTCCCCGCCGCTGAAGGCGATCTCCGTGGGGAACCGGGCCGTGTTCACCCCGGTCATGATGAGGACCAGGCCCGTCATGGTGCAGATGAGGATGGTGTCGATGAAGGGCTCCAGGAGGGCCACCACCCCCTCGGAGACCGGCTCGTCGGTCCTGGCCGCGGCGTGGGCGATGGGGGCCGAGCCCTGTCCGGCTTCGTTGGAGAACAGCCCCCGCCGGACCCCCCACATCATGGTGACCAGGATGGCTCCGATCCCCGTTCCCGCCACGCCGGCGGTGGGGTTGAAGGCCTCCCGCACGATGAGAAGCAGGGTGGGGAACACGTCTCCGGCATTGAACAGGAGAATCGTGAGGGCGCCCGCCACGTAGATGACGGCCATGACCGGGGCCAGGATGCCCGTGACCTTCCCGATACGGCTGATGCCCCCCAGGATCACCAGGGCCACGACGGCGGCCGTGATGAACCCGGTGATCCAAACGGGAACGCCGAAGGTGGTGTGCACGGCGTCCGCCACCGTGTTGGCCTGGATGCCGTTGCCGGTGAGGAAGGCCACGGAAGCCAGACAGATGGCGAAGAAGACGGCCATGGGCTTCCACTTCTTGCCCAGGCCCCGCTCGATATAGTACATGGGCCCACCGGAAACCGTCCCCTCCCAGGCATGGGCATCCTTGTCCGGGAGCTCCACGGTCCGGTGGATCTGGGCCAGGGTCACCTCGGTGAACTTCGTGGCCATGCCCAGGAACGCCGTGACCCACATCCAGAACAGGGCACCGGGCCCACCCAGGTGGATGGCCAGGGCCACCCCGGCGATGTTCCCGATCCCCACCGTGGCCGACAGGGCCGTCGTCAGGGCCTGGAAGTGGGAGACGTCTCCGGGTTCCTCCGGGTCGTCGTACTTCCCCGTCGTGATGGCGAGGCCGTGGCCCAGACGCCGGAGCTGGATGAAGCCCAGGCGCAGGGTGAGGTAGATGCCCGTGCCCAGAAGCATCAGGACCATGATGGGAATCCGTTCCCCGCCGAAGGAGGGGCCGATCTCCACCACGTAGGTGTTCAGGAACTCGGTGAAGGCTTGGATCCAGCGCTCGAGGGCTTGTGCGAAATCCGCCATTGGCATTTCCGTTGGGGACCCGATACTGCGGCGTCGCAAGACGAGCAAGAATGCCCCCGGGAGGAGGGCTTGGCAACCCTGCCCCGGAGGCCGGGGGAAGGAAATGGGAGTGAAACCCCCTCCGTTTCCGGGCCGTAGGGAGATCCGGAGAAGCCCGTGGAAGGGGATGAGGTCGTCCCCGCCATCTCACGCAGGAGAAGCCATGACGTCCAGAGCTTGTGCAACCATCCTGCTCGTCCTCGCGTGCTCTCTTCCCCTCCAGCTCCTGGCCCAGGAGTCCGGGCGTGAGGAGGGAGGCCGGGGCCTGAGTCTCACCGTTGGCGGTACCGGATTGGCTCTGGGCGACGTCCCCCGGGTGAACGGCCTCCGCATCAACTTCATGGACCACGACCTGGAAGAGGTGAACGGGCTGAACCTGACCCTCTGGAAGCCCCACGAGGGGGTGGGCGGCGTGGTCCGGGGCCTGGCTCTGGGGGTGGTGGGCCCCGCCGCCGACCGGCTTCAGGGGATCTCCGTGGGTCTCGGGGCCGTGGTGGGCCAGGAATCCGTCCAGGGGCTCGGGCTGGGGGGCCTGGCGGTGGTAAGCGAGGGGAAGCTGGAGGGACTGGGCCTGGCGGGACTGGCGGTGGTCAGTGAGGGCCAC
The DNA here is from genome assembly GCA_964652625.1 of uncultured Gemmatimonadaceae bacterium. Taxonomy (GTDB): domain Bacteria; phylum Gemmatimonadota; class Gemmatimonadetes; order Longimicrobiales; family Gaopeijiaceae; genus CAZZEL01. The sequence goes on from CAZZEL010000157.1 coordinate 2,823, forward strand.
ACCCGGGGCGTCAGTCTCGCGGGCCTGGCCAACGTCTCGGAAGGGGACCTGTCGGGCATTGGAATGGGAGGCCTGGCCACGGTGACCCAGGGAGACCTGGCGGGCCTGGGGTTCGGCTCCCTGGCCGTGGTCTCGGAGGGGGACATACGGGGAGGGACTCTGGGCGGTCTGGCCACCGTGGCCCAGGGCAGCATTCGCGGCTTCTCCCTGGGTGGCCTGGCCGTGGTGGCGGAGGACGGCGTCACCGGGGCGTCTGCAGGCGGTCTGGCGGTGGTGGCTGCGGATGGCGATCTCCGGGGCCTCAACGCCGGAGGTTTGGCCGTGGTGGCCGGAGAGGGCGAGGTCCAGGGGATCAACCTGGGAGGGCTGGCCGTGGTGGGAGGGGACGGAGTGTCCGGGCTGAACCTGGCGGGCCTGGCCGTGGTGAGCGAGAGGGAGGTCCGGGGTCTCTCCCTGGCGGGCTACAAGATCCAGGCCCGGGAGGCTCGCTGGATCACGGCGGCCACGTGGAAGGTGGAGACGGACGACTTCGCCGGGGTGTCCCTGGCCGGCTGGAACGAGCACCGGGACATCTCACGGGGGTTGTCCATCGGCGTGTTGAACCGGGCCCGTGAGCTCCACGGCGTGCAGGTGGGGCTACTGAACTACGCCGGCAACAATGAGCGTTTCCCCTGGCTCCCCCTGCTCAACGCCCACTTCTGAGGACCGATTCCAGGGCCGGAGAGAGGCCTCTCCGGGCCCCGGTCCCCCATGTACTCAGGACGCCCGGTGGAGGAAGACGGGAACCGTGCCTCCCCGGACCACCTTGTCCGCCACGCTCCCCAGCACGAGGCGGGACACCCCTCCCCGTCCATGGGTGGTCATGGCGATGAGGTCCGCCTCCCGGTCCCGGGCCAGCTCCAGGATCTCGTCGGCGGGGTGAGCCCCCAGTTCCACCCGGGTCTCCACCTGGAATCCCGCCTCCTTCAGCTCCCGGGCCTCCGCATCCAGGGCCTCCCGGGCCGCCTCCTCCTCCAGGTCGTGGGCCCGCACCTCCTGGGCCGCATGGGGGATGTAGGGCGAGCTCAAGGGGAAGTGTGGTGGGACCACCCGGAACAGGAACAGGCTGGACTGGAAGAGGCTCGCCAGTTCCCGCACGTAGGGAAGGACTTCCCGGGACTCCGTCGACCCGTCCAGGGGCACCAGGATCCGTTTGAACTCCCGCTCCTCCATATCCACCGTCTCCCCCTCCCGGGGCCGGATGGCCAGGATGGGACAGGGAGTGCGACGAATGAGGCCATCCGCCACGCTTCCGATCCATGCCCGGCGGAGGGGACCCCGGCCATGGGTGGTCATGACCAGGAGGTTCCCCTTCGCCTTCCGGATGTGCTCGTCCAGCTCCTCCACCACCGGGCCCTCCTCCACATGGCAGGAGACCGGCGCATCGCAACCCGAGAGAACGACCCGCTTGTGAAGATCCTTATGGTAGTCCTCCGCATGCTCCCGGGCCTGGGTCATGCGCTCCGCCTCCAACAGGCTCCAGTCGTGCGTGGGCTGGGGTGAGGAGAGAGGGGTCACCACCGTCACGAGCCGGACCTCTCCCCCGCTCTTGCAGGCGATTCCCAGAGCCACGGGCAGTGCCAGCTCCCCGAAGCTCGAGCCGTCCACCGGAACCACGATTTCGTCGAACATGAGTCTGCTCCTGACGAAAAACGCCGCGGGCCCTCCAGGAGCCCACGGCGAGCGCCGGGATGATCCGCCGGAGACCCTCAGGCCCCCGGAAGCCTCTGAAAGGCCCTACTTGTAGCGATAGGTGATCCGACCCCGGGTGAGATCATAAGGCGACATCTCCACCTTCACCCGGTCTCCCTCCAGCACCCGGATGTAGAACTTCCTCATCTTTCCGGAGAGGTAGGCCAGGACCTCGTGGCCGTTTTCCAACTCCACCCGGAAGGTGGCGTTGGGCAGCACCTCCGTCACCGTGCCTTCGACCTCAATGGCGTCTTTTCCCATACGGGGCGGTATCTCCTCACTTCTTTCTTTGCCTGTCTTCTCTCCCGGTTCCTTCTCGCCGCAAAGATAGCGGATTCCCCCGGGACCGACCAACACATCAACGCACCAACACAGGCCAGAGAAGAGAAGTCATACGGGCCGTCCTGGCAACAGGGAGCGCCGGCGATGGGCTTTGCAGGGGGACAGCGGAACCGCTGGGCCCAGCCACGGGCCGATGGAAGTGCGGAGGGCGAGTCGGAAGGGCTACCGGCGTCCGGACGAGCCGAAGAAGGGGGTGGAATCGAGACCGAACACTGCTTCCGGTCCGGTGAGCGACCCCGTTTTTGCAGCATTGAACGCCCTCGGCCCCATCTGCTGCTGCAAACACGGTGATTATTGCCGTCTTCGCAGCAACGAACGCCCTCCGACCCGTCTGTTGCTGCAAACACGGTGATTATTGCCGTCTTCGCAGCA
>CAZZEL010000158.1:0-5157 GCA_964652625.1 uncultured Gemmatimonadaceae bacterium
TCGCCCTGGTGGGCCTCCGCCGCCTCCAGGGCCGTGGCCGGATCCGGGGCCGCAATGACCGTGTAACCCCGTCGCTCCAGGTACCGCTCCGCCAGGGTGAGGATCGTCTTCTCGTCTTCCACCACCAGGATCGTCTCCGATCCTCCGGGAACCGCCTTCCTCGTCTCCTTCTCCGGCTCCTCCGTCTCCCCCTGATGGCGGGGCAGGTAGATCTTGAATGTGGTTCCCATGCCGGGCTCGCTGTCCACCCGGATCATTCCTTCGTTCTGCTGGACGATTCCGTAGACGGTGGCCAGGCCCAGGCCCGTGCCGCCCCCTTCTTCCCGGGTGGTGAAGAAGGGCTCGAAGATGTGCTCCAGGGTCTCCCGGTCCATGCCCTCCCCGGTGTCCGTCACGGCCAACAGTACGTACTCCCCTTCCCGGGCCGGATCCCCGCCGGAGGTGGCCGCCCCCTCCAACACCACGTTCTCCGTGTCGATGGTGAGGGTTCCCACCCCCTGGATGGCGTCCCGGGCATTCACGCTCAGATTCGTGAGGATCTGGTCCACCTGGGAGGGGTCGATGAAGACGTCCCACAGTTCGCCGTCCAGCCCCAGCTTGACGTGGATGTCCTCTCCGATGAGGCGCCCCAGGCTTTGCTGGTGCTCCACCACCAGGGTGTTCAGGTTCACGGGGGAAGGCTCGACGACCTGCTTTCGTGAGAAGGCCAAGAGCTGCCGGGTGAGGTCGGCGGAGCGCTGAGCCGCCTCGTCGATCTGCTTCAGGTCCTCGTAGAGGGAGCTCTCGGGAGGGACCTCCGGGATGGCCAACTCCGTGGCCCCCATGATCACGGCCAGCATGTTGTTGAAGTCGTGGGCCACCCCGCCGGCCAGCCGACCCACGGCTTCCAGCTTCTGGGACTGGTGGAGCTGTTCCTCCAGCCGTCGCTGATCCGTGATGTCGTGGATGATGGAGTGCAGGACCGTGCGTCCCTTCATCTCCACCGGGCTGGTGAAGACCTCCACGTCCCGGACGGAGCCGTCGGCCCGCCGGTGCCGGAACTCGAAGTGGATGCGTCGATCGGCCCGGGCGGCCTCCATCTCCGCCTTCACCTCTTCCGGGGAGAGAGTGTTCAGGTCATGAACGCTCATCTCCTTGAGCTCCTCCACGGACCATCCGTAGAACCGCTCTGCCGCCGCGTTGGCGTCCACGATGTTCCCCGTGTCCGGGTCCAGGAGGAGCTTGATGGCCGAGTGCCGGTCGAAGAGACTCCGGTAGGTCTCCTCGCTCTCCCGAAGGGCCTGGACCATGCGGTTCCGCTCCGTGATGTCGGTATGGGTTCCGAACATGCGAAGGGGCTCACCCTGGGGCGTCCAGTCCACGACCTTCCCCCGGTCCTGGATCCACACCCAGTGTCCGTCCCTGTGCCGCATACGGAGCTCGCAATCGTAGGCTTCCAGCTCCCCGCCGAAGTGCCGCTCCAGGAGATCCATGGCCCGGGCCAGGTCGTCGGGATGGGTGAGCTCCTCCCAGGTCCGGGCCGTGGTGGGCTCCAGCTCCTCCAGGGTGTAGCCCACCATGGCCGCCCACCGCTCATCGAACACCGTCTCCCCGGTCTGCACGTTCCACTCCCAGGTACCGACGTTCGTGCCCTCGATGATGTTGGCCAGTCGGCGTCGCTCCTCCCGGAGGGCGTCCTGGGCTTTCCGGTAGGGGGTCAGGTCCCGGAGGAAGACGAAGAACCGTCCTCCCTCCACGTCCAGGAAGGTGGCGCTCACCTCCACGTCCATGAGGGAGCCGTCCTTGCGCCGGTGCTGGGTGGTGAAGCGGGCTCCTCCCCGGGCCACGGTTTCCTCCATCTTCCGCCGGACCTCCCGGGCGGACTCCAGGGCGTCGATCTCGTGGAATCTCATCCCCAGCAGCTCGTCCCGGCTGTAGCCCAGGTTGCGGCACAGGGCGTCGTTCACCTCCACGATCCGACCCTCCATGTCCGAGACCCAGAACCCCTCCAGAGAGGTCTGGAGGACGGTTTCGTAGGCCCGTTCCGTGCTGCTCCTCTCCCGGACCGGTGCCCCGGGCCCCTGCCCTTCCCCCTGGCTTCCTTCCGGCGCCTTCATGTCTCGCAGACCTCCGTCTTTCGCTACCGGATACCCCCGGAAGCCAATGTAATGCCTTCCCCCATCGAGACATAACGCGAGTCGGGGACGCACACCCATCCACCCGCTCGGCGACGTCGTTACTGGCCTACGACGCTCAGGTGCACGGTGCGTCGCCGGGGGCGTGTGTCGAAGTCCATGAACACGATCTGCTGCCAGGTACCCAGGGGAATGGCCCCCTCCACGACGGGAAGGGCCAGGGAGGGTCCCACCAGGGAAGCCCGGACGTGGGAATGGCCGTTGTCGTCGTGCCACGTCTCCTCGTGCCGGTACCGGCCGTCCCGGGGAGCCATCGTCTCCATGGCGGCGGCCACGTCGTGGTTCACCAGACCCGGCTCGTACTCCAGGGTGCTCAGGGCCCCGGTGGAGCCCTGGACCAGGAGGGCCACCTGCCCCGTCCGCACCCCGGACCGGGCCACCAGGCTCTGAACTTCCTCGGTGAGATTCAGGATGTGGTCATTCCCACGGGTCTCGAACTCCAGGGTCTCATGCCGGGCGATCATGGGGGTCCTTTCTTTCTTCTCGTGGGCCATGGAAGCTGGTCGATGCCATGTCTCCCCTCCCCGGTCGCACGGGAGAGGAATGAGTGCTAAAGGACCAAGAATCCGCTGCCGATGCTAGGCCACGTCGCGGGGGGGAAGGGCCCGGTGCGGCAGTCCCGGATGCAGCCGTGCACGACGTCGTGGAGAAGGCGTAAGCACGACGGAAAGCGCTGCCGGGGGCCCCACAGGGATCGCCTCACCGACTCATGTCACAGACCTGCTTTGCCCAGCGGAGAGGGAGAGAACGATGGCCGAAAAAATCCTCCAGTTCTATGAGGAGGCGGGAAAGATGGGAGGTCTCAAGGCCAAGATGCGCCTTGCCGTGTTGACCGACCTGCCCAGCAGCAAGGCGGCTTCCGCGCCGGATTCGCCGGACAACCTGAAGAAGTTCGAGCAAGCCATGCAGGAACTCAAGAAAGAATTCTGAGCAACGGAGAACGCACTATGGCTACGGTCGTGACCAACACCGTGAAGTACGACCACACCATCGATCAGAAGACCATGAGGCACCGAATCAACGGGATCCCTTCGGTGCTACACTGTCATCACTACTCGTCCCTCTACACCCAGCTCGCTCTGGACGCCGGTGAGACCGAGCTCCTGAAAGACTGCGCCCGGGACAGCTTCCGCACCGTGCTCAGCCGGTACTTCGCCGAGAATCCGGACATCGACACCATCGAGAAGAAGATCGATATCGGATCTCAGTACTTCGCCCTCCTGGGCCTCGGCACCATGAAGGTCCTCTTCCTGGGGCGGTACAGCGGTGAGGTCGAGGTCCCCTCCTCTCATGTGGACGAGGGGTGGAAGAAGAAGTGGGGTGAGTACGACAAGCCCATCAACTACATCACGGCGGGCTTCATCGAGGCTCTGTTCGAGGTCGTGCAGGAGCGCCCCCCGAGGACGTTCCTGGCCATCGAGAAGGAGAGCATCGCGATGGGCGCCGAGAAATCCGTCTTTGCGGTGACGAGGAGGTGAACCATGGCAATCGACCGGAAGAAGATCATCGAGCAGATGTCCCAGATCCAGATTCTCCCCGACGAGAACGGGATCGTGGAGGGATACAACGTCCTGGTGACCCAGCTCCCCACGGACTTCTGGGTTTCCTTTTCGGAGCGACTCACCTCCAAGACCTCGGCGGAGATGCTGGAGGCCAAGGAGTACCTGCTGTACAACGCCGCCCACGAATGTGGCTACCACACCGGCTACGGGATCATCACGTCGGACGAGTGGAAGGCCGTGGTGGAGCCCATGATCGAAGAGGTGCCGGAGGACATTCTCCACGGCGCCTTCGCCGTCTTCACCGCCTGGGGATGGGCCAACTCCGAGATCGTGGAGCTCGTGCCCGGTGAGAAGATGGTGGTCCGGGCCTATGACTACTACGAGTCCGACGTCGTGCAGGCCGGCCAGTCCGGCAAGATGAGCGCCTACATGATCGCCGGTGTCTCCGCCGCGTTCATGGAGCTGGCCTACGCCGGGGACTACGATCCCAAGGGTGCACTCATCGGGACCTTCGAGTGCCAGCAGGTCCGAGGGATGGAGTGCGGGGACCCCTACGGGGAGTTCATCGTCACAAAGGCGTAGGAAGGTTGTTGAACAAGGGGAAGGGGGGGTGCGGCGGCGCCCGCCCTCCTTCCCCCTTCCCCCGACACGGACATCCCGCCATTCCAGGAGGCGTTGTGAAGCGTTGCATCTACCTGAACAACGCAGCCACCACCTATCCCAAGCCCCCTGAGGTCCTGGAGGCCGTGGCATCCCTCCTGGCGGCTCCCCCAATTCACCACGCCAGAGCCGGTTTCCAGGACCCTGCCGGGGACGTGCTGGCAGAGTGCCGGCGGCGGTTGGCGGCACTCTTCAACGCCCCGGATCCGGACCGGATCGCTTTCTCCTCCGGCTCTACCGAGTCGTTGAACCTGGCCATTCACGGACTTCCCCTGACCCACAAGGAAGTCGTCACCACGGTGGTTGAGCACAACTCGGTTCTGCGGCCTCTGAAGACGCTGGAACGCCGGGGCTTGCTGGACCTGATCCTGGTTCCCTGCGACAAAAGCGGGTTTGTGGCCCTGGAGGCCATCAAGAAGGCCCTGACTTCGCGAACGGGTGCCGTGGTCGTGAACCACGCCTCGAACGTGACGGGAGTCCCCAACGACCTGGAGGCCATCGGCAGTCTCTGTCATGGTCGGGGGATCCCCTTCATCGTGGATGCCTCCCAGAGTGCAGGGGTCCATCCCATCGATGTCCAGAGCATGCACATCGACATCCGGGCCTTCACGGGTCACAAGTCCCTCTACGGTATCCCGGGCATCGGGGGGGCGTACATACGGGAAGGGGTGGAGGTGCAGCCCCTCAAGGTCGGGGGCACCGGCGTGAGGAGCGACTACCTCTTCCAGCCCGAGGACGCCCCCCTCCTCTACGAGGCCGGAACCCATAACCTGCCCGGGGTGGCGGCTCTGAACGCGGGTCTCGCCCACATCACCTCCCGG
>CAZZEL010000159.1:0-4942 GCA_964652625.1 uncultured Gemmatimonadaceae bacterium
TGGTGTTGGTGCTGGGCGAGGCGGGTCTCGTCATAGGGTTGGCGGGTGGTGATGAGGGTGTAGATGATCCGGGCGAGCTTGTGGGCCGTGGAGGTGATGGCCTTGGCGGGTCCTTGGCGGTACCGCATGCGGCGGTAGTAGTCGCCGAGGACGGTCTGGCTGCGATGGAGGCTCTGTGCGGCGAGGCGCAGAGCGGTGGCGGCCGGATTGTTGACTTTGCGGGTCTTGGTGGAGAGGACCTTGCCGCCGGTAATGCGGTTGTCGGGGCACAGGCCGAGCCAACTGGCGAAGTCGCCGGCGGTGGGGAAGGCGGAGAAGTTGCGGCCACACTCGGCGAACAAGGTCTGGATGGTCTGAACCTCGACGCCAGGAATGGCGGTGAGATCGACACCGAGGATCCGGTAGAACTCGGTGCGGAGATCAAGGCCGAGAGGATCGGGGCGGCGCCCGGGAGCGGGGGGCAGAGGGTCCTCGTCGGGGTCGGCCCGGGAGCCGAAGCTGCCGAGGAGTTCGTGGAGCTCTTCGTCACACTGCTGGATCTGGGCCTGGTAGTTGCGATACGCGGCAAGAGACTGCCGGAGCGTGAAGAGGTGCTCCCGTCGCCAGGTGCCGGTCAGGGCCTTGGCAATGGTCTTCTTGTCGGCCTTGATCTTCGGGTGGCGGAGCTCGGCCAGAACCTCGGGCCGGCGCTCACCCGCGACGATGGCATCTAGGATGGCCAGGCCCGTCATGCCCGTGATGTCGCTGATGACGTGGTGGATCTGCAGGTTCATCTGGGTCAGGGCCTTGTGGATGTGCTGCACGTGGGAGGAGGCCATCTGGACCAGCGAAACCTTGTGGCGCAGCACCGTGCGCACGGCCGCCACCGCTTCGGGGGGGTGGAAGGAGCCACGGAGCAGGCCCACGGAGTGCAGGTACTGGAGCCACTCGCAGTCCAGCACGTCGGTCTTGCGGCCCGGCACCTTCTTCACATGGCGGGCGTTGACCAGACACACTTCGATGCCTCGCTCCTCGAGGATGGTGAACAGCGGCATCCAGTAGACGCTGGTGGCTTCCATGGCCACCGTGGTGATCCCGCAGGCCGCCAGCCAGTTCGCCAGTTCCACCAGATCCGGCGTAAAGGTGGCGAAGGTACGGACGGGTTCGGGATCCCGATCCTCCGGTATGGCCACGTAGACTTCCCTTGCCCCGACATCGATGCCCGCCGCGTTGGGGTTGATCTCCGGCGTCGGACGATTCCGCGAGCCCTTGCGCTTGTGCGACTTCCTTCCCTTTGCCAAAGGATGATCTCCTTCCTGGGGGGTGGACCGGTGAGGCACGAGTTGCGGGAAGGCGGCCCCGGTCGGAGGCTCTCGAAATCTCCTGATCGGGATCGGCTCAGCGCCGTCACCAGGAAAGGGCTCTTGCGACCAGGAACCAGGCTTGACAACGGGCTCGGATCAGCACCAATGCGTTTTCGGTCTTCGCTGCCGCTCCCCCGCCCTTCCATCTGCCGCCTCAAGGCCCTCCGGGCAAGAGCTCACCCACGTTTCTTCCCTTAGGGCCCCCGCCCCATGGGCGCGGTGGCGAGGCTTGACAGTCGACAGCAGGGGTCCTAGCTTCTTTTGACGATCTACAGTAGATGGTCGACAAGAGGCAGCATGGCGAAATCCCGGTCCGAGCTTCTTCAGGGCACCCTGGAGCTCCTCATTCTCAAGATCCTGTCCATGGAGCCCATGCACGGTTGGGGGATCAGCGAGCGGATCCAGCTCCTTTCCGACGATGTGTTCCTGGTGAACCAGGGGTCCCTCTATCCGGCCCTTCAGCGGATGCAGCGGAAGGGGTGGATCACTTCCCAGTGGAAGGTGACGGAGAACAACCGGCGGGCCCGCTACTACGCCCTGACCCCGGCGGGGCAGCGGCAGTTGGGAGAGGAGCGGGAGAGCTGGGCCCGGTCTTCCGAGGCCGTGGAGAAGATTCTGCAAGCCGCCTTTTGAGGAACCCCGGCTCCGGCGGCGGGACGGAGGTGGGGAGACGGCCTTCGCAAGCCACCGGGGGGATGCCTCCGAAGAGGGAAGAGGGTCCGGGCCCGGGGCCGACGACGCAGGATCCCCGAACATTGTCGAGGAGGACCGGCCATGACGTGGTTTCGGTCGCTGAAGGTTCGCCTGACGGCGCTTTTCGGACGCCGGCGCCTGGACGCCGAGATGGACGACGAGCTCCGCTTCCACATCGAGATGGAGACGGAGAAGAACATCCGGAGTGGGATGGCACCGGCAGAGGCCCGGCGGCAGGCCATGATCGCCTTCGGGGGCGTGGACCGGTTCCGGGAGCAGACCCGGGAAGAGCGGGGGGTGAAGCCGGTGGATGACCTGATCCAGGACGTGCGATTTGCCCTCCGGACCTTCCGGAAGAGCCCGGGGTTCGCCCTCACCGCTCTCCTGACCCTGGCCCTGGGGATCGGGGCCACCACCACCATCTTCAGCGTGGTGGACGGGATCCTCCTGAGACCCCTCTCCTATCACCATCCCGGCGAGCTGGTCCGGGTGTGGCCGGAACAGGCGTTCAGCAAGAGCCTCCTTACCGAGTTCCGGCCCGAAGTGCCCTTCCTGGAGGGCCTCGCCGCCCACCGCAACCAGTCCTTCACTCTGCCGGGAGACGGGATCTCGGAGCCGGAGGAGCTGTGGGGCGGGGCGGTCTCCTTCGATCACTTCCAGGTGCTGGGGGTTTCCCCGGCGTTGGGAAGGGGGTTCCTGCCCTCGGATGAGGAGCCGGGACAGGGGAACGTGGTGATCCTCAGCCACGGCCTCTGGGAGCGGCGTTTCGGTGCCGATCCAGGGATCCTGGGCCGAACCATCTCCATGGGAGAAGGGGAGGGGGCGGGACGCACGGTGGTGGGAGTCATGCCGGAAGGATATCGGCCTCTCAACGAGACCTGGCAGCTCTGGGTCCCCTTCCAGATCGATCCATCCAACTTCCCGGATTTCGCCGGTACCGCTTCCCTGAGCCTCATTGGACGGGTGGCCGAAGGGATTTCTTCTGAGGCCGCCCGCCTTCGCTTCAACGAAGCAGCCCGGCGGATTACGGCGGACAAGAGTTGGATCTCTGACGAGACCCGGGCCCTTGCCGGGGTCCAGCCGCTGAAGGATTCCCTCCTGGGAGACGTGCAGCTCCGCCTCTGGATTCTGCTGGGCTCCGTGGGCCTGGTTCTCCTCCTGGCCTGCATCAACGTGGCGAACCTTCTCCTGGTCCGGGGGCAGGGACGGGAGCGGGAGCTGGGCATCCGCCTGGCGGTGGGGGCCGGGAGAGGCCGGGTGGTCCGGCAACTCCTGACAGAAAGCCTGGTCCTGGGGTTGGTGGGGGGGGCTCTGGGGCTTCTCCTCGCGAACTGGTCTCTTCCGGTCCTGGTGGGACTCCTCCCCCCCGGCGTTCCCAGAACCGACCTCATCGGCCTGGACGGAAGGGTCCTGATGTTCTCGCTGGTGGTGTCCCTGGCTTCTGCCCTCCTCTTCGGCCTCCTTCCGGCCTTCCGGGCCACCGGCCGGGATCTTCAGGCCTCCCTCAAGGACGGAGGTCACGGCCGCGGGACCGGGGTCTCGGGCCAGAGACTGAGGAACAGTCTCGTGGTGGCGGAGCTGGCCCTGGCCGTGGTTGTGGTGGTGGGGGCCAGCCTACTCTTCCGGAGCTTCTGGCACCTTCAGAGCCAGGATCCGGGGTTCGACGCCGGACAGGTCCTCACCCTTCGCCTGAACCTGCCGGCTGATCGATACCCCGACGAGGTCAGCCGACACATGTTCTACGAAGAAGTGAGTCGGAAAGTGGCCGCCCTGCCGGGGGTTACCGACGCGGGATGGACCAGCTTCCTTCCCATGGCCGGTGGGGCCATGGGCATCCAGTACAGCTCGGAAGAGAGCATGGTGGCTGCGGAAGACCGTCCCACCTATGCCGAGGTCCGGGTCTTCTCCCCGGGTTTCCTTCGGGCCCTGCGCATTCCCGTGCCGGAGGGGACCTACCCCATGGGGCTCACGGGGGAGGAAGAGCAAGAGGTGGTTCTGGTGAACCGGTCGCTGGCTCTCTCTCTGTGGCCCGAGGGCGAAACGCCGGTGGGCAAGACGGTGATGCTTCCCTTCGGCTCGGAGATCCCGGCCCGCATCTCGGGGATGGTGGAGGACTTTGCCCAGAGCTCCCTGGACGCCGAGCCCCAGCCCGGCATCTACGTCCCCTGGGAGCTGTGGAGCCCGGCCCAGATGTACCTGGCCCTCCGGACCACCGGAGACCCCCGGACCCTGGTCCCGGGGGTCCGGGCGGCCATCTGGGCGCTGGATGAGGACATGCCCATCACCTACCTCCGGACCATGGAGGAGGTGGTGAGCCGCACCGTGGCCGACAGCCGCCTCACCATGACTCTCCTGGTCGTCTTCGGGCTTCTGGCCCTGAGCCTGGGGGCCGTGGGCGTCTACGGGGTGGCCTCCTACGCCGTGAGCCAGAGCACGTACGAGATCGGCGTACGCCTGGCCCTGGGAGCCGAGAAGAGGGGCATCCTGTTGAGCACCCTCCGGCGATTCCTCGGGATTTCGGGGCTGGGGATCGTCCTGGGACTCCTGGGGGCCCTGGGGGCCAGTCGGATCCTGGGACGTTTCCTCTTCGAGGTGTCCGCCACGGATCCCGCCACCTTCCTTTCGGTGGGTCTCTTCCTGGCCCTGGTGGCCCTGGGGGCCGTCGTGGTGCCGGCCCACCGGGCCAGCCGGGTGGAGCCGGCCCGGGTGCTGAAGGAGGAGTAGGATGAAGCCTTCGATCCACGATTCCCGGTCGCGTCGAGACCTCGGGGGGTCCGGAGCCACGAGGGGGGTCTGAGCGTGGGTACCGTCCGCAGATGGGCCGAGCGCATCCGGGCGCTGCTGTTCCCCGGGCGCCTGGACGCCGAGATGGACGACGAGCTCCGCTTCCACATCGAGATGGAGAC
>CAZZEL010000160.1:0-4778 GCA_964652625.1 uncultured Gemmatimonadaceae bacterium
GGGATGACAGTTACAAGGTGTTTAAGAAAGCGCGGGCCCTGGCCTGGATGGAGGACCTCCACCGGAGAGGTCTGCGGGTGGCCAGCACCTTCATGGGGTTCACCGAGGACCCGGAGTACGACCGGGAACAGCTACGGCGATTCCTGAGGGTGACCGACGCCCTCCGGAAGGAGGGGGTTGATCCTGGTTTCCTGCACGCCGCTTCCTCGGCGGCGGTCTACAACTTCCCTGATTCTCATCTGGACATGGTTCGGCCGGGGCTCGCTCTCTTCGGTGCCTACCCCAGCAACGAGGGCCGGGAAGCAGCCATCGCCGAGCTGAGGCCGGCTTTGCGTCTCCGGGCTCGGGTGGTCCGAGTAGAGGAGATTCGGGCCGGGGACAGCGTGAGCTATAACCGGAACTACATCGCCGAGAAGCCCACGTGGGTGGCCACCATCCCTCTGGGCCACTCCGATGGATATCCCCGGGAAGCAGTGGATGGGGCCCGGGTCCTCATCAACGGGGAGCTCTATCCCCCCATCGGAGCCGTGAGCGCCAGTCACACGGTGGTGGAGCTGGGAGATGAGCCCCGGGTGCGGGTGGGGGACGTGGCTACCCTGGTGGGACCGGATCATCCCGAGATCCATCCCAACGCCATGGCCACCCGGACCGGCCGCTCCGTGTACGATGTGCTGATGCATCTTTCCGCCCGGATGCCCCGGATCCTGTCGTAGAAGTCTGACCGGAAGGGTGGGGATGGCTCGACTCGCCCCCCTTGCCGGCCAACCTCCCGGGCGCCCCCCGAAAGCCTCCGGAAAGCCTCCGGAAAGCAGGAAGCCCCGAAAGCCTGAACGGCTACCGGGGCCCTGTCTTGCCTTGGACCTCAGAGCGGGCGACCGGATTCGAACCGGCGACCCTCAGCATGGGAGGCTGATGCTCTACCAACTGAGCTACGCCCGCGACTGGAGAAAAATATAGCGGGGGCCCGACAGCCTCTCAAGACTGCCGGGCCCCTCCGCCTCGGGACTTCTCTGGTATTACCGTTTCCAGCCGGATGGGATCCGGCCGGGCGTGTCCGCCCCGCCTTCCGACGGTGACGGCCCTACGGGTTCAGCACCTCGTAGGTGTAGCCCGTCACCTGCTCCGGAGATTCGAAGAACCCCCGGAAGACCTCGCTCTGCTCCACTTCCGGAACCTGGACCTGGATATCCACGGTTCCCACCTCTTCCCCGTCGGGTCCTCCGAAGTGGAAGCGGAGGCTTACGGGGGTCCCGGGTTCCAGCCCCGTGTTCTTCACCACGCCGGTGATGGTGGCCCCCCCGCTGGGGTCGGGCTGGAGATTCAGCTGCTCCACCTCGTAGCCGAAGCTCTGGTACTCCTGGAAGACCTGGTTGGCCTCCTCGGTCTGACCCGTTTCGGAGAGGGCCCGGGTAAGGTAGATCCAGCCCAGGGCATTGCGGGGATCGATCTCCAGCAGCCTTCGGGCGGCCGGAATCAGCTCTTCGAAGCTCTCGCCGATGGACAGCGTCTGGGTCAGGTTCAGGACGGCGTCCCGGTTGAAGGGGTTCATCTCCGCCGCCTGGCGGAAGGCGTCGGCGGCGGCATCGTAGTTCTCGCTCTGGTAGAGGCCCACTCCGGCATTGAAGTAGTCGGCTTCGGTGAGCCCCGGCTGGTTGAGGATTCGGTCGTAAAGGGCCTTCGCCGAATCCGCGTACGGGGCGGCCACGGAGTCCGCCAGCTCGGCGGCCCGGACGGAGTCGGTCACCGCCGTCTCCACGGAGTCGATCTTGACCCGAGCCAGCTCGGACAGGGCCCCGGCCAGGCTCCCCATGAGGGTGATGTTGTCCGGATCCTCCTCCAGGAGGTGGCCGTAGTGGTCCGCCGCGTCCTCGTAGCGCTCCGCGAAGGTCAGGGCCTGGCCCAGGCCGGTGGTGGCGATCTGCCAGTGCTCCTCCCAGACCGGGGCCGCGGCCGTGTCGGCCATCTGGGCCTCCTTCGTGGTCTCCAGAATCTCCAAGGCCTCCTCATAGGCCTGGACGGCGTCATCCATCTGGTTCAACCGGGAGTAAACCGTTCCGAGCTGGAGATGGGCCTCCGGCCGGCCGTCGTAGACCTGGGTGGCGGCCTCGAAGTACTCTGCGGCATCTTCCAGGTTGCCCTGTTGCATGGGATTGATGGCCTCGTTGTAGGCGGCCACCCATGCCTGCTCCCTCCAGGGCTGCGTCTGGAGCGTGTAGCGGGGGTGCAGCTCCTCGGCCTTGTCGAACATCTCGTCCGCGGCCTGGTAGTTGTTCAACCCCACGTTGGCGATCCCCGCCTGGAAGTACGACTTGGGGTTCATGGAGTCGGCGGCGATACCCTCCTGGGCCGCTTGCAGGGCCTGAGCCCACTTCTCCTCCGCCTCGGCGTCTTCCGTGGCGGACTGGGCCTGGGTCAGGTAGAGATCGGCGGCCCGGGTATGCGTGTTGTCCCGGGGAGTAATCCCCTCTTCCAGGACCTCACCCCCGGGGAGGGCGGGGCCGGAGGGACCGGAAGGACCAGAGCCGCCGCCTCCACCGGCGGCACATCCGGCTCCGGAAAAAAGGGCGGCGACGGCAAGGACGAGCCCGAGGCGGACGTTCATCCCGTTTTCCTCCTCTTGGGTGGTCAAAAGGGGCCCGGCTTGAGCGCCCGGAGCCCCTGAAATTGTCAAAGCACCAAAATCTAGATTCAGCTACCGGACACGTCAAACCTGGCAAGCACCTGCAACGAAGACTCCCGGGTGCTGCCCGGCTCTCTCGAGATCTTCACAGGGCGTTTGGCGGTTCCCCCTCGTGATTGGCCCGGGGGACCCTCTCTTGGTCCACACACCGGGCCGTCCCTATCGTTCCCCATCCTTCCCGGCTTCCCCCGGGTTTCACTGCCGAAGGTAGGTGAGGATCCTGAGGGCCATGGCCTGGCCGATGCCCGGCACCCGGGCCAACTCCTCCGCCTCCGCCTCCCGTATGGCTTTCACGGAGCCGAAACGACTCAGAAGGGCCTGCTGGCGTCCTGGACCCACCCCGGGGATCTCTCCCAGCTGACTCCGGAGGGTTCGCCTGGAGCGAAGCTTCCGGTTATAGGAGATGGCGAACCGGTGCGCCTCGTCTCGTAGCCGTTGGAGAAGGTGCAGGGCCCGGTCCCGGCGGCCCAGGGTCACCGGGGCCGATCGGCCGGGAAGAAAGACCTCCTCCTCACGTTTCGCCAGGGCCGCTGCCGCCACCTGCCCCAGGTCCATCGCCTCCAGGGCCGTCCGGACTGCGCTGAGCTGTCCCTTGCCCCCGTCCACCAGGACCAGGTCCGGGAGAGGTCGGTCCTCGTCCAGGCGCCGGCGGAAGTACCGGGTGACGGCTTCCGCCATGGAGCGGTAATCGTCGTTGCCCCAATCCCCCCGGATCTTCATGTGGCGGTACTCGGCCTTCTTCGGTGCGCCGTTCTCGAAGGCCACCACGCTGGCCACCGTCTCCGAGCCCTGGAGGTGGGAGACGTCGAAGCAGGTCATGAACCGGGGCACCACCTTGAGATCCAGTCGGTCCTGGAGCTCGTAGAGAACCTCGTCGGCTCGGTCCTCTCCGTAGGCCAGGGCCATGACCCGGTCCTCCAAGGCGTTCCGGGCGTTGGAGCCGGCCAGCTCCACCAGGCGCCGCTTCTCTCCCCTCCGGGGCACGAGGATCCGGACCCGGCGACCCGCCTCCCGGGAGAGGACCTCCTCCAGAAGGGACCGGTCCTGGAAGGGAGTGGACACCAGGACCTCCCGGGGCAGATCCAGGGTCCCCTCCCGGCCCCGCCCCAGGTAGTACCGGGTGGCGAAGGCGGAGAGGAGGTCGGCCTCGTCCTCCTCCTGGAGTCCGGAGAACCGCTGGGTGTCCCGTCCCAGGAGGAGGCCGTTTCTCACCCGGAGGGCCACGGCGGCGGCCAGGTCCCCGTCCCGGGCCAGGGCCAGGATGTCCTGGTCGCCCCCCTTCACCCGGTGCACCCGTTGCTCCCGGGCTATGGTGTCCAGGCCCTTGAGCACATCCCGCAGGCGGCCGGCTTCCTCGAAGCGGAGCTCCCGGGCCGCCCTGTCCATGTGCGCCTCCACTTCCTCCCGCAGGGAGTCGGTGTCCCCTCCCAGGACCCGGAGGATCTCCCGGATCATGGCCTGGTAGTCGTCCTCACTCTGCAGGCCCACGCAAGGCGCCAGGCACCGTCCGATGTGGTAGTCCAGGCACGGCCGATCCGGGCTCTCCTCCGGGAGGTCGTACCGGCAGGACCGAACGGTGTAGAGTCGCTTCACCACGTCCAGGGCCTGCCGGAGCGGACCCACGGAGGTATAGGGACCGAAGTACCGGGCCCCGTCGTTCCGGACCCTGCGGGTGACGAAGACCCGTGGAAAGGGCTCCTGGATGGTCACCTTGATGTAGGGGTACCGCTTGTCGTCCCGGAGCTGGATGTTGAAGCGGGGATGGTGCTCCTTGATGAGATTGGCTTCCAGGATGAGGGCCTCGGCCTCCGAGCCCACCACGATGGTCTCCACGGAGGTTGCCCGGCGCACCAGCTCCCGGGTCTTGATGGACCGGCCCGCTTCCTTCCGGAGGTAGCTTCGGACCCGGTCCCGGAGGGCCTTGGCCTTCCCCACGTAGAGGATCTCCCCCTGGGCGTCCCGGAAGAGGTACACCCCGGGCTTCCTGGGAAGGGCGCCCAGCTTCTGGCTGTCCAGGGGGGTCGCTTCAGGCATGGCTCGACATTAGAAGGCTGTTGAACAAGGGGGGCGAGCCGCGTTACGAGCGCCACGGCTCCAG
>CAZZEL010000161.1:0-4623 GCA_964652625.1 uncultured Gemmatimonadaceae bacterium
GTCAGCTTCGCCAGGTTCGGCTTCGAGCCTCCGTCCAGCAATTGCAGATAATGGTGATACAGTGGCTCGTCCTTGGCCTGGCCGATCACTGTCGTGGCCGCTCCCTTGAAGATTCCCTTCAGCGTCCGGTTTGAGTTCCGGTTCAGGCCCCGGGTCTGTTGGATCGGTGCCTTCACCCACTCCCCACTCTGGGTCCGTACCCAGTCCGATGAGCTCCGCATCACGACCCCCAGGCCGCAGTACGCCCAGAATGACCGCTTGTTCTTGAACCGGTAGGGCGTCACCACGATGGGCAGAAGCTGGGCTGTGCGGATCTCGCCCAGCCCCGGGCAGCTCTTCACCAGCCGCCACGCCCGGTGCTTCCTGGCCTCGGCCAGCATCGCCTTCTCGGCCTTCCTGCGAAGCTCCTGCAGGCCGTCCTGCTCCTGCATCAAAAGCTCGGCCAGGGGACGGGCCGTGGCCGGCAGCTTCTTCAGCCAGGCCTCCCGTTCCGGCATCGAGAACACGCTCTCGCCCGCCACCGCTACGCCCCGGGACCGGAACAGGCTCTTGATCCGGTTCTGCACCCGGACCGAGTCGGCCACCAGCAGCGTGTAGGCTTTCGCCTGGTGTCTCAGCGCCCCGAACTCGCCCCGCTTCTTGTAGACCTTCCGTTTGATCGCACCGATCCGGAGCTGTTCGGCCAGACCGAAGGCATCCAGCTTGTCGCTCTTCTGCCCCCGGCTCTGCCGCACCGCCGCCACCACAATCTCCTCCACATGCGGCGAAAGCACTTCGTACAGCCAGCTCGCATGCGTGCCTTCCTCCAGGCACAGATGCCGGGTGCCCGGGATCCCTCGTAGCACCCGGATCAATGCCCCGGCGTTCGTCTCTACCACCGGAGCCCTGGCGAGTGCACCTGTCGCCCGCTCGGGCCCACCACGGCCACCGTGCAGCTTGACGCGTGGGCGTCCAGTCCGATATACCTGTCCATGAGTGGCGTTCTCCTTCCTGGAGGGTGAGTACTGTACGTCTGGCAACGACAGTGTGTCCCTTCTCGGCGGGAAACGCCATTCGTTTTTCTCGCTGTTGGTCTCGGGCATCGCTCGCCTCTCCCCGAAGGACGCGCTGCCCCTATGATGCCTATCCTTGGCCTGGATGCTGGGCCGCCTTCGAGCGGCTGGACCGAGGGGGAGGGCATGCCATATCGCACAGGTGCGGGGATCCCCGGATCGGTCCCTCAGGGAGAAGAGGCTTCGTGAAGGCATTCTACGGGAGCACCCTCCGCTGGCTCGCCATCCTCC
This sequence comes from uncultured Gemmatimonadaceae bacterium, assembly GCA_964652625.1. GTDB lineage: Bacteria > Gemmatimonadota > Gemmatimonadetes > Longimicrobiales > Gaopeijiaceae > CAZZEL01. The sequence goes on from CAZZEL010000161.1 coordinate 1,284, forward strand.
TGGCCGTCCCGGTAGCGGCTCAGCTCTTGGGGGGGCCTCCGCCCCCCGGGGGATGGACCTTATTGAAGGCTGTCCACCTCCTCTCGGGATGGACGGGTTTCTTCCTTCCTTTTGCCGTCTTCGCCGGAGGTTTGGCCGGCGGGAGGACCCTGCCTCCGGGCCGATTCCTGGCGGCCTCCGGTGGGGTTTCCCTCCTCTGCCTGTTCCTTCTTGGTTATGCCCAACCCCTCATGGAGGACCGGACCAACCGGGGTGAGGGGGAAGCGCTGACGGGAACGCGCTACCCCACCGGGCCTCCGACCCTGAGTGGGCTGCTGGAGCTCCGGGCTCGGATCCGGGAAGCCCCCGCCGGGGCGATGAGCTTCTCCACGGAGGCTCCCCTCCGAGCCCCTGAGAACTGGGTGACCCACCGTATCCACCTCCCGCTGATGACCGCCGTCCTGGCCGCCGTCATGGCGGTTCTGGGGGCCCTGGCAGGGACCGTCACTTCGGGAATTCCACCGCCGGGACGCCTGCTGGTGCGGTGGGGGGTGGGTCTGGGTTTTTCGGCCCTCACCTTTCTCTTCCTGTCTGCCGCCGGGGAATGGGTCCGGGGTGATCCGTCCCGGTCCGGGGTCGTTGGTGCCTGGGCTCCCCTCCTCCCGCCCGTCCTGGGCATCGCCCTCTGTTTCGTCCTCCTCCGAAGGGGCTGCGGTGCCACACCTTCGGCCCGGGACTCGTCGGATGGTTGACAGGAAGAGGTTTCGGGACGGGGATCCCGAGTACTTCGCCACCCTCATTCGAGAGCACGGGAGGGTGGTGAAGGCCGTGTGTCTCTCCTTTGCCGAGTCGGAGGACGAGGTGGACGACCTCCTCCAAGAGGTCTGGACCCTGATCTACCAAAAGCGCCAAAACCATAGGGGACACGGGTCCTTCGCCGCCTGGGCACACCGGGTGGCCAAGCGTCACTGCATCGATGTCTACAGGAAGAGGGCGTCGGAGCGGAGCGGCCTCGAGCGGTTCGTCCAGAACGGCGGCGTGGGAGACATCCACGGGAGGGGCCGCACCCCCGGCGAGGAGCTGGATCACAGGGAAGCGGAGCGTACCGTCTGGGAAGCCCTGGACACCCTGCCCGAGAAGGAGCGTGAGGCCATCGTTCTGAGGCTCATCCAGGGCCGGAGCCCCGGTGAGGTGTCCCGTCGGATGAAGATCGACAAGGCGTCGGTGCGGTCCAATATCAGCCGTGGAATCAAGCGCATGAGAGGCATGATCGAATGAAGAACGGGAATTCCTGCCCGAGCACCGAGGAGCTCATCGAGTACGTCGGGAGGCGGGGCGAGGGTCGGCAAATGGAGGAGCACCTCCGTGGCTGTGAAGAATGCGCCGCGGAGCTCTCAATCCTGTCCATCCTGACCGGCGTTGGCAGTAAGGAGAGGGAGATTTCGGAGGCCATGATTTCCCGGATTCTAGCGGACCTTCCGGCCCCGGAGGCGGTCCGGCAGCCCAGCCCGGTGACCAGGCTTCAGATCCTCATCGGTTGGGGGCTCGGATTCTTGACGGGCCTCCTCTCCGGCGCGGCTGCGGACTCCTTCAGCGACATCGGCCCCGGGAAAGTCGTCCTCCTGGCTGCGGTCTTCGGACTCTTGTGCGTCTTCTTTGGCCAGGGCCAACGCGGAAGTGCCACGGAGGCGGGCCCGGGTCTGGCCGGGGCGGACTTCCGGGATTAGCCGGGCGCGTGTGGCCCTACCATCCAACCCTCCCGGTCCCCAGGGCTCGCCCCGGCGGCCGTTCCCACCGGGCGTTCCCATCGGCCGTTTCCAGCTGGCCTCTCAGGGAGCTCTTCCCGTCCTCGTGCCACGCTTTCCTTCCCTCCTTCGTCTATTCGGGTGCAATCGGGAATACGGTTGAGGGGTCCGAGCCTGGTCCCCACCCCACGGCTCCTACCCACTACGAGCCCGAGCGTCGCCGCCCTGACCTCACCCCGTTCAGGGCGCGGATCGAAAACGTCCAGTGGGAGGGGTACCATGAGTCGCGCACCGAAGTCCCGCACTGACGTTCTGGTCGCCGCTGTTCTGGCCCTGCTGGTCCTGGCCCAGACCGGCGTTCTCTACCGGAGGCTGGGCTCGGCCCCTGCCCTGGTCGGGCCGGCGGCCGGGGACCCTGCGGAACCTCCCCTGCGCATCGGCGAGCACCTGGACTCCCTGGTCCTCTCCACCCCCGAGGGGCCCGTCGTGGTTCGTGGGGATGGGTTGGGAGGGGACACCCTCACCGTTCTCGCCTTCCACAGCGGATGTCCATTCTGCGATTCCATCGGGGCCCTATGGCGGGACTGGATGCGGGTGGGCCGGCATCGGGTCATCGCCCTTACCCGGGAACCACTGGATTCGGCCCTGGCCTACGCCCGGGCCCAGGAGTGGGACTGCCTGGTTGGTACCCTGGTCCATGGCGGCGACAGCCTGAGGCTCGGCTGGATGACGAGCCGTACCCCCTGGTTCTTCTCCTTCGGCCCGGACGGTCGCCTGGTGAGGGCTGGCCACGGCGAAGAAGTGGATCCCGGGTCCTTGCCCCCGGACAGGATCCTGGCTCCTGACCAGGTCTTATGGAGGGGAGGGTGACACCGATGTCCAGAAGGATGTCCAGGGGAACCTCCGGGAAAAACCCGGGGAGACCTCGGTCCCGTTGGTCGGTGCTCCTCGGCCTCTTCCCCTTGGTGGGATGCGGTCCCGCCTCGGACGCCGGGCCCCCGGGAGTTCAGACCCTGACCCTCGACCGGGTGATGACCGCCGGGGAGCCGCTCTTCGGGATCCGGGACCTCCAGGTGGTTGGGGCCGGGGAGGTCCTGGTCCTCACGGGGGCCGAGCCCTTCCTCTTCCTCTACTCCTCCGGCGGCGAGGTGGTGGACACCGTTTCCCTCCGGAAAGGGCGGGGTCCCCATGACCTTCTCAATCCCTGGGGTCTCTTGAGGATCCCCGGGTTGGACTCTCTGGCCGTGCTGGATGCCGGGAACCGGAAGCTCCTCCTCCTGGCGCTGAAAGACCCGAAAGAGGGGGTGGGGGAGCCCCGGCCCTATCCATTTCCGGTGGTCTCCTTGGTCCGGGGCGACATCCGGGAAGTCGTCTTCGGCGATCCCCATCAGATCGAGATGGTGGGGGACCGGCTGGTCACAGCGGTCTACCCGGACGGTGTTCTCCGGCAGTCCGACCTGAGTTACGGGCTCCTGCTCTCCGTGGATCCGGGGGGAAGGTCGGTGGATACCCTCCTGGACTTCAGGTCCGCCTTTTTCCGGAACGCTGACCCCGGGGTCCTGGCGGAGAACCTCCAGGCCACCCCGTTGTGGGCCGCCTGTGGGTCGGACCGGATC
>CAZZEL010000162.1:0-4465 GCA_964652625.1 uncultured Gemmatimonadaceae bacterium
GCGCCCCTACACCCCCCCGATCTGCATCTCCCGGATCCGGAACGTCGGCGCCGTGAGGGTCCGGTTCAGGTCCAGGTCGTTGCCCAGCATGTCGATGCCGTTCAGCATCTCCTCGGCGGTGGACGCGATGGTGAGGCCCTTCACCGGGAAGGCCAGACGGCCGTTCTCGATCCAGAAGCCCTGGGCTCCGCCGCTGAAGTTGCCACTCACCGGGTTGATGCCGTATCCGGTGACGCTCTTCAGGTAGAGCCCGCTGGGCGTGGCGGCGATGATTTCGTCCGGGTCCATGGTCCCGGCTTCCACGTAGAAGGCGTGAGGACCGATGCCCGGCAAGCTGGAGAAGCCGCCTCGACTGGCGTTCCCCGTGCTTTCCACGCCGGCCCGGGAAGCCACCCGGGTATTGTACATGAACCCCCTGAGCACCCCGGCATCGATGATGGTACGGCGCTGGGTGGGGACACCCTCGCCGTCGAAGGGGCTGCTGGCCATTCCCCTGGACCGGGTGCCATCGTCGATGATGGTGAGGTTATCCACGGCCACCTCTTCCCCTACCCGGCCAGCCAGGAAGCTGGCACCCTGGAGCACCCGCTCGCCGTTGATGGCGCCAAGTATCCCTCCCAACAGGGACCGGGCTACGTCGGGATCGAAGATCACCGGGGCCCGCTGGGTGGACACCATCTGAGGGTCCAGCATCTCGTAGGCGCTCCGGGCGGCTTCCTCCGCCACTTCCTCCGGGGACACCAGATCGGCGAAGAAACGCCGGGAGCATGACTCACCCCCACTGGACCGCTGGTCTCCCTTCTCGGCCACCACCGAGACACCGAAGCTGCAGCCGCTAGCCCGGTAGGTCTTGGCCAGGCCGTTGGAGTTGGCCAGGAATACCGAGACCTCGCTCTCCCCATATCCGGCGCCGCCGCTCTTCGTGATCCGCGCATCGGACAGGGCCAGGTCTTCCGCCTCCCTGGCCAGGGCGATCTTGGTGTCCATGTCCACACCGGACAGATCCGGATCGAAGAGTCCCTCGACCTCCGTCATACCGGTCTCGTCCGGGAGGACGTTGTGTTCGTCGGCCGTCATGTGACCGGCGAAATCCACAGCACTCCGGATGGCCTCGTCCAGGGAGGCATCGGAGAGATCATTGGAGTGAGAGAAGCCCATCTTGTTCTCCCGGAAGACCCGAAATCCCACTCCATGGGAAGAAGACTCCTGGATCGTCTCCAGTTCCCCGTTCCTCACCTCGATGCTCAGGTTGCGCCGGGTGTCGAGGAAGACCTCGGCGGACTGCGCACCCCGGCTCAGGCAACGCTCGACCAGCTCCTGCGTCAGATTCTCGTGCTGCATGACAACTCTCCCTGGCGTTGCCGGCGGGCGTGGGACCGTGACACTGGTGGCCAGGTCCGCGTCCGCCGGCGGCTAAGCGTTTCGCCGTCAGGCGCGACTTCCACCGACGTTGATCCCACGGATTCTCACCGTGGGCTGCCCCGCAGATACCTCGGCCGCCTGTCCCTTCCCGCAGATTCCCGGGCCGAAGGCCAGATCGTTCCCCACCGCATCCACACTGGAGACCACTTCCATGCAGTTCCCTACCAGGGTGGCTCCCTTCACCGGCGTCGTCTTCCGGCCGTTCTCGATGAGGTAGGCCTCCCGACAGGTGAAGTTGAACTCACCGGTGATGGGATTGACGCTGCCCCCGCTGAGACTCTGCACGTAGAGGCCCGACTGGGTGGACGCCAGGATGTCGACAGGTTCCGAATCGCCACGGTCGATGAACGTGTTCGTCATCCGGGGGATGGGGAAGTACCGGAAGCTCTCCCGGCGGCCGTTCCCCGTGCGCTCCAGGCCCAGCTGCTTCGCCGAGAGTATGTCCGTCATGTAGCCCTGGAGGACGCCGTTCTCGATGAGAACGTTCCGTCGGGTCTGGGTTCCCTCGTCGTCCCAGTTGATGGTGCCCCGCATGTTGGGGATGGAGCCGTCGTCCACCATGGTGAAAACGTCGGAGGCCACCTTCTGCCCCATCTTCCCGGTGAACGCGCCGATCTCCCTGGCGATGTTGTCCGCTTCCAGGGGATGGCCCACGGCCTCGTGGACCAGGACCCCGCCCCAACCGTTCTGCATGACCACGTCCATGCGGCCAGCCGGAGCGTCCTTTGCCTCCAGCATGGCGATGGACTCCCGGGCGCAGGTCTCGGCCACCTCTTCCGGGGTCACCTCGTCGAACATCTCGAAACCGCTGTGGCGACTCAGCCGCTCCCGGCCCATGTGCCGGGTTCCGTTCCCCACGCCCAGGGCCTGGACGATGAAGAAGAGGAGGGGCTGGCTGTCGCTGAGGTAGGTGCCTTCGCTGTTGGCAAGCGTACGGGCCCGGATCTCGTCGTAGTAGCTGACGCTGGCCATGGCGATGCGGCTGTCGTAGTCCAGGGCCGCCTGGTTCGCCCGTTCCATCACCTCCAAACGCCGGTCATCGGCGATCTGCTCCAGGGGCACCTCCACCGAACCGAAGGTCTCCCGGGCGGAAGGCGCCCCCACGCTCACCGGCTCCACCACTTCACTTCCCCGGGCGATGGTGGAAGCCACGTCGGCAGCCCGCATGAGGGCTTCCTCCGTGATCTCTTCGGCATAGGCGTAGCCGGTCTTGTCTCCGGAGATCACCCGGACACCGGCCCCCTGGCTCACCCCGAACTCGGCACTCTTGAAGCGGGACTCCTCCATGAGGATGGAGCGACTGATCCGATGCTCCCCGTAGACCTCGGCGAATTCCCCGCCCTGGCTCAAGGCCCGGGCGATGATGCGGTTGAGAAGATCCGGGTCCATCTCCACGCCGGCTCCGGCGGTCCCGGCGGGGGTGCAGGATTCCAGGAGGGAGAGGAGTGTGGGCCCTGCGGCCACCACCAGTCCCCCCTTCATGGTCTTCTCCAGGAACGTCCTGCGCGGGATATCCGAGACGAAATACCCTTTGACGTCCATTGCCCAACTCCTTGTGTAGGATCCGGCCCCGGCGGGTCCGAAGCATTCGTGAGACGGTCCGGTTCCGGACCTCGACGTGCCTCTTCGCGGCGCGGACTGCGAGCATTCGCCAGGGATCGGCTCCTCCGGACGGAGAAGGACGCCTATCCCCGCCAAATCAATTAACGAAGTTAGGGGAGGGCGCGGTGCGGGCAAGAGTTTCTCTTGTCTTGACACCCCCACCCCCCTTCGCCATCCTCCCGTCATGGATCAGCAGCCTCTTTCTCTTCGTCTCCGATTTATCGGCTTCCCCTTCGCGAACGCGCCGGGGACGACGGGGGAGATCGGTTTCAGGTAGCTCTCCATCTACCCGATTCCAGGGTGATCCCGACGACCCGGCGCCGACGGCCGGGTCGTTTTTTTGTCCCCCTACCGCCGGCGAAGACGACCTCATCCATGGGCAGGGCTCACGGAAGAGACAGGTACGAAGAACCAGGAAGCAAGAGAACTGGACTATGGACGGGAATCCCCAGACAGCGGGCAAAAGACGATGCCGAGACGGACCCTGCAGAGTGGCGATCCAGGGAGAGCGAGGAGCCTTCAGCCACGAAGCCGCCCGTCAGATCTTCGGAGACGACATGGAGCTCCTGCCCACCCGGACCTTCGACGACCTCATGACCGCCGTCACCACAGAGGAAGCAGAGTGGGCCGTCGTTCCGGTGGAGAATACCCTGGCCGGGTCCGTTCAGGGAAATTTGGACCGGCTCCTCCATCACGCTCTCCAGGTGAGGGCGGAAACCCGGGTCCGGATCCGCCTGAGCCTGGCCGCCCGCCCGGGAACAGGTCTGGTGGGAATCACCACCGTGGCCTCGCACCCGGTGGCACTCCAGCAGTGCCGGACTTTCTTTCGGGAGCACCCCGACATGGAGCCTGTGGCCGTGTATGACACGGCCGGCAGCGTCCGGGATCTCATGAGGGGCGCGAGCACCTGCGACGCCGCCGTGGCTTCCTCCTTTGCCGCCGAGCTCTACGGCGCCACGGTCCTGGTGGAGGGCATGGAGGACGATGATGAGAACTTCACCCGGTTCTTCGCCGTGGGATTGCCGGGGACGCCCATGCCCATCTCGGCGGTGACACCGGGCACCGAGGGCAAGAGGCCTTGTCCCCGAACCCTGAAGACCAGCATGGCCTTCATCGTGCCCCACGAGCCCGGATCCCTCCACCAGGCCCTGGGGGTCTTCGCCCGACGGGGATTGGACCTGACCAAGCTGGAATCCCGTCCCATTCCGGGTCGGCCGTGGGAGTACCGGTTCTTCGCCGACGTGAGGGAGACGGCAGCCGGAATCTCCGAAACATCCTCCCCACCTTCCTTTCCCCCGGGACGCCTGGAGTCGTGCCTGGACGAGCTGGGCGAGCTCACCTCAGAGCTTCGGATCCTGGGACGCTATCCCGAGGCGGGGGTCCCCATCAGCTCCCGGGAATCGTCTCGTCCTCCCGGATCCGGGGTGCGATGGCGAAGCCC
>CAZZEL010000163.1:0-4436 GCA_964652625.1 uncultured Gemmatimonadaceae bacterium
GAATTGGAAGCGGCTGTCGGTTCGGTTCCGATGGCCGGAGAGTGAAAGCCCCCTTATCTTTTCTCGTCGTTCATATCAGGCTCACCGGGAGAGGTTCTCATGGCGAATCGGGCGTCCAGCGATATCGGTAGAAACCGGGAAAAGAAGATCCGTGTGGTGCCGCCGGAAAAGCGGATCCATTACTTCGGGAAGCTGGGTTCCCGCCGCACCCGCTTCTCCAAGGAGAGGTTGGGAGGAAAGGGGGCGAGCCTGGCCTACATGCATTCCCTGGGCCTTCCCGTCCCCCCGGGCTTCACCCTCACCACGGAGGTCTGCGCCGAGTACTACGATCGGGGGGGAGAGCTTCCGGACGGCCTCATGGACCAGGTGAGGGAGAACCTGGTGAAGCTGGAGAAGGAGATGGACCGGACCTTCGGCTCTCCCGAAAACCCCCTCCTGGTCTCGGTGAGGAGCGGAGCCGCCGTGTCCATGCCCGGAATGATGGACACGGTTTTGAACCTGGGTCTGAACGACGAGACGGCGGAGAGCCTGGCCGCCAGCACGGGAAATCAGCGAGCCTGGTGGGACGCCTACCGGCGCCTGGTGAACATGTTCGGCGACGTGGTCATGGGGGTGGATCACGAGTACTTCGAGACGGCCTTCGAGGAGGTGAAGGCCCAGCGGGGTGCCCGGGACGATACGGAGGTGGACGCCCAGGGGATGGAGGAGTTGGTTCGGCGTTACAAGGAGATCTACGAGCGGCACACGGGGGAGCCGTTCCCCCAGGATCCCTTCCAGCAGCTGGAGTTGGCCATCGACGCCGTCTTTCGTAGCTGGAACACTCCCCGAGCCGTCCGCTACCGGGAGATCAACCGCCTCTACGGCTCCATGGGCACGGCGGTGAACATCCAGGCCATGGTCTTCGGGAATCTGGGGGACGACTCCGGGACCGGCGTGGCGTTCACCAGAAATCCCGCCACCGGGGAGAACAAGCTCTACGGGGAGTTCCTGGTGAACGCCCAGGGGGAGGACGTGGTGGCGGGGATCCGGACTCCCCGTCCGGTGCAGGAGCTGAAGGAATGGAATTCCAAGGTTTTCGACGAGCTCCTGGAGATGAAGTGGGTCCTGGAGGAGCACTTCAAGGACATGCAGGACCTGGAGTTCACCGTCCAGGCCGGGGAGCTCTTCATGCTCCAGACCCGGACGGGGAAACGGACGGGCACGGCGGCGGTGCAGATCGCCGTGGACATGGTGGACCAGGGCGTCATCACCCAGGAGGAAGCCCTGCTGCGGATTCCCCCGGAAGGGATGACTCAGCTCCTCCTGGCCAGCTACACCGACGCGGACAAGAAGGGGGCCAGGATTCTCACCAAGGGGCTCCCGGCCTCGCCGGGGGCGGCTCAGGGCAGGCTCGCCTTCACCGCCGAGGAGGCGGTGGAACGCTCGGAAGGGGGAGAGGACGTCCTTCTCGTCCGCCGGGAGACCTCTCCGGAAGACGTGGATGGAATGCACCACGCCCGTGGGATCCTCACCTCCACCGGCGGCATGACGTCCCACGCCGCCGTAGTGGCCCGGGGGTGGGGGAAGTGCTGTGTGGCTGGAGCCGGGGACCTGCGAATCGACGCGAAGGCGCGAAAGGTCACCGTGGACGGGGAGACCTTCGGTCCGGAGGACACGTTCTCGCTGGACGGGGCCACGGGAGAGGTGATGCTGGGCTCGGTATCCTTCTCCGAGCCCGAGCTCTCGGGGAACTTCGCCAAGGTCATGGAGTGGGCGGACCGCTACCGGAAACTGGGCATCCGGACGAACGCGGACACGCCCGGGGAAGCCAAGAGGGCCCGGGACTTTGGCGCCACCGGGATCGGCCTCACCCGGACGGAGCACATGTTCTTCGGGGAGGACCGGATCGGTGCTGTCCGGGAGATGATCCTCTCGGATTCCACCGAGGCCCGGGAGAAGGCCCTGACCAAGCTTCTCCCCTTCCAGAAGGAGGATTTCGCCGGAATCCTGAAGGCCATGGAGGGCTACCCAGTGACCATCCGCCTCCTGGATCCGCCCCTCCACGAATTCCTCCCCCAGGAGGAAAAGCAGCAGGAGGAGATCGCCAGAAACCTCCGTCTGGACCTGGAGGCGGTCCGGGCCCGGGTCCTGGCCCTGGGCGAGGCGAACCCCATGCTGGGCCACCGGGGATGCCGACTGGCCATCACCTATCCGGAGATCCTGGTGATGCAGGTCACGGCCATCGTGGAAGCCACCATCGAGTCCCGGAAGGAAGGGATCGACGCCCGCCCGGAGATCATGATTCCCCTGGCCGGGAGCCGGACCGAGGTGAGCCATCTCCGGGACCTGGTGGAGGACGCCATCCACGAGGTGGCGGAGGCCCAGGGCTACGAGGAGGACCTGGGCATTCCGGTGGGAACCATGATCGAGGTGCCCCGGGCGGCCCTGACCGCCGGGGAGATTGCCAAGGACGCGGATTTCTTCTCCTTCGGGACGAACGACCTGACCCAGCTCACGTTCGGCTTCAGCCGGGACGACGTGGGGACCTTCCTCCCGGATTACCTGAACAAGGAGATCCTCCCCTCCGACCCCTTCCACACCCTGGACCAGACCGGTGTGGGCCGGCTGGTGGAGATGGCCACCCGGGAGGGCAGGGAGGCCAGGGAGGACCTTAAGGTGGGGATCTGCGGGGAGCACGGGGGGGAGCCCAGCTCCGTGGAGTTCTTCCATCGCATCGGCCTGGATTACGTGAGCTGCTCTCCCTTCCGGGTGCCGGTGGCCCGGTTGGCGGCGGCCCGGGCGGTGCTCAAGGAGATGGGGGTGGACGAAGAGGGCTGAGACATCTGAGCCCCTCCGTCAAGGCTGAGAGAGGTGGTTCTGGGTCGTCGGCTCATGCTGCCCTCGGGGTCGGCTGGAGGCGCTGGGTGAGAGGGGAGCCACGACGGCGTAGGGCGTTCTGATAGTGTTGTTCGTTATAGCTGATGCCATCTTGCCAGCAGCGGAAGATGATCCGGATCCATTTGAAGGCGAGGGAGCGAACGGCGGCGTGGTGGTCCTTTCCGCGTTCGCGTTGGAGGTCGTAGTGAGCTCGAGCCCACGGGGAATACTGAATGGAGAGGCCGGCGAACTCGTGAAAGCTCTGACGCAAGAAGGTGGAGGCGGCCCACCGCCAGTGGACCCACTCCTTCTTTCCGCTCCGTTCGGTGACGGGTGCGATGCCAGTGTATTCCTGGACCTCGGTGGCGTCCTCGAAGCGCTCCCGGTCGGTACCGAATGAGCTTGCCCCGACTATGTAAAGCTCCACATAGTCGGGGCAACTCCAGAAGGCAGCAAGGAGCCGGGGTGCGAGGGCCGGGCCAGCTCCTGGCAAGGAAGCGAAGATCTCGGCGTCGGGATGGGATGCGAAGAGCCTGGCGATCTCTTCTTCGTAGCGAGCGATGGTAGGGGCGAGGTCGAGGATCTGCCGGGCCAGCATCTGAACGGTGAGGACCGAGACGTTGATGATGGCCGGGTCGGTGGTGAGCGGAGTAGCGGTCCGGATCTCCTGGAGGCGTTGCTCGATGACGTTGCCACGCCGGCAGTTGTGACCGTAATAGAACTTGCGAACCGTGTCGGGCCGGGCCCTCTGGAGGGCTTCGAGCGTAGGCCACTTGAGAAGGAAATCGCAGGCGAGACGGCTCGTCAGGTTCTTGCCGGTCCAAGCGAGTGCCTGAGGGAAGTAGCCCTTCAGTTCGGCACAGAGCGCCTGAGTGAGGCGGGTTCTCATGTCGACGGCCTTGCGCCTGGCCTCCGTCAGGCGGGCGAGGGTTCGGGTCTGGGGATCGTCAGGAGTCCAGCAACGGAGCCGCTCGGGATGTTTGCGCAGGATGTCGAGGAGACAGTCAGCATCGGTGGGATCGTCCTTGGCACGGCTGGGTGCCCAGGCCTCACGAAAGCGACAGAGCGTGAGAGGGTTGACCGGAAAGAGCCGGATGAAGTCGTACTCCAGGAGGGCGTGGACGATGGCGCCACGACACTTCTCGATGCAGATCCCTACAGGCTGGTCGCCGAAGCGGCACTGCAGCTCGCCCAGAAATTCCCGGAGGGCCTCCGGAGTGTGAGGAATCCGGATGTGCTCGACACGGTTGGAATCGGCCGGCAAGAGGGCCAGATCGTGGTGACCGTCGGCCCAGTCCCATCCGATGCGGGCGGCCAGGAGGAGCTCGTCGGCGCTGATCATCGGCTTCTCCTTGTTCGAGGGAACGGGTGCGAATCAGGACACGCACGGCTTCGATCCGGCGAAATCCTTATAGATCGAGACCTTGACGGGTCACCATCTGGAGCGTTCGTTTGGGACCGAAGCGCACCGCTTCCGCTCGAAAATCTCAGCCTATTCGTTTGTCCGAATGGGGGCACAATTCGTAGCGGAGGCGGTGCGTGTCTCTTTCTCCACCCTGCGGCTCCGCGGAGTTGTCCAC
>CAZZEL010000164.1:0-4346 GCA_964652625.1 uncultured Gemmatimonadaceae bacterium
GAGCCTCCTGGGCACGTTTCCGCTCCGTGATGTCCTGTCCCACCACCAGCACTGGCGGCTCATGATCGAAGACCACCGGGACCGAGGTGGACAGGGACCAGAGGGTGCTCCCGTCCGGGTGGGAAAGCTCCAGCTCCATGGGGGGATTCCTCCGACCCCCCCGGGCCGCCGCCAGGCGTTCCTCGAGGACCTCCTGCTGACCCGGCGGAACGGAGAGGAGCACCTCCCGGCCCACCACCTCCTCCGGAGAGTCATAGCCCAGCATCCGGGCCCCCTCCGGATTGCTGAGGACGTATCGTCCGTCCTTGATCACCAGGACGCTGAGGGGCAGGCCCTGCAGGAGTCCTCGGAACCGCTTCTCGCTGTCCTCCAGCTCGCTCTTGCGGCGCTTCCGCTCCGTGATGTCCCGGATGAAAGAGAGGAAGCGATCCGTTCGGCCCCAGTAGGAGGTGCTCACCTCCACGTCGTAGACCTGCCCGTCTTTCCGCCGGTGCTTCGTGTCGAAACGGTCCGATCCCGAGACCTTCACTGCGTCCATGTGCCTATGGATTGCCGCAGGATCTTCCTCAGCTTCCAGCCCCGATACGTGCTTGCCCAGGAGCTCCTCTCTGGCGTATCCGCTCATCCGGCAGTACGCCTCGTTCACGTCCAGGAGGCGCCCGTCCTCGCCCACCAGCCAGAAGCCGTCCAGGGCGGTGGAGAGAAGGGTCTCGTACTGCTCCGCCCGGAGGGTCAGGTGTTCCCGGACCTTCTTCTGTTCCGTGATATCCCGGACCGTGCCCCAGACGTAGCGGAGCTCCCCGTTCTCGCCGGCTACCGTGTAGGCCTGGAGCTCCACCGGGAAGACGCTGCCGTCCTTCCGGACGTACTCCTTCTCGTAGATTCCCGAATACCCCTGCCTCATCAACCGTTTGTCCCAGATCTCCTCTTCCTCCCAGGCGTGCCAGCTCTCCGGGGTGATACCGTAGAAGTCCTCCATGGCCCGGAGCTCCTCCCGGGAGTATCCCAGCATGTGGCAGAAGGCCTGGTTGGCATCCAGGATCCGGCCGCCGAGATCCACGAAGACGAAGCCGTCCCGGCTTCCCTGGAAGAGCTCCAGATACCGGCGCCGGGCCTCCTCCAGAGCCCGGGCGTCTTCGATCTTCTGGAGCCCCAGGGCCAGGTCTCCGGCCAACTCCTGGAAGAGGCTCAGCTCCTCCTGGTCCCGTGCCCGTTCCGCGGGCACGGACAGGGTCAGAACGCCGTGGGTCCGACCCCGGACCCTCAGTTGCCGGATGAGGATGGCCCGAGGTCCGTATTCATCAGGGATGGGACAGTCCACACAATCGGTGCCCGGATCCAGGATCACCCGAGTGTCGCCGTCCCCGGCCAGGGCACTCCGGAGGCATTCAGGGAAGTCGCCCTCGAGGAGTCTGTAACGGAGGGCTTCGAATCGAGTGCCGAACCCGGATTCGGCGCAGAGTCGTACGTCCTGGCTGTCCGGGTCCAGAAGGACGATCCAGGCGTGGAAGTAGCCCAGGGTGGAGGTGAGGGTCTCGCAGGCCTCTCGGATGAGGCGCTCCGGGTCGTCCTCCTGGACGATAAGCTGGTTCACGTCCCGGATGGCCAGGAGGACCCTCTTGATGTGGTCCTCCTTTTCCTGGCTTCCGGGGGTCTCCCCCCGGAGGCCTCTCCCCCTCTCCTCGCTGGCCCGGGTCATCCTGTGGTGGCCTTCGCCTCGGTGCGCTGGGTCCCGGAGTCTCGAGCGGTCCTTGGAGTCATGATCCTCGGTCCTCTTTGAGAGATGCGGCCGCGCCGTGTCCGGCCCTGGGATTCTCCCCAGTTGATCAACTAGGTATTTTACAAGGTTGCAGAACTTGTGGGCAAGCGTGGCTTCTCCGGCGGCCGATCCTCCGAGAAGCCAGGGCCCCTTTCCAGGGGAAGTATCGGGCCGGCGGACAAGCGCCTTGAGATGACGTGCGTTCCTGATTAACCTACTCTGCTTCCCTGCCGACGGGACGGGAGCACCGAGATGGCCCCGCAAGGGCCCGGAGGGCTCCGTGTTCCCATGGGAAAGGAATGCAATGGACACCGCCGGAGGGACTGGACCGATCCCGAGACCATGTTCGATGATCTGAGCAGTAAGCTGGACGGCGTTCTCGCCAAATTCAGGCAGCGAGGGGTCCTCACCGAGCCCATGATCAAGGACGGGCTCCGGGAGGTCCGGAGGGTGCTCCTGGAAGCGGACGTGAACTACCAGGTCACCCGGGACTTCCTGAAGCGGGTCCAGGAGAAGGCCAAGGGGGACCAGGTCCTGAAGTCCGTGTCCCCGGGCCAGCAGATCGTCAAGATCGTCCACGACGAGCTCGTGACCCTCCTGGGCGGAGAAGCCTCCGGTGGGGTGGGCTGGTCGTCCATTCCCCCCACCGTGATCATGGTTGTGGGCCTGCAGGGGTCCGGGAAGACGACCACGGTGGCCAAGCTGGCCAAGCGTTTCGCCCGGCAGAGCAAGAAGCCTCTCATGGCGGCCTGTGACCTCTACCGGCCCGCGGCGGTGGACCAGCTGGTGGACCTGGGGAAACAGATCCAGCTGCCGGTCTACGCGCCGGATGGTGCCTCCGCCAACCCGGTGAACGTGGCGGAAGAGGCCCTGGAGCGGGCTCGGTCCGAGCGGAAGCAGGTTCTCCTGGTGGACACGGCCGGGCGGCTGCAGATCGACGAGCCCATGATGGACGAGCTCCGGGCCCTGAAGAAGACGCTGGAGCCCCAGGAGATCCTCCTGGTGGCCGACGCCATGACGGGGCAGGAGGCGGTGAACATCGCCCAGGGCTTCGACGAGGCCCTGGACCTCACGGGCGTCATCCTCACCAAGATGGACGGGGATGCCCGGGGGGGAGCCGCCCTCTCCATCTACGGCGTGACGGGCAAGCCCATCAAGTTCGTGGGTGTGGGGGAAGGGGTAGACGCCCTGGATTCGGCGGACCCGGATCGTCTGGCCGGCCGGATCCTCCAGATGGGCGATGTGGTGGGGCTCGTGGAGCGGGCTCAGGCCACCATGGACATGGAGGAGCAGGCCCGGCTGGAAGAGAAGGTCATGGGCAAGGGGAGGTTCACCCTGGAGGACTTCCTTTCCACCCTGCGTCAGGTCCAGAGGATGGGCCCCCTGGAGCAGCTGGTGAAGCTGATCCCCGGTGTGGGATCCAAGCTTCCCACGGCTGACATGGATCCCAAGAGGATCAAGCATATCGAGGCCATCATCCTCTCCATGACACCGGAGGAGCGGCAGAAGCCGGAGATCCTCAACGGATCCCGGCGGGCCCGCATCGCCCGGGGAAGCGGGAGGCCGGTCTCGGAAGTGAACCGGCTTCTGAAGCAGTTCAAGGAGATGAAGAAGATCATGAAGCAGGTGAAGGGGTTCATGCCCACCTAGCCTGCCGGGACCGGTCTGTCGTGGGATGGATCGGGTGATTCAACACGAACGAGGTCAGATGCCCGTCAAGATTCGACTCCGGCGGATGGGCCGGAAAAAGCAGGCGCACTTTCGCATCGTCGTCACCGACACCCGGGCTCCCCGGGACGGTCCCTTCGTGGAGGCCCTGGGCCACTACCGGCCCCAGAGCGAGCCGGCACGCATCGTCGTCGACCTGGACCGGGTGGACCACTGGATGGAGAAGGGGGCCGAGGTCTCCGACACCGTCCGGACCCTCCTGAAGCGAGCCCGGGCCGGCGGCGACGAGCACCTGGCTCTGGGGGAGGTAGACCAGGAGGCGGAGAAGGAGGCCAGGAAGGAAGCCCTGGCCGCCCGACGCCGTGCCGAAGCCGAAGCTCTGGCCGCCCAGGAGGCTGAGGCAGCCAAGGCGGAGAAGGAGGCCGAGAAGGAAGCGAAGGCCGCTGCGGCAGCCGAGGCAGAGGCAGAGGCCGGTGAAGAGGAGGAAGGCGAGGCGGAGGTCGCCGAGGAAGAGGCCGAAGCCGAAGAGGCGGCCGAGAAGAAGCCCGAGGAGCCGGCCGGAGAGAAGGCCGCAGAGCCGTCCGAAGACGAGGCCGAGGACAAGAAGGAAGAGAAGGCCGAGTAGCTCTCTTCCTGTAAAGGAAGGGCAGGTAGCTCCACATGGCCCCGGCCGACCCGTCCTACCTGGTGGTGGGCCACGTGAACAAGGCCCACGGGACCAGGGGAGAGATCTTCGTCTGGCCCCTGACCTCTCACCCCGAGAGCAGCTTTGCTCCCGGGGTGATCCTGTACGTGGGAGACGAGGAAGGGGAGCTTCCCGATCCTCTCTGGCCCACCCTGTCCGTGGAAGGTGTCCGGCCCTTCCGCCGGGGCTATCTCCTCCGCCTCCACGGTGTCACGGAGCGGACCGGGGCGGAGG
>CAZZEL010000165.1:0-4336 GCA_964652625.1 uncultured Gemmatimonadaceae bacterium
AGAAGGGCGGAAGAGCTGACGGCGGAGGGCGAGGCGGCCTGGAGGTCCGGTTCTATCGACGGGACGGGCGGCGGATCCCGGCGGTGCCGGCGCCGCCGGTGCTGGGGCCGGATCCGGTGGGGGCGTTGGTGAAGGCGCAGCGGGAGGCCGGGGTGGAGCCGGACGGCTGGACGGCGACGCCGCAGTGGCACGGCGAGGCCCTGGACCTGCACTGGGCGGTGCAGGCCCTGCTGGGGTTGGGAAAGGGGCGGGGTCCGGTGGGGGCCTCCGGAGACGCCGGAAACGTCTCCGCGGAGACGCCCCAGGAGGAAGAAAGCCCTTCCTCTCCCAGGACCAGCAAATGAGTCGTGCTGGAAGACCATGGGAGGGCTAGACCTCCTCTCCAGGTGGACTACCCCACCAGCCCTCCGGTAGATTCCCGTGTCCAGACCATCCTCCCATGGCCACCGCAAGGAGGGCGCCCATGCCATCCATTTCCGTCAGAACCCGGGGACAGAGCCGAGCCTGGACTCCCCAGCTCCTCATCCTTCTCCTTCTTCTCGGCCTCCCGGCTTGCGGGGACGACGATCCCACGGGCAACGAGGACGGGGAGGCCGTGACCGTGGAAGGAACGATCACCGGACCCGGAGACACACCCCGGCCCGGACTCTTCGTGCACCTGGTCTATGGCCCATCCGCAGCCCCCACGGCCGTAGCCCAGGCCGAGAGCGACGCCGACGGGGATTACTCGGTTTCCGGGAGCGTCCCGAGCGACCAGTGTTTCGCCGTGCAGATCTGGGTCCTGACACAAGAGACCTTCAGCGCAGCCGCCGCCCCCCTTGCCCGGGAGGTGGTGGGAGAGTGCGGTACCACCACGCTGGACATCCAGATCGAGGGGACGGGGCCGGAGATCTGATGGTGGCCTCCTGGCTCAGCCCCGGACACCGCACCTGATCCGCAAGCTCCTGAAATCCCTCGGCCCACTCGTCGTAGGTCCTAGAGAAGCCTTTGCCGGAACCCGCTGATGGAGGGGGAGGATCTCGACCCGGGAGCCAGGGTAAGGGTAGTTGACAACAGACCGGATTCCTCTTGGCCAGGATCGGCGCCGGGGTCCGGAAACACCATGGAGGATCCATGCTCAATCGACTCCTGGGGGGAGGGTTGCTCGTCGTTCTCGCCCTTCCCGCCATGCTTTTCCTCAACCCGGACCCAGCCCGAGCCCAGGCCGAGGAACCGGCCTGGGGTGTGCAGTTCTTCGCAGACGGGGGCTACATCTTCCGAACCCGGAATCTCGGGAAGAACGCCGTCACTCTGGAGGAGCAACGGGCCCTTCAGACTCTGGCCGAAGTAGAGGACAGTCCCTTCCTGGGGGGCGGAGTGGAGGTTCTCGTTCCTCGCCATGACCTGCGAGTCAAGGGAAGGGTGATCACGACCTTGGGGGCCGAGGCTCAGGCCATCCTGGGAGTCTGTAAGAGCGGGAAGGTGGTGGATCCCGGAGAGGGTCTCTGCAGGATCAACGAAGTGGTGGACGCCACGATCATCGACGCCACTGTGGAGGTGTTCTTCCTTCGGGAAGGCCCTCGAGAAGGAGTTCATCCCGTGTTCTCCCTCGGCTTGGGCGCCCGGAGTCATGATTTCAATAGCGATCTCTCGGCCTGCAACATCTACACGGGCCAGGAACAGGAGGTCTGCGTCCGAGCCCGACAGATCTTTGAGAAACCCACCATCAACCCTCTCCTGACCTTCGGCGTCGGTCTGGACGCGAATCGGGGACCCTGGACTGGTTTCGTGAAGGTGAGGGGACTGACCAGCTCCTACGGCGGGGGTGGTGGCCAGGCAGACGGAGAGAGGGCGGTGGATCTCTCCCTCAGCGGCGGAATCAGCTTCCAGGTCTTCTGAGCATGATGGCGGGTAAGGGATGGTAGGTCAGGGTAGGTTCAACGACTAGAGAGGGAGTTCGCAGGATCTTGCAGCAGTACCTGATGACGGTGGCGGCCCTCACGGGCCTGGCGGCCCTTCCGGCCAATACCTTCGGCCTGGAGGCCGGAAGGCTCGTCCAGGCCGATTCGGGCCTCTCCGCGGCCTCGGACGTCTACGAGCGGGGCGTCCGGCTGGTGGAGGAGGGGGACTGGGAGGAAGCCCTGGAGATATGGGACGAAGCTCTGGGAGGGACCGGGGTTTCCCCGGATCCCCGGATCGGGCTGGCCTTTGTGGAGGTGGCGGCTGGCCAAGAAGCGGAAGGCTGGTACGAAACCGCCACCCGTGCCGTGATGTGGGGTTTCACCACGACGGAGCCGGAGCGCTTTCGGGAAACCCTGGAGGGGGAAGTAGAGCGGATCATCCCTCTCATGGAAGAGGACGAGGCCACTTCCTGGAGAGCCCTGAAGGACTCGGCCGGGGTGAACCTGGCCAACGAGCTGGCCGGTTTCTGGATCGAGAAGGACCCCACGCCCACCACCCGGGTGAACGAGCGCCTCATGGAACACTGGCAACGGATCCTCTACGCCCGGGAGAGTTTCCAGTACTACGAGGATCCCCCCTACAGAACGGACGACCGGGGCATCATCTACGTGAAGTTCGGCGAGCCTGACCGGAAGAGGGTCGGGTTCCTCGGGGCCGGGGAGTTGGAGCTCAAGAACCGGATTCCCGTAGACGCGGGAGCTCGGGAGGCCGTGCGCCGGTACGACTCCAATCCCCAGTACGAGGTGTGGGTCTACGAGAAGCTCAATCCGGCGGAGTTCACCCGGTTCCTCTTCGGCAACGAGGATGGGCGGGGTCGTTTCAAGCTGCTGGACGGGGTCTGGGACTTCATCCCCCAGGAGGCCCGGAGCCGGGCTTCGGCCCGGTACACTCCCGGTGGCGTCCCGGTGGCCCACTATCTCCAACTCTTCTACTACCAGGATCTCTCGGAGCTCGGAGGGCGATTCGGGCGCCGGTTCGCCGAGTTGGACCAGCTATGGAATCTCTACACCAAGCGACGGAACCCATCGACGAACGGGAACCCGGCACCCCCCGAGAATACCCTGGAGTCCTACTCCTATCGCTACCAGATCGAAGACCGGCATAACCCACCGAACCCGCCTCTCATGCCGGTCATCTCCGCCTACGAGGGAGATCAACGGGAGGAGATCGTCACCCAGACCATCCGGACCCTGAAGGACAACCAACCCCGTCTGGTCATCACCGCCGTATCCGCCTCCCGGATGGGTCTACGGCATCGCCGGGGCCTCCGGCGTCAGCGCCTGGAGACCGCCCCCTTCGCCATGAGCCATACCCTGATCGTCCGGGACAGCCTTCACCGAGAGGTGGGGCGCCTCACGGACCGGGTGAGCTCGGACCGGGGGGATGTCTCCACCTTCCTCCTCCGTCACGTGGACCGGAACATGCACCTCACCGTGGTGGGGGAGACGCTGAAAGAGCAGGAGTCCGGAGAGGTACGGCCCAGCCAGGGCCCGCCCTACCCGGGTCAGGCGCACGTTGAGCCGGCGGAACCCCTGAATCCGGATCCGGAGCGCCTGGAGGTGAGCGACCTGGCCACCGGGGTGCGCATCCCGGACAATCTGGATGAAGCGGGCTTTCTCTTTCCCCTCCTGCCCACTCCCCAGATCTGGCGGCAGGATCCCCTCCTGGTGTACCTGGAGGTCTACCACCTGGCCCGGGATGCCATGGGGGTGGGCCGCTTCCGGGCGGATTTCCGCATCGTGCCCCTGGACCGGGACGGGGAAGTGGACACCTCCCGGGGCCCGGTGACCCTGGGGGTGGAGCTGGAGACCCAGGAGCCCGTCTTTGCCCGCTCCTTCTTCATCAACCTCCGGGACCAGGAGCCGGGGGGCTACCGGGTGGAGGTGGAGGTGACGGACCTCCTCACCGGGGAGGCCCGCTACCGCCAGGCTCCCCTGAAGATCATGGGGTGATATCCAGTCCGTTGGTTCCTCAGCGCCGGACCCCGGCCCGGAGCTCCATCTGGAGATCGCTGTAGACCCGCCGGAACTCGTTCCTGACTTCCTGGGGCATGGGGGCCGGGTGCCAGTCCGGGTACTCCCCGGTCTTCACCTGGTTCTCCACCCGGAAGTTCATCCTGTACTCGTAGGCTCCGTCCAGGGTCTCGCCGGTCTGGTATCCCCGCATGGTGACACGATTCCGGGCCTCCGTGACCCCACCCGCCATCTCTTCGGTGGTGGGTTCCCGGGGCATCCACTCGGACTCGAAGTAGAGGGTCCGGGCGGACCGCTCCTCCCGGTACAGGTTGATGTTGTGTTTTCTCCAGACTTGCTGGCGTGCCTCGACGAGGGGCCGCTCCACCACCCGGCCCAGATCTTCCTCGTACACGTCCTGTGCCTCATCCTCGCCCCCGCCG
>CAZZEL010000166.1:0-4308 GCA_964652625.1 uncultured Gemmatimonadaceae bacterium
GGGCGCCACCGCCTCATCCTAGTGCCGGAACAGCCTCCGCCCGGTGAAGACCATGGCGATGTCGTGCTCGTTGGCGGCAGCAATGACCTCCTGATCCCGGACCGAGCCACCGGGCTCCACGATGGCCTTCACACCGGCCTCCGCCGCGGCGTCCACACCGTCCCGGAAGGGGAAGAAAGCGTCGGAGGCCAGGGCCGCACCCTCCAGGTCCAGCTTCGCTTCCCCAGCCTTTCGGACAGCAATCTTGGAGGAGTCCACCCGGCTCATCTGCCCCGCCCCGATCCCCAGGGTGCCTCCGTCCCGGGCCAGGAGGATGGCGTTGGACTTCACCCCGAAGACCGCCGCCCAGGCGAAGCGGAGATCGTCCATCTCCTTCTCCGATGGCGCCCGGTCCGTCACCACCTCCCAGTCTTCTCCGGGTAACCCGTAGTAGGGCGGATTCGGAGGTCCCTGCAGAAGGACGCCCCCGTAGACACTCCGGAACACCCGAGCCCGGGGCACCCGGCTATGGGCCGCCAGAAACCGGGCCGCGTTCCGAACCGGGTCGGAGGCCTCGTCCCACCAGGTCTCCCCTGCCGGCTCCCGGTCCGATTCCGGAGCCCCCAGGGGCAGGGTGAGGAGCCGGAGGTTCTTCTTGCGGGTCAGGATCTCCATGGCCCCCTGGGCGAAGCCCGGAGCCACGATGCACTCCACAAAGAGGTCCGAGAGGGCCTCCGCCGTCCCGGCATCCACCTCCCGGTTCAGGCTGATGACGGATCCGAAGGCGCTGGTGGAGTCCGTGGCCAGGGCCTTTCGATAGGCGTCCTCCAGGGTATCGCCCACCGCCAAACCGCAGGGAGTGGTGTGCTTGATGACGGCCACCGCCGGACGGGGAGAGAAGGCGAAGGGAGACAGAGCCAGCAAAGCCCCGTCCAGGTCCAGGAAGTTGTTGTAGGAGAGCTCCTTGCCGTGGTGCTGTGTGAGGCCGGCCAGCCCTCCCTCAAAGCCTTCTATGCCATAGAACGCGGCGGCCTGGTCCGGGTTCTCTCCGTACCGGAGCACCTGCCGCCGACTAGCCCGGATCTCCAGGCGGTCCGGTGTGGCTTCGTCCCCCTCCATGTCGGCCGCCTCCGCCTCCAACCTGGAGCCCAGGAATCGGGCGATGGCGTCATCATAGTCGCTCACGTGCCGGAAGACCTTGGCTGCCAGGCTCTTGCGCAGCTCGCTCTCTTCTCTCTCCTCGTCCAGTGCATCCAGGACCAGACCGTAGTCTTCCGGATCCACCACCACCCACACGTGGGCGTGGTTCTTGGCGGCGGCACGGATCATGGTGGGTCCCCCGATGTCGATCTTCTCCACCGCCTCAGCCAACGTGACCCCGGCCCGGGCGATGGTCTCCTGGAAGGGGTAGAGGTTCACCGCCACCAGATCGATGGGACCGTACCCCTGGGACTCCAGGGCCTCCAGATCTGCCGGCTGGTCCCGACGGGCCAGGAGGCCAGCGTGCACCGCGGGATGGAGGGTCTTCACCCGGCCCTCCATCATCTCCGGATGACCCGTGACCTCCGAAACCTCCACCACCTCCACACCGGCCTCGCGAATGGCCTTCGCCGTCCCTCCCGTGGAGATCAGCTCCCAGTTCCGATCTGACAGGGCCCGGGCGAATTCCTGGATTCCGGTCTTGTCGGAGACGCTCAGGAGTGCGCGCTTCTTCATGGGGTTTCCTCGGTCTATGGGATGATGGAGTTCTCGGTGTCAGCCCGCCTCGCCCAGTCCGAATCCCGCCTGGATCTGTCGAGCCGTCTCCTCTGGAGAGAAAGCCTCCCGGACGGCCATGCCGAGGCCGGGGAGGGAAAAGGGTGGTGCCGGCTGGTCCCGGGCGATCCAACGGCAGAGGTGGCCCACGGCGGCGGGATAGAGGATGTGCTCAACCTTCAACACCCGAGCGGCCAGGGAGTCCGGGGTATCATCGGCCAGGACCGGCACCGGCCACTGGGCCAGGATGCTCCCGGTATCGTACTCCTCGTCCACATAGTGGATGGTGGGTCCCGAGAAGGAGGCCCCGGAGGCCAGTACGGCCTCGTGCACGCGCCTCCCCCACATCCCCTTCCCCCCGAAGGCGGGAAGGAGGGCGGGATGGATGTTCAGGATCCGCCGGCGGAAGGCTCGGACGACCTCTGCGGGTACGAGACGAAGGTAGCCGGCCAGGAGGACGACCTGGATTCCGAGCTCCTCCAGCACCTCCAGCGTCTCTCTCGCCACATCTCCGGTGGGCCGCCCCTTTACGGGGATCACCCGAGCTTCCACGCCGTACTTCGCCGCCCGCTCCAGGGCCCCGGCCTCGGCTCGGTCACTGATGAGGAGTCGGATCTCCCAGTCTCCCTCCGGCGTCTGGTGATCCAGGAGGGACTGGAAGTTCGTCCCTCCCCCGGAGGCGAAAACAGCTACCGGTACGCTCATGATCGCGGACCTTTCTGCCGGACAGACTCCCTCACGCCAACTCTCCCCCGAACTCCCCCACCAGGAACGGATTGGTCCTCCGTTCCCACCCTACGGTGGTCTCGGGTCCGTGGCCAGAGAGGAGTCGGGTATCGTCGGGAAGAGTCAGGACCTGGGAGCGGATGGAGTCCATGAGCTGGTGAAGATTGCCTCCCATCAGGTCAGCCCGGCCGATGGCTCCGGCGAACACCACATCTCCAACGAAGGCCACCCCCTCCTCCTCCAGGTGGAAGATGACATGCCCCGGGGCGTGGCCCGGCGCATGGCGTACCTGGAAGTCCACCCCGCCGAAGGTCAGCACGTCTCCGTGGGCCAGCTCCCGGTTCGGCTCCGGCAGAGAGCCGATGGAGGGCAGATCGAAGGCCCGGGCCTGGGCCTCTACTCCTTCATAGAGGCGGTAGTCGTCGGCGTGAAGAAAGATGGGCGCCTCGGAGACGTTCCGGACGGCCGGGATCCCCTCCACGTGATCCAGGTGGGCGTGGGTCAGGAGGATCGCCTGGAGCTCCAACTCCTTCTCCCGGAGGGTGCGGGCCATGGATGTACCGGCGGCCCCGGGGTCGATGACCACCCCGAGGCCGCTGTCCTCGAATTCCACCAGGTACCCGTTTTCTCCGAAACCTCCACCGGAATAGGTGTGGATCCGGGTCACGTGTCGGACCTCCCATGTGAAACGTGCTGGGTGAGATCCCCGGACCCAGGGAGCGAGGAAAGTGGATGCTTCCCCGTCAGGAGCAGCCGCAGCCGGAGGACCGAACCCCCGCCAGCTCCAGTTCCCTCTCCTCCTCCGTGGGGGCCCTCCAACCCTGGGATACCTCCAGCATCCGGTGGAGAGACGCCTCGGCCCTGCTCCGAATCTCCTCGTCCATGGTCACCTCGTGCTCCAGGTGATCCAGGGACCAAGCCAGCTTGGCCAGGTTGTTCAGCTTCATATTACCGCAGATCGCGGCCGCCGAAAGGGGGATGAAGGTCTTGTTCGGATGGTCGTTTCGGAGACGATCCACCAGACCCCGCTCCGTGCCAATGATCAGGGTGTCGTGCTCCTCGGCAAGCCTCACGATTCCGGAGGTGGAGGTCACCTCGTCGGCCCGGTCCAGGAGTTGCTGGGGAGCCTCCGGGTGGATGACCACCAGAGCGTCGGGGTGGGCTTCCTTGGCCTGATCCAGCTCCTCCATCAGCATGTCGTCGTGGACGTAGCAGTAACCGTCCCAGGCGATGATGTTCTCCCGGCCCGTCCGTTTGGCCACGTAACGAGCCAGGTTCCGGTCCGGCACGAAGATGATGGGCTGTTCCCGGGGAAGGGATGAGACGACGTCCACGGCGTTGGAGGACGTGCAGCAGATGTCCGCCTCGGCCTTCACTTCCGCCGACGAGTTCACGTAGGCAACCACGGCAGCTTCGGGATGCTGGGCCTTGAGACGGCGCAGGGCATCCCCGGTGACGAAGTCCGCCATGGGGCAGCCGGCTCGGAGGTCCGGCATGAGGACCGTCTTCTCCGGGGAGAGAATCTTGGCCGTTTCGGCCATGAAGTGGACCCCGCAGAACACGATGACGTCGGCATCGGTCTCGGAAGCCTCCTGGGACAGGGCAAGGGAATCCCCCAGGAGATCGCTGACGTCCTGGATCTCCCCCCGCTGGTAGTTGTGACCCAGGATCACGGCGTTGAGCTCCCCTTTCCGCCGCTGGATCCTCTCCTGGAGCTCCTCGTCCGGAAGCTCAAGGTAGTCGACCAGGGTGGGCAGGGGCGTATGGGCAGGTCGAATCATGAACTCGGTGCGCGTCGCTTTCGTGACGGGGTCTTCCGGAGCATTCGTCATCCGGTTTTCCTAGATG
>CAZZEL010000167.1:0-4270 GCA_964652625.1 uncultured Gemmatimonadaceae bacterium
CAGGTTCGAGCCGAGGGCCGCATCGGCCCTACGGCGACGCGGCGTGAAGCCGGAGCTTCGACCACAGCCCAGGTTCCGCGCCGTCATCCACCTCCATGCCCCGACGAAAGTCCGAGTCGCAGGTCAACAGCGGCACGTCGAGCCAGACTGCGGTGGCGGCGATGAGGAGGCCGGCCAGGGGAATGGTTGCGCCGGCCTGGCGTGCTCTGGCCCCCATCCGGCCGGCGAACTGCGCGACATCGCGTCCGGTGTCGACCACCGGCAGCCGGTCAACGAGCTCCATGAGGGGAACCAACCCTTCCCCTTCCCTTGAGCCCACCAGGAGCTCCGCCGCTGTGACGGCGCTCAGCAGGGCCTGACCGGCCTCCAGCTCTCCTCGAGCCGCCCTGGCCACCGGCTCCAGTTCCGGCGGACGCCTTCGGCGGATCAGCACCACAAGGGCTGTCGTGTCAAGGATCGTGGCCATGCTCGAGCCGCCGGTAGGAGAGGAGTCCGTCAAGGTCCCAGGTCGTGTCGGAGCCTTCGAGCTCGTCCAGCAGGCGCCGCAACTCAGCCCGGGCCACGGCTTCCGCCAGGGCCTGTGTGATGGCTTCCCGATACGTCGCGGCCCCCAGAGCCTCTTTTGCCCGTTCCAGGAGAGAACGGTCCAGGTCAACTGTGGTACGCATCTCCAGGCGATCTGATATGCATGGTGATCTCCCCTTTTATGCATGATATCGAGTCTGTGATGGCAGGTCCAGGGGAGCCTCGGAGGGAAGGAGTTGTGCTGTCGCCCCTGCGCTTTCATCCCGGGATCCTGCGATAAGGGGGTCAAAGCGGCACGGAACGGGATGAGCCGTCGAGAGTATCCGACGAACACCGACACAACACGACCCCCGAGTTCTGGTGATGCCATGCGTCGACGACACTATTTCCCGCTGGCCCTCGTCTTCCTCACGGCCGCTTGCCAGCCTCCGGACGCCGGTGAACCCGTCGGGACCCCCGGGCCCGACGGCGGGCTGATGACGGCGGAAAGCGGCGTCTCCTTTGAGGAAACCTACGACCGGCTGCGGGCGGCCATCGAAGCCAACGAGAACCTGCGAATCCTGGCCACAGTGGACCACGGAGCGAATGCCGCCGGGGTGGGTGAGGAGCTCCCTCCCACCCGGCTGATCCTGTTCGGGAACCCCGAGTTGGGCACACCGCTGATGCGGAACGCTGGCACCACGGCCATCGACCTGCCGCAGAAGCTGTTGGTGTGGGAAGACCAGGAGGGCCGGGTCCTGGTGACGTACAACGACCCACTCTACCTGCAGGATCGGCACGGGATCCAGGGGCGTGACGAGATCCTGATGACCATTTCGGGGGCACTGAGCAATCTGGTGGCCG
The DNA here is from genome assembly GCA_964652625.1 of uncultured Gemmatimonadaceae bacterium. Classification (GTDB taxonomy): domain Bacteria; phylum Gemmatimonadota; class Gemmatimonadetes; order Longimicrobiales; family Gaopeijiaceae; genus CAZZEL01. The sequence continues at coordinate 1,369 of CAZZEL010000167.1, forward strand.
AGGCCACTCGGTAAGCCGGCGTCCCCCTCGACCCGTATCCGCCGGGTCGCCGAACCCCCACTCTGGACATCGCTCCCTGGCGGCGGCAAGATTCAGGAGCCTTCCCCTCGGTCTCCAGAGGTGGATTCGTGAGGCTTCCCCCGGTCCTCTCCCGTCTCTTTCCCTCCCTTCAGGCTCCCAGGTTCCGGCTCCTGCAGCGGATGCCCAAGAACGCCGTGTGCGCCGAGATAGGCGTCTGGAAGGGCGACTTCAGCCGGGAGATTCTCCGGCGCAGCGCGCCCCGGATGCTCCATCTCATCGATCCCTGGGTATTCCAACCCGAATTCCCCCACCGCTGGTTCGGGGGGAAGCGGGCTGGCAGTCAGGAGGAGATGGATCGGATCTTCGAACGGGTGAGAAACCGATTCGGTGACCGTGGCGATGTCTCCGTCCACCGGGAGTATTCTGCTGCGGCTCTGGCAGGCTTCGCCGACGGATACTTCGACTGGATCTATCTGGATGGGAACCACGCCTTCGAACACATCCTCCAGGATCTTGATCTCGGGCTCGCGAAGGTCCGGCCCGGAGGGTTTCTCACCGGAGACGACTACGGCTGGGGCAGGAAGTGCGGATTTCCGGTGGAGAAGGCGGTGCATTGGTTCGTGGAGGAGCACGGGCTCGAAGACCGCCTGAAAATCATCGAGTCCCAGTTCATCATCGAAGTCCCTTCCGATTCCTGACCGGGGCCCCTCCCGTCCTCTCGATTCTGGAGGGAGGCGTCCCAGTCCACGTCCCGAGTGTGGCGGAAGACGGCGTTCTGGACCGGATAGGGGGACGGACAGAGGTTGGCGGCGTTCATGAGGATGATGGTGCGAAATCAGAAAGGGCCCAGGAGGCTGATGTCTCCGTAGCAGGCCTCGGCTGCCGCGCCGGTGTCGTCGGCGTCGGACATGATGGCGATGGACGTGATCTCCGGGGGCTCATCCCCGAATGCCATCCGGAAGTCCTCTCGGATGTCTCGCTCCTCGGTGTGCCAGGCTCCCGCCTCCGTCTCGCCGCTCCGAACCACAATCACCATGGCCTTGTCCGTGTAGGCGTTGGGCGCCGCGGTACCGGGGGGCTGCGTGTTTCCCCACACGTATACCAGGGAGCGGCCCGGGGCCTCCCCGCCGAACCGGCTTCCCGCCAGACGGTGCTTCAGACGGTCCAGGAATCCAGCCTTCGAGGGCTCGAAGCGGAAGTTGACGTAGATGCGGGCGGCGAAGTCGTCGCCCTCCTTTCTGGTGAGATCTCCCCCGGGAACCGGTCCCTGCACCCACCAACTCCATCGGATGGTCGGATGGACGGCCGGATCCACCACGAGAGGCTTCACCAGCCCGGAGGCTCCGCCCCGGGTCCGAGCGTGCAAACAGTCCCGTCCTCCCCGGCGGGCTGCCCTGTATTCGGTGAGCCCCCGGTCATTTCCGAAGGAGAGGGGTAGCCATGCCGGCGCCAGGAATTCCTCCACAGGAGTCCTGGATGGAAGAAGGGAGAACTGAGCGACGACGAGTGTGTCCGTCCGAGGGCTTGCAGGGTGTTCCGGCAAGGCCCGTAGAGATGCATCCGAGCCGCCCTCCGGCGACCCGCCGGGTAGTGAAACGCCCACGAGGATCAAGGCCGGGAAGAGGACGGCCCCCCGGATCCGGGAGAGGGGGCCTCTGGCTTGCTTCCAACCCTTCGGGTCCTCTTCGAGTCGAGGACGCCCTCGGCGAAGGAATTGGGGTCTCCGGGTGCCTTCCATGAACCGGCTAACGATTCCCGCCCACCGGCACCAGAGCCAGGCCGTCGGGCTCTTGGCCAACAGCGATCAGGTCCACCACCATCCCGGCTTCCAGGTCCACCACCGCCACGGCGTCGGCGCTGGCGGCGGCCACGTAGGCGTGCCGGCCGTCGGGGTGAGCCAGGAGGCCGATGGGAGAGGGGCTTCCCTCGAAGGCGATGACCTGGTCTCGTCCCTCGATGACCGGCGCCTCGATGGGGATGGCCATGAGCTCCCGGCGACCCTCGGGGTCGAAGACCCGGAGCTCGGCTGAGCGGGCGTTGGTCACGAGCCCCCGACGACCGCCCGGGGTGAAGACCACCCGGATGGGGAACTCGGCGGAGGGGAGGGTGGTCAGGACCTCCAGGGAGCGGGTGTCCAGAACCGTCACTGTATTCTCGGCCCGGTTCGTCACCCAGACCTCCGTGCCGCCGGGGGCCACGGCCACCCCCTCCGCCCCATCCCCGGTGGGGACGCTCTGCACCGCCTTCATGGCCTCCAGGTCGATGACCGTGACGCTGCCGGACCCGATGTTGGCCACGAAGGCACGGCTTCCCTCCGGGGTTACCGACACCTGGTGGGAGATCCGTTGGCTCGTGGACACGGCCGCCACCACCTTCCGGGCCGCCACGTCCACCACGGTGAGGGTCCCGCTACCCTCCGTAGTGACAGCCACCCGGCTCGTGCCCGGCAACCAGACGATACCGTGAGGCCGAAGCTGGTCACCCAGATCGATGGTGGCCGACGGCTCCAGGGTGCCCAGATCCACCACGGTGAGGGTGTTACCCGGCCGGTCCCTGGTCCCGTAGTTCGTCACGACGGCCGTCTCCCCGTCCGGGGACACAGCCACCTCGTGGGGCGCATAGCCGGTGGGAACCCGGGCCGTCTCTCGTCCCTCCGCCAGGTCCACCACCGAGAGGGATTGCCCGGCCTTGTTCACCACCAGGAGGCGGCCGGAGGCCTGGGCTTGAACGGAAAGGGGGACCAGGAGGCCCAAGGAGGCCGCGATGAGGGCCACGGAAACAACACGAGAAACCATTTCGTTCCTCCGGAGCATCTTCGAGAGTGGGCGGGGTCGGGCCCCTATGGCTTGGAATCGCCTCCCCGAAGGCTCGGGCTTTTCCC
>CAZZEL010000168.1:0-4208 GCA_964652625.1 uncultured Gemmatimonadaceae bacterium
GGTACAAGGGCGTCCCGATGGGCCGTCGCCCGGTGCGGCGAAAGGTGTAGTACCGGAGAAGCTCGAAGGGGGAGCCGGGGCGCTCCGGGACGAAGACGTCCAGCCCCTGATCGCTGAGCAGGAAGTCATACCCGCCCTCTCCGGGGAAGCGACTGGGAATGGGTTTTGGCCCGTCAAGATGAGCCAGCACGGCCTCTTTTCGTCTCCTGAACACCTGGTTGCTGTTCTCACCGAGGGTGTGTATCGCATTCTTCAGCACCTCCATGGTATCCAGATCTGGATCCTGGAGGATCGGCAAGAGTGAGCTTCCGGGCTTCCAAGCGCTTGCAGCCAACCTGGGTATTATGTCCTTCCACAACGCATTCAGGATCCCGGCCTTGACGACCCAGGTCTCCTCTGTGGGTGGGCATTTTTTGCATGGCCCGCCGGTGGTCGCCTCAATTTGCATGGGTGCGGTCTGCTCCTGTTCCATTGCATCCTCCTTCCGGTGAAAGTCCCTTTCGGGTGCATACTCCCAGCACGCTCCCGGACGTCATCTTCCCGGAGTGGCCGTGGGGTAGAGAGTTGTTGGAGGTTCTGGATTCTGAGGTGAACTGAGAAGCGACAGCGGTTTCCGCAGCGGACACACACTCCACCCCCGGCGGTGGACCCGCCGTCCCTAACCTGTGACCTCCATGCGCAGCAGGCATCGGTTTCGCAGGAGGCCGGGCTTGATGACTCGATCCGGCCCGCTGAGGGGGAATACCGGATCACACCAGGCGCGTCGCCAGCCATAGCGCGCCTGGCCAGGCTCGTTGCCGATACGGGCTGCCGGAGGCGTTGCCGCCCATCCCGCGGGCAGTTTGCCCTCGAAGGCTCGTGTCGGGGGAGATTACAGGTAACCTAGTTACCCATCTCCGGGATGGCAAAGGAAATCATACGAAGAGGGACACCGGGTTCATCCGGCTTTCCGGGACGGGAGCGTCCACCCATCCCAGGTCTACCGGGACATCGTACAGCCTTCCCGGCCCCAGGCGGCGCCAGAAGTGCCGGAGGCCAGGAACCATGACCCGGGCCACGGGGAAGCCCACGTCGGGCCGGGTCAGCTCGTGGACCAGGACGTCACAACCCACCGCTGCAGCTCTGGTGGTGCACTCCTCCACGGCACTCAACAGGTCCTCATGCATCGGCCGGGTCATATCCTGCCGGACGGTGGGGGTCAGGTCTCTCGATGGAAGAAGGTGGGGATGGCCTTCCAGGGTGGCGGTTTCCCACCACCGGATGGCATCGGGGAAGGCGGGCAGAAGCTGCCGCCGTCGCTCCTCCATGCTCCGCTGGACCGTGGGAAGCATCTGGTTCAGCTCCGAGAGGGAGCGGAGCAAGGCGATGTCGGCATCCAGGTGGGCCCCGAACCCGAAGATGATGTCCGGACGCTTCCCACCCCGGACAGCGGAGAGGGCTGCGAAAGCGGGAATCTCCAGGTCCGAAGTGAGGTCCAGGACCCAGAGCTCCCGGCCCAGTGACGGGTAGAGCTTCCGGGTATCCTGCACCCGGGCGTCCGGGAAGCTGTCCAGGTCCACGGCGGGCCGCCGCGCCCGGTTGTACCACCAGAGGGCCACGGAATCCCGTTCGGCCAGCTCCAGGAATCCCTGGAGAATGGCTTCTTCCAGGCAGTTTCCGCTGGCGAGGCCGTTGGAGTCCCCGGGGCAGAATCGCCTGCCTTCCCCCGTGAACCCCAGGTAGACCGCCGCGCTGGGTACCAGCCGGATGGCACCGGACACCAGGGACCGAGCCGGCGACCACTCCATGGGCTCGTCCCCGTAGGGTTCCGGGACCCACTGAAACCCCTTTCCCGCTTCCGAATTCCAGCTTTCCCGGTTCCGGAGCTGGTCCCGGCTGAAATGCAGCAGATCGTTGGGGTGGACGGAGTCGGCCTCCATCTCCGAGAGGCGGCCCAGGCGCACCGGTTCCGATCCTCGATACACGCTGGAGAATCGTTCCACCGACTCGCACACGGCGCTTACCCTGGCTTCCAGGTCCGTGAGCCCTTTTCCTCCGCTGTGATCGCGACGGTCGGCCCGGAGGGTCCGGAACCCGCCGGCCTGCCAGCAGTGCGCGTGGTTCGCCGTGTACACGTGTACGGTGTCGGCTGCCTCCACGGGCACCTTCCGGACATGCCGGATCACGCCGGTGAGGGGGCTCACCAGGGGCTCCAATCTCCGGAGCGTCTCCGCCGGCTCGGCCTTTCGCCAGCCTCCGGAGGACCGGATGAAACCGGGGGCCGACTGGAGCTGGAAGTGAGGACCCGGTGGGGTCAGGGACGGGTTCCCGCACACCCTGCAGTGGGGAAGACGGAAGACAGGGTGAACTTCTTCCTTGCTGCCGGAGTCATGGGCAGAGGGACCCGCCACCTTCAAGACCCGGATCTCCGTGGGATCTTCCCGGGACGGATCCACCTCCAGAATCCCCCGGGCCATGCGCTGGAAGGCGGTCCGGGGAACGGGGTGGTGGAGGGGCTCGACTTCCAACTCCCCCTCCCATCCCTCGTCCAGGGACAGATGGAGGATGGTCCGAGCCACCAGGTTGATGCGGAGGCGTTCCTGGAGGCAGGTGATGCAGGCCGTCTCTCCCGGGAGGCTCCAGGGACCGATCCAGACCTTCTCCCGCCCCACCCTCGCCAGGAGACAGGCCTCCTGCAGGGGCATAAGCTCCTGACGGAGGTCCGGTAGCTCCGGATGCAGATAGTCGTCGGTGAGGAGGACCTGGACAGGAGGGCGGTCCTGACGGTTCAGGAGAAGAGTCGCTCCCACCCGGGCTCCCCGGGACTCCCAGGCCTTCCGGAGCTTCCACGCCAGGCCTGCCCAGGCCGGTCCGTCGCCCCGCTCCCTCCCTGGACGAGGCCCATCCTCTTCCTCTGTCTCCACCGCGTGGAGGAGGCCTTCCCCTTCCATCTTGAGGAGGACGAAGTGGACCAGGGCAGGGGGGTGGAGGTCCCGTAGAGCTTCGGCGATCTCCACACTGGAGCTGTGGCCGTCGATCCGGCGGACCACGTCTCCCGCCAGAGGCGTCTCCAGGAGAAGGGAGTCCTCCTCCCCCACCAACAGGATCGAATCTCCCCTGGATACCAGATGGGTAAACCGGCCGTCCAGTCGCAGGGGCGCGTCCCGGTGAATCATCCGGAGGGAAGGCCCTGGTTCACGTGGAGTTTGGCATGCACCAGACGCATTCTGGCTTCCACCGCCTTCACGTCCAGACCCAGGCGCGCCGCGATCTCCTCCACCTGCCGGCCCTCCGCCAACTGGGACAGGAGCTCCGTGTCCTCCCCGGAGAGGCGGTAGGCCCACGGGGCCTCCGGTGCCTGACTGAACATGGAGCGAACCCGTCGGGCGATGGGTGGGGTCATGACGCATCCTCCCCGTGGGGCCAGGCGCACGGCCCTCATGATCTCCTCTTCGGACGCGCTCTTGTCCAGGTAGGAGATGGCACCGGCCTGAAATGCCTTGAAGACCCGGTCGAAATCCTCGTGTACGGACAGCACGACCACATGGGTACCAGGCCAGGACCGCTTCAGTCGCTCCGTGGCATCGATGCCGCTCATGCCCGGCAGGCCGATGTCCATGACGACCACGTCCGGGGGCCACTCCGTCTTCAGGACCTCCATCAACGCCTCCCCGGACTCGAAGGCCCTGGGGCAGGCCACCCCCTCGGCCCTGTCGATCAGCGCCTTGATCTCGGCCCGGGGACCGGGCTGATCCTCCACCACCCAGACCGACAGCCTCCCCTCCCGGGTGGTGGGCTCGAACGGGGTCCCGGCCCCTTTCGCCTCGGCCTCGGCGGCAGCGTCCAGTCGAAGCGCCTGGAGGAAGGTCGCAGCGTCCTGGTGCCGGTCCGCCGCCTCCTTCTCCAGGGCCTTGCGTACGGCACGGTCCAGAGCCGGGGACACCGTGGGACGGGAGGTGAGGGGAAAGGGGGACTCGGTCTGGTGCTTCCTGAGAACGGCTTTCTCCGTGGGGCCCTGGAAGGGCGGTGCTCCAGCGAGCATTTCGTAGAGAACACAGCCCAGGGAGTAGATGTCGGAGCGGGGGTCCTGCCGGCTCTTCCTGGAGGCGTGCTCCGGGCACATGTACTCCGGCGTGCCCACAGGCGTCTCCTTGGCCCAGAATCCCCAGGATTGGACGTCGGCCGTGGCCCGGGAGACCCCGAAATCTCCCAGGAGAGCGTGGCCTCCG
>CAZZEL010000169.1:0-4184 GCA_964652625.1 uncultured Gemmatimonadaceae bacterium
GGATCGGAGCCGTAGTGGCTTTCCCAAAGCCTGTGGCTGATGATGGCCACGGCATCTCCCCGGGTCGTCTCCTCCGAACGGAAGCCTCGGCCCAGGGCCGGCTCCACCCCCAGGGTGGCCAGGGCGTCTCCCCACCAGAAGGCCGTGAACACGTTCGTGGAGCTGCCCACGCCGCTGATCTGGCGGTACCCCATGTCCCAGGCCACCACCTTCTCCAGGGCCCTGCTCTCCCGGGCTACGTCCTCGTACTCCGCCGGGGAGAGGACCTCCCAGAAGGCCAGCTCCTGGTTCAGGCGAGGGAAGACCGTGCCCACCCCCACCAGGCGGTCCGGTTCCGGGTAGGGGAAGGGGTGGAAGATGGTCCCGTCCACGACGCTGAAGACCACCGTGTTGGCTCCGATGCCCACGGCCAGGGTAAGGACCACCACCAGAGAGAAGGCCGGAGCCCGGCGAAGGGTCCGGAGGGCGGAAGACAGGCTTACCATGACGTGATCCCGTGGAGGGGGGGAACAGAAGGACAGCAGGGAAGGGTATCCCTGGCGATGCCGGGATGCCGCCCCCTGGAAACGCCGGAAGGCCGCCCCCTGGCGCCGCATGCGGATTCATGCTCAACTGACGTAGGCCAGTCCGGGAATGTTTCCACCGGGGAATCTCAAGGGATCGGATCCATGACCATCCCCCTCCTCACCGACATCGTCATCATCCTGGGGCTCTCCCTGGTGGTGATCCTCCTCTTCCAGCGGGCCCGACTCCCCCTGGTCCTGGGGTTCCTGCTCACCGGCGTGGTGGCGGGACCCCACGGCCTGGGCCTGGTCCAGGCGGTCCACGAGGTGGAGCTCCTGGCGGAGGTGGGCGTCATCCTCCTCCTCTTCTCCATCGGCATCGAGTTCTCCCTGGGCAGCCTGGTCCGGATCTGGCGTTCCGTGGTTCTGGGAGGCGCCCTGCAGGTGGGGGTCACCATAGGTGTGGCCTTCCTCCTGGCCCGGGCCCTGGACTTCGGTCCCCAGCAGGCCCTCTTCCTGGGCATGCTGGCATCCCTGTCCAGCACGGCCATCGTCCTCCGGCTCCTTCAAGAGCGGAACGAGCTGGATGCACCTCACGGAAAGAACACCCTGGGCATCCTCCTCTTCCAGGACATGGCCATCGTGCCCATGATGCTCTTCACCCCCCTCCTGGCCCTGGGGGGAGGAGACGTGACCGGTCCCCTCCTCACCCTGCTGGCCAAGGGGGTGGTCATCGTGATCCTGGTCCTGGTGGCCGCCAAGTGGGTCATGCCCTGGCTCCTCTTCCAGGTGGCCCGGACCCGGAGTCGGGAGGTCTTCCTCCTGGCCACGGCGGCGGTGGGGCTGGCGGCCGCCTGGCTTACGTCTCTTGCGGGGCTGTCCCTGGCTCTGGGGGCCTTCCTGGCCGGTCTCATCATCTCCGAGTCGGAGTACAGCGACCAGGCTCTGGGCGAGATCCTGCCCTTCAAGGAGCTCTTTCTGGCCTTCTTCTTCGTCTCCGTCGGCATGCTCCTGGATCTCTCCTTCGTGATGCGGGAGATGGGCGGGGTCGCCCTGGTGTCCGTGGTGACGTTGGCCCTCAAGCTGGTGGTGGTGACGGTGGTGGTACGCTCTCTAGGGGCTTCCCTCCGGACCGGGATCCTGGCGGGGCTGGCCCTGAGCCAGGTGGGGGAGTTCTCCTTCATCCTCTCCCGGACCGGGATCGAGGTGGGGCTCCTGCCGGGGGATCTGGAGCAGTTCTTCCTGAGCATGACGGTCCTCACCATGGCTGTGACCCCGTTCCTGGTGTCAGCGGCTCCGGCCCTGGCGGACCGGGTTCTCCGTCTGCCCCTCCCCCCCGTGCTCACGGGAGTCGCGGATCCGGCCCTTGCCCACGGCGAGGAGAGCCCAGCCGAAGGCTTTTCCGATCACGTGATCATCGTGGGTTTCGGGATCAACGGGAGAAACCTGGCCCGGGCCGCCAAGGTGGCGGGGATCCCCTATGTGATCCTGGAGTCCAACCCGGACACGGTGAAGCGGGAAAAGAAGGCGGGTGAGCCCATCCGCTTCGGGGACGCCATACACCCGGCCGTCCTTCAGCATGCGGGGGTGGAGCGGGCCCGGGTCCTGGTCACGGCCATCTCGGATCCGGGAGCGACACGGCGAGTGGCGGAGGTGGCCAAGCGCATGAACCCCGGGGTGCACGTGGTGGCCCGGACCCGGTACGTGGAGGAGATGGAGCCCCTCTACCGGGCCGGGGCCGACGACGTGATCCCGGAGGAGTTCGAGACCTCCGTAGAGATCCTCACCCTGGTCCTGCAGCGCTACCTCATACCCCGGGTGGAGATCGACGAGTTCGTGGCGGGGGTACGGGCTGGGGGCTACGAGATCTTTCGGGGCATGGCCGGGAAGGGCAGCCGCCCAGGGCCCGGGGATCTACCCTTCCATCTCCCGGACACGGAGATCGAGACGGTTCGGGTCTCGAAGCGCTCCTATCTGGTGGGGCGGACCCTGGCAGAGTCGGCACTCAGGGCCGAGTACGGCGTGACCCTCCTGGCGGTGCGTCGGGAGGAGGAAACCCTCACCAACCCCCGGCCGGAACTCACCTTCCAGGAGGGGGACGTCCTGGTGGTCTTCGGCACCGTGCAGCAGGTGGCCGATGCCGCCGCCCTGGCCCGGGGAGCGGACCCGGTGGAGGATCGGTAGCCTCTTACGCCCCCTCCCGCCCGGTCCGATTCACACGGAGCCGCATCACGTACTGCACGTCCATCTCGTCGGTCCAGATCCCGTACATGGCGTCTCCCTTGAGGGTGAAGGGGATGAAGCCGTCCGGGAGGGTCACCACGCCCAGGTAGCGGCCTTCCGCATCGAAGATCTCCCATTCCGGGGATACGATGTCACGGGGATCGAACTCCACCTCTTCCTCGGCTCCGGCGGCCAGCTCCCGGGCGCTCTGAACGCGCTGGACCCATAGGGTCTCCTCCGGTCCGATGAAGAGGTTCCCGAAGGCGGGATAGAAATCGGCGAAGGACACCCCTTGCATGATCTGCTCCACCTGGGCCGGTGGAACACCGAACTCCCTGTACTGCTCCCGCATGAGTCCCCGGATAGCGTTTCGGTCCGTCTCCTCCACGGGCTTCGGCTCCACGTCCCGGGTGATGAGCCGGATCAGAGTCCCTTCCGGGTCGTTTACCAGGATACGGTATCGGTCGTTCATGGCGTAGTAGATGGAGCCCGCAGGGTCCACGTCCCACAGGGGCTCCGGGGCGAAGACCCGGATCTGGGCACCCTGCTCCGAGATGCCCTCCAGGGTCTGGCCTTTGGGCAGGAGAGCCACCGTGTCCACCACCGTCCCGGTGGTGTCGAAGACCACGATGGGGTCGCCCTCCTCCAGGGCGGCCATGCCCGGGAGGTTCATCCCCCGGATTTGGGCCAGAGTGCGGCCGTCGCTACTCACCTCCCAGCGAGCGGGCACGCCCGCCTGCATCTGGATGGGGAAGCTCCCCACCAGATCCCCTTCCGGTGCGAAGCGATGGACTCTCTGGTTGCCCAGGTCCGGGACCAGGATCTCACCCCGGGGGTGCCAGCCCACGAACATGGTCTGCTGGCTGAACTCTCCCGGGCCTCCCCCGGGACCGCCGATGGTCCTCAGGTAGTTGCCCTGGGCATCGTAGGCACGGATGTTTCGGGCCTGGAGATCCAACACGTAGACGGATCCGTCCTCGGCGGCGTCCAGGGAGATGATGGTGCCGAACTGGTACTCCTGCTCTCCGGCCACCGTGCCGATGCGCAGGTCCTCGGTGACGGTCCACGCCTCGTCCTCTCCCCATAGGGGAACGGAGGGGTTGTGGACCACGGTGATGCCGGCGCTGTCCGTGACCGTTCCTTCCCAGGCCGCGCTCCGTTCACATGCCTGGAGGATGGGGAGAGCGGCCAGGAGGCCGATGGACAGGAGTGGGGTGGAGATCTTCATGGTACGAGCCCTCCAAAGGGGGAACGCCCGGCTCTGCCGGGCCTTGTCGTCACTCTGGTGTGTCTCTGCGTTGATACTCTGCGTTGCTTCGCGGCGTCGCTTTTTGGCGGTGCTTCTCTGCGTTGCTTCGCGGCGTCACTTTTTCGCGGTGTTTCCCGGTGTTTCGCAGTGTTTCCCGGCAGCCCGCTTCACGGTCTGCTTCGCCATGGCTCTTGCGGTCGGCTCTGCAG
>CAZZEL010000170.1:0-4141 GCA_964652625.1 uncultured Gemmatimonadaceae bacterium
TAGGCTGACCGCACCCGGAGGCTGCCGTCATGGCGGACAGTATCGAATCCTGGCAGGGTCTGCTCAACCGGTACAACGACTTCAAGGGAGGACAGTGGTGCTTCCGGGGGGACTGCTGTCGTCCCGGGGGGTTCAAGACCTCCCTGGAACGAGCCGCCGTGGACCGGTGGGGGCGGGAGTGGTCCGAGCTTCCCCTCATCGAGGAGGGGCTTCTGCGCCGGTTCAAGCGGGAGGCCCACCTCTACCTGGCCAACGAGCCGGCCGAGGGCGATCGCATCGGATGGCTGGCTCTCATGCGCCACCACGGAGCTCCCACCCGGCTCCTGGACTGGACCTACTCCTTCTTCGTGGCCGTCTACTTCGCCGTCCAGCGGGCGGAGCCGGAGCTGGCATCGTCGGTGTGGGCCGTGGACCTGGGGAAGATCCGGGACCGGGCCTTCCAGATGGACCACCTTCGGCCCCACCTGGAGCGTGACCCCAACGCGAAGAAGAAGACCACAGTGGACGCCATCATCCGGCACACCCCTCCCAGCCAGCTCGTCTTTCCCCTGAACCCCTGGCGGATGAACCGGAGACTCATCGTCCAGCAGAGCGTCTTCCTGGTTCCCGGGGACATCACCCGGTCGTTCAACGACAACCTCGGCGCCATGGGAGACCCGGAGTCGTTCATGGTGGAGATCCCCCTCTCCCCGGACCGGGCCTTTCTGGAGGAAGCCACCGGAGAACTCCTGTCCATGAACATGACCTCCGCCAGCCTCTTCCCCGGCCTGGACGGGTTCGCCCAGAACCTCACCGCCCTCATTCCCTTTCCCCACCTCCGGGCCGTGGACACGGAGATGGGGCAGGAGTAGGGCTCGAAGCCGGGACAGATCCTGACCGGAAGCTCTGGACGGACCCTCTCCGGAAACCCCGGACTCTCGTCGTCTTCATCGGTTCTCGATTCGGTAGACGCGGACCTGCTCCACCCCGAGCTCGTCCTTCCAACGACCCAGGACGAAGTCCCGGCCGAACTCCATGGGCTCGAAGCCCGGGGGCATGGCGAGGGTGCCCAGGAAGGCTCCCTCCCGGGAGAAGACGGACCACTCCGTGGGCGCCGGGCCTTCCGGGAAGTACAGGCCCGTTCGGAGCCACACGGCCCCGGTGGGATCTACCTGCAGATCGGTGTAGGCGGCCCGGGTCTCGGGGAAGATCAGGCTGGAGGATATCTGCTCCAGGATGGGCACCTCTTCCGGCCGGGCCTCCGCCCCCATGCGGTCCCGGAACCACTCACGTTCCGCTGTCCCCACAGTCAGATCCACGGCCGGGTACCGGTAGAACGCCTTCGGCTCTCCGGAGAGCTCACGGACGGAGACCTCCATGGCATCCGCTGTTCCGACGTAGATGGCATCCCCCCGAACATCCACGTAGGTAGATTTGTGGAAGGGGGGAACTCCCACGGCCTGCTCCAGAATCATGGTCTCGCCGCTGGGGAAGAAACCCAGGGTATCCAGGACCATCCCGCCTCCGTCGAGGACAAGAAAAGGAGTGGAGAACCTGTGGATGCCCACGCCGTGGTCTCCGGGCCGGGTGAAGGGGCTGGAATGCGTCGTGAGAAGCAGCCGGTTCCCCGGGAGGGGATGGACGCCGGCGGGCCTCTCCAGGCCAGGGAGGGACAGACGCCTGGAGCGGAGGAACTCCCCATCCACGGTGAAGAGGGAAAAGCCCGGCCGGGCGCCGTCCCAGATCAGGAGGGTGTCCTCGGCCAGGACATGAAGGGAGATGGGGCTGCGGAACTCCTCCGGACCCTCCCCGGCCCCACCGAACTCCCGCAGGGAATCCCCGTCCCCTGCGAAGATGCGCACCGTGCCGGATCCGCCGTTGAGCACAGCGATCCCCCCGCCCGGGAGGCGCCGGGCGTCGGCTACCTGAAAGAGCAGCTGGCTCTCCTCCCCCTCCCTCTCCCCGATCCTCATCACGGGATCCGGGGCGATGGACCAACCATCCCCCGGGCCCCACGCCGGCTCCCCACTCTCCACGATGCGGATTCCGGCGCTGTCCCGGACGGTGTAGTTCGAGGGGCCCGGGGGCTCGGCGCAGCCCCAGAGGCCCGGAATGGCCAGGATGGCGGCGACAACCAGGGAGGGGAGGATGGGTCGCATCATCGCCCCACCTCCTCATGGAGAATCGTGATGGGCCGGGGATACCGCATGGGTCCCAGGGAAGTCCGGATGGTGGGCGTGGCCTGGAGGGCCACGTTTTTCGGCGCACCCCCCTGCCCGCTGAGGGCGAGAGCCAGCTCCAGGAGGTCCCGGGCACTCCCCTGGAAGAACTCCAGGAGGTCCAGGGAGACGTCCAGAGGCACGTCCGTGGGCTCCCCGGGGGGCAGAACGATCTCCCGGCGAAAGACGCCCCTCAGGGTCTCCCGGTCCTGGAGGAGGAGGACCCAGTCCATCTCCACCAGTCTGGCGCTCACGCTGTTGTCCGCCGGATTCTCCGCCAGGACGTGGAGACGGAACTCCATGGGCAGCTCGTTCCGTGACACGGCCAGACCGATTCGCGTTGCGTCCTGAAGGCTCAGGTCGTTGAAGGAACGGATGCCTCCCAGGTCGATCCCGGCCAGGCGGAGACCCGAAACCCGGTCCAGAGCGAACTCCACGTTCCTCAGGGCCGCGAGCTCCTGAAGCGTGGCGCAGCCGGCAACCGTGGACAGCAGAACAACACTCAATACCAGATGCCTTCCTCGAACGTGATGTGGCATGGGCCTCCTGCCTCCTCTGGAGCTCACGACAGGCCCCTCTTTCGCGTTTCGTCGGGATCGAATCCGGTGGGGGAAGAACTCTCCATTGTCCGTTCCACGCCCTGTCCGAGCCTGGAGGCACCAAGGCTTCCCTCACCTGCTCATCAAGATCATCTCGCCGCCGGACTCCTCCGCCTACCGCCTTCTCATATTCCCGAAAAGCCAGACGCCCAAACGGCGCATCTCGTTCGGATCCACCGTCAGGTCCGGGAAAGGGACGCTCTGCACGTCATCCGAAGAAGAGGAGCCCGCATGATCCGGTTCATCAAAGTACAGGGGAATGTCTGGATCGACGACAGGAGGGGATAGCAGACCCTGGCACCGACGTCGGGTATGACCTTCCAAAACCAGGGCGCCGACTGCATCATCGGTGCAGGGCATGGCGGAGGGGCCCGCTTCCTGGTCACCGGGAAACAGGTGGAGCTCGGGGAATCGAGCCACGGCATTCTGCAAGACGGGCTATCCCAAATTCGATCATGTCCTCCGGGCTATGCCGGGCATCAATTTCGTCCGGACCAACGCCGGTGCGGGGATCCCCGTCTTCCGTCCGCACTACAGCACCTCCAGAGGCTGGTGCTATCCCATCATCTACCTGGACGGCCTGAAGATGTGGGACATCGCCGAGCTCATGAAGCTGCCACCCACAATTTCGCCCTCGTGGAGGCCCATCAGGGGGCCGCAACAGTCCCGGCAGAGTTCAGCGGATCGGACGCCCGCTGTGGGCTCATCGCCATTTGGACCGACCGGGGAATGGGACTGCCCCTGAAACAGATCCTGGAAACCGGCGGAGGATAATTTGGATCTGACATCCCGCCGACAGGGTCAGGGAGACATCCGCACCGGCAAGGGACCAATCCCCGGTGGCCCCGGGGCAGTCGGACGACTCGGAAGTTTCCAGTGAGGCCCACGCGTTCCAGGACGCGCCGGGCGTTTCAGCTGAAACGCCTCCCGCCCGGAGGCAGGCGTCAGGCGGTGGCTGGAAACGGAGGGGGTGGGACTCGAACCCACATACCCTTGCGGGCGCCGGTTTTCAAGACCGGTTCCTTAGCCAATTCGGACACCCCTCCACGCCGATAAGATGGCCAAAGGACTCCGTTGCATCAATCGGGAGGGCACGATCTGACTCAGCACACCGTGTTTGCAGCAACAGACGAGGCCCAGGGCATTCGTTGCTGCGAAGACGGCAATAATCACCGTGTTTGCAGCAGCAGACGCCGCCCAGGGCATTCGCTGCTGCGAAGACGGCAATAATCACCGTGTTTGCAGCAACAGACGCCGCCGAGGGCATTCGTTGCTGCGAAGACAGCAATAATCACCGTGTTTGCAGCAACAGACGCTGCCCAGGGCATTCGTTGCTGCGAAGAC
>CAZZEL010000171.1:0-4112 GCA_964652625.1 uncultured Gemmatimonadaceae bacterium
CCGGTCTGCTGCTGCAAACACGGCGATTATTACCGTTTTCGCAGCAACGAACGCCCTCCGCCGCGTCTGTTGCTGCAAACACGGCGTCCGGCTGTCCGGGGCCAAGCGGGCCCCACAAAGGTGTGCCCCGCAGAACTCACGGCTCTCCATCCTCCCCGAAGAAGCTGGTCGGAAGGGGAGGAAGCCGCGCTACGGAACCTGGAGGCAAGACCAGAAGAGTTGGCGCAGCGTCCAGGATCGTCGGATCATAACAAACCGACTGTCGGTTGGTTATGTGTCCACTCCTCACCCTCGCGCATCGAACCGCGGCGGCCCACCTTTCTCCCGTCACCCACGACCCGCGCCCGCGACCCAGGGGGTTCCATGACGGAGAAGGCAGGCGAAGACCGGGGATCGACGCTGATTCGGGGAGGACGGCTGGTCATTGGAGACACCGTAGCCCGGGAGGACCTCCTCATCCGGGGAGAGGAGATCGCCGCTATCGGAGATCTTCCGGAGGCCCGGGCCGACCGGGTGGTGGATGCCTCGGGGCTCCTGGTGCTCCCCGGGGGCGTAGACACCCACGTCCACTTCAACGACGTCTTCATGGGCACGGTGAGCGTGCACGACTACGAGAGCGGGACCCGGGCCGCGGCCTTCGGGGGGACCACTACAGTGGTGGACTTCTCGAACCAGGTCCCGAACGGCTCTCTCATGAAGACGGTGGAGGACAAGCACCGGGAGGCGGAGGGAAAGGCCCTGGTGGATTTCGGAGTTCACCCCGTCATCACCCGGCCCGACCAGGAGACCCTGGCGGAGATCGACGCCGTGGTGGAGGCCGGCGCTCCCACGGTGAAGTGCTATATGACCTACCGGGACGATGGCCTCCTCATTGAAGACGAGGACCTGGTGCGCATCGCACTGCGCCTGGGAGAGGCCGGGGGCATGCTCATGCTCCACGCCGAGGACAACGACGCCATCGAGGCCAACGTCCCCCGGCTCCTGGAAAAGGGGAAGACGGCACCGATCTTCCATGCCCGGAGCAAGCCGCCGGAGGTGGAGACGGAGGCCATCCGCCGACTCATCGACATGGCCCGCCAGACCGATGCCCCCTTCTTTATCGTCCACCTGGCCAGCCCCGGAGGCCTGGCCCTCCTCACCGACGCCATGGAGGAGGGGGTGAACATCCGGGCCGAGACCTGCACTCACTATCTGGTGTTCACCGAAGAGGTGCTGGAGCGGGAGGACGGCATCAAGTGGATCTGCTCTCCTCCTCTCCGGGACGCCGCCGCCCAGGAGGCCCTCTGGGGTGGCGTGATGGACGGGCGAATCCGGCAGGTAACCTCCGACGATGCCGCCTACTCCTGGGAGGCGAAGCTCATGGGGAAGGACCGCTTCGACCTCTGCCCCAACGGGATCCCGGGGATCGAGGCCCGCTATTCCATTCTCTACTCGGAAGGGGTGGCCCGGGGACGGATCTCCCTGCCCCGCTTCGTGGAGCTGGTGGCCTCGGAGCCGGCCCGTCTCTTCGGTATGACTTCCCGGAAGGGCTCCCTCCGGGTGGGTGCGGATGCCGACATTGTCCTCCTGGACCCCCGGGCCCGCTGGACCATGGGCCGCGACACCCTCCACATGGCCACGGACTGGGCGGCGTACGAGGGAATCGAGGTGCGAGGCAAGATCCATAAGGTCTTCTCCCGGGGTGAGCTCGTCATCGACGGGGAGGAGTGCCTGGCCACGCCGGGTCGGGGGCGGTACGTGCATCGGAGGCTGGATGGCTGAGGAGGGCAGGAAGGGGAAGGGCCCTGGGTCCGCCGGACGCCGGAAGGAGGCGATTGCGGCCGGCCGGGGGCACGACGGGGGAGGAGAGGAAAGCCCCTCCTCCGGCGCCACGCCCCGGGAGGTGGCCGCCGACCTGGAGCCCCTGGTGGCCTTCCAGGATCGGGGCATCCCCCTGGACGCCCTCCGAAAGCTCCTGGAAGAGCGCCTGGTGCCCCACCTGGTGCGCTACGATCTCCCCGCCTTCCACGCCATGTTCAACGCCCTTCCCGAGGAGGGGGCGGCCCTGGGAGCCGACCTGGCCCTGGCCTGGAACCAGGGGGTCACGAACTGGCAGGTGTCTCCCGGCGGTGCCATGCTGGAGGAGCTCTGCTGCCAGGCCCTCTGTCGCCTCTTCGACCTGCCACCGGAGGCCGATGCCACAGTCCTCTATTCCGGCACCTACGCGAACCAGCAGGCCCTCTACATGGCCCTCCATCGGTGGGCCGAGCGGGCCGGCTTCGACTTCGCCCGAGAGGGGCTGCAGGGCTTTCCGGATCCCGCCCGCCTGGCCGTGGTCACCTCGGCGGACGCCCACTTCTCCCTGAAACATGCCGTCCGGATCCTGGGCCTCGGAGAGCGGGCTCTGGTCACGGTTCCCGTGGACCGGAACCGGCGCATGGACGCGGGGGCCCTCCGGAATGTGCTGGAGCACCTTCGCGGCAACCGGGACGTCGTCTGCGTCGTGGCTACCGCCGGCACCACGTCCACCGGCGCCGTGGACCCGGTGGCCGAGATCGCCGAGCTCTGCCGAGAGACGAAGGTCTGGCTCCACGTGGACGGCGCCTACGGCCTGGCCTACGCCCTGGTCCCGGAGTGGCGACCTCTCTTCCGGGGGGTGCAGGAGGCGGACTCGGTGAGCTGGGATCCTCACAAGCAGATGGGCGTTCCCATCCCCTGCTCCATCCTCTTCGCCCGGTGCCGGGAGGAGTTTCGGCGCATGGCCCTGTTCAGCCATTACTGGAACCGGCCGGACGCCGACGGACCCAACCCCGGGGTGAAGTCCATGCCTTCCACCCGGCCCCTTTCGGCCCTTCCCCTGGTCACCTCCATCCGGCACCAGGGTCTGGACGGACTGGTGGCCCGCCTCCGCCGGCCCCTCGAGGCCATCCGGGAGCTGGCCCGGGCTCTGGAGGGGCAGGAGGACGTTGAGCTGCTGCACGAGCCCGACACGGGCATCCTCTGTTTCCGCCTGGCGTCGGCGGGAGTCCCGGAGGAGGACCTGGACGATCTCCAGGAGCACATCTACCGGGAGATCCTGGCCGGGGGCCGCCGGGTGGTGTCCGTCACCCGTCTTGACGGCCGGGCGGCGCTACGGTTCGTGGCCGTGGGCCCTGCGGTGACGGCTGAAGCCATGCTGGAGAGCGTGGCCGAGGCCCGGCGCATCGCCCGGTAACCGGGGCCGAGAAACTCGCCGCTACCTTGATCCTGGCCCAGGCCCGGCGCATCGCCCGGGGCCGGGACTGAAGACCCCTTTCGAGGACTTCCCGTGGACCTGATCCCGGACGTGGCTGTGGGCACGTCAGGCCAGAACCCCTCGTTTGCCGTGGCCGGGAGCGGATCCGGAGTCCCGGGGCGAAGAGGAAGAGTCGGTGGCTTCCACCCACCGTCTACCCGACTCCACGGAGTGCCCCAACCGGCGGGCGCGGCCCGCGGTTGGGGGTCTAGCGCGGAGCCTGCGGCAGCGGCCGATTCTGTTGTTCGATGTACTGGCGGATTGAAGTTGCCCCGGTTTCGTGCCCAGGTTCAAGGGGTCGTCGCAACGGATGCGTTTTGATGGGAGTCTGGGCTCTCCCGTTTCGTGGATGGTAAGGGAGTAGGGAGGAGGTCCGCGCAAGCCCCGCGCCGACCGGGTCCGCTGCCCCCCGGCGCCGCTCAGTCGTAATGGCGCACGGTCGACCAGATCTCCCCGACCGGGTGCGACGGCCCGCGCAGTACGAAGACGCCGTTCCCGTTCTCGTAGGGCATGCAGAGGCCGCAGTCGATCTCGGTCACACGGTCCACCGAATCCCAGTTGCGCGCATGGTCCTCCGCGTCGCCGCCGACGACGATAACCACCTCCACCGGCCGATCCGGCGGCCCCCACATCCAGTAGCTGTTGTGGCCGCTGAACACGGGGGGCAGGTCGCGGCCGCGGCCGAGACGCTCGACCGCCCCGGCGACGCCGTAATTGCTGGCAAAGACGATCGCCCGTTCGCGCTCGGCGGGGGTCAGGGTCGCCGCCGCCTCCTCGACCGCGTCCACGATACGCTCCCAGCCATGCATGTCGGCGTAGAACTGCTTCAGCACGCCGACCTCCTTGCGCTCCTCGGTCG
>CAZZEL010000172.1:0-4065 GCA_964652625.1 uncultured Gemmatimonadaceae bacterium
GCCCCCATCGAGGGTCAGGGGGGCTTCGTCATTGGGGGGCGAGCTGGAGGGGAGGCGCCACGGCCCGACACCCATGTCGAGAGCTCAGGGGATCTTTCCCGCTGGTGGGGGGCGCAAAGAGTCGGCGCTCTGAAAGGCTCAAGAACCCTTGCCCCGGAAAGGTTCCAGGAGGGCCCGGACCGTAGCACCCACGTCGTCGGCGCCCATGACCGCACCCACCACGGCCACACCGGCGGCGGCGCTTCCCCGGGCGATCTCCCGGGCACCCGGCGGCGTGACCCCGCCGATCCCCACCACGGGCGCGTCCACCGCCTCCGCCACCCGGGCCAGACCCCGGAGGCCGATGACCTCTCCGGCGTCCTTCTTCGTTGTGGTGGCGAAGACGGTGCCGCACCCGATGTAGTCGGCGCCGTCCCGGACCGCCGCCCGGGCCACCTCCGGGATGTCCGTGGAGTGTCCCACGAGAAAGCTCTCCGGAAGGGCGCTCCGGACAGCAGACACGGGAAGATCGTCCGGGCCCACGTGCACCCCGTCGGCACCCGCCGCCAGAGCCACGTCGAAGCGGTCGTTGACAAAGAGAAGGGCGTCATGGCTCCGGGTCAGGACCCGGAGGCGTCGGGCCTCCTCCAGGAGCTCCCGGGCCGATGCGTCCTTGTCCCGGAGCTGGATGGCCCGGGCCCCGGCCTCGAGGCTCTCCTCCACCACGTCCTCCACGGACCGGGGGGCGGCAAGGCGCCGGTCCGTGATGACGATGAGGCGCAGTTTCCGTGGCAGGTCCTCAGCGTTCGTTCGTGTCAACGAAGCCTCCTTCACCCTCCCGGGCTTCCGCCTGCTCCCGCCGGTACTGGTCCCACTCCCGGCGCATCCGGGCCACGGCCCGGTTGTGCTCCGCCTGGGTCCGGGAGAAGAGGTGGGTCCCGTCCGGGTGGGCCACGAAGTAGAGAAGCTCGGTGTCCGCCGGGTGAAGCGCCGCCTCCAGGGCGGCCCTCCCGGGAGAGCCGATGGGACCCGGGGGAAGGCCCGCATGGGTGTAGGTGTTGTAGGGGTGATCCGCCACCGAGTCCATGGCGGCGTAGAGAAGCCGGGAACGGTGGCCTCCCAGGGCGTAGAGGACTGTGGGGTCGGCCTGGAGGAGTTGGCCCCGCTCCAGGCGGTTGTGGTAGACGGAGGAGATCAGGGGCATCTCGTCCCGGATCCGGGCCTCGGCCTGGATGATGGAGGCCAGAGTCACCAGCTCCTTCTCCGTGAGCTCCAGGGAGTCCAATCGGACTCTCCGGGCGGGGGTCCAGAACTCCTCGTACTCCTCCACCATGGTCGCCACCACCTCCTCCAGGGCCGCACCCCGGGCGAACCGGTAGGTATCGGGAAAGAGGTAGCCTTCCAACCCGGGCCCGGGCACGGACCAGACCTCCGCCACCGAATCACCGATGAGCCGGGACAGGACCGAGTCGGTGGTAAGGCCGGTGATCTCGCTGATTCGAGGGGCCATCTGGGCCAGACGAAAACCCTCCGGGATGGTGAGGGTCTCGGTGAGGACCCGCCCCTCCGTCAGGTGGCGCAGGATCTCGGTCCAGGGCATGCCCCGCTGGAGGGCGTAGGGGCCCGCCCGGACGTCCCGGTCCTCCCCGAGCAGACGGGCGAAGAGGGCGAAGGCCCTGGCGTTCTTCACGATCCCGGCTTCCTCCAGGACCGTGGCGACTTCCCCGAAAGCGGCGCCTGAGGGAATCTCCACCTGTACCGGAGGTCCCTCGCCACCGTCTGCCCCTTCTCCACTTCCAAGGATCCCCAGGGAAAGCACCAGGAGGACAAGGCCCAGGAGGAAGGCCCCGGGGATCCCCAGGATCACCAGGAGCTTCCTCCGAACCCCTCTGGGAGATTCGCCGTCCCTATGCATCCTCTTCTCTCTTCTGCGAGTCATGGGGGAGGCTCCCTCCATCCTTCCCCTGACGATCCAGCCACGCCTGGAGAATCAGGACTGCCGCTGCCGCGTCCACCCGCTCCTTCTGCTCCCGCTTCCCCTTCGGAAGGCCCATGCCCCGGACCGCCCGTTCGGCCCGAGCGGAGCTGAAACGCTCGTCCACCAGGTGAAGGGGGAGGCCCGTTCGCTCCGCCAGCTTCCCTCCCACCTCCCGAACCGTCCGGGTCCAGGCTGAGTCCTCCCCGTCCAGGTCCAGGGGAAGACCCAGGACCAGGGCCTCCACCCCGTGCTCCTCCACCAGCCGCTCCAGGGCCGCCAGAGGCGGGCGCTTTCCGGCCCGTCTCTTCAGGGTGGGTAGGGGGGACGCGATGGTCCCGGTGGGGTCGCTCAACGCGAGACCGATGCGTCGTTCACCGAAGTCGATGCCCAGGGCTCTCATGTCAATCGAATGCTCTTCCTCTCCGGGCCGTGGATGGCCCTTCTCCCGGCCGTGGGCGGCCATTCTCCCAGCCGGGGTTGGCACTTCTATCCGCCGGGCATGGTCTTCCCTCGGACGTCGGTACCCTTGCCTCCGTTCCCACCACGGTTTTTCCTCTCTCCGGACAACCGTCCTATAATATAGGAGGTGTGGTTGGGGCCGTAGCCCCGCCGGCCCGGAATGACCCACCGGAGCGCGGAAGCTCCGGCGGCCCGGGACACGGCAGCCGAGCAAAGGGGGAGGCCCCTTTGTCGGCCCTGGTCGTCCTCGGGAGCAACGGAGAGGCACCTCCCGGGTATACTCTAGCATTCAAATCCTGTTGAGCCCGGCACTCCCGCCGCTGGGAGGCGCCGCCCCGGAAAGGAACGGAACGGACGATGAGCGAGAACGATCACGATCGGATCACCGGTTTTCTCTTGGGACTGCTGCTGGGAGCCGCCGTGGGAGCCGTGGCGGCCCTCCTCACCGCTCCCCAGAGCGGGAAGAAGTCCCGGAAGCAGCTGGTGAAGTCCGCCGTGGGAACCCGGAAGCGCATCGAGAAGACGGCCGGCCAGACCCGGAAGCGGATCGGGAGGACGGCGGAAGACATCCGGAAGAGCACGGAGGACCGCTGGGAGGATCTGGCCGACGACGTGAAGAACCGGGTGGACGACGCCCTCTCCGGAGCCAAGAAGCGCCTCGGGTGAGCCGCCGGGACAGGGGGTCTCTCCTTCCCTCCCGCATCATCGAGAAGAAGCGACGGGGTGAGGCCCTCACCTCGGAAGAGTTGGAGCACTTCTTCCGGGGCTACCATCGAAAACGGATCCCGGACTACCAGATGGCGGCCTTCCTCATGGCCGTCTACTTCCAGGGCATGGACGACCAGGAGCTGGAAGGGTTGCTGACCCTGATGGTCGACTCAGGCTCCGTCCTGGACCTCTCCCATCTCCCGGGTCCCGGCGTGGACAAGCACTCCACCGGGGGAGTGGGGGACAAGACCTCCCTGGTTCTGGCTCCCCTGGCGGCGGAGCTGGGCCTGGTGGTCCCCATGATGTCCGGACGGGGGTTGGGGCACACGGCGGGGACCCTGGACAAGCTGGAGGCCATTCCCGGCTTCCGAACGGACCTGGGCTCGGAGAGGTTCCTCCGGGTCCTGGAAGAGGTGGGTGTGGCCATGATGGGGCCGAGCTCGGAGGTGGCCCCCCTGGACCGGAGGCTCTACGGGCTCCGGGACGCCACGGCTACGGTGCCCTCCATCCCCCTCATCGCCACCAGCATCATGAGCAAGAAGCTGGCGGAGGGGATCGACGGGCTGGTCCTGGACGTGAAGACCGGAGCCGGATCCTTCCTCCCGGATCTGGAGAGGAGCCGTGAGCTGGCCCGGACCATGACTTCCCTCGGCCGGAGCCGAGGGGTCCGGACCAGGGCTCTCATCACCGAGATGGGCCGGCCCCTGGGCCGGGCTGTGGGAAACGGAATGGAAACCGTGGAGGCCCTTCATTGTCTTTGCGGAGAGGGGCCCGAGGACCTGGCGGCCCTCTCGTCTGCCCTGGTGGGAGAGATGCTCCGGCTGGGAGGCCTGGCAGAGACAGCCGAGGAAGGAGAGGAGGCGGCCCACGAGGCCCTGGACGCCGGGAGGGCGCTGGAGCGGATGGCCCGGCTGGTGGAGGCCCAGGGAGGGGATCCGGCG
>CAZZEL010000173.1:0-2438 GCA_964652625.1 uncultured Gemmatimonadaceae bacterium
TTTGTGGCGTCCAATCCCGGAAGTCGCCGTTCCACTCCAGACCCGCGCTGCGCTGCCCTGAAAGGGGTAGGAACCATGATGCTGACAGGGCGTTCTCCCACGTCTCTTTCTTGTTCTTCCGGTCTCCGTGCACTCGGGCTTCTGGCATTTCTGCTCGTGGGGGCCGGCCTCGGCCGTCCCGCCACGGCGTGGAGCCAGGACGGCAGCCTCCGGGCCCGCTTTGGAGATCTCTTCACCTTCGGAACGGGGTGCGGGCCGGACGTGCTCTTCTGCTTGCGAAGTGGAAGCGGCACCCCGGACTTCGCCCAGGAAGCCTTCAGCACCAACGCGAACGCCACGGCCCAGGAGCTCACCCTCTACCTGCAGGGGGCCATCGCCCTGGGCATCGGCACGGTGCCGGCGCCCTCCGCCGGGAGCGGCGAGACCTTCCGCCTCAGCGCCCTGGGGGTTCCGGTGCGGAACGAGGAGACCTCCCTGGGGCCCATCCTGGCCGAGCGGGCCCTGACCCTGGGGAAGGGCAACTACCTGGTGGGGGCCAACGTCACGGACCTCCGATTCGAGAACCTCCGGGGGATCTCCCTGCAAGACCTCCAGTTCAATGTGGTCCAGCGGGATCTGCCCCCCTCCGGGCCTCCCCTGGGAGATCCGGCCATCGAGCGGACCTATCTCTCGGTCTCCACACGGATGGCTTTCGAAGCCCGGGTGGCCAACGTCTTCGTCACGGCGGGACTCACGGACCGCCTGGACGTGAGCGTGCTGGTGCCGGTGGTGCAGGCCACCCTCAGCGGATTCAGCGATGCGGAGATCGTCATCGGGGAAGGGGAGGACCCCGCCGCCGGCTTCTCCTTCGGCGGGCCCACGGAGGATCCCAAGCTCCGGGAGCGAGCCACCCTGCCCCAGCTCAAGGCCACGGGCCTGGGCGATGCCTCTGTCCGAAGCAAGTTTCGGCTCTCGGACACGGGGAGCCGCATCGGCATGGCCCTTCTGGCCGATGTTCGAATCCCCACGGGGAAGGAGGAGGACTTCCTGGGGTCCGAGGGTTGGTGGATCCAGGGCGTGGGCGTGGCGTCCATGCGGCCCTTCGCCGGGTTTTCTCCCCACCTCAACCTGGGCGGCGTGTTCCGGGGCGGGGACGGGGAGCGGAGCGCCCTCCTGGGTGCCGTGGGATTCGATCACCGCTCCACCGACCGCCTGACCCTGGCCGGAGACGTGCTCTTCCAGCTCCCCCTGGGGGACAACCCCCTGGAGCGGAGGACGGTGACGATTCAGGGTGCCGACGGAGGGCTCACCACCATTCCCACCTCCAACCTCCCCACTCTGGACGACCGGCAGCTCGACGGCGCTCTGGGCTTCAAGTTCGAGGTCTGGAAGCTGGCCGTGGTGGGCAACGCCCTTGTGCCTCTGAACGACGGAGGCTTGCGGGGCGACGTTCTGTGGACCATGGGCCTGCAGGGAGGCTTCTAGATGAACACGTCTCGAGTTCCGGTCCTTCTGGCTCTCCTGGCCACGGCCTTCTATGCCGCCTGCATGGACGAGCCCCTGGTGGCTCCCGAAGAGCCCCTCCCTCCGGTTCTGGCCGTGGACCGGCCCACGGTCCAGCTCTTCCGCTTCGCCCGGGGACGGAAGGTGGAAGCGGACACCGTCCGCCTGAGCAACAACGGTGAGGCCTCTCTCGGTGGGGTGGAGCAGGTGGGTGGGGTGGACTACATCACCCTGGCCCGGACCGGCTGGCTGGACAGCAGAATCGAGGAGCTGGGAGACGAGGAGGCCCTCCTGATCCTGGAACCCACCTACGCCCCGGAGGCCCAGGAGGCCGCCGACGTGGCGGAGATCGTCCTGAAGGCCCGGAACAGCTCGGACCTGAAGCGGGTGCGGGTCATCGCCCGGACCCTCCGGGGGGCGAACTTCGAGTTCTCCGTGAGCCCCCTGGCCTTCGCCGCGGCTCCGGGGGATTCTCCTCTGACCCAGCGCCTGGTGGTGAGGAACGGGGGAAACGGGACCCTCCTGATCCATCCACCCACCATCCGGTACTCGGGTGAGGAGACGGGATGGCTTTCGGTGGAGCCCACGGGAGGACCGGAAACGGCTCCGGAGTTCGAGATCCGGGCGGACCCGGGCACCTTCGGCGGGCAGTTCCTGGAAGGGTTCCTGGTCTTCGAGTCTGAGCCGGGCGAGCAGACCCGGGCCAAGCCCGACTCGGTCCGGGTCCAGCTGAACGTGGGACAGCCCATCCTGGCTGCGTCAACCCCTACCCTGTCCTTTTCCATGATCCGGGGTGGACGGGTCCCGGCCCCCCAGACACTTCTCCTCTCCAACACCGGAGAAGGGGACTTCGGAGCCCTGGGCACTCTGACGCTGGGAGATCCGGACTACGGCGACGGGGCCGACGGCTGGCTGGAGGTGAGCCTGGATGCGCCGGAGCTGGAGGTGGCCGTGGA
>CAZZEL010000173.1:2538-4014 GCA_964652625.1 uncultured Gemmatimonadaceae bacterium
CCGACGGCTGGCTGGAGGTGAGCCTGGATGCGCCGGAGCTGGAGGTGGCCGTGGACCCCGACGGCCTGGACGCCGGGGACTACCAGGCGGCCTTCACCCTGGGCAGCGCCAATGGGGGAGAGGGGGAGATCCAGGTGGAGCTGTCCGTGGAGGCCCCGGTCCTGACCCCCGGGAGCCGGACCATCTCCTTCGGCATGGTGGAGGGAGATATCGATCCGCCGGAGCCCCGGTCGGTGGAGATCACGAACACCGGGAGCGGGACCTTCGCCTCCCTGGGGAGTCTCTCCCTGGGGGCGTTCCTTCCTTCGGTGACCTGGCTGCAGGCGGAGATCGTGGACCGGGCCGTCCAGATCACGCCCAAGGCCGCCTCCACGGGGTTGTCGGCAGGAGACTACACCACCGGGCTTCCCCTTCTTAGCGCCCACGGGGGAAGCGACACCCTGGCCATCACCCTCTCCGTCTCCCAGGGCCAGGACCCGCCGGCTCTGGCCCTGTCCGCTGATGACGTGGAGTTCAGCGGTGTCTCCGGCGATCCCTCACCGGCCGCCCAGACCGTCCAGGTCTCCAACGCCGGCGGGGGAACGCTGGGGAGCCTCTCTCTGGGAGCCATCACATACTCCGGTCAGTCCGGATGGCTCGCCGCCTCCCTGGACGGTACCACCATCGTCTTGACCGCCACCACCGGCTCTCTTCCGGAGGGGACCCAGAAGGCCACCGTGCCCGTGTCCAGTGCTAACGGAGGAGACGGCTCCGTCCAGGTGTCCTTCACGATCGGATCACCCATCCTCACGGCTTCAGCCACCTCCGCCAGCTTCAGCACCACGGTGGGGGGAGGCGATCCCGCGAACCAGGTCATCACCTTGAGCAACACGGGGCCCGGGACCTTCTCCAGCCTGGGGACCATCTCCGTGGGGCGGGTGAGCTATGGGGGGCGTGGCGGATGGCTGTCCATCTCGTATGGGGGCAGGAAGCTGACCCTGTCCGTGAGCCTCGGAGCCCTGACCTCCGACACCTACGACGCCACGGTTCCCGTGAGGAGCACGGAGGGCGGTTCGGTGTCCATCTCCGTGGCCTTCACCGTCACCCGGACCACCGATGCCGCGGACCTGGTGGTTTCCCCCCTCAGGGTCAGGATGCACGCGATCCAAGGGGGCGGGGATCCCCCCAGCCAGACCGTGGCCATCTCCAACGGTGGGGGGGGCAGCCTTGGCACCCTGGGAGTGGGTAGTGTGTCCTACGGGAGTGGGGCCTCGGGCTGGCTTTCGGCTTCTCTTGCCGGAAGCACCCTTACTCTGGATGCCACCACCGGATCCCTGACCCCCGGGAGCTATTCGGCCACGGTGGGGGTGACCAGCGCCAACGGCGGAAACGAGTCGGTGGACGTGACCTTCCTGGTGTCGGCTCCGGACCTGACCCTGTCTGCCCGGAGCGCCAGCTTCAGCGGGCAGGAGGGAGGCTCGGCCTCCCCGGCCTCCG
>CAZZEL010000174.1:0-3609 GCA_964652625.1 uncultured Gemmatimonadaceae bacterium
CTCCTCCGATTCCAGGCCGGCGACCAGTTTCTCGTGGCTCCACGGTCGAAGGGGTTGATGTCCGCGGGATGGAGCTCCCTCAACTCCTCCGGGGTGATGGGATCCAGGCGGCTCTGGAGCCAGTAGCCATAGGCGGAAAGTCCCCCTCCCAGCCCAAGGACGCCGATGTCGGTTGTCCAGGCTTCGTAAGGGAAGGACCCATCCTGGCCCTCAAGCACCCCGCTGGGAAGGAGGAGGAGGACCGGGAGGAGTCCGGTCACCAGGAGGGCCCTGCCGCATGGGCGAACCCGATTCACCGGAGCGCTCTCCCTGAACGTGCCGCCAGGCTCCGACGCCGGCCCGGAGGGCCGGGTCCCCGGGGAAGACACGAACCGGGCCCGTTGGTCAGGAGGACAGTCCGGGTCAGTTGTCTCCCCCGAGAGGTTGGGTGTAGACCACCTGGCCTCCGATGACCGTCATATCGGGCTCGATCCTCCAGATGTCCTCCACCGGGACGGTCATGTAGTCCACGGGAATGACCACGAAATCGGCCAGCTTGCCCACCTCGATGGAGCCCAGGACGTCCTCGGCGAACATGACGTAGGCTCCACCCATGGTGGCGGCCCGGAGGGCCTCTTCCCGGGTCATGGCCTGCTCCGGGATCCAGCCTCCGGGGGGATTGTTGTTCCGATCCTGCCGGGTGACGGCGGCGTGGAGCGTATAGAAGGGGTTGTAGGGCGACACGGAGTAATCCGTTCCCGTGGCCAGGGGCACGCCGAGATCCATGAGGTCACTCCAGATGTAGGCGTACTTCAGGCGCTCCGGACCCATGCGGGCCTCGGCGAAGTTCATGTCCTCGGTGGCGTGAAGGGGCTGCATGGAGGCCACGATGCCCAGGTCCACCAGCCGGGGGATGTCTTCCGGGATGAACATCTGGGCGTGCTCCAGAGCGAACCGGGCCTCGGTGCCGTCCGTTCCCGTGGCGTTGAGAGCCCGTTCGTAGGCGTTGATGGCGGCGTGGTTGGCCCCGTCCCCGATGCAGTGGACCCTCAGGTTGAAGCCCATGGGGAGAAGCTCCGTGGCCAGAGCCGCCAGCTCGTCCTCGCTCGTCCGGGCTTCACCGAAGTAGTCGGGATAGTCGCTGTACTCCTCCATGAACAGGGCGCCCCGGGAGCCCAGGGCTCCGTCGGCGAACTCCTTGACGGACCGGACGAAGTACTTGTTGTCATGGTTCAGGGGCTCCCCCAGCCTCCGAGCCGTCGCCGGGTGGACCATCTCGTTGATGCGGATCCGGAGCAGCCCCACCTCGTAGAGTTTGATCCGTCGCTGGACCTCGTCGTAGCCCGTCATGCTGGCGCCGTGGATGGTGGTGAGTCCGCTGGCCACGGCCAGCTGGGTTCCCTCCACCAGGTTCCGGCTCCGCTCGTAGTCCGTCAGAGGAGGAAGAGAAGGAATGAGGCGGGTGAGCTGGGGAGGGGCCCGCTCCACGAACTCGCCGGTGGGCTCGCCGTTTTCGTCCTTCTTGATGTGGCCTCCCGGGGGATCGGGAGTGTCCCGGGTGATGCCCGCCAGCTCCAGGGCCTTGCTGTTGGCCCCGCTGCCGTGGGTGTACCGGCTGATGAAGACGGGGTTGTCCGGGGCCACCTCGTCGATGAGCTCCTTCCGGAACACGGGGGGATCCCAGACGTCGGACATCCAGCCGCTCAACACGATCCACCGTGGCTCGGGTCCGGGACGCATCCCCTCTCCGGTTTCCAGAGCGTGCTTGATCACCTCCTGCATCCGCTCCACGGAGGCCCACTCGCCGATCCCCGTCCGGATGTCCGGGGTCCGGGGATAGAGCTCTCTCTCGCCGTACCGTATGTGGACGTGAGCGTCGTGGAGGCCGGGTATGATGGTCTTTCCCCCCAGGTCTGTGACGAAGGTGTTGGGCCCGATGTGGCTCTGCACTCCTTCGTTGTCGCCCACGTAGAGGAATCTTCCGTCTCTTACGGCCAGGGCCGACGCCGTGCTGAAGTCCTCGTCCACGGTGTAGATGGTGCCGTTGATGAAGGCCCGGTCCGCTTCCTGGGCGGCGGCGACACCTGTCAGCGCCAAAACCCACGCCACCATCAACAGAACCAGGGGGCTCCTGCTGCGACCTCTGTTCTTGACCGTCATCGTTGTTTCTCCTGCATTCTGGAAAACCTCCAGTGGATCAACCGGGCCTCCCGCCTCGAGAATGCGGACACCCGGTGGGCATCCGTGGTGAAAAGAGGGTTACCGCCCCGGGCCTGGAGTGGCCAACTGGCCTGCGTTGGCCACGTACCGGGCGATCTCCTCGTGGGTGGCGAACCAGACGCCCCCGTGTCCCTTCATGAACTGGATGAGCTCCTCCAGCATGGCGATCCGGCTCCGGTGGCCGATGTACTTGGGATGCATGGTGAGGAGGAACATGGTCCCCTCCTCCAGGGCCATCTCGAACTCGGCGGCCCAGATTTCCATGACGTCCCGGGGCTTGATGTGGGGCCGGACGGAGCTGAAGCGGGAGAACCCGAAGTAGGGGTAGTCGTCCAGGAGCCATTCCACGGGGAGCTCCACCAGGCCCGTGGGCTCCCCGTTCTCGTTTACTTCGTAGGGCCGGTCATCGGCCATGAGGCTACTGTCGTAGAGGAGCCCCAGCTCCCGGGCCAGCTTGACCGTGGCGAGGCTGAAGTCCCAGGAGGGGGTCCGGATGCCAACCGGGGGCTTCCCCATGATGTCCGTGAGGGTCTCGTAGGAGCGGCGCATGAGCTCCCGCTCCGTCTCCTCCGGCAGCTGGGAGTTCCGTTCGTGGATCCACCCGTGCATCCCGATCTCGTGGACGCCGGGCGCCATGATGGCTTCGATTTCCTCGGGGTGGAGAAGGGCGGTGACGGCCGGAACAAAGAAGGAGGCAGGTATGTCGTGCTTCTCCAGGAGAGCCAGAATCCGGGGCACGGCCACACGGGCGGCGTACTCTCCCCGGGAATGGGCCCCTGGAGAATCCTCACCGTCTCTGAGGGCATTGGTCTCCGCGTCGAAATCGAAGGAGAGGGCCACGGCCACCCGGGCTCCACCGGGCCAGCTATCCGGCGTGAGGTCCCGGCCGGCCCGAATGAGCTCGACCTCCGCCCGCACGTCCTCCATGGAACGCTCCCAGGCCGGGATCTCCTGGGCAGCGGCTCCGGTCTCCTGTCCGGATCCGGATCCGGACGGCGCGCAGCTCGTAAGGAGGACGGCGGCGGACGTGAGGGCACAGAGGATGGCGCCGAAGGCCCGTCCCGAGGCGACGCTGGGGGTGGTTGCGGTGGAGCGTCGGGGTTCCTTGCGCTGGCAGGACCCCATGGAGAAGCCGGGAATGCGTCGTGGGATCATCGGGTCCGTCTCCCGGTGGAGGGGATCGTAGAAGGGGGGCGGAAAGCTCGTCGTGGTTCGGGACGCCTGGGCCGGGTCGCTTCAGGTGGATCTGCCGGAGCCCTCAAAGGCCCTCTGGAGCTTTCGGGGCGCGGACGCTCAAGACGAAACTGCGGGGGTCCGGTGGAACGGGGCAAGGATGGGTGAGATGGCGAGAGACCCTAGAGCCGCTTCAGTGCCTCCGCCGCATAGACCCGCACCTCGAAGTCCGGATCG
>CAZZEL010000175.1:0-3480 GCA_964652625.1 uncultured Gemmatimonadaceae bacterium
CGGACAGGGTGTCGTCCGGGGTGGGCACAGGCGCCAGATAGGGGAGTCCGTACTCTCCGCCTCCCCGTTCGGCGAAGAGGGAGAGCCCGAAGAATGGCACCGTCCAGGCCCGGAACCGGGTCCGGCTCACCGATCGGCTCTCCCAGCTATCCCACTCCAGCTCTCCTGCGACACCTCCCACCGAAGGCAGGCCCGAGGCCACTTCCACAGCGGCGCTCGTTCCCGGAAGCCCTTCCCCGGAAAGGCGGCGAAGGTGGGCTCGGCCCCGGAGCCACCGGGAATCGAAAGAGAGAATCCCCCCCATCTGGGTTCGGGTCTCGAGACCGAAGTCGAAGGTGTCGGGCTCTTCCGTGGAAAGAGAAGACGAGGCGTAGTAGACATCCCCCCGGAGACCGGGAAGGAGATCCCAACGGGTACGCACCGACCAGTCGGAGCGTCGGGCCGTCTCCGGGGCGAACAGGTCTCCCCGGTCCGAGGAGGAACGGGCGAAGTCCACCGCCACCACGCCCCTGCTGGTGAGGGGGCGGGCGTAACGAACCCAGGCCGCCGTGCCCGCCCCGGGCTCCTCTCTGCGGAGGCCCTGGGTATCCACCCGGTCCATGGACAGGGCCACGGCCCCTCCCACGGCCCGGGGGTGGGAGAAGGTGCCCCGGAAGAGGTTCGTGTTCAGATCTCCGGTTCCCGCTTCGATGAGGGAGTAGGGACGCCCGTCGGCGGTGAGGAGGCTCTCCAGCTCGATGCGGATCTCTCCCGCCGAGCGGACCACCCGCACCCGTTCCAACCCTGCCAGCCCCACCCGGCTCAGGTCCGTTACGCTGCCCTCCAGGGGGAGGATCTCCAGCCCGTCCCGGAAAACCCGGATCCGGCCCCCTCCGGCACCGAAGGCGGTCACGGTGCGGGGAGCCCCGAAATCCCCACCCCGGACGGGGACGGCCCCGGGCACTTCCGCCACCAGGTCCGCCAGGGTCAGGGCCCGACTGCCCAGGAGGGCCTCCCGGTCCCACTCCCACACCCCCGTCTCCCATCCCGGGGAGAGAGGTCGAACCAGGGCCGGAAGACGCACCGCCGGGATCGTGTCCTGGGCACTGACGGAGTCGGCAGCGGCTTCCTGCTCCTGGAGGGAGTCCGGGAGAGTCTGCTCTCCGGGCAGGGTGTCCGAAGGGAGGGAGTCGGGCGGACGCCGGAGGCTGTCCGGGGGAATCTGGGCCGACAGGCTTCCCGGGGCGGACACGAAGAGGAGAACGATGAAGAGAAAGGCGGAAAGCGACGGAGAAACGGGAAGACCGCCCGAGACGATCCGGCTCTGCCGATCCCTTCCGCAGAGAAGCACGCCAGGAAAAGGGTCCCCTGCTTCTGGAGGGCGCGTCCCTTCAGAGGAATGGGGAGAACCCGGCGAAGAGACAGGGAGACAGATCACCGAAGACGAGCCCGAACCCATTCCACCAGGAGTCGGGTCGGGACCCCGGCCCCTCCCTTGCGTTGATAGGACAGCGTTCCCTCACCGTAGGCGGTGCCGGCCACGTCCAGATGGGCCCAGGGAACGTCCCCTGCGAACTCCTTGAGGAACCAGGCGGCCGTGATGGCTCCCGCCGGGCGTCCTCCCACGTTCTTCAGGTCAGCCGTGGTGCTCTTCAACTGGTCCCGATACTCCTTCCAGAGAGGCAAGGGCCAGCAGCGCTCCCCGGACCGGCGTCCCGCCTCCCGAAGCTCCTCCACCAAATCCTCCGCGGATCCCAGGACCGCCGAAGCGTGATGTCCCAGGGCCACGACACACGCCCCGGTGAGGGTGGCGCAGTCCACCATGGCCGCAGGCTGGAAGGTCCGGGCGTAGGAGAGGGCGTCGGCCAGGATGAGCCGGCCCTCGGCGTCCGTGTTCACCACCTCTACCGTCTTCCCTTCCCGGGTCGTGATGACGTCTCCGGGTTTTACCGCCCGGCCGGACAGGAGGTTCTCCGAGCTGGGGACGATTCCAACCACGTTCAGGGGCAAGGCCAGCTCCGCAATGGCCTGGAGGGCCCCGATGACGGCCGCGCCGCCGGACATGTCGAACTTCATGTCCTCCATGCCCTGGGAGGGTTTGATGGAAATCCCCCCGGCGTCGAAGGTGAGCCCCTTGCCCAGGAGAACGAGGGGAGGATCGTCCTTCTCTCCTCCCCGATGCTCCATGACGATGAGGCGGGGTTCCTGCTCCGAGCCCTGGGCCACGGCCAGCAGGGCCCCCATCCCCTCATCCTTCATCTCCTTCGGTCCCAGGACCGTGACCTTCATTCCCCCTTCCTTCCCGACCCGCTGAGCCTCCCGGGCCAGGTGGGACGGCGTGGCCACGTTCCCCGGCCGAGCCTGGAGGGTTCTGGCCAGGTTCTCCCCCCGGGCCTGGGCCAGGCCGATCTGGAGCCCCATCCGGACCTCCTCCTCCGCACCCTGCTGAAGAAGGGTGAGGCTCTCCACCTCGGGGCCTCCCTCCTTGTCCTCTTCGTCCTCCTCCGTCTTCAGCTCCCGGAAACGCCATGACGCCAGGACCGCCCCCTCGGTCATGGTCTGGGCAACGACAGCCGGACGCAGGGGCAGAGAGGAATCCAGCCAGGCGGAGATCTCGGTGAGCTTCAGGCCCTCGGCCGTCCTCACTCCCTGGCCCAGGGCTCGGCGGATGTCCTCCGCCTCCAACTCGTCCTCCTCGCCCAGGCCCACCAGGAGGATCCGATCCGGCCCCTTCCCCTCCGGGGGATAGAGGAGGAGGGTCTCCTCCTTCTTCCCCGAGAAATCGCCCCGGTCCAGGGCTTTCATCAGGGTTCCCCCCACCAGTCCATCCACGGAAGAGAGCACGCCGTCCGGGGCCTTCCGTCGTTTCGGAGAGGTGGCGTCTTCCGGGATGGGGAGGACCAGGAGAGGCGTGGAGGAACTGAGGGGATCGGCGGAGATCAGCTGGACATTCATGGATCGAGCGTCAGGTGTCGGGGCTTGGAGGGTGTTCGAATGGAGAATCCTATGGCCTCGAATGGGGCTTGACCATGTCGGCGTGGAACATAACGAAAAGATGCCCACGGGCGCAGAGGTCCCGGCCCGGAAGGCCCTTCCCGCGGTGCCACGGGTTGGCCGCCCCCTTGGAGATGTCCTGCTCTTTCTGCGACACTTCCCATTCCGCCTTTCAGGGTTCCCCTTCCCTCTTCGAGGCCTCCCGTTCCCCCTTCGAGACTTCCCGCTCCGCATTCGGGGCTTCCCGCTCTGTCCTCAAGACCTCTCGCTCCGTTCTCCAGACCTTTCGCCTCGTTCTCAAGACCTCTCGCTCCATCTTCGTCTCCTCCCCAGCACTTCCACCCCGATCCGTCCCAACGCTTCATGCCATGGCCCCAGAGGGGCCTCTGAGAAACAAGGCCCGCCGGCGCCCGTTTCCTTCGGTTTCGTCCGGCCCGCAGGGGCCGGTGAGGGGGCTTCTGAGAAACGGGCTCACCCACGTTTCTTCCCTTAGAAGGCTGTTGAACA
>CAZZEL010000176.1:0-3394 GCA_964652625.1 uncultured Gemmatimonadaceae bacterium
GTCGGAGGCATCGATGGCTGCAAAGCCTCCCCACCGCGCCCGTGGGGCGGGGGCCCTGCGGGAAGAAACGTGGGTGAGCCCGTGCCTCAGAAGCCCCCTCACCGGCCCCTGCCGGCCGGAGGATATCCGAAAGAACGGGGCGCCGGCGGGTCTTGTTTCTTAGAAGCCCGGCCACCGGCCCTGCGGGCCGGAGGAAACCGAGAGAAACGGGGCGCCGGCGGGTCTTGTTTCTTAGAAGGCGGGGATGGAGCGGACAGCTCACCCTCAGCCGAGACGGACCAGGACGAACCAGGCGTAGTCCCGTTCCAGTCGAGAGGTCCTGTTGCCCGGGAGGCTCACCTCCACCCCATCCTGATCGTTCCTCATGCAGACGAGCCTGGAGCCGGGGCGGATGCCCAGTCGTCTGCAGTACGCATCCGTTCGGCCGAAGAGGATCTCTTCCACCTCCAGGAGGGTTCCCTCCCCGGCCATGGCCAGGCTTCGAGTCCAGGGCCATCGGGACAGGGCGTCCCTTCCTTCTGTTCCTTCTCCGGGATCCATCGTCTCCTGCTCCATGGACGGCTATCCTTCCTGTGGTTCCATTCTCCTCCAGCATGGAGGAAAGGGAAGAGGAAGGACATCTACCAGGGGGTGGGGGGAGGGTAGGGATTTCGGGGGATCTCTCCGGTCTCTTCCGAGGCCCGGGCTTCCCGGCTCCGGCCCCCGGGCCCTTCCGGCCCCTTCGTTGTACATTGGCCCCCGGAGAGAACACGACCCATCAGGAGTCAATTCATGCCCCGACGTTCCCTTCGTTCTTCCGGCGCCCCCTGCTCCGGGGCCTCACCCTTCTTCTCCTTCGTCACCTTCGTCACCTCCCTCTTCACCTGGCTCGCCCTGGCCCTGGTCCTCTCGGGTCCGGGTGTCCCCCTCCAGGCCCAGGACCCCCTCTCGGGAGACCCCCTGAAGACGCCCCTTCCGACGGAGACGTTGGAGATGGTTGCCAACGAGGTCAGCGGCCAACGGGCCTTCGACAACCTCATGGCCCTGGGCGGTGCTCCCTGGCTCCGCGCCGAGGCGGAGCTGGTGGGGGAAACGAACTTCTACGAGTCCGCCCGGCTCCTGGAGATGGTCCGGGGCTACGGCATCGAGACCGTGCGCCTGGACCGTTATCCGGCGGAGGGGACCTTCGACTACCCCCTGGAGGCGGAGTTGTGGGTGTGGGAGGAGGGGCCCGGCACGGCGCCCGGGTCCGGGGAGGAAACGCCCTCTGGAGCCCGCCTCCTGGCTCGGCTTCCCGACGATCCGGCTCTGGTGGCCCGGGGTTCCCGAACGGACCGGGTGACGGGGCCCCTGGTCTACGTCCCCCAGGCGTCCGGCGATGAGGTGGAGGTCTTGAGGGCTCTGGTGGCGGCGGAGCCGGAGCGCTACCGGGGGGCGATCCTCCTCATGTGGTCCCACCCCCGGGGGGAGCTCTACCGGCTCCTGGACCAGGCCGGGGTCCGGGCCGTCATCAGCTTCAATGCCCGGGAACGGTACCTGGACCCGGACCAGGTGGTCTATGCCCGGGGCAGCTACGGCGAGGGAGAGAACCTCCGGCTGGGCCTCACCGTCTCCTGGCGGCAGTGGACCCGGCTTCTGGAAGACGTTCAGCGGGGCCTGCCCGTCACCGTCCGGGCCCGGACGGTGGTGGAGAGCTACCCGGACCGCTACGAGACGGTCTACGCCTGGATGCCGGGCACGGAGCCGGAGGCAAAGGGGGTGGTCTTCACCGCCCATCTGTTCGAGGGATACGTGAAGCGGGGAACGAACGACAACCTGGGAGGGCCGGCCATCCAGCTGGAGATCCTCCGGACCCTCCACCACCTGGTGGAGTCCGGCCGGCTCCCCCGGCCCCGGCGGAGCCTCCACTTCATCTGGCCCCAGGAGATCAGCGGCACCTACGAGTTCCTTCGCCGAAATCCGGAGCTGGTGGATGCCCTGGCCGTCAACATCAACATGGACATGGTCAGCGAGGGTCTGCGCCGGAACAACTCCGTCTTCACCATGAGCGAGACTCCGCCCCGCCTGGCTTCCTTCTACGACGGCCTGGCCCACGCCGTCCTGAGCTACGTGTGGAGAACCAACGACATCGTCTATCTCCCGGACTCTCCCCGGGGCCGGCCCGGAGGCCAGTACTTCCCCCGGCCCATGGTGGAGAAGAACGGGTCCCGGGATGCCTTCCGGTTCTTCATCCACGAGGCCACCGGAGGCAGCGACCACATCGTCTTCAACAACCCGGTTGTGGGGGTGCCGGGCATCGAGTTCTTCACCTGGCCCGACCAGTGGTACCACGCGGACAAGGACCTGCCGGAGAACGCCGATCCCACGGAGATGCTCCGGGTGGCCTTCATCGGGGCCACCACGGCCTGGGCGTCAGCCTACCTCACGGACGCCATGGTACCGGACCTCCTGGATGCCGTTTCTTCCTTCGGCTACGGCCGGCTAGCGGAGCGGGGGCTCCCCCGAGCCCTGGAGATGCTGGAGACGCAGGAGCCCGGGTCGGTGGTGGATGAGGAAGCCCTGGCCCGGGCCCTGAATCTGGTTGCCTCGGCGGTGGAGCGGGAGAAGGACGCTCTCCGGTCCGTGCACCAGGTGCACTCGGACTCGGAGCGGGCTCGTGCCCTGGTGGAGGCGGAGGTGGCGGACTGGACGGCCTACGGCCAGGCCCTGAGGGAGTACGTCCTGGCCGCCGGGGCGCCGGAGGGAATGGAGCGGGCGGATTCGCCGGAGACCGGGCCGGGAACGACCCGGGAGGGTCGATACGCCGAGATGATTCCCGCAATCAGCCCGGCGGTGAAAGGGAAGGTCTTCTACCTGAGCCGCTACGAGCCGGCCCGGCAGTGGTTTCAGGAGCATCCTGAAGCCCTGGAGGCCCTGGGCCTCTCGGACCGGGCGACGGGGGCCATCCTGGACTGGGTGAACGGAGAGCGCTCCGTGGCTACTATCCGGGACCGGGTGGTGGCGTGGACCCCCTACGATCCCACCCTGGATCAGGTGGCGGGCTACCTGGAGATCCTGGAGGAGGTGGGTTGGATCGTCATGAAGGAGCGGGCCGGAGTCCATCCGGAGACGGGCTGATGGCCGGGACCCTGGGACTGGCCCTGAGCGGGGGCGCCATCCTGGGGGCGGCCCACATCGGTGTCCTCAAGGCCCTGGACGACCAGGGAATCCGGGTCACGCATCTCACCGGCACCAGCATGGGAGCCCTGGTGGGATCCCTCTACGCCTTCGGCTTTTCCGGAGCGAAGATCGAGGCCATGGCCGAGGAGCTTCGCTGGCCCGACGTGACCCGGTTCCACCCTTCCCGCCTGGGCCTTCTCTCCATGGACCGTCTGACGAAGACCTTGAGGGACCGTGTGGGGGAAGCCCGTATCGA
>CAZZEL010000177.1:0-3281 GCA_964652625.1 uncultured Gemmatimonadaceae bacterium
GGAACGAGGTCTGTCCCTGAGAGCCCTGGCCAAGGAGAGCGGCCTGTCGGTGAACGCCGTGAGTCGCATCGAGCGGGGGGAGAGCTCCCCCACCGTTTCCTCTCTCCAGCGACTGGCCCGGGCCCTGGAGGTCCGCATCACCGAGTTCTTCCGGATCCAACCGGAGCACTGCACGATCCTGGTGAGAGCCCCGGACCGTCTCCGGACCCGGGGCGACGGAATCCTCATGGAGAGCCTGGGAACCGGCCTGAGGGGCCAGCGTCTGGGGCCCTTCCTCATGACGCTCCTCCCCGGCTCCAGCGGAGGCGAGGAGCCCATCACCCATGGCGGAGAAGAGTTCGTCTACTGCCTGGAGGGAGAGGTGGACTACATGGTGGGAGAAGACTGGTACCGCCTCCGGCCCGGTGACAGCCTGATCTTCCTGGCCAGCCAGCCCCACGCCTGTCGAAACACGGGCCTGGAGAAGGCACGGCTGTTGCTCGTTGTGCAGGCGCCGGAGGAGGAGATGGGAGCTACCCAGCAGCGTCATCTCATGACGGAAACAGCACAGAACGATACCTGACGAACCACGACCGTAGAATCCGGAGGTTGTTGCCGATATGAAAACCGTCGCCCTGCCTGTTTCCAGAGCCGATCTGGATGCCAAGGTGGAAACCCGATTCGGTCGGAGCCCTCAGTTCCTCATCGTGAATACCGAGACCCTGGAGACCGACACACTGTCCAACCCCGGTCAGGGGGCGGGCAGCGGAGCCGGGATCGAGGCCGCCCAGCTCCTGGCCGGGTCGAAGGTGAACGCCGTCATCGGTGGAGAGTTCGGTCCCAAAGCCCACGACGCCCTCTCCGCCGCCGGCATCCCCATGTACCAGTGTCCCCGGGGTGCCTCGGTCCGGGAGGCGGTGGCCCGGTTCAACGAAGGGGAGCTGACCCGGGCTGATGTGGGTGGAGGCGGGGGCGAGGGGCGAGGTGGTGGTGGGAGAGGGAGAGGACGAGGAAAGGGCCGGGGAGGCGGCTGGTAGCCCATGGCCATGAAGATCGCTGTCGCCAGCGGCAAGGGTGGCACGGGAAAGACCACCCTGGCCGTAAGCCTGGCCGTGAGCCTGGGGGCAAACGGACGGGGAGAGCGGACCCCTTCGGAGGGCCGCCCTCCCCTGCTCCTGGACTGCGACGTGGAGGCTCCGGACGCCCACCTCTTCCTGGAGCCCACGGTGGAGGCGTCCGCCAAGGCCGTGCTCCAGGTCCCCCGGATCGTCCAGGACCGTTGCACCCTGTGCGGTGTGTGCACCGAGGTCTGCCAGTTCAACGCCCTGGCCCTCCTGGGGGACGAGGTCCACCTCTTCCCCGAGCTGTGTCACGCCTGCGGAAGCTGCAAGCTGGCCTGCCCCGACGACGCCATCGAGGAGGTGCCCCGGGAGGTGGGGCTCCTGGAAGCGGGCAGCACCGACGACCTGGAATTCGGCCGAGGGCTCCTGAACGTGGGGGAAGCCATGCCCCTGCCTGTGATCCGCCAACTCAAGGACTGGCGTCATCCGGAGCCCGGGCAGCTCCTGGTCCTGGACACTCCTCCCGGGACCTCCTGTCCCATGGTGGAAACGGTCATGGGCAGCGACTTCGTGGTCCTGGTCACGGAGCCCACTCCCTGCGGGCTCCACGACCTGGAGCTGGCAGTGGAGGTGGTGAGAGAGCTGGCCATCCCCATGGGGGTGGTGATCAACCGGGACGGGATCGGCGATTCCGGGGTGGAGGAGTTCTGTGCCACCGAGGACATCCCCATCCTCCTCCGCATCCCCTTCCAGCGGGAGATCGCCGAGGGAATCGCCCGGGGCAGGATCCTGGTGGAGATCCGCCCGGAGTACCGGGAGATCCTGCAGGACATGACCCGGCGAGTGGCAGAGATGGCCGGCCAGGCCGGCCGGAGGTCCGGAACATGAAACAACTTGTGGTTCTCAGCGGCAAAGGGGGAACGGGAAAGACCGCCGTGACGGCGGCCCTGGCCCACCTGGCCCACCAGGACGAGACCCTTTCAGCAGCCGTGCTGGCGGATGCCGACGTGGATGCCGCCAACCTGGAGCTCCTAGTGGGAGCCGAGCGGGAGCGGGAGCACGACTTCCGGAGCGGCTTCGTGGCCTGGATCGACCCGGCCGTCTGCACCCGGTGCGGGATCTGCCTGGATGTGTGCCGGTTCGACGCCATCCGGGAGGAAGAGGACGACATGATCGTCCGGGTCAATCCCATCGCCTGCGAAGGGTGCGGAGCCTGCTACTA
Source organism: uncultured Gemmatimonadaceae bacterium (assembly GCA_964652625.1). Taxonomy (GTDB): domain Bacteria; phylum Gemmatimonadota; class Gemmatimonadetes; order Longimicrobiales; family Gaopeijiaceae; genus CAZZEL01. The sequence goes on from CAZZEL010000177.1 coordinate 2,263, forward strand.
CCAGTGTCCGGACGATGCCATCGAGCGCATCCCCCAGCTCTGCGGCCATTGGTTTCGGTCCAGGAGCCGGTACGGCCCCCTATTCCACGCCCGTCTCCGGCCCGCCCAGGAGAACTCGGGGAAGCTGGTGGCCCTGGTGAAGCAGGAGGCCCGGGCCCTGGCCCGGGAGGAGGACATCCCCTTCATGATCGTGGACGGCCCCCCGGGTATCGGGTGTCCCGCCATCGCCGCGGTGGCCGAGGCGGACCTGGCCCTCCTGGTGGCCGAGCCCACGGTCTCGGGCATCCACGACCTGGAGCGGGCCCTGGACATGACGGAGCACTTCCGGGTCCGGACTCTGGTGACCGTGAACAAGGGTAACCTCCACCCGGAAGGCATGGACCGGATCCAGGAGCGCTGCCGGGAACGGGGCGTTCCGGTCCTGGAGTGGATCCCCTTCGACGAGGATGTGACCCGGGCCATGGTCCAGGGCTTTCCCGTGACGGACTACCATCCCGACTCCCCGGCCAGCTGGGCCCTGGTCCGCTTGTGGGAGGACCTGAAGCACGTCCTCAGGGGGGAGGAGGAGCCCCTCCTGACTCTGGGGACCCGGGGAGCCGGATCGTGAATCCCGAGGTGCCACGGGGCAGGCGTCTCGAAGAGGTGCGGAAACGCCACCATCCCCGGTGCTTCGTGGGTCGATCCAGAGCAGCCGCCGGGCTCGGGGTTCGCTTCTCCCCTGGTGAGGACGGCACCGTTCAGCAGACCGTCATCGGTCCCCGCTCATGGGAAGGGTACCCCGGCCTGGTCCATGGCGGGATCATCGCCTCCCTGTTGGACGGGGCCATGACCAACTCCCTCTTTGCCAGCGGAATCGCGGCGGTTACGGCAGAGCTGAAGATTCGCTACCATGGACCGTTGGCCGTGGAACGCCCCATGGAGATCGTGGGAGAACTCGTGGGGAGCCGCCCACCCCTTTTCCTGGTAGAGGGCCGTATCTCCCAGGACGGGGAAATCCGGGCCCGGAGCAGCGGGAAGTT
>CAZZEL010000178.1:0-1870 GCA_964652625.1 uncultured Gemmatimonadaceae bacterium
GCACCTCCTGGACCAGCGGGTGGGCATGCCCATCACGAAGCTGGACGTGAACGAGTTGGGTCGGGTGGATTGGCCCGAGTACGACGTGCTGATCCTGGTCTCCGGGAACCTGAGCGTCTTCTCCCAGGACCGGCTGGAGGAGCTGAAGCGCTGGGTCCGGGACGGCGGGACCCTCATCGCCCAGAGGAGCGCCGCCGCCTGGGCCACCCGCAACGGCTTCACTCCCAACGTCGGCGAGCCCGGGATGGGCCGGCTTCCCGGCGAGGAGGACGACCCGGAGGACGCCAGGCGCCGGGACTATGCCGACGCCTCGGCCTACGAGGGGGCCAAGGCCATCGGCGGCTCCATCTGGGAGGCGGACCTGGACATCACCCATCCCCTGGGCTTCGGGTACCAGCGGCGCTTTCTCCCGGTCTGGCGGGACCACAGCATGTTCTTCCCCGCCAGCGAGAACCCCTACAGCACGGTGGCCCGCCTGGTGGAGGACGATCCCTTCCTGAGCGGCTACATTTCGGAGACGAACCGGGAGCGTCTCCGGGGATCCCCCTCCGTCATGGTGGACGAGTTCGGGAGGGGCACGGTGGTGCTCCTGGTGGACAACACGAACTTTCGTGGGTACTGGCGGGGCACGAACCGGATCTTCCTCAACGCCTTGTTCTTCGGGCAGGAGATCGACGTGCCCTGAGGCAGCTACCCCTCCGGCGAGATCAGGTCCGGGTTCGCCTTCTGAGGGCCCCGGACATCGGCCAAGCCAGCCAGGACCGGTCAGATGACGGCAGGGTCAGAGGAGATCTCGTCCCACAGCCCTTTGCGACTTTGCCGAACATGCGATTGGACGCATGGGGCTTTGTTTCCCTATACTATCTGTCCTGACCGCAACGCCTTCCCATTGACGCATCGATCCCATGAACTCACGACGCTGCTCTGTAATCATCGGTTCCGGTAGCTATCTGCCTCCCCGGGTCGTCAAGAACGAGGACTTCCTGGGCAACCACTTCTTCATGGACTATGGGGAGCCCATCGATCCGGCCACGAATGGCCAGGTGGTGGCGAAGCTGGAGCAGATCACGGGCATCACGGAACGGCGCTACGCCGCCGACGACGAAGTGGCGTCGGATCTGGGGACCAAGGCGGCCAGGGAAGCCCTGGCCGACGCCGGGATCGATGCCGAGACCCTGGACCACATCATCGTGGCCCACAACTTCGGCGACGTGGCTGTTGAGAACCTCCGTCTGGACTTCGTTCCCTCCCTGGCGGCCCGCATCAAGGAGGCGCTGGGTATTCGCGATCCCTCCTGTGTCGCTTCCGACCTTCCCTTCGGCTGTCCCGGCTGGCTCCAGGCCGTCATCCACGCCGACTACTTTCTCCGCTCCGGGGACGCTCATCGCGTCCTGGTGGTGGGCACGGAGACCCTGTCCCGGGTCTCCGATCCCCACGATCGGGACAGCATGATCTACGCCGACGGAGCCGGGGCGGCGATCCTGGAGGCCCAGGAGGGAGAGGAAACCGTGGGAATCCTGAGCCACGCCACCCGTTCCGACACCCTGGAACACGCTCGGTTGCTGTGGATGGGACCCTCCTACGATCCCGACCATCCAGGCGACCGACTCTACATGAAGATGTACGGGAGGAAGCTCTACGAGTATGCGGTTCAGACCGTGCCGGGCGTGGTGCGGACGAGCCTCGAGCGGGCCGGGCTCGGGCTCGAGGACGTAGCGAAGGTGTTGCTGCACCAGGCCAACGAGAAGTTGGACCATGCCATCCTCAAGCGCCTCTTCCGCCTCTACGGAGTTCGGGATATTCCCGAGCGCATCATGCCCATGACCATCTCCTGGCTGGGCAACAGTTCGGTGGCCACGCTGCCCACACT
>CAZZEL010000178.1:1970-3238 GCA_964652625.1 uncultured Gemmatimonadaceae bacterium
GTCATGGTCCGGGATGGTCGTGACGTGGCGGCCTCTCTCAAGGGGAGGACAGGACTCCTTCTGAGCGGGATCCAGCGATGGGTGCACGACAACACCCTGGCTCTCCCGTTCCTTTCCCGTGAGAACGTGACTCTGGTCAGGTATGAGGACCTCGTCGAGGACCCTCCCAAGACGTTGAGACGGATTCTCGCCCCTGTGGGTGAGGAGTTCGAACCGGGAATGCTGGACTTCCACAAGACGAAGAGGCGGATCTTCTCGGCCCGGACGGAGAAGCCGGACCGACCGGACGGACGATTCCACAACCAGTATCGAAACTGGCAGATCAACCAGCCCATCTTTGACGGCAGAGGTCGATGGCGGAGCCTGGAGCGGCTGGAGAGGGTCCAGGTGGAAGAGATCGGTGGCCGATTGCTCCGACATTTCGGCTACACCAGGAACCGGGAGTGGTGTCTTGAGGCCCCCGGCTGACGTTCTCACCGACGTCCCTGGCCCCCGGGCGGGGGGCGCCGCCGGAGCTCGGAGTCCGTGAGCTCGGGTTCCGGCCCCACCTCCCCCGGACCCCAGCCCCGAACCGACGACGAGAGCTCGGATCGGGACGACCTGGCTCGAGGAGCCGGGGTGAATTACCTGGGCCACGTGGCCCGCCTCGGCGCTCGGGCCCCCTTCCTCTTCCTGGCCGGCATCCTGTACGGCGAAGCGGCCTTCGGGGTCTACACCTTCGGACTCGCAGCCGTGGAGACAGGGGCCGCCCTGGCCCTCTTCGGGATGAAGCGCTCCCTGAGCAAGTGGCTCAGCGATGCCGTGTCCGGGGGGGAAGACATCCACGGGGTCATGGCGAAAGGGATTGCCCTGGCCCTCTGCACGGGCACCCTCATCACGCTGGCGCTGGCCGCCGGCAGCGGCCCCATGGCTCGGGCCTTTGGCCTCCCGGGGGCGGCCCTCCCCCTGCTGGTCCTCTGCCTGGCCCTTCCCATGATCGTCCTCTCGGACATCCTCCTGGTGGCCATCCGCTTCACCCGGCAGATGCGCTTCGAAGTGTACGCCCGGAGCATCGTGGAGCCCGTGACGCTGACCGTGAGCGTGGTGATCCTCTACTACCTGGGGGCAGAGAGCCTGGGCCTCGTCCTGGGCTATGTGGCGGCCCTGACGGCTGCCGCCGGAGCCACGCTGGTCTTCTTCGTCCGTCTCTATGATGTGCGCAAGGTCGTCAGAGCACCTGTACGATGGCAGGACCTTCGAGCTCTGGTCTCCTTCACCGGACCCACCGC
>CAZZEL010000179.1:0-2408 GCA_964652625.1 uncultured Gemmatimonadaceae bacterium
GTGTGGCTGCCCCTCAGACCCGGCACGGACACGGCTCTGGCCCTGGGCATGCTCCACGTGATCGTCCAGGAGAAGCTTTACGACGAAGCGTTCGTGGAGAACCACGTCCACGGCTGGGAGCCCTTTGTGGAAAGGGTCGACGAGTATCCCCCGGATCGCGTGGAGAAGATCACCTGGGTCCCCGTGGAGAAGATTCGGGAGGCGGCCCGGCTCTTTGCCACCACCAAGCCCGCGGCCATCCAGTGGGGTGTGGCGATCGAGCAGCAGGTCACCTGCGCGGACAACAACCGGGCGCTCCTGGCCCTCATGGGCATCACGGGCAACATCGACGCCAAGGGCGGGCAGGTGCTCTTCAAGCCGCCGAGGATCGTCAACGTGGGCCGCTTCGGCGCCCACGACATGCTTCCGCCCGAGCAGGCCGAGAAGCGGTTGGGCGGCGACCGGTTCCGGCTGGCCGGAAACTTCGCCATCATCAACCCAAAGTGCGTCTGGGACGCCATTCTCGAAGAGACCCCCTATCCGGTGAAGATGCTCTTTTTCATCAGCTCCAACCCGGTGATCACCCGCGGCAATGCCGGGGAGGTCTACCGGGCCCTCGAGGCCGTGGACTTCCACGTGGTGGCGGACTTCTTCCTGACCCCCACCGCAGAGCTGGCGGACATCGTCCTGCCCGCAGCCACCTGGCTGGAGATGGACTACATCGGGGACTTCTGGAAGCGTCACGGATACATTCTGCCGAGGCGAAAGGTGGTCCAGATCGGCGAGTGTCGCTCGGACCACGAGATGCTCAACGATCTGGCCCACCGGGTCGGGCAGGGGGCGTTCTGGTGGGACACCTTCGAGGGGGGGCTGGATTTCATCCTCAGGCCCATGGGGGTCACGTGGAAGGAGTTCAAGGAGATGGCGTACGTCCGCGGCGAGGTGGCTTACCGCAAGTACGAGAAGAACGGGTTTTCCACGCCCACGGGACGTTTCGAGCTCTACAGCACCCTTCTCGAGCGCTGGGGGTACGATCCCCTGCCCAATTACCGCGAACCCCCGGAAAGCCCGGTCAGCACGCCCGAGCTCTACGAGCAATACCCTTACATCCTGATCACGGGGAGGCGCCTGCCGGGGTTCTTCCACTCCGAAAACCGTCAGGTCCCCTGGCTTCGGGAGCTCCACCCATACCCCGTTGTGGAGATCCACCCCGAGACCGCCCGAAAGGAGGGCATTCAGGAGGGGGAGTGGGTGGTGATCGAGTCCCCGAGGGGCCGCGTCAGGCAGCGGGCCAAGCTCTTCGAGGGCATGGACCCCCGGATCGTTTCTGCGGAGCACGGATGGTGGTTCCCGGAGCGGAAGGACGGCGGGCACGGTTGGGCGGACTCCAACATCAACGTCCTCACCACCAACGCCTACGAGGACTGCGATCCGGCCATGGGCGCCACCCACGTGCGAACGCTTCTCTGCCGGATTCGGCCGGAGGGCGGGAAAGGAGCGGACGCATGAGGCCCTACGAGCTGATCATCGATCACGCGTCCTGCTGGGGATGCCGGACCTGCGAGCTGGCCTGCAAGCAAGAGAACCGGGATCCAGCGGGTGTCCGGGTGATTCGGGTCCTGGAGGATGGCCCCGTGACGCGCGACGGACAACCCGTCTTCACCTTCCACGTGAACGTCTGCCGCCACTGCGACGAGCCGGACTGCGTGGAGGCCTGCCACGAGGAGGCGATCGTCCGGCGTGAGGACGGCGTCGTGGTGATGGATGGTGAAGCGTGTACCGGCTGTGGGCTGTGTGTGGATGCCTGCCCCTACGATGCCATTGCATTCGACGACGAGCGCGGCGTGGCCCGCAAGTGCAATCTCTGCGCGCACCGGGTGGACCACGAGCTCCTGCCGGCATGCGCGGACAATGTCTGCCCGAGCCACTGCATCTACTTCGGCGACCCCGAGGTGATTCACCGGGAGATCGCCGCCAAGCACGCACGCCGCCCCAGAGGGCCTTTCACAGCTTCCCCAGTTCCTCGAGAAGCTGGATGACCCTCAGGGATTCCGCCACCCCGGTGGTCCCCCGCATGCTCACCACCACGGAGATGGTCTCCAGGATCTCCTCCCTGGTGGCTCCCTTGTCCAGGGCAAACATGGCCTGGCCCAGCACGCAGTTCCGGCAGCCGGCCCCCAGGGCGATGGCCAGGGCCATGAGCCGCTTGGTCTTCCCATCCAGGGCCCCGTCGCCGTAGGTCTTGACGGCCTGATCCCGGACCGCCCCCAGGACGTCGGGGAGCAGTTGGGCAAAGGTCTCCAGCTGGCTCATCCGGTTGGCATTCAGGTCCACCTGGCTCTCGCTCATCACATCCTCCCTGGAATGGGGTGAACAGAAACGCTCCGAAAGACCCTGTCTCAGCCCGTGGGGCCCTTGCCGTCCAGCAG
>CAZZEL010000179.1:2418-3156 GCA_964652625.1 uncultured Gemmatimonadaceae bacterium
ATCCCAGGCCTGCCCGGTCAGCCGGGCCGGCCCCAGCAGGGCGAGGAGGTCCGCCCAGACCGAGATGCGGGGAACGCCTGCCTCCAGGGAGGGCATGCCGTCCGGATCGTACCCCGGGGCGAACGTCAGGCCGTGGTCCCGGACGTAGGTGGTCCAGACGGGCATAAGGCCGTTCCGAAGGGCCCCCTCCACGTCGGATTCCGGGTCGTCCCCCACGTAGAGCGTGCGGCGGGGATCCACGCCCAGTCCTTCCGTCAGGGCTTCGAACGCACTGGCATGGGGTTTTCGGAAGCCGATTTCGCCGCTGATGACGCGCACCTCGAAGCAGGGCGCCAGGCCGAGGGCCTCCAGAATGGCCGCAGCAGCGGGGGCGTGGGTGAAGTTGGAAAGGAGCCCAACGCGGTACCGCGTCCCGACGCTCCGAAGCATGTCCAGGGTCCCCGGGATCAACCGGACGTGGTCCAGAAAGGCGGAGAAGTAAGCCTCCACCCCCCTGGCGATCCTTGGGTCATCGGGCGTCACACGAACGCCCTGGGTCTCCAAGGCCGCCCGAATCCAGAAGCGGTTGTGGGTCTCGCGGCCGCTCGTCCGCGTCTCCTCGATGAACCGCACGGCCGCGCTCCGGTGGTCCTCCACGAACCGGGCCCCGTCCACGGCCAGCCCGCTCTCAACGAGGCTGCGGACGAGTCGCCCCACAGCGTCCTGCAGGGCGTCCCGTTCCACGGTGATCAGGGTGTT
>CAZZEL010000180.1:0-2977 GCA_964652625.1 uncultured Gemmatimonadaceae bacterium
CCTTGAAGACGGGGCCCTGTTCCGTACCCCGCTCCTGGGCGGCCACTCTTACCCCGCGTCCCTTCTCCCTCCATCCTGTACCAATATTCACGACCTCTTTCCGGCCCTCCTCTGCTTCCTGCTGACCCTCGGGCTTCCCTCTCTTCTCTCCTCCCAGGAAGCGGAATGGAACGATCCCCGGGTCCTGGACATGGTGAGTGAGGCCCGGGAGGTCCGTCAAGGAATGGTCCAGGATTCCACCCTTCGATCCTACTCCTCGAATGCAAGGGGTCGGGTCTACTTCTACCTGGACCGGGAGGACACCGGCGAGCGGATCCTGGTGAAGACAGACCAGATCGCACTGGAGGTCTACTGGCGGGCTCCGGACCAGTTCAAGCAGAGGATCGTGGGACTCCGGGATCGAAAGAGCCTCCCCACGAACATCCGCTACCATCTGGATCATCTGGTGGTGGTCCAGGACGAGTTCGGGGACCGGATCCAGATCGGGGGAGGCGACGAGGTTGAGGCGGTCCTCCATCCGGCGGCCCCGGGCTCCGAAACCCACTACGACTTCCTCCTGGCCGATTCCGTCACGGTGACCCTCCAGGGGGGCCGGGAGACGGTCCGGGTCTACGAGGTCCGGGTTCGCCCCAGGAACTTCCAGGAACCGGGCTTCGTGGGAAGTGTCTTCCTGGACCGCTCCAGCGGCGCCATCGTGCGCATGGACTTCACCTTCACACCCGCTTCCTACGAAGATCCCTACCTGGACTACATCCGCATCTCCCTGGAGAACGGCCTCTGGCTGGGCCGGCACTGGCTGCCCCACCGGCAACAGCTGGAGATCCGGCGGGAGGTTCCCTACCTGGACATCCCCGCCGGCAGCGTCATCCGCGGTTGGTTCGACATCGGGGACTACGAGATCAACCCGTCCCTCCCCCCTTCCCTCTTCCAGGGGAGCACCATCACCACAGTGCCCCGGGAGGCCCGGGAGAGCTTTCCCTTCGAGGAGGGCCTCCATGCCCACCTGGACACGGAGGGCCTAAGCCCCACACCGAAGATGGAGGAGATCGAGTCTCTGGCCGTGTCCCTGGCCAGGGACCGGTACCTGAGCGGCCTCCAGGGCCTCCGCCTCCACCTCCCTCCACCCATGATCTCCTCCCTCCTGCGTTACAACCGGTCCGAGGGTCTCTACCTGGGAGGCGGCATCTCCTACGGCTTCTCTCCCTCTCTGGGGCTCTCGGCCCTGGGGGGTTACGCACTGGGCCGGGAGCGGCCTCTCCTCCGGCTTCAACTCCGGGGCGGGGAGCGCTACGCCGGGACCGGGGTGGAGGGCTATCTGAACCACCCCAGGGCCCTGGGACCCCTGGAGCCCATCAGCGGCGTCCTGAACTCCCTGTCCGCCCTCACCCTGGACGAGGACTACCACGACGTGGTGTTCACCTCCGGGGCCCGGCTCTTTCACACCCGGCCCCTGGGCCGGAGCTGGACCCTGGACGGAGAGGCCCGCCTGGAAGAGCACAGAACAGCCCGGGACGTGGTCTCCGACGACCCGTCCTCCCCCCGCTTCCGCCCGGTGCTGGCCACGGAGGACGGACGGTGGCTCTCTCTGGAGTTCGACGCCCGGCGCTCCCCCTCCCCCGGAGGCCTGTTCCTGAATCCCCGGGTGCTCCTGGGACGCTTTCGGGACCGGTCGTTCGCCTCCCTTGAGGGTCTGGCCCGCTGGGGACGAGACTGGCTGGACCGGGATGTGTCCTTCCTCGCCGAGCTCCGGGGCGGCGTCCTGGTGGGATCCGAGCCACCCAGGCAGAGCCACTTCCTCCTCGGGGGGCGAGGCACCCTTCCCGGCTACCCTCACCACTCCCGGGTGGGAGATGCCTACTGGCTCCTGAGGCTCGAGGGAGCCCGGGACCTGGTGAGCCCCTGGGCCCGTCTCCGCCTCTTCGGGGCAGCGGGGGGCACCCGGTTCCAGGGCCAGCCCCTACCGCCGGGATGGCCTGACCCTTCGGCCTCCTCCCCCCTGGCCTCCGTGGGCCTGGGACTGGGCCTCGGATGGGATGTCCTGAGACTGGATTTGGCCCGGGGGTTGGGGGAGGAAGGGGAGTGGCAACTCATCCTCTCCGTGAACCCCGACTTCTGGCCCTGGCTCTGAAGGGCTGTTGGACAAGGGGGGCGGTGGCTCGCCCCCCTTGTTCAACAGCTCTCTCATGAATCCCGGTCTCCCGAGGCGGAGGGCGAGGGCGGAGGGCCCTTACCCCTCTTCCGGTAGGCCCTTTCGCCTCTGCCCGTAGGCCCTTCCGCCGCTGCCGGGGGAGTTACTACGACGCCTCCACCGGGGCGGGCCGGGGGCTGAGGAGCACGAGCTCCCGGACCGTCACGTCCGCCGTGGGGATGGTCACTCCATCCCTCTCGTAGGAGTCGTACTCCAACCGGCCCTCCACGTACACCCGGTCCCCCTTGCTCACATAATCCTGGGCGAACTGGGCCAGACGGTTCCAGAGGGTCAGGCGGTGCCAGTCCGTCCGCTCGTCCGGGGTCTCCCCGTTGCCCGATACCCTCCGGTTCGTGGCCAGGGAGAGATGGGCCACCTTCGTCCCGTTGCTGGTCTCCTGGATGTCCGGATCCTGTCCCACGTTCCCCACGAGGATGATCTTGTTCACCGAGCGGCTCATGTTGCCTCCTCCTTGCTCCTGGTCGAGAGAGGCCGTCCCCCCGACGAGAGACGGCGCTGGACGACACAGGTTCGCACCGGATGGGGGGCCCTTCCATGCCCAATTGGGCTGAATCCAGGGGCCGGAGGCGGCCCGGGCGAACCAGGTGGATCGGCGAGCCGGATCGCCAGCTTCCGGGGGGGAAGGGGATCTTCTCGGGGGCGTCGCCGAGCCCGTCACACCCGGTTCGCAGCAACAGACGGGGTCGGGGGCATTCGTTGCTGCAAGGCCTCGTCACCGCGCCCGTGGGGCGGGGGCCCTGCGAAAAGAAGCCTGGGTGAGCCCCCGCC
>CAZZEL010000181.1:0-2775 GCA_964652625.1 uncultured Gemmatimonadaceae bacterium
ATCCCCGTGACCTCCAGGCTCCAGGCCATCGCCGGAGCCCGGGTGGAAGGCTACTCCCTGGCCCTGGACTCCCGGACCCGCTTCGGCACCGACTCCACGGTGGCCTCCGTGGACCAGACGGATCTGGCTCCGGCCCTGAACCTGGTCTACTCCCTCCGGGACGACCTCAAGATCCGGGGGGCGGTTAGCCGGACCCTGGACCGGCCGGAGTTCCGGGAGCTGGCTCCCTTCCTCTTTACCGAGGCCACGAGCCTCCGGCAGCTCAAGGGGAATCCCCAGCTGGTGCCCGCCGAGATCCTGGGGGCGGACCTCCGCTTCGACTGGTTCGTGGGTCCCGGGGAGCTCCTCTCCGCAGGGGTCTTCTACAAGGACATGAACGACCCCATCGAACAGGTCTTCGTGGCTGCGGCCTCCTCGGCTTACTCCTTCCAGAACGCCGACGAGGCCACCCTCTACGGCTTCGAGGTGGACGGCCAGATCTCCCTGGGCCGCGTGACCGAGCGCCTCAGGGACGTCTCCGTCCAGGGCAACTACGCCTGGATCGACTCCGAGGTCACGGTGAGCCGGGGAGGGATCTTCCAACCCACGAACCTGGAGCGGCCCCTGGAGGGGCAGGCCCCCTACGTGCTGAACCTGGGACTGGGCTACACCCACCCGGGAGGCGCACTGGAGGCCGGGCTGTTCTTCAACCGCTTCGGCAGGCGGCTCACCGCCGCCGGGGGATCCGGGCTCCCGGACATCTACGAGGAGCCCCGGAACGCCCTGGATGCCACCCTTTCCTTCCCCCTGCCCTCCGGGGCCCGGGTGAAGCTCAAGGGCACGAACCTGCTGGACTCCGACTACCAGTTCCAGCAGTCCGACAATGGAATCACCCGGGTACAGCGGTCCTACTCCCTGGGCCAGACGTTCTCCGTCAGCCTCTCCTGGGAGTTCTGACCGTTTCTCCATGATCGCTCAGCCAACTACGCAACACCGACGCAACGCATCACCCCAACCAGAGGATGACACCATGAAGTGGATGCGCTACCTGGCCCTCTTCGGGCTGCTCATCGTGGGCCCGTTCACCCTGACGGCCTGCGACGACGACGATGACAACGGGGGGACCGACATTCCGGATCCGCCGGCCGCTCCCACCGGCCTATCCCTGACGGTCTCGGGACAGACGATCCAGGCCGACTGGAACGCCGCCACCGGAGCCGACAGCTACAACGCCGTTCTGACCACCGCCGGAGAGTCGGACCGGACCGAGTCGGGTCTCAGCAACCCCAGCGTCAGCTTCTCGAACCTGACGCCGGCCACCACGTACTTTCTCCAGGTCACGGCCCAGAACGCCGGCGGCGTCTCCCAGCCCGCCACGGCTTCGACCATGACCGAGGCGGAGCCCGAGACGGTAGTACAGGTCACCGGTGACATCCTCACGAGCACCACCTGGACCAGCGACAAGACCTGGGTCCTGAACCAGCCCATCTTCGTGGGCAAGGACTGCGGCCCTGACGGCGCGGATCCCGAGTGTGTGGAAGTCACGCTGACCATCGAGCCCGGCACCACGGTGGTGGGCAAGACGGATCTACCTCAGGGCGTCCGAGGCGCCTACCTGGTGGTGAGCCGGGGCTCCCGTCTGGTGGCCGACGCCACCGGTGAGGCCCGTGCCCCCACGGAGGACGAGGTCATCGTCTTCACCTCCGACAACCCCCGGGGCAGCCGGGCGGTGGAGGACTGGGGCGGTCTTGTGATCAACGGCCAGGCTCCCACGAACGCCGGGGACGAGGCTCAGGGTGAGGGTGACTCGGGCTTCTACGGCGGCGAAGACGTGAACGACGACTCCGGGATCCTCCGGGGCGTGCGCATCGAGTTCGCCGGGGACGACGTGACCCCCGTGGACCAGCTCAACGGTCTGGCCCTCCAGGGCGTGGGCGCCGGGACCACCATCTCCTACGTCCAGATCCACTACAACAAGGATGACGGCATCGAGCCCTTCGGCGGCACGGTGTCCGTGGACCACCTGGTGGTGACGGGCATCGGGGACGACTCGGTGGACGGCACCGACGGCTACCGGGGCTTCATGCAGTTCATCATCGGACAGCAGCGGGGCGCCGACGCCGACCAGGGCTTCGAGATCTCCAACAACGGGGACGATGGCGACGCCACGCCCCAGTCCACCGCCGTGCTGGCCAACGCCACCATGATCGGGGCCAACGACGCCGTGGTGAGCGGAGACATAGCAGGTAACGAGTCCGACGACGCCATCCAGATGCGGGAAGGTACGAACTACCGGGTGTACAACTCCATCTTCCAGGGCTTCGGAAACTCCGGGTTCTGCATCCGGGACGCCGTCTCCATCCTGAACGCCCAGAACCGGATCGCCGGGCAGACGGATCCCACCGCCACCCTCTCCGCCGAAGGCCTCATCATGTGGAGCAACGGTGGTGCCGCCGGCGGCACGGACGCCAACTTCAACGACTGCGGTGGTGGTTCCACCCAGGCCCTGAACAAGCAGTTCTTCGAGACGGACGGGTTCAACAACATGCTGGCGGATCCGGGCTTCGACGCCTCGGCCTTCGACATGGGCAGCGCCAGCAGCCCGCCGAACTTCACCCTGACGGCCATGCCGGAGGGCTACACGGCTTTCGACCTGTCGGGCATCGCCTTCGACGACAACCTCATTGCCCCGGTGGACGGCCGGACGCTGGTGGAGACGGACTACGCCGGCGCCATCGCCCCGGGGACGGCCCTGGCCGACGCCTGGTACAACGGCTGGACGGTCTGGACCGAGGG
>CAZZEL010000182.1:0-2712 GCA_964652625.1 uncultured Gemmatimonadaceae bacterium
CTCCTGATCTCCGGGTCGGCCCGGCAGGACCTCCCGGCCACCTACCAGCGCTTTGCCCGGGAGGCCATCTCCGGAGAGCGGGCCAAGGAGCTGGTCCGGTTCATGGATCCCTACTACCGGGTGCCGGGCAACGTGGGCTTCAACGCCTCCATGGAGAAGGTGGTGGAGGCCCTGGAGGACGAGGGCTACGTGGAGGAGGGAGAGCCCGGGGCCGGACGGCTCACGTACCGGGTGGAGCACCGGGAGATGGAGATCCCCACCTGGGAGCCCGTTCGGGCGTCTCTGACCCTGGTGGGGGACGACGAGCCCCTCATGGACCTCTCCACGAACCTGAACCTCATGGCCGCCCGTTCCTTCTCCACCCCCGCCGGGGGAGTGGAGGCGGAGCTGGTGGACGTGGGTGACGCCGGCCCGGAGGACCTCCAGGGGCTGGACCTGGAAGGCAAGATCGTCATGGGAGACGCCAGCGCCCGGCAGCTTTTCCGCCTGGCGGTGCAGGACGCGGGCGCCCTGGGGGTGCTGGCCTACCGGATCCCGGCCTTCAACCACCCGGAGGTGCACCGGGACGTAGCACCCATGTCGTCCATCCCCTACGACCCGGAGGCCGAGTCCTGGGGGCTCATGCTTTCCCTGAACGCCCGTGATGCCCTCCGGGAGGCCCTGGCCCGGGGTCCGGCGTCGGTCCGGGTGCTGGTGGAGAGCCGGATCTACCCCTCCGACGAGCTCACCCTGGTGGCGGAGGTTCACGGGGACGTCCAGCCGGAGGAGCGCTTCGTCTTCAGCGCCCATGTCCAGGAGTCCGGGGCCAACGACAACGCCTCGGGCGTGGCCCTCCAGGCCGAGCTGGCCCGGGCCTTCGCCCAGGGACTCAAGGCCGGCGTGTTCGACCCGGCCCGGACCATCACCATGATCTGGGGCGACGAGATCCGCTCCACCCGCCGGTACATGGAGGAAGACGAGGACCGGGCGGCGAACGTGCGCTGGGGTCTCAGCCTGGACATGGTGGGGGAGGACACTGAGAAGACCGGGGGGACGTTTCTCATCGAGAAGATGCCCGATCCCTCGGCCGTCTGGACCCGGGGCCAGGACCAGCACACGGAGTGGGGCGGGCGGCCCCTGACCGTGGATCAGCTCACCCCCCACTACTTCAACGACTTCCTCCTGCGCCGGTGCCTGGACCAGGCCGAGGACACGGGCTGGGTGGTGCGCACGAACCCCTTCGAGGGGGGCAGCGACCATGTGCCCTTCCTTCGGGCCGGCTCACCCGGGGTGCTCTTCTGGCACTTCACCGACGTCTACTACCACACCGACGGAGACCGGGTGGAGATGGTCTCAGCGGAGACGCTGAAGAACGTGGGCGTGTGCTCGGCGGTCTCGGCCATGACCCTCACCAGCGCCGACGCCGGCACGGCCGTATCCCTGATCCGCGAGGTGGAGGAGGCCGCCCTGGAGCGCCTGGCCACGGAGCTGGAGTTGAGCCGGGCCGCCCTGGCCGATGGAGGGGACGCCTCCGAACAGCAGAGGATCCTCCGGACCTGGACCGACTGGTACGTGGACGCCCTGGGGACCATGGGCGACATCGAGGTGGGGGGCTCCTCGGCGGAGGTCCTGAAGGCCATGGACGCGGCCCAGGCCCGGGTCCGGGAGGCGGGGGAGGAGGCAGTGGGGGAGGTGACCTCGGCGCCTGAGCTGCGCCAACCCCCCGGTCCCGCGCCCCGCTAACCCTCCGGCCCCTCCAGGGCTACCGACACCTCGTCCACCTCGGCTCCCGTTTCTTCCAGGAGCTGGACGTACCACTGGTGGGCCCGCTCCAGCCGCTCCCCGAATTCCGCCACGCCCCAGATGATGGTCAGGGTTCGGGTCGTGCCCTCGTGGGTCTTCACCCGCTGGGCGTCCTTCACCGGGTTGGCGCAGGGGCCCTGGGCGTCGAAGAGGCAGATGAGGCCCTCCAGGGACATCTCCTGGCCCGACGGATTGAAGGTGTAGCTCTGGCCCTCCTGGCCCCGGTCCACCCGGAGGGGGGGCTGGAGGAGATCCAGGTCCATGAGGGCGATGGAGTGGTTGCTGTGCAGGGAGATGACGTTGCAGATGTCCACGGCCAGGTTGATGGAGCCGAGCTCTCTCCGCTTCACGGCCCGGACCAGGTACTCCGCCGCCGGCTTGCCCCGTCCCGCAGGCTTGTGGCCCCAGTGGCGGAGCAGATCCCGGACGGCCAGCCGGTGCTCCTCGTCCCGCTGGATGGGGGCGTCGGCCTCCAGCCGGAGGAGGTCCAGGACGGTCGGAGGCGTGCTCTCCTGCCCCAGGGGCCGGGAAAACCGGCTCAGGAAGGCCACGGGCCGGAGAAGGGGGTGGGGGGCGACGGTGACCTGCAGGGGCTCCTCGTCGGAGGAGGTGTCTGCTTCAGGCTGGAGCCCGGTTCCGTTGCCGGGCCCTGAATCCGGCGTGGCGTCGGATGCGGGTTCCGGCGTCTGGCCGGACTCGGGTTCGGGCGTGGAATCTGGCGTCGTGTCGGTAGTCATGCCCGGAAGATGATGCTACCGACTCCCGGAGCGAAAGACGGGGGAGAGCACCTCCCGAAGCGAGAGGCGCGTCGAGGCGCCTCCCGCAGCGAAACGCGAAGGGGGGCACCCGCAAACCCTCAAGTCTTTCACAAATCGGCCGACACTGAAGACTGGAGCCTGAAACCGATGGATGCCGTCTTGGGCCAAATCA
>CAZZEL010000183.1:0-2682 GCA_964652625.1 uncultured Gemmatimonadaceae bacterium
AGCTCCACGATATGGATATCGAACCGGGGGAGGATGGAATCCCCGGGAAGGGCGTAGGGATAGAGGTAGTATTCCGGTCGCTGCTTGGTGGAGGAATAGAGGGGCATCTTGCCCACCCCCCGCACGTCCGTCTTCTGGACGGCGATCTTCCTTGAGTCCGGAGACCACTGGAGGATGGGGCGCTGGGGCCGATCCTCACGGCTCACCCGGCCCCAGGCCATATGGCCATAGGCCCACTCCTTCTCCCCGTCAGTGGTGAGCTGCACGGAGTCGGCGGGCTCAGCCACGGGACGCACATAGAGGTTGTCCTCGTGGACGAAGGCTTCCCATTCCCCGTTCGGCGACTCCACGAAGGGGACGTCGCTGGGCAGCGTGTCCCCCACGGTGCAGGCGTAGTCCCGGATGTCGCATTCGAACCGCTTCTCCCCCACCCGGAAGGCGATGGTCGTCTCCTCCTCGTCCGTGAACTCGAAGTCGTCGAAGGGGAGCTTCCGGCCGATGTAGCTGGTGTCGTTGGCCTCGGACATGACGGCGGCCAGTCGGGCATGGTCGAAAAGGGGGCTCTGGAGGTTCTGCTCCGGGTCCACCAGGATGAACTCATGCCCCTCCCCCGTCTTGTTCCGATACCAGAACCGATTGCCCCCCCGCATCCAGTCCGGCCGGACCTCGTCCCCGGCGATGAGGGGATCCAGGTGCCAGCTCAGGAGACGCTCGGCTCGGGCATATCGGGTCTCGTCCATGACTTCCTGGGCCTTCATCACCCCTGAGCCTCCCAGGAGGAGGATTCCTGTGAGGATCAGGGTCTGCAGTCCGGGGAGAAGAGTTAGACGGTGCATTGTTTTCTCCTGTTCCCTCGATGGCTCTTGACGCGGTCGAATTTCCTCACTGCCGGAAGAGGAGCCCCGCCGGGTGCTGTGGGAGGGGAAGCGCCTGGGATACCGACGGTTCTATCCCTCCGGCCTGGTGATCTCGAACTCCTCGGGGGGGTGGGCCCCCAACAGGTGCCGCACGAAGTAGTCCCACCGGCGCCGGACGAAGTAGGGCTCGTTGAGCCCGTGGGCCCTGTCCGGGGCGATGATGAGATCGAAGTCCTTGTTCGCCTTGATGAGCTCGTCCACCACCTGGATGGTCATGGCCGGGTGCACGTTGTCGTCCAGATCCCCGTGCATGAGGAGGAGTTTCCCCTTCAGGTTCCCGGCCAGGTGCTTGTTGGCCTGGCTCCGGTAGTTATCCGTCCCCTTCAGGGTGTCCCGCTCCAACAGACCCTGGTAGATGGGTCCCCAGTGAATGCCATAGGTCCTCTGATCGTGATTCCCGGCTCCGGATACGGCCACCTTGTAGAAGTCGGGGAAACGCAGAATGGCGTCGGTGGAGGCGAAGCCCCCGCCGGAGTGGCCATAAATCCCCACCCTCTCCAGGTCCATGAAGGGATAGCGGGCGGCCAACTGCTTGACGGCGGCTACGTGGTCCGGGATGCCGTTGTCCCCCATGTTCCCCCAGTAGTGGTCGTGCATGGCCTTGGAGCGGTACGGGGTTCCCAGGTGATCCAGCTGGACTACCACGAACCCGAGCCGGGCCAGGGCGAAGGGTTCCCCTCCGCTCTTGAAGGACCAGCGTCCGACGCTCCCGATGAAGGGCCCGGGGTAGATGTGCTCGATGACCGGATAGGAGCACTCCGGATCCAGCTCCGGCGGGAAGTACAGGACCCCGTACAGGTCCGTCACCCCGTCCCGGGCCTTCACCCGGAACACCTCCGCCGGCGTCCACCCCACGTCTTCAAGGAGGGAGACATCGGCCTCCTCCAGGACCCGGACCACGCTCCCGTCCTCCGTCTTGCGGAGCACGGACACGGGGGGCTCCTCGATGCGGGACTGTACATCCACGAAGTACTTCCCGGAGGGGGAGAAGTGAATCTCGTGGTTGGCGTCCTCCGGAGTGAGGAGGGCGACTCCGGACCCGTCCCGGTTCACCCGGTAGAGGTGGGCGTAGTAGGGGAGGCGGTCCTCCTCCCGTCCCCGCCCGGTGAAATAGAGCGTGCCCTCGTCCTCATCCACGTGCAGGAGCGTCCCCACAGTCCAGGATCCAGAGGTGAGCTGTTCCGGGGATGCGCTCCCATCCCTGTAACGGTAGAGGTGAGCCCAACCGTCCCGCTCCGACCACCAGAAGACCTCCTCCCCGTCCCCCGTCACGTAGAAACTCTTGGGTCCCGTCCAGTGGTTTCCGATGACGTTGGTCCGGCTGCTGTCTCCGGCCAGAATCCGGTGCTCCCCTGTGGCGGCCTCTACGGCAGCCAGAATTCGCTTCTTCGCCCCCCGGGTGAAGTAGTGCACGTAGAGGGTCTCGCCGCTGGAGCTCCAGGCCGAGTCCGCCGCCGCTCCACCGAACGAGAGCTCCCAGATCTCCGGGGCCAGACGGACCTGGGTATTCTCCTCGGCCAGAGCGGCGGCCGTGTCGTCCGCCGACGTCCGGGCAGCCTCCTCCAGGTCCCTCGGCACCTCCAAGATATGGAAGACGGGCTGTGGAATGATGGAGTCTCCGGGAAGAGCATAGGGACGGGCGTAGTGTTCCGGGCGTTGAGGCGTGGAGGAGATGTAGTGCATGAGCTCCACGCCCCGCTCGTCCGGGCGCATGACCGCCAGACGCCGGGAATCCGGAGCCCAGCTCACCTGGGGCCGGCGAGGC
>CAZZEL010000184.1:0-2633 GCA_964652625.1 uncultured Gemmatimonadaceae bacterium
GGTGAGCGTGGTTGTGATCGTTCCGGGCAACGGAGGCCGGTACCCGGGGGCCTTGGGCGCCCACGGCACCCGGGAGAAGGACGTGGCCCTGGGCATCGCCCGAGCCCTGCATCGCATCCTCTCCGACGAACAGGACGTGGAGGTCTACCTCACCCGAGAGGAAGACCGTCTCATCCCCCTGTGGAGGCGGGGGGAGGAGGCCACCCGGTGGAAGGGGGAGAGGCCGGGGGTGTTCGTCTCCATCCACGCCAACGCCCTGCCCAACTCCCGCGCCACCCGGGGCTTCGAGACCTACTTCCTCTCCGAAGCCCGGACGGAGCACGAGCGCCGGGTGGCGGCCCTGGAGAACTCGGCGGTGGAGATGGAGGAGGCCGGGACCGGCCCCCAGGGACAGGATCCGGACCTGAGCTACATCCTCACGGAGCTCAGGAACCTGGACCATCAGCACTGGTCGGCCCTCCTGGCGGAGCTCATGCAGGAGGAGTTGGGCCGGGTCCATCCCGGACCGAACCGTGGAGTGAAACAGGGGCCCTTCGCCGTCATCACGAACGCTCTCATGCCCTCGGTGCTCCTGGAGGTGGGCTTCATCACGAATCCCCAGGAGGAACGGATCATGAGCCAGCGGAGCTTCCAGGAAGACGCGGCCCGGGCCGCGGCCCAGGCCATCCGGGAGTTCTTCCGCCGTTACCCGCCGGAAGGGGCGGGGGAGTAGGGCCATGGGACTGCTGCTCTGCCTGCTTCTCGCCCTTCCCCTCCAGTCTTCCCTGGAGGCCGAGGCGGCGAGCTTCGCCCACGCGTGGCGGGCCGGGGACCTGCAGACCCTGACGACCATGATGGTACCGGAGGGAATCCGGCTCCATGTCCAGGACCAGAAGCATCTCCGGATCTCCCCCCGACAGGTTCGTGCGTCCCTGAGGGATTACCTGGAGGCCCACCCGGGAGGCCAGACCACGGTGACCCGGGTCTCCCGGGTGGCGGCGGACCCCACCCAGGGTTTCGCGGAGATCCGCTGGGAGACCCGGCCGGCTGGCGCATCGGCGCCGGTTGTCCTTACCGTCTTCGTGGCCTTCGTCCGGCAGGATGAAAACTGGGCGGTCACCGAGATCCGGATCCTCTCCTGACGTTGGACCAGGATTCGCCTCGCCCTCAGACGAAAACCCACACGATCCCACGACCCAACCATCGATCCATGCCCCTGAGATTCTCCAACACCCTGTCCCGTGAGCTGGAACCCTTCGAGCCCCAGGATCCGGAACGGGTCCTGGTCTACGGGTGCGGCCCCACCATCTACGATCATCCTCATATCGGGAACTACCGGACCTTCCTGGTCTTCGATCTCCTCCATCGCTACCTGGAGTGGAAGGGGTACGGGGTCCGGTTCGTCACGAACTTGACGGACGTGGACGACAAGACGATCCGGGGGGCCCTGGAGCAGGGAGTCACGATCCGAGAGTACACCGAGCCCTTCGGAGAGGCCTTCCTGGCGGATGCCGAGCGCCTGGGCATCCGGTCGGCGGACGCCTATCCCCGGGCCACGGAGTACGTGGAGACCATGGTGGAGTTCGTCCGGCGCCTGGAGGAGAAGGAGCTGGCCTACCAGGCTGAGGACGGGTCCGTCTACTTCCCCATCTCCCGGTTCCCGGACTACGGCAAGCTCTCCCGCATCGATCCCGAATCGGTGAGGCCCGGGGCCCGGGTGGCCGTGGACGACTACGGTAAGGAAGACGTCCGGGACTTCGCCCTGTGGAAGGCGGCCAAGGAGGAAGACGAAGCGGTGGGGGCCGCCTGGGACTCCCCCTGGGGCCGGGGCCGGCCGGGCTGGCACCTTGAGTGCTCCGTCATGAGCATCGCCGAGCTCGGGGAGACCCTGGATATCCACCTGGGAGGGGAAGACCTGGTCTTTCCCCACCACGAAGACGAGATCGCCCAGTCCGAGGGGGCCACCGGCCGGCCCTTCGTCCGCTACTGGCTCCACATCAAGCATCTTCTCCTGGAAGGAGAGAAGATGTCGAAGTCCCTGGGCAACACCGTGTCCCTGGAGGATCTCATGGAGGACGGACACGAGCCCTCCGCCGTCCGACACCAGCTCCTCTCGGCCCAGTACCGCCGGGAGCTGAACTTCACCATGAAGGGGCTGGAGGGCTCCCGGGCCGCCATCCAGCGGCTGCTGGACTTCGAGTCCCGGTTGAAGGACACCGCCGTGGCGGAGGGGGCCCCGGCCACGGGAATTCCCCACGCCGTGAGCCGGGCCATGGAAGCCTTCGAGGCCAGCATGGACGACGACCTGAACTCCGCCGGCGCCCTGGGGGCCCTCTTCGTCCTGGTGAGCGAGGTGAACAGTGAGCTGGACGCCGCTGGACGAGTGACCGCGGAGGAGCGGGACCAGGCCCTGGAGGCCCTGGGGCGGATGGACGAGGTCCTGGGGCTCCTGGAGCTGGCCCACCGGGACCGGACCCTGGACCAGGCCACGGAGGCGTGGATCCAGGAGCAGATCCGGCTGCGACAGGAAGCCCGGGCGGCGAAGGACTATGCCCGGGCCGACGCCATCCGGGACGCCCTGGCCGAGAAGGGCATCGTCCTGGAGGACTCTGCGGAAGGCACCCGTTGGAAGAGGGTCTGAGGGCGTCGTTCCC
>CAZZEL010000185.1:0-2280 GCA_964652625.1 uncultured Gemmatimonadaceae bacterium
CAGGCCTCCCGGGTCCTCGAACGGACAACTTCATCTCGAGCGTTGGGTCGCGGTGTCGCGGGAACCCTCATTTTCGAGCTTAGGGGACGCGAAGATTTACGACCCCACGATGAAGCGAGTAGATCTACCTCCGGACCTGCATCCGGAGGGATCGACTCATGGCGCGACGTCTTCGTGGGGAGGAAGTCATGACGATTCAAGTGCTGGCCGAGAAGGGTCAGAACCACTGCGAGATTGCCCGGACCCTTGGGGTGACGGAGGGTGCGGTCCGGTACCGGCTACGGCGGCTGGAGGAGGGAGCCCGAGACGGGCGAACGGACAAGCCGTTTCAGGCCGACGCCTATGGGGAGGTGATCGACCACTGGATGCGAACCCATGAGGCCACGGACCCAAGCGGGCGGCCGGTGAACGTGCGTGAGCTCCATGAGCACCTGGCGGAGGAGCACGGGTACGAGGGCCACTACCGCTCGTTGCTCCGCTATGTGCGGGCGAAGTACCCGAAGCCGAAGAAGCGGACGTACCGGCGAGTGGAGACGCCTCCGGGGGCCCAGACCCAGACGGACTGGGGCGAGTATCCTCGGGTGGACGTGGGGATGGGTCCTGAGCCGCTGCATGCCTTCGTGATGGTGTTGTCCCACAGCCGGAAGCCGGCGCTGATCTGGAGCCGGCGGGAGGACCAGCTCTCCTGGCTTCACTGCCACAACGAGGCCTTCCGGCGGCTGGGCGGCATTCCTGCAGTCAACCGGATCGATAACGTGAAAACGGCAGTGGTTCAGGGGGCCGGGGCCTGGGGCACGATTCATCCGGTCTATGAGTCCTATGCCCGGGGCGTGGGGTTTCATATCGATGCCTGTCCTCCCAGGGCAGCCAACGCGAAGGGAAAGGTGGAGGCCAAAGTTCGCCTCAGCCGCCTGAGGCTGGATCCGAAGGACCGGCCCTTCGACGCACTGGAGGAGCTGCAGGAGCGGACCGATGGTCGGATCGACCGGTGGGCCGAGGGGGCCCTGTGTCCGGCCACAGGCCTCACGGTCCAGGAGAGTTGGGAACGGGAGATGGAGGAGCTCCAGCCCCTCCCCCTGCTGCCCGAGCCCTTCGACCTGGTGGTGATGCGGCGCGTGGGTCCGGACTGCACGGTTCGCTTCGAGGACCGGAGCTACACGGTGCCCTTCACCCATGTGGACGAGCGGGTCGAAGTCCGGGGCTGCGTGGACAAGGTGCAGATCCTGTCCGATGGTGTGGTCCTACGGGAATATCCCCGCCAGACATCGGAACGGATCCTCATCGATCCCACCTGCTTCGAGGGCGACGCCACGGACCGGGTTCTTCCTCCTCCGCCCCTGGGCCGGATGGGCCAGAAGCTGCAGGAGATCTACGAGATGCCGGTGGAGCATCGTCCCCTGGATCTCTACGGGGCGTTGGCGGAGGTGGCCCGATGAGCGCCCGGGCCCAGGCGTCGAAGAAGGGCGCACGACTCGATGTGGATCACACCCGTAGCCAGCTCGAGCAACTGGGGCTCAGCTACGCCGCCGAGCAGTTCCCGGACCAACTGAGCGAGGCCGTGAAGGGAGACATGGCTCCCCACCGGTTCCTGGACCGTCTCCTGGACGAGGAGGTTCGTCGCCGGGAGGAGAGGCGGATCAAGACCTCCCTTCGCCTCTCCGGTTTGCCTCCGGGCCAGACGCTGGACGCCTTCGACTTCAGCTTCCAGCCCGCTGTGGAGAAGAGTCGGGTGGAGACGTTGGCCACCTGTGCCTGGATCCGGGAGAAGGAAGGCCTCCTGCTGGCTGGCCCGCCTGGGGTGGGCAAGACCCACCTTGCTGTAGCCCTTGGGGTCAAGGCCGTGGAGCACGGCTTCAGCGTGGCCTTCTTTCGCCTCGACGATCTGCTCCATGCGCTGAAGAAGGATCAGGAGCTGCCGCCCCGCCGGTTGCGGTCAAAGAAGTACATGAAGGTGGCTCTATTGATCGTTGACGAAGTGGGCTTTCAGCCGCTGAGCCGGCTGGAGGCAAGCCTGTTCTTCCGGGAGGTCTCCTACCGGTACCAGCGGGGCAGCATCCTGATCACGACGAACAAGGCGGTGAAGGACTGGGCCGAAGTGCTGGCCGGCGATGAAGTGATGACCACCGCTCTCCTGGACCGGCTTCTGCATCGGTGTCACGTCATCCACATCAAGGGTCGTTCGTACCGGCTACGCGACCTGGAGCAGCGAATGCGATGAAGAACCGAGGGCGAAGGTGGCTGAGACAGAATCCCGGCCGGAGCCGAAAACCCGGGCTTGGA
>CAZZEL010000186.1:0-2227 GCA_964652625.1 uncultured Gemmatimonadaceae bacterium
GCCGACACTGAAGACTGGAGCCTGAAACCGATGGATGCCGTCTTGGGCCAAATCAAAGGAGGATCCGGTTGGGGGAAGGCTCCTGACATAGTCACATACACCAGTAATGGTGGGGTAGATGTGCCGTTCGGGAAGCGGGCCAGAGGGCTCACACACCCGGGCGGCACATCGTGTTTCTGTGGGGATTGGGTGAGCGTCTCCGGGGGGAGGGCCAGAGCCCTGGAGCGGGATGAGAGGGAAGGAGTGAACCGGGCCAGGACGGGCCAAGATCCTTGCTCTCCGGAGAACCCGCAGCCCATCTTGGACTCCGAGGCTGGCCCTTTCCGAAGGCGGGTCAGGATGCAGGGCGGGCCAGCCAGTGGGGTTGGCGGTCGGGCCATTTCCTCACAGCCGAGACAGGGCATGTTCACCCGGGTCTCCCGGTTCTTCACGGAGCTCAAGCGGAGGAAGGTCTACCGCGTGGCGGCAGTGTACGCCGCCGTGGGGGCTGCCATCTCCCTGGCGGTCCCGGATCTCTTCGGGGCCTTCGACTGTCCTCCCTGGGCGGCTCGCCTGGTCATCGCGCTCGTTGTCATCGGGTTCCCCATCGCCCTGGTCCTGGCCTGGGCCCTGGAGATGACGCCGGAGGGAATCCGGATGCAGGGGGACGAGGGCGCCGCCGCCGGCCCGGGCTCCCACCGGTTCACCGACGGCTCCCCGTCAGGCGTCGCTCCGTCGGATGTCGCTCCGTCGGATGTCGCTCCGTCGGGCGTCGCTTCACCGGCGGCCGTCGCTCCGCAGGCCGCCGCCGGTCCGGGCCCCCACGCCCCGTCCCCCTCGGCCTCCCTTCCACCCTCCATCGCCGTTCTCCCCTTTTCGAACCTGAGCGCTGATCCGGAGCAGGAGTTCTTCTGTCATGGGATGGCCGAGGAGCTCATCAACAACCTGACCCACGTGGAGGGGCTGCGGGTGGCGGCCCGGACGTCCTCGTTCCAGTTCCAGGAATCCTCGGCGGACATCCGGGAGGTGGGCCGCCGGCTGGGCGTCGCCTCAGTGCTGGAGGGGAGCGTGCGACGTTCCGGAGACCGTCTCCGGGTCACGGCCCAGCTCATCGACGCCGGGGACGGCTATCACCTCTGGTCCGAGACCTACGAGCGGGAGCTGGCCGACGTCTTCGCCATCCAGGACGAGATCTCCCGGGCCATCGTGGAGACGGTCCGTCCCACGCTGGTGGGGGAATCCGAACCTCCTCCTCGCCGACCGTCCACCCGGAACGTGGAGGCCTACGATCTCTTTCTCCGGGGACGCTCCTTCTGGCATCAGCGCTACCGGGTGGGGCTGCAACGGGGCCTGGAGTACTTCCAGAAGGCGGCGGCGCAGGACCCGGACTTCGCCCTCCCCTACACGGGGATCTCCGATGCTTACGTGGCCCTGAGCCTGTACGGCTTCATGCCCCCGAAGGCGGCTCGGGAGAAAGCCGAGGAGGCCCTGACCAGAGCCTTCGAGCTGGATCCCGACCTGGGAGAAGCTCGTGCCTCCAGGGGGTGGTTCCGGTTCATGTGCTCCTGGGAGTGGAAGGAGGCGGAGGAAGACTACCGGAGGGCCATCAGGCTGAGCCCGAGCAACGTGGACGTCCGGGCGTGGTACGGGATCCTGTGCGCCGCCCAGGGCCGGTTCACGGAAGGGTATGCCCACTTGGCGGAAGGCAAGGCCCTGGATCCCCTTTCCTCCTATCTGGACAGCATGGAAGCGGCGGTGGCCTCTATGGCTCGGGACTTCTACCGCGGTGTGGGGATCACGGAGGAGGTGCTCCAGAGGGACCCCGGGTACCTCTTCGGCGTCTTCATTCAGCAGATCTGCCTGGTGGGGGCCGGTCGCACGGCGGACGCCGTGGCCGCCGGGGAGCGAGGCGTGGCCCTCTCACGAAACGCCGACTTCTTCCGGGGCCTGTTGGCCGTGAGCCTGGCCGTGGCGGAACGCCGGGACGAGGCCTGGCGGATCGTCGGAGAGCTGCACGAGGAGAAGGAGAACCGCTACGTCCCCAACCTCGCCCTGGCCCGGGGGTTCATTGCCCTGGGAGAGGTGGACCGGGCCCTGGACTTCCTGGAGGCGGCCGTGGAGGACAAGGAGCCCTACCTCTTCAGCGTCCACCAGGAGCCGGGCTGGGATCCGCTTCGCAGCCACGCTCGGTTTCGGGACCTGGCCGCCCGGGTCGGGGCCGCCGTCGTGGGCTCCAGCTATCCGGGCT
>CAZZEL010000187.1:0-2040 GCA_964652625.1 uncultured Gemmatimonadaceae bacterium
CACACCCCAGGAAGACTGAGGACGCCATGGCCGCCCTCCTCCGACTCGTCCGGGTCCGGCAGGCCGCGAAGAACCTCTTCGTCTTCCTGCCTCTCTTCTTCGGTCTGGAGCTCACGGACTTGGATCTCTTGATCCGGGCGGCGGTGGCCTTCGGGGCCTTCACCCTCACGGCCTGGGCCGTCTACGTCTTCAACGACATCCAGGACGTGGAAGCGGACCGGCGGCACCCGGTGAAGCGGGACCGTCCCCTGGCCTCGGGGGAGGTATCGGAGGATGCGGCCGCCGTCATGGCCGGCACTCTGGTGGTGGCGTCCTTCGCCCTCATGATGACGGTGAGCACCGGAGCCGTGTGGATCCTGGCCCTCTACGCCGCCCTGAACGGCTCCTACAGCCTGGGGCTCAAGCACGTGCCGGTCCTGGACGTCTGCATCATCGCTCTGGGCTACGTCCTACGGGTTCTCCTGGGAGGCGCCGCCACGGGCATTCCCCTGTCGGCCTGGATCGTGGTCATGACCTTCCTCCTGGCCCTCTTCCTGGCCCTGGCCAAGCGACGGGACGACGTGGTCCTCTTCCTGGAGACGGGCAGCCGGGCCCGGAAGTCCATCGACGGCTACAACCTGGCCTTTCTGGACAGCGCCATGACCATCATGGCCGGGGTGGTCATCGTGGCCTACGTCTCCTACGCCCTGGCCCCGGACCTGTCGGAGCGGCTGGGGACGGAGAACTTCTACCTGACCACCTTCTTCGTGGTCCTGGGGATCCTCCGCTACCTCCAGGTGGCCATGGTGGAGGAGAAGAGCGGCAATCCCACCGAGGTCTTGTTCCGGGACCACTTCCTCCAGCTCACCCTCCTGGGATGGCTGGCAACCTGCCTCTGGTTGATGTATGCCTGAGCTGTCGAACTGGGGGAACTACCCGCGGATTCAGGCGGACCTGCTGTCCGTCTCGTCGGACGAGGAGGCGGTGGCTCTTCTCCGGGAGTGTTCCCGGGACGGCTCCAGCCTCATCCCCAGGGGCCTGGGCCGGTGCTACGGGGACAGCGCCCTGGCCCCCACGGTCCTCTCCGTCCGGGAGCGGCAGAAGCTCCTGGAGCTGGATGCGGAGGAGGGGACGGTGACCTGCGAGGCCGGGGTCTCCCTGGACGAGCTCCTCACCACCCTGGTGCCCCGGGGATGGTTCCTGCCGGTGGTTCCCGGGACGAAGCACGTGACCGTGGGCGGGGCCATCGCCTCGGACGTCCACGGCAAGAGCCACCACCGGGACGGGACCTTCTCCCGGCACGTGCTGTGGATGGACCTCCTCACGCCGGAGGGCCGGATTCAGAGGTTGTGGGCACCGGGGAGCTCCCCCCCCGGGGTGGAGACCGGTTCCCAAGCCTCCAACGACACCTTCTTCCGGGCCACGGCCGGGGGGATGGGCCTCACGGGGATCATCCTCCGGGCGGGCCTTCGTCTGGTTCCCGTGGAGACGGCCTACCTCCGGACGGAGACCCTGGTGGCCCGGGATCTGAACGAGGCCATGGCCCTGTTCCGGGAGTCGGCGGCCTGGACCTACTCCGTGGCCTGGATCGACTGTCAGGCCCGGGGCTCCAGCCTGGGTCGCTCCATCCTCTACCGTGGGGAGCACGCCACCGCAGGGGAGCTGACGGGGCCGGCGGCGAAGCATCCCCTGGAGGCGGGATGGCCTCTGAAGGGTCGGGCTCCTTCCGGGCCCCGCCGGGGCCTCCGTCTCCGGATTCCCTTCTTCCTTCCGGCCTGGACCCTGAACAGCCTGAGCATCCGGGCCTTCAACACGCTGTACTTCCGAAAGCAGGCCTGGAGCGCCGGGGAGTCCCTCACCGGCTACGACCCCTTCTTCTTTCCTCTGGATGCGGTGGAGAACTGGAACCGGATCTACGGTCGCCGGGGGTTCCTCCAGTACCAGATGGTCCTGCCCCTGGCCGAGAGCGAGACGGGGGTGGCCGCCATCCTGGAGCGCATTGCCGCCAGCGGACTCGGGTCCTTCCTGGCCGTGCTGAAGCTCATGGGGAAGGGAGGGGGG
>CAZZEL010000188.1:0-1958 GCA_964652625.1 uncultured Gemmatimonadaceae bacterium
GACGGGATCATCGACTCGGTGATCCGGCACAACCGGGCCCAGGCCCAGGGGTGAGTTTCGGGGGGAGCCGAACGCCGGGCTCCGCCGGTTCGTCGGCTTCCGCCCTCCCGGCAGCAGGAAGGACCCTCATCTCCGCCGCCGGGGCGGTCCTCGTCACCCTGGCAGGAACGGCCCTGGCCTTCCTCTTCCTGGGGCTCGACGGGCTTACGGGGATCGATGACGCGAACATCACTCTGACCTACGCCCGGAACCTGGCGGAGGGTCGCGGCCTGGTCTACACACCGGGCTACGAGCGAGTGGAGGGGTTCACGTCTCTGCTCTGGGTGCTGGTGGCCGGGTTGGGGGAGGTGCTGCCGGGGCCGGCGGAGGTCCATCTCCTGGCGGTGTCCGTTCTCCTCTGCGCCGGAACCCTCCTGGTGGCTCAGCGAACGTTGGCCCTGACCCTGGAGGCCCGGGGAGACAACCCTGGCGCCATTCGGTTCGCCGAATGGGCCCTGCTGCTGGCCCTCCTCCTCTACCCCGCTTTCTTTGCCTGGAACACCGTCACCCTCATGGATCTCCCGGCCTGGACCTTCGGGGTGGCGGCCATGGTCTACCTCCTGGTCCGGGAGAGCCTCGGAGGGAAGAAACGGCAAGGTCGGATGGCGCTGGTCATCCTGTGGCTCTGCCTGGCCCGGCCCGAGTCCCTTTTGGTGGTGCCGGGGATGATCCTGGTGGGGTGGGTGACCGATCCTCGGCCCGGACGGTGGAGCGCGGCGGTGGTTCGAGGCGCCGTCTTCCTGGCGGCGGCTCTCGGGCTCCTGGCCTTCCGCCTGGCGTACTTCGGCTATCCCCTCCCGAACACATACTACGCGAAGGTGCCCCGGGACCTCTGGTACCGGATGGGCCAGGGCCTGGCCTACGTGGGCGACTACCTCTTCCGGCATCCCTCCATGATCGTTCTGTGGCTCCTGGGTGTCGCCCTGGTCCTCCGCTGGGTTCTGGGGAAGGAGGGAAGGGAGCCCTGGCTCCGGGGTGCTTCCATCCCGGTCCTGGCCACCGGACTGGTCCTCCTTTCCGTGGTCCTGGGTGGGGGAGACCATTTCGCCTCTCACCGTTTCCTCCAGCCGGTGGTGCCCCTCGTCCTCCTGGCGGGCATCGTCGGCCTCTCCCCGGTCTGGGAAGAGGCTCTGCCCCGTGTGACCGGCTTCTTCCGGACTCGGCCCGTGGGGAGAACGGCGGCCCTCGGGACCTTCGCCCTGGTGCTCACGGCTCTCTGGTTCGATTTTGGCGTGAGAAGTAGCCTGGCCCTGGAGTTCATGCTGGCGGAAGAGGGGAGGGCCCGGGCTCGGGTCTTGGTCCGGTCTCTGTCGGAAGGCTCTCCTTCGGGAGCAGTTCCACAGCAGGACTCCCTGCCGGGGACATCCCCGGACCAGGCTCTTCTTCCCAGTGTCGGCGTCGTGATCGCGGGAGGATTCGGACTGACCTATCCGGGACGGACCACGGACCTCATGGGGCTCAACTGGGTCGCCATGGCCCATGCCGGAGGCGACCGGAAGGGCATCCGGAACCACGCGGCCTTCAGCCCCCGGGTGTTCTGGAGCAATCCCCCGGACGTGGTGGTCCCGGAGTTGAAGAGGGTCCGCCCGGGGGCTTCGGCCTGCCCCCGGGCCTTCGAGCCGTATCTGGGGAACCTGGTGTCCACCCGGGCCTTCCGGGAGACCTTCGCCGTGGGCCAGATCCGTCACAGTCCGGACACCGTCGTCGTGGCCTACTTCGCCCGGGACTGGCTCCGGAGCAGTCGGGCTCCCGTGGAGGTCGTTCCCTGGGAGGCCTGTCTTGCTCTCGAGCCGGCATCTGGGGCCGGATCTGAACCCCGGTCGCGGTTTGGTTCTCGAGCCGCGTCGCAGTCTGCAGCTCATCCCACACCCCAGGAAGACTGAGGACGCCATGGCCGCCCTCCTCCGACTCGTCCGGGT
>CAZZEL010000189.1:0-1740 GCA_964652625.1 uncultured Gemmatimonadaceae bacterium
GGCACCTTCCTCCCCTGTGGCCCCGGGCCTCCGGGTCTCCCCGAACATGATGGGGATGTTCGGGCCGTAGACGTCGGCGTCCAGGAGACCGACCTTGAGACCCTCCTGGGCCAGGGCCGCTGCAAGGTTCGCCGCCACCATGGACTTCCCTACCCCTCCCTTGCCGGAGCTCACCGCTACGACGTGCTTCACCTCCGGGAGGAGTCCCGACTGGGGAGTGGGGGCCGGCACGGATCCCGGCTGAAGTCCTCCCTGACCCTGGGATGGCCCGGGGGTCCGGGAAGGTTGGGGAGGTTGAGGAGCGCTCTGGGGAAGCTGCACGTTCACCTTCACGGAAGTCACGCCCTCCACCTGGCCGGCCGCCGACCTGAGGTCCTTCACGATGGAGCCGGGATCGTCGGGTCCCATGTAGAAGGAGAAGCGGACGGTTCCGTCTTCCTCGGCCTCCAGGTTCCTTACCTGGCCCCGGGACACCACGTCCCCATCCCCGGAGGCGACGGAAATGCCCGACAGGGCTTTCAATACCGAATGCTTCAACTGTTCTATCGTCATGTGGATCTCGGTTGAATGAACGATGTCTACCCTCGACGTGACTCGATCCTAGACCGTCTCTCTGCTTCCGTCTACTCCTCGACCGCCCATTTGTCCCGTTCTCCCCCGGCCTCCACCACCCGGGCCGACGCATTCCAGATCTCCCGGCAGTCCGCCCCCCCGGTACCCCGGGACCCCGGCACGGCGGGGGGGAAATCGGGGAATGGTTTCACACGCCCACCCTTTTTTCATACCTTTCTCCCGTTGGTCCGGGACCCCGCCTGAGGTGGAAGGGGAGAGGAAATGGGAATCCTCCTCACCGGACCCGTCGAGGGGACACCGAAACCGCCACCCAAACGCCACTTCGAGAGGGAATAGAGCATGAGCGCCAAACTCCAAGTACCGGTTGCAGTCAACGAGCCTGTCCAGAACTACGGTCCCGGGAGCCCCGAGCGGACGGAGCTGAAACAGACCCTGGACAAGATGGCGGGGGAGGTCGTGGACATTCCCCTGGTGATCGGTGGGGACGAGGTCCGGACGGGGGACACCGCCGACGTCGTCATGCCTCACGATCACGGGCACGTCCTGGGTCATTATCACAGAGCCGGACCGGAGGAGATCAAGAGGGCCATCCAGGCGTCCCAGGAAGCCCACAAGGAGTGGGCGGCCTGGCCCTGGGAGGACCGGGTGGCCGTCTTCCTGAAGGCCGCCGAGCTGCTCTCCACCACCTGGCGATCCATCATCAACGCTTCCACGATGCTGGGGCAGAGCAAGACGGCCCACCAGGCCGAGATCGATGCTGCTGCTGAGTTCATCGACTTCCTCCGCTTCAACGCCTACTTCGCCCAGGAGCTCTACGAGGAACAGCCCATCTCGTCCAAGGGCATCTGGAACCAGGTGGAATACCGGCCCCTGGAGGGCTTCATCTACGCCATCACGCCCTTCAACTTCACCTCCATCGCCGGAAACCTCCCCAGCGCCCCGGCCCTCATGGGCAACACGGTGCTCTGGAAGCCGGCCCGCAGCGCCATCCTCTCGGCCCATTACATCCAACAGCTCTTCCACGAAGCCGGGCTCCCGGGCGGGGTCATCAACTTCATCACCGGCAGCTCCGGGGAGATCACCCGGCAACTCCTGGCCGACCCGGACTTCGGAGGGATTCACTTCACCGGGTCCACTCCGGTCTTCCAGAGCATGTGGACCACGGTG
>CAZZEL010000190.1:0-1584 GCA_964652625.1 uncultured Gemmatimonadaceae bacterium
CCCCTTGAGGTGATGGTCGAAGAAGGCCTTCATCTTCAGGGAGTAGTCCAGCTTGTTCCCGTACTCCTGGGGGTGATGGGGCTCTCCCCTGTACTGCAGGAAGACCGCGTCCTTGCCCAGTCGCCGGAGGGCCACGTAGAGCTCGATGCTCTGGTACCAGGGCACGGCCCCGTCCTCGTCCCCGTGCATGATGACCAGGGGCGTCTCCACCCGGTCGGCGTAGAAGAGGGGGGAGTTTTCGATGTAGTCCGGGCGGTCGTCCCACAGACTTCCCCGGAGGCGACTCTGACCCATCTCGTACTGGAAGGC
Organism: uncultured Gemmatimonadaceae bacterium; assembly: GCA_964652625.1. Lineage (GTDB taxonomy): Bacteria > Gemmatimonadota > Gemmatimonadetes > Longimicrobiales > Gaopeijiaceae > CAZZEL01. Next base: position 310 of record CAZZEL010000190.1, read on the forward strand.
CCGGGCCAGCCCCGAGCCCCAGCGGATCCCGCCGTAGGCGCTGGTCATGTTCGAGACCGGGGCCCCGGCCACGGCGGCGGCGAAGATGTTCGTCTGGGTGACCATGTAGGCCGTGGTGTAGCCGCTCCATGAGTGCCCGTGGAGTCCCAGGGCCCCGGGATCGGCCAGGCCCATCTCCACCAGCCTCTTCACACCGGGCACCACGCTCTTGAGGGAGGAAATACCCGGCCGCCCCACCTCGAAGCGCACGTCCGGAAGGAAGACGAGGTAGCCGTCGGAGGCGTAGATGGGGAAGCTGGGCCGGTGGTTGATGACGGGCTCGTTGAACTCGTGCAGCCGCTGGGAGAAGAACCGGTAGAAGTAGGTCAGGACCGGGTAGCGCTTGCCCGGCTCATAGTTCCCCGGCTTGATGACGACCCCCTGCAGGGGCACGCCATCGTCGGAGGTCCACTCCACCAGCTCCGCACTCCCCCAGGCGAACTCCTCCAGGAGGCCGGGATTCACATCCGTCACCCGGCGGCGGTCCCGGAAGTCCAGATCCGCTACCCACAGGTCCGGAAACTCATCGTAGGCTTCCCGAGTGTAGAGCAGGCGATGGGCATCCCGTGCTTTGGCCAGGACGCGGAAGCGCCTCTCCTCGTCCAGGAGGGTCTCCAGGCCGCCGCTGGCCGTGTTCGTTCGGAAAAAGCCGAAGCTCTTGTCCTCTTCGTCGAAGGCCGCCAGGTGGACAGGCTCATTGTCGCCGAAGGCTTCCTGCTCCGGATCGACGCTCATGACCCGGAGGATGAGACCCCGGGATCGGCCCTCACCACCCGTGAGGTTCATGGGCTCCCCGCCACCCGCGGGGAAGCGCCACACGTCGTACTTGTCATGGATGAGGACGGCCCGCTCGTCTTCCACCCATCCACCCACCCCGTGTCCGCCCCGGGGGTTGGGGTAGTCGTGATCCACGTCGTAGAAGGGTACGTCCATTCCCTCGGTCAGGGTGCGGACGGCCCCGGTCTCCGCGTCGAAGAGGTGCCAGTGGTCGTCCATGAACCAGACGACGTAGCGGCCGTCCGGAGACTGACTCAGGGACTGACCGTAGACCCCTACCCAGCTGTTGGCCGCCGAGCCCCCTCCCTGGAACCTCTCCACCACCAGGGTCCGCTGGCCGGTCTCGAGGTCGACGAGATAGACGTCCTGGGCCCCGCCGGTCCAGGTCCGTTCCTTCAGGTAGGGCACCGGAGAGGAGGCCAGAGCCCGGTGGGGGTTGTCCGGCGTGCCCTGGAGCTG